>JAKDJD010000091.1 GCA_030454085.1 Kocuria sp.
CACCAACACGGTTGCCGCTATTCAACTCACCGGAATTTGATCCGGTCCCGGTTGCCCTACGTGTCAGGCTGGAGCGGGACCACGGTGACAGAGCAAATCAGTCCGACCACGTAGGGCGAGAACCAGGAAACCAATCAATATGTCGAATCTCGTTGTGGCCGAAGTAGGCCAAAATGGGTCCATGAATAGTTCCGGACCGCGTGCCGGTGGACCGACCCGTCGAAGGTCGTTCACTCCCGCGCAGAAGCTTGAGTTGTTGACCCAGTACGAGGACGCCTGCACCGGCAAGGAGGGCGGTGCTTTTCTGCGGGAACAGGGTTTGTATTCCTCGCAGATCGCTGAATGGCGAAAGCTTCGTGATGCCGGTGCTCTCACCGGAAAGAAGCCCGGGGAAACCATTGGCAAGCTCTCTGCAGAACAGGCCGAGATCGCGCGTTTGCGCCGCCAGCTGGAGGTGAGTGAGGGCCGGTTGGAACGAACCGAGGCTGCCTTGGGAATCATGGAAAAACTCTCGGCGTTCTTCGAGAACGCCATCAAGGAATCACCGGACGAGCCGAAGTCCAGGAAGAAATGACCAGCGCCTACCGGCATTTGGTGGAGGCGGCTGTTCCGACGCGGCAGGCCGCGGCCCTGCTCGGCCTCTCACGCACCACGATCTACCGTAAACCTGCCGCCCCGGTGGACCACGAGCCGGTGGTGCCGCCAAACAAGCTGTGTGCCGCGGAGCGGGCCGAGATCCTGGCCGCGCTGAACTCCCCGGAGTTCGTGGACTTGGCGCCCCTGCAGGTCTACGCGAAGCTACTCGATGAGGGCATCTACCTGGGCTCGGTCTCCACGTTCTACCGGGTCCTGCAGGAGAACGAGCAGGTCAAGGAGCGCCGCCGGCTGGCCAAGCACCCGGCCCGGGCCATTCCGGAACTGGTCGCTACCGCACCTGGTCAGGTGCTCAGCTGGGATATTACGAAGCTGGCTGGCCCGGTGAAGGGCAAGTACTTCGATTGTTACCTGATGGTGGACATCCATTCGAGGTTCATCGTCGGCGCGCACGTGCACGCCACCGAATCAGGGGTCCTGGCGGTGGAGATGATGAAGGAGATCTTCGGCATCCACGGCATCCCCGAAGTCGTCCACGCCGACCGCGGGACCTCGATGACGTCGAAGACCGTTGCCGGACTGCTCTCGGATCTGGAGGTCACCCGATCCCATTCCAGGCCCCGGGTGAGCAACGACAACCCGTACAGCGAAAGTCTCTTCAAAACCATGAAGTACGGGCCAACCTTCCCCGATCGCTTCGCGTCCCTGGGCGACGCGCGGGCCTTCATCAGTGAATTCGTGGATTGGTACAATCACGCTCATCAGCATTCTGGCATCGGGTTCCATACTCCAGCCAACGTCCACTATGGCTTCGCCGATAGCGTCGCCGTGAAACGCTCACAGACCTTGGCTGCCGCGCGGGCCAAACACCCCCAAAGGTTCAGCAAGGCCACCGATCCCAAGATCCTGGCCCTACCCGGACCGGCATGGATCAACCAACCAAAGGAGGGCACCGAAACAGAGGCAGCCTAACCACTGCCTCACTCACCCTGGTACCGCTTGACTTGAAAAATTCCGCCTCGTCGATGTCGGCACAGATCCGCGACACCGTCGACCGAGAGATCCCGGACT
>JAKDJD010000092.1 GCA_030454085.1 Kocuria sp.
ATCGGGGCCTGCCGGGGGCCCGCCGGCCCCGGCGGCCGCCCCACCCCCCCCTGAATCATTGGCCCGCCGAACGGGTGAGAGCGCCGCCTGCGCCAGCAAGGCCTGGGCCGCAGAGCCCGAGGAGAAGATCCCGAACGTGACAGACGACCCCAACTACCCTGTCTACAAGGGAGACACCGACAAAGCCGGCGAGAGCCGAATCAAACAGCAATTCTCGGACAGCCGACGGCTGGTCGAGGGGCTCTCCGACAGGATCTATTTCGTGTTTGCCGGTTTGGCCTCGCTGTGGCTCGCTGTCGTCTCCCTCACGGAAGCCGTGCATCTGAGCTGGTGGTCGGTTCTGTTCATCCTCGTCTTCTGGGGCCTGGCCTCCTACCTGACGCTGCCCCGCATGCACCGGATCATGACCAACATCTACGTTCCGGACTACTTTTTCGGACGCACGCAGACCGCGGACGGACTCCTCGGCGATCCGGTCAACCTGGCCCTCAAGGCCGAAGAGGACGACATCCACGAGGCCATGGAGAAGGCCGGCTGGACCAAGGCGGAGGACGTGACGCTGAAGAGTTCCTGGCGCATCGTCGTCTCGTCCCTTCGCAAGACCTCCTATCCGGAGGCTCCTGTCAGTCCCCTCATGCTGTTCGGCAGGAAACAGGACTTCGCGTATCAGCAGGAAGTGGACGGCAATCCCAGCAAACGCCACCACGTGCGTTTCTGGAAGACCCCCAAAGGCTGGAAGCTGCCCGGCGGTATCGAAGTCGACTGGCTGGCCGCGGCGACCTACGACCACGCCGTCGGCCTGTCCCTCTTCACCTTCCAAGTCACGCACAAGGTGGATCCAGATACCGATCAGGAGCGCGACTATGTCGTCTCGACCCTGGAGTACAAGAACCCCGAGGTCTCCCACGAGGTTCTGAACGATTTCATGGGCGGGTACAACTCGCGCAACGGCGGCGGCGACAGCATCAATACCGACGGGGATTTGCCGATCCTGGACTTGGACGACGTCGTGCCCGGCGACCACTTGTCGGAGGAACAGAAGGACCCGAGCCGGAAGCACCGTAACCTGTCCGAGCTGGCCAAGAAGGCCCCGCCGGACGTCTGGCTCGCCGGTGGGCTAGTGACGCTGGTGGCCTTGTTGCAAGTCGCTCGGTCGGTGTACCGGCTCATGACTCCCGGAGTCGTCGATCAGTTGGATAACGACCTGGCCGTTTCTGCCAGAAATTTTGTGAGCGACACCGGCAACGACGTGTGGAACTTCGTGCTGACATTCATGAGCCTCGGCGTGACGCTTTTGGCTGTGTTCCAGGTTCTCCTGTCGATCAATGTGATTCGCGGGCGCCACAAGGCCCGGCAGTTCAACCTGGCGTTCCTCGGGATCAGCTTCATCGTCGTCGCGATCCAGATCGGAACCGATACTGCCGACTCGAGCAACGTCTACGCGGTATTCGTGCTCATGGCGAGCCAGGTTTTCGCGATGCTCTCCTATACCTCGGACGAGGCGGTCAATTACACCTGGGCCAGTTCACAAGAAAAGCGCCCGGCCAAAAAGGCCCCGCGCCAAAACCCCCCAAAGTCCACGTCAGAGGACCAACCCGGCTAGTCGAAGAACGGGCCGCGGGGGCGGGGCCCGTTGAGC
>JAKDJD010000034.1 GCA_030454085.1 Kocuria sp.
CCCACCTGTCCCCCCGGCCGCGGGCCACAACGGCGGGGCGCCCCATAATCGGGGGGCTGCGGCGCACCGCCTTGTGCTTACTCCAAGGTTAGCAACAGGAAATTCTCATCGACAAGAGTCCGTGCGCCCTCCACGGGCGGCGCCGGGGAGTCTCCGCGGAGCTCGCCCGCCGCGTCGCCCCCACGTCGGCTCGGGGCGTCGGCCGGATCAGGCGTCGGTCTTCTGAGGCTCCAGGGACTGCACATCGGCATCCATCAGGGCAACGGGCTTCGAACGGGTCACGAGCTTGTGCACCAGCCACACCAGGAGGAATACCGGCAGACCGATGTAGGAACTCAGCACATGGAACAGCTCACCGTTGAACACGGCCTGGTAATTCTGTCCCAGAATCACCACGATGCAGAGCGCGAAGGCAACGATGGGCCCCAGCGGGAACAGGGGCGCCTTGTACGGGAGATCCTTCAGGTCATAACCCTGGGCGACGTAGGCGCGCCTGAATTTGTAATGACACACCGCAATACCGACCCACACGATGAACCCCGAGAGGCCGGAGATGTTGACCAGCCACGTGTAGGCCGCGCCCTCGCCGATGACGGCTGTGATGAACCCTGCCAGCCCCACCGAGGCGGTCGCGAGCAGAGCCGGCATGGGGACGCCGCGCTTGTTGACCTTGCGGAAGATCTTCGGGGCCTTGCCCTCCAGCGCCAGCGACAGGAGCATGCGGGCGGAGGCATACAGGCCAGAGTTTCCGGCGGAGAGGATCGCCGTGAGGATCACGGCGTTCATCAACGAGGCGGCGAATGCGATGCCGGCCCGCTCGAAAACAAGAGTGAAGGGCGAGAACGCGATATCGGACTCGTTGCTTCGCAACAGATTCGGATCGGTGTAGGGAATCAGAAAACCGATCACGATGATGGCGCCGACGTAGAAGAGCATGATGCGCCAGAAAACCGAGCGCAGGGCCTTGGGGACGTCCCGCCGGGGGTTCTCGGCCTCACCGGCCGCGACACCGATCATCTCGGTCCCTTGGAAAGAGAACCCCGCAATCATGAAGACGGAGATGATCGACAGGAAACCACCGTTGAAGGGGGCTTCCCTCTCGGTCCAGTTCGAGAAGCCCGGAGAATCGCCGCCGAGGATCCCGAAAATCATCAGGACGCCGGCCACCAGGAAAACGATGACCGCCGCGACCTTGATCGCGGCCAACCAGAATTCTCCTTCGCCGTACGCGCGCGAGGACATGGCGTTCAAGGCCGTGAGAAGGACCAGGAAGACGCCGGCCCAGACCCAGCCGGGGACGTCCGGAAGCCAGAAGGACATGATGAGACCAGCAGCCACCAATTCCGCCGCAACCGTGATCGCCCAGTTGAACCAGTAGTTCCACCCCATGGCGAAGCCGAAGGAGGGGCTGACGAACCGCGTCGCGTAGCTCTGGAAGGATCCCGCGATGGGAAGGTGGGCGGCCATTTCGCCGAGCGACTGCATGAGCAGCAGGACCATGATTCCGATCACGGCATAGGCGGCCAACGCACCGCCCGGGCCGGCGCTGGCGATCGTGCCGCCGGAGGCGAGAAAGAGACCGGTCCCGATGGCGCCGCCAATCGCGATCATCTGCATATGACGATTGCGGAGGCCGCGCTTGAGGCCTTCTGATGTGAAGGATTCCAGCTTGTCGTCACTACTGGACACGAATACCCCCGAGGGTCGAACGCCAAAGTCAAACTAGGTTACCACCGGATCCGTGAGTTGCGGCGGTTTCCGGGACGAGGCCGGGCGCATCGATCCCCGCAACTCGGCGGCTACCTGGGCAAACGAATGGCCCGCCACGGCGCCTGAGCGCCGGTGCGAGCCATTCGGAAAACCGGTTCGGCGGGGTGCCTAGCCGCGCGCGGCAGCCATGGCCGAGTCGTAGTCCGGTTCCTCACCGATCTCGAGGACCAGCTGGGTGTGGACGACTTCGCCCCGCGGGCTGATGACGACGACAGAGCGCGCCAGGAGCCCCTCCATCGGGCCATCGGTGATGCGCACGCCGTAGTCGTCTCCGAAAGTCGAGCGGAAACCCGACGCCGTGACGACATTGTCGATGCCCTCGGCACCGCAGAAGCGGCCGAGGGCGAACGGAAGATCGTTCGACACGCATACCACGGACACGTTCTCGAGGCCGGCGGCCTCCTCATTGAACCTGCGGACGCTGGCCGCGCAGACTCCCGTGTCCACCGAGGGGAAGATGTTCAGGACGATGGTCTGTCCCTCGAAATCGTTCTCGGTGACCTCGCCGAGATCCGTCCCGGCCAAGGTGAATGCTGGCGGCGTCGTCCCGGTTTCGGGCAGTTCGCCCGAGGTCTGAGTGGGGTTGCCCTGGAAGGTGATTTCAGCCATGTGTATTCCTCTGTCTCGTGACGTCGTTGTGCTCGGCGATGTATGGCGCCTAGTTGGTCTTCTCGGCTACCTGGCGCTGGATGCGGGACAGCATGCCGCTCATCCCATTCAACCTCAAAGGGCTCACGGCCTGTGTGAGGGAGAGCCTCAACGGCAGGTCGGAGGGGACGCCCGCGACGACGTCGGCCGACGCGCCGTCGAGCCCCTCCTGCAGGATCCCGGCGAAACCACGGGTCGTCGGAGCCTCCGGCGGGGCGGAGAAGTACAACCGCACGGTGTCATCGTCCTCGACCTCGGTGACCAAAAAGATCGGCGACTGACACTCGGGAACCGGCTCCAGAAGTTCAGGGTGGTCCTGAAACCTGGACGGCAGTTCCGGCAGGCCATTGCTGAATTCGAGGAGGAGCTGCAGACGGTCCTGCGGCGGCAGTTCCGCGAATTCGTCCACGATCTCCTGAAGTGCTGCGGGGAGTTCGGTTGCGGTCTGGGTCATGATGCTGCGGGGGCCTCTCCTGGTTCGTCGCCCTGAACGATGGGCACGCGCACGGCGTTGCCCCATTCCGTCCAGGAACCGTCGTAATTGCGGACATTGTCGAAGCCGAGCAGGTGCTCGAGCACGAACCACGTGTGGCTCGATCGTTCACCGATGCGGCAGTAGGCAATGATGTCCTGATTCGGTTCGAGTCCCAGTTCCTGCTGATAAATGGTTCGCAGTTCGTCGGCGGACTTGAAGGTTCCGTCCTCGTTGGCCGCACGGGCCCAGGGCACGGAGCGTGCGGTAGGAATGTGGCCGCCGCGCAACGCCCCCTCCTCGGGGTAGTTCGGCATGTGGGTTCGGCGACCCGTGTATTCGTCGTCGCTGCGGACGTCGATCATGGGCACCGTGCCGATGCTCTCGCGGACCTGGGGCAGGTAGGCGCGAATGCGCGCGTCGTCGCGAGCGACCACCGGATACTCACCGGGAGCGGGCGAAGGAACCTCGGTCGTGGTCTCGCGCCCTTCCTCGATCCACTTGGCCCGTCCGCCGTCCATGAGGCGAACGTCTTCGTGCCCGAACAGCGTGAACACCCACAGTGCGTAGGCGGCCCACCAATTCGACTTGTCGCCGTAGACCACAATGGTCGAGTCCCGGCCAATGCCCTTGTCCGACATGAGCCGCGCGAAGGCCTCGCCGTCCACGTAATCGCGCGTCACCGGGTCGTTGAGCTCCGTATGCCAATCGACCTTGACCGCGCCCGGGATGTGCCCCGTCTCGTAGAGGAGCACGTCCTCGTCGCTCTCTACGACCACAACGTCCGGGTCCTTGGCGTGCTCCGCGACCCACTCCGTGCTCACGAGTCGTCCCGGATGCGCATAGGCGGTGAACTTCGCACTGGTGTCATTCGGTACTGGCACTTTTCCTCCATCGGATCGTGGGAATTCTTCTTGAGGGAACGCGCGCGGCGACCTCTGTTATTCCCGAATCTACAGCTTTCGCCCGCGAGACGCTTGGGGTCATGTTTCGCACTGTGACAGGTGCTTACCCGCACCGGTCAAAGGCTCCTACGCTGAAATTCCAGTCAGACAGACCGTCGGGAACGACGAGAGCCACTCCCCTCGCCGAATTCCGAATGAGAGACACCCGAACGTTTCGAACGAGGAGCAGGATGAGCCAGCGTCAAGTGCACCTTGCGGCACATTTCCCCGGTGTCAACAACACCACCGTGTGGTCGGATCCCCAGTCCGGCTCCAACATAGATTTTTCCAGCTTCGAGCACTTCGGTCGGGCGGCCGAACGCGGCCTGTTCGACTTCGTGTTCCTGGCGGAAGGCCTTCGTCTGCGAGAGCACAAGGGCAAGGTCTTCGACCTGGACACCGTGGGCCGTCCGGAGACCGTCACGGTCCTCTCGGCCCTGTCCGCCGTGACCCGCCGTCTCGGTCTGGTGGGAACCCTCAGCGCGACTTTCAACGAGCCTTACGATCTGGCCCGCAAGCTGGCGACTCTCGACCACGTCTCCGCGGGGCGGGCCGGCTGGAACGTGGTGACCACGAATGATGCATTCACCGGTGAGAACTTCCGTCGTGGCGGGTACCTGGATCGTGCGGACAGATACCGCAGGGCCGTGGACTTCATCCATGCGGCACGCAGCATGTGGGATTCGGACGCGGGACCCTTCGATTTCTCATCCGAATTCTTCTCGATCTCCGGAGACTTCCCGGTACCCACGAGCCCGCAGACCCACCCGGTTCTTTTCCAGGCCGGTGACTCACCGGAGGGCCGCGACTTCGCGTGCGCCAATGCCGACGCCATCTTCACCCGTCACTCCGGGCTCGAGGACGGCAAGGATTTCTACGCCGACATCACCGAGCGTCTCGCCCGATTCGGGCGGTCCGAGGACGACCTGAAGGTTTACCCGGGGGTCACCTTCATCATTGGTGACACCCACGAGGCCGCGGCCGAACGGTCACGTTCGGTCGCCTACCAGCAGGTCTCGGGACCAGGTGCTATCGCGTTCCTCGAACGGCAATGGGGCAAGGACCTGAGCTCCTACGACCCGAACGGTCCCCTGCCGGACATCGAGCCCGACGACGGTTCGGGCAATCTTTCGCAGGGAAGGGTCCAGCACGTCAAGGATCCACGCCCTCTGATCGAGGAGTGGCGGAAGCTGGCCAGGGACAAGAACCTGTCGATCCGCGACCTCGTCGTCGAGGTCTCCGCACAACACGCGTTCGTGGGAACCCCCGATGAGATCGCCGCACGCATGGACGAATACGTCCAGGAGCGCGCCGCCGACGGGTTCATACTGATTCCGCACCTGACCCCCGGTGGACTCGACGAATTCGTCGACACCGTGGTCCCGGCGCTTCAGGCCCGCGGTGTCTACCGGGACGAGTACCCCGGCGATACCCTCCGCGACAGCATGGGCCTCCCCGGACCCACGCCGGCGGGCCAGTGGGCGGCCGCGCGGGAAGCCTCCGATCAGCCAGTTGGAAAGTAGGAAAGACATCATGAACTTGCCTCTTGCCGTGGCCATTGCCCCGCAGGCGACCACGGAATTCGACGCACTCGCCTCTGTGGTCCGGCACGCGGATTCGACGGTCGATGGAGAGCTCCCGGTCCGGTGGCTGGTGCTTCGAGACGATTTCCTGTCGGGTGCGGATGCCCTGACGGTCTCGGCGTGGCTCGCCCCACAGTCGGAGGGCATCGAGCTGGTTCCGGAGGTTCCGGTCACCCACAACGAGCCCTTTCACGTCTCGACGGCCACGGCTACGCTCGACTTCGCGTCGACGGGTCGGGCCGGGTACTCCCCTTCGGTCCAGACCGATGCCTCCGCCGCGGACGCCGTCGGCAGGCGTTCCGCGGCCGATCCGGATGCGGCCTGGCGTGAAGCCGGCGACATCGACGACGTCGTCCACCGCCTGTGGGCTTCTTGGGAACCCGATGCAGTCATCCGCGACGAGGCCACGGGTCGCTTCATCGATCGGGACAAAGTGCACTACGTGGACTTCACGGGCACCGATTCCGTCGGCGGCGAATTCACCGTCAAGGGGCCCTCGATCACTCCTCGGCCGCCGCGCGGCGAGCTGCCGGTCCTCGTTCGCGTGTCCGACGACGCATCCGCGCGGGCCGCGGCGCGGTTCGCCGACGTCGCCGTACTGGACGCCGATGCGTTCACGGACGCCGCGACCGGTCGACGCCTGCTCGACGCGGTCGCGACCGGTCCTGCCCGCCCAACGGTGTTGCTGTCCGTGGCGCTGACCGAAGAGGGACGGACCGCTCGTGGCGAGGCCACGGCCTCGGTCCTGTCCGCCTTGGTGGACGAGGCGAATGAGCTGGTGGGAATCGAGTCTGCAGTGGAGACCACGGACGTCGCCGGCGTCGAGGGGATCCTTCTCGATGCTCCCACGCCCGAAGCCGCCGTCGCGGCGCTGTCCGGTGGCGAGCGGGCGAACTGACGTGAGCGCCACGATCGTCTTCGTGGGAGGCGGCCCGAAGACCACGGGGATCCTTCTGTCCCTCGCGGCCTCCCTGCGCTCGGATTCCTCACGCGGCGGTCCTTTGGACATCCATGTGATCGACCCGTACCGGGTCGGCGGCGGTCGGATTTGGCGACACGAGCAGTCCCCGACGCTGTGGATGAATTCCGTCGCTCGAGACGTCACTATCTTCCCGGATTCCGATGCCTCTCTGTCCGCCGCCCCCGTGACCGGCCCCGACCTCGCGACCTGGGTCGCACGTGAAGGCCGCGATGAATTGGAGCGGCGAGGACTCGGTCCTGACGCCGACCGGCTGGCCCCGAACAGTTTCGCCCCGCGACAGGTTCAGGCCGCCTATTTGTCCTGGGCCTTCGACCGAGCCATCGCACACATGCCCGAGAACGTGCGCGTCCACGTGCACCGCTCGACCGCGTCCCGCATCGTGCCCTCGGAGGGGCGGCGCAGGGTCGTCCTGGACGGCCCTGGGGGCGAGGATGGCATCACCGCAGACGTGGTGGTCCTGGCCCAGGGGTTCATCGAAATCATGGACGACCCGGACACCACGGCCATGAAGTCCGCGGCCGAGCGGCACGGGCTGACCTACATCGCTCCCGGATACACCGCCGACGTCGATCTCTCTTCCCTGCTCCCCGGCCAGGACGTGCTCGTGCGCGGGTTCGGGCTGGCCTTCGTGGACGCGATGATGATGCTGACCGAGGACCGGGGCGGAGTCTTCCGTGGGGAGGGCAAGGGCACGCGGTACGTGCCGTCGGGCCGGGAGCCGATCCTGTGGGTCGGCTCCCGCCGAGGCGTGCCCTACCGCTCCAAGCTCGGCTATCTTCCCGAAGGAATGCGCGTCGGTCCGACCCGCTACATGACGCGGGAAAATGCGGCGTCGTTGGCCACAGAGCGCGACGCCGACGCGCGGGCGGCGCTGAGCATTCAGGGCGACATCATGCCGCTGGTCGATATGGAATTGTTCGTTGCCCACTATTCCGAACTGGCGTACCGGCACCCGGAGCGCGTCAACTTCGACAGCGACGACGTCCGGGACAAGGGCGACGAGTGGTGCGCCCTGTTCCTTGAGGGCCGCACGGACGATGCAGCCGACGCCCGTGCTGCAGCCGATGACTGGGCCCGGGAGCACACGCCCGATCCGCGGGATCATTACGATCTCGACAGCATAGACCGCCCTCTGAGGGGCATGGAATTCGGAAGCGTCGCCGACGTCGAGAGCACGGTTGCCCAGCACGTACGCCAGGACATCGATCGCGCCGCCGACCCGGCGTGGTCCCAAGACTCGGCGCGCTTCCATGCGCTCGTCGGGGCCTACTACGTGGTCCGTGAACTCGTGAGCCAAGGTGCTTTCTCGGCCGAGGACAGGATCCGGAATTTCGACGCCGGGTTCCACAGCCTGTTCTCCTATATCGCCTCCGGTCCCCCGCCGCAGAGGCTCGAGAACCTGCTTGCCCTCCACCGGGCCGGGCTGGTCCGATTCCTGGGCCCCGACATGGAAGTGGGGCTGCGCCACGGCCGCTTCGAAACGACTGCGGGTTCCTGCCCAGAGACCGTCTCGGCTCCGAGCCTGTTCGACGCGCGATTGGCCAGGATCAGCGCCGAGCGGGCCAAGGACGAACTCCTCCGGGATCTCATCGACCGAGGCGAGCTCAGGCTCGAGAGCAGCGGTGGAGCGGCCGCAAAGTTGCTGATCGATTCGACCAACCGCGCCCTCGACGCCTCCGGCGAGCCTCAGGACGATCTCCTCATGGTGGGCCCATCGGTCGCCGGTTCGGTCGAGGAAGCCTTCACGCGGCCGGGAACCGACGCCCACGTATTCCGGGACAACGAACGGCTCGCACAGCGGCTGCTGACCACGGTGCAGCTCGCATCGCCGGCAGGGGTTTCCTGAACCAGGTGCCGCGATCTCGGGAACCTTTCTTACCCTTTCTTGTTCCCCACTGGGCGGAGCAGGTCTGGGCGAATTCGCGAGAGAATGCCACCTCGTGGGACACGCCCTCCCGCCCCGGGGAGGCGATACATGGGGCAGCGCCACGGACGACGAGGCGGCGGCCAGCGTTCCCCTGTACTGCACGGTTCTGCGATCGTTGATCGGCGCCCGACGCGTCCTCACATTCCTTTGACTCAAATCACACTCGGACAGTCGACCGCCGCATTGCCGCCTGTTCACGGTGGTGGCACAATCATCCTTCGTGAATACGACATGTGGTTCTCATTCGGACCATTTTCCCTCGTCAAATAGCGATTCTTCACCGGAGGACGAACCACTTCCGGAGGATCGACAGCACCCGGGGAATCACCCCCACCCGGAGGCCGGCACCAAGAACCGGACCATGGCCCTTCCTCTCGACGCACCCCGACCTCGGTCCAAGGCCCCTCTGGCTCTCGTGGTCGCCGCGATGGGCGTGGTCTTCGGCGACATCGGGACCAGTCCCCTCTACTCGATACAGACGGTTTTCAGCATTCACGGTGGCGCGGTCCGTGCGACGTCGGAGGACGTCCTGGGTGTGATTTCGATGGTCATCTGGTCCCTGCTGCTCATCGTGACCCTTGCCTACATCGGATTCATCCTGCGCGCGGACAACCACGGCGAGGGCGGCATCCTGTCCCTCGCGGCCCTGATCCGGCACAAACTCGGCAAGACCTCGCACCGGGCAGGTGCCGCGGTCATCCTCGCGATCATCGGAGCCTCCCTCTTCTACGGCGACTCCCTGATCACGCCCGCCATCTCCGTGATGAGCGCGATCGAGGGGATCGAAGTCGTGGATCCAGGATTCGCCGAGTACATCGTTCCCCTCTCCGCGCTGATCCTCACCGGTCTCTTCGTCGCCCAACGATGGGGAACCGGCAAGATCGGCACGGCTTTTGGACCGGTCATGGTCATGTGGTTCCTCGTCCTGCTTGTCCTGGGCCTGCCCAAGATCGTCGAGAACCCTTCGGTTCTCCGAGCCCTCTCGCCGACCTACGCCATCGCCTTCGCCCTGGACAGACCCTTTATCGCCTTCATTGCCCTGGGAGCGGTGGTCCTGGCCGTGACCGGTGTGGAAGCCCTCTATGCGGACATGGGCCACTTCGGCCGCCGGCCCATCATGCTGGGCTGGCTGTATCTGGTGCTCCCCGCCCTGGCCGTGAACTACCTCGGCCAGGGGGCGATGATCCTCGACAATCCGTCGACCATCACCAACCCGTTCTTCAACCTTGCCCCGCAGTGGGCGAGAATCCCCCTGGTGGTTCTGGCTGCCTGCGCGACCATCATCGCTTCCCAGGCTGTGATTTCGGGGGCCTTTTCCGTGTCTCGCCAGGCCACCCGCTCATCCCTGCTTCCGCGATTGCGCGTTGTGCAGACGTCGCGTGAGCAAGGGGGCCAGATCTACATGCCCACCGTGAATCTCTTGTTGTTCCTGGGCGTCCTCACGCTCGTGTTGGTCTTCCGTTCCTCCGGAAATCTGGCGGCGGCGTACGGGCTGTCCGTGACGGGGACTCTTCTGCTCGAACTCTCCTTGTTCCTGCTTCTGGCCCAAGCCGTGTGGAAATGGCCCTTCGTCAAGATCGCAGCGCTGGCTGTCTTCGTCGGCGGCCTCGAGATTCTGCTGTTCGGCGCGAATGCGGCCAAGGTTCTCTCCGGCGGCTGGCTGCCGTTGCTCATCGCGGCGTGCTTCGTCGTCGTCATGATGACGTGGAAGCGCGGGTCACGCATCATGTGGGGCCGGAGGGCGGCGATGGAAGGTCCCGTCGAAACCTTCACCGAGCAGCTCGGGCGGTCCACCGTCCAGCGCGTTGCCGGGCTGGCCGTGTATCCGCACGGAAATCCCGCCACGGTTCCCCTGGCGCTCCGGAGAAATCTCGAGTCCAATCACGTGCTGCACGAGAACTGCGTGGTCATCACGATGAAGAACATCGGGGTCCCACATGTCCTTTCCGACCAGCGGATCACGGTCTCCCACCTGGGAGAGCCGGGCAACGGCATCGTGCACATCCTGTGCAAGGTCGGATTCAACGATTCCCAGGATGTCCCCCAGGCGCTTCGACTGGCGACCATGGAACACCCAGAACTTGGCTTCGACCCGTCCGAGGCGATGTACATGCTCTCGGTGTTCCGCATCGAACCCGGGCAGGACAGTTGCATGCCGCGGCCGCAGAAGACGCTGTTCCGGTTCCTCGAGAAATTCTCGGCAAATCGGACGCAGGCCCTTCACCTTCCTCCGGAACGGACCACGGTCATGGGTGCCCAGGCCGAACTGTAGGCGGGAAGGGTCATCACCTCAGCGAGCGCGCTCCCGGAGGTACCGACGGGCCTTCGGGGTCTCGATGAGGATCATCGTTCCGCCGAGGACCCACAACGGGATCTGAACGGACATGGCCGCTTTGAAGCCTTCGAGGGAATAGGTGTCCGGGGTTCCGGCGTGCATGAGGTCGAGAACCAGGCCGATGCCCAACACGGTGATCAGCGCCGCGCTGAAGCCACCCATGTTGACCAGGCCGGTCGCGACGCCGCGCTGACGTTTCGGCGCGTGGGTTCGCACGATGTCGAACGCGACCATGGACAGCGGGATCCCGACGCTCATGATGACGCCGTAGACGGCGGTGACCCCGAAGGGTGCCGTACCGGGCCAGATGAGCAGGACCAGCCAGGATGCGAACATGACGAGCACGCCACCGAGAGCGAGCATCACGCGGTGTTCGGAGTACTTGGAGAGAATCGGCCCGAAAAGCAGCGCGCCGACCATGGAAGCCACGATGGCGATGTTGAGGATCGTGTGGGCCGCGGCGTCGGAGTATCCCAGGCCGCCCGTCAGGAACGGGGTGCCCCACAGGAGCAGAAAGCTGTCCGGCGCGAACATGGTCGAGAAATGGACCCAGAATGCCAGACGGACGCCCGGCCGTTTCATGAGGGAGGCCACGGCCGGTCGGATGCCGCTGGATCCGGGCCCGACCACCGGCAGGACTTCCGTGAGAATAATCGGACCGGTATCGGCCTGGAAGGTGGTTCCGGCGGTCTGGATGTCGGTTTTCCTGCCGGTCAGACGCTCGAGGATGGTTCCGGCCCCGGGGCCGTCCCGCATGGTGATCGCGACCAGGAGCAGGATGACGACGCCGATGGCCGTCAGGCTCGCGAACCCCGAGAACCACCCGAAAGCGCCGATCACGGCGGCCAGAGGCGCCACGGCCACGAGCTGACCGACTTGCCCGGCGAGACCCGTGATCTGGTTGACGAGGGGGGTCTGCTTCCGTGTGAACCACTCGGCGACCAGTCGAACCACGGACGTGAAGATGCACGCATCCCCCGCACCGAGGAGGATGCGGGCGAAGATGGCGACGGGGATCAGGCTGGTCGTGGCCAGGACGAGTTGGCCCACGGCCATGAGGAGCATGCCCGAAGCGATCACCCACGAGGTGCCGAAGCGGTCCAGGCACACCCCCACCGGGATCTGACACAACGCGTACACGACGAGCTGAAGCACCAGAAACGAGGACAGAACCGTTGCTTCGGCCCCGAAATGCTCCTGGGCCGCGGGCCCGAGGGCTGAGAACGAGCTCCTGTTGATCAGGGCCAGCATGTATGCGGCCAGGCCAACGCCCCACATCAGCCATTTGATATGCAGTCTCCGGGTCATCATGGGTTGACTGTATCGTCCCAAGTGACCTGGGGGTCCAGAGGTGACGCATCCTTTCCGCGCGGCGTGCCGCGGCCGACGCCGTTGTCGCCCCCGGGTGCCGATGGAATCAGGCGGTCATGTCCAACACGATCCGGCCGCGTACTCCCCCGGCCTCGAGTAGACGGTGCGCCTCCGCCGCTTCGGCCGCCGGGAGGATTTCGGCGACGCGCAGGGTGAGGATCCCGTTCTCCGCCTGGTCACGAAGGGTCGAAAGCATGGCCCGGTCTTCTGCCACGTCCCAGACCATGACCGGGTGTACGTCGATCCCTCGGGCGCCGTCGCCCTTGTAGCCACGGAAGGTGGCCACGGCTCCACCGTCCTTGACCGCCGGGAGGACCTGCTCCGACTGGATCGAGGCGTCAGCCAAGCCATCGACGCCGGAGGGGAAGAGATCGCGGATGCGGTCCGCAACATCATTGCCGCGTCGAACGAGGTGATCTGCGCCGAGGGTCCGCACGAGATCCTCGTCCTTCTCCGCCGCGTCGGCGACGACATCCAACCCGTCGGCTTTGGCGAGCTGGATGATGTACCCGCCCAGGGTTCCTGCCGCTCCGGTCACCGCCAGGGTTTGGCCGGGTTCGAGACCCAGAAGGTCCAGTGCACGCCGTGCGGTCAGCGCGTTCATGGGCAGGGTCGAGGCCGCGGCGTCCGAAGCGTTCGACGGCGCTCGGACCACCGACCCCTGAGGCAGAACGATCTCTTCCCGATATGCGCCGTGCTGCCCTCGGGGCTGGACGATGCCGACCACGCGGTCTCCCGGTTCGAGATCGGCGTCGGTGTCCGGGCCGAGTTCGACCACGGTTCCCGCGATATCCATGCCGGGAACGTCTCCGGGGTCCTCGGCCCGATCAGCCTTCGACCGCTGCCCGGCGCGAACGCCCGTATCGGTCGGACTCACGGCGAAGGCCGTCACCGCGACGCGGATCTGTCCGGGCCCGAGGTCTTCTGCCGGAACATCGATGGGGTGGAGGGCATCAGGCCCTCCGTACTGGGTTACTCCGTATGCACGCATGTATTCGGTCTAGCACCGGAACTGCCAAGCCTCAATGGTCGTCGGTCATCCTGCGCAACCGAAAGGTCCGCGTCGCAGCTCCGGACGCCCGCGTACAGTGGGCACCATGAGCCCCAACGTCCCGGACCACTTGGCCAACCGCGAACGGTCGTCGTCGAACGTCTGGGAACCGTGGCGGGCCGCATCGCCCCTGGACGGCCGACGGCCGTCGAAAAAGGAGCTCGGGGACGCGATTGAGTCCGGTCTCGGGCGCGAGGACGTCCTCCCCTGGCCGCGGGACGAACAGAACTCCGGGTGGATTCGATTGCTCGTCGTCGGCATCAACCCCAGCCCATGGACCGCTGCCGTGAATGCTCCCTTCGCCCGGCCCGGAAATCGTTTCTGGTCCTCGCTCGAGGAAGCGGGGATTCTTCCGACGCGCGTCGATGCGTCGCGGGGGCTCTCACGGGAGGACGAGCGGATGCTGACGGACCGCGGGATCGGGGTCACCAACTTCGTCACCCGCCCTTCGGCCCGCGCCGACGAGCTATCCGTCGAGGAACTGCGCGACGGCGGGGCCGACCTCGTCACCCGCGTGCGCACCATCAGGCCACGGGCCGTCGCGGTCGTGGGTATCACCGCGTACCGTCAGGCGTTTTCGATGCCGAAGGCCGTCATGGGCCGCCAGGAGACGACCGTCGTGCCGCCAGGCTGGCCTGACGACGTCGAGCTGTGGGTTCTGCCCAATCCGAGCGGACTCAACGCCCACGAAACCGTGAGCTCCCTGGCCGAGAAGTGGCGCGCGGTCTGGGATTCCGCCGCCCCAACCGACCTCGCGTGGGTGAGGCCTCAGGCCAACGCGTAACGACGCACTGGCCCGAGGCCTCGGTCTGCACCTGGGACAGGGAACGACCCCCGTCCGGAGTGATCACCGGGTCGTGTACCCGCCGTTGGCGAAGATCGTCTGCCCCGTGATCCACCAGCCGTCCGTGGCCAGGAACCGCACGATCGGAGCGATGTCCTCGATCTGCGTCAGCTGATTGCCCATGGCCTGGGACTTGTGGAACTCGACGCGCTCCGGCGTCTCCTGACCGTAGAAGAACGGGGTGTCCATGGGACCCGGTGCCACGGCCGTCACCGAAATTCCGCGCTCAGCCAATTCCTTGGCGGCCGCACGCGTGAAGTGCTCGACGGGCGACTTGCCGCCGGCGTAGGTCGAGTACCCATCGGTGAATGCGGCGAGAAGCGCCGTGACGATCGTGACGATCTTGCCCCCATCGGCCAGGTGCTGCCCCGCTTCCTTAATGAAGAAGTAGGCCGACTTCGAGTTGATGTCGAACATCGAATCGTATTCTTCTTCGGTGGTCTCCGCCATCGGCTTGCGCAGAACCTTGCCGACGGTGTTGACCGCGACGTCAAGGGTGCCCAGGGCCTTCTCGGCGTCGTCGAAGAGGCGGGTCACGTTCGCCGGAACGGTCAGGTCCGCTTGGAACATTTCGGCACGGCCACCGGACGCTCTGACGGCATCCACGGTCTGCTCGGCATCCGAACGGGTTGCCTCCGAGTTGAAGTGGACGGCTACGTTGGCCCCGACCTCGGCAGCCTGCCGGGCGATGAGGCCGCCCAGGTTCTTGGCCCCGCCAGCAATGAGAACGTTCTTCCCTGACAATGTGTGCTCGCTCATCACGCACCTCCAAATCGTTGTTACATGTTCTTATAACGTTGCTATATTCGTTACCATAACAGCATGGCTGACACGACGGAAAGAGGCACCAGGGATCGATTGATCCTCGCGGCGGGGGCCCTCGTCGCCGCATCACCCGGCGAGGAGTTTTCGCTGCGCGCCGTGTGCGATGCTGCCGGCGTCAAGATGCCGACGCTGTATCACTTCTTCGGATCGAAGCAGGGGCTCATCGACGCCGTCGTCGACTACGGTTTCGATCTCTATCTGGGCAAGAAGTCGTCCATGGAATCATCCGGGGACCCGATCCAGGACATTCGCGAAGGCTGGGACGCACACGTCGAATTCGGGCTGGCGAATCCGGGCTTTTACACGCTGATGTACGGAACGGTCAGCCCTGGACACTCGCCCGCGCCCCAGGACAAAGCAGCGCGTCTTCTCCGCGAGCTCACGGCACGGGCGGCCGATCAGAATCGGCTGGCGGTTTCCTCTGAGCAGGCGGCCGCGCACATCCTGTCGACGAACATCGGCGTGACCCTCCGGCAGATCATTCTGGCCGAAGCGGACCCGGAGCTCTCGGCGGCCGTACGCGAAGGAGTTCTGGCCGCGATCACGGATACCGCGGGGCCGGAACGGAACCCGATTGCCTCGACTATTGAAATTGCCGCCTCACAAGCCGATACGCTGGGGAGCACCGAGACAAGATTGCTGATCGAATGGCTTACCGCCCTCGAACGTGCGAAAGGAACCTCAGCATGACCGAGAACAACCAGGATCGCCAGCCGACACCGGACCGAGCAGAAGACAACGCGTTCTTCCCGTCCCCCTACTCCCTCTCCCAGTACACGGCCCCCAAGACCGACTTCGACGGCCTCGCCACGGAGGAGAAGTACACCGGCGGCCGGTGGAGGGTGCTCGTCATCGCAACCGATGAGCGCTACATGCACATGCGCAACGGCACGTTCTTCTCCACCGGAAATCACCCGGTCGAGACGCTCCTGCCGATCCATCACATGGCGGAGGCCGGCTACGGCATCGACGTCGCGACGACCAGCGGCGGCCCCGGCAAATTCGAGTGGTGGGCCTACCCCCAGGAGGACGACGCCGTCGCCTCAGCGTGGGAGGCAACCCGAGAGAAGTTCAAGTCTCCGAAGAAGCTCGGATCGGTCGTCGCGGACGGCCTGGATGACTACGCGGCCGTGTTCGTTCCCGGTGGCCACGGTGCCATGAACGGGATCCCGGACAGCCCCGAGGTTCGGGATGTCCTCGAGTTCTTCCTTCGGAATGACCGTCTCGTCGTCACGCTCTGCCACGGGCCCGCCGCTCTGCTCGCGGCCGGAATCGATCGGCAGAGCAACCCGTTCGCCGGATTCGAGATTGCCGCCTTCCCGGATTCCCTGGACTTCGGCGCGAACGTCGATATCGGATACTTGCCGGGCGAAATGCCCTGGCGGCTCGGGAAGAGGCTTGCGGAGGCCGGCCTCACGATCACCAACGACGACATGACGGGTGCCACCGCACGCGATCGCAACCTGTTGACAGGAGACAGCCCCTTGGCCGCACATCAGCTGGGCAAGGAAGCCGCACTCGCGCTGTTGGAGACCTTTGGCAACTGACTGAAAACCGCCGACCCCGGCATCATTCCTGGATCGCGGCGGGAAGGGTCAGGATCTCCGCTCCCCTGTCCGTGATGGCGATGGTGTGTTCGGAATGAGCGGTTCGGCACCCGGTGGCGCTGCGAAGCGTCCACCCGTCCGGGTCCTCGGCCAAGCGGTCCGTATCCACCATGACCCACGGCTCTAAGGCGAGGAGTAGCCCCGCGCGCAATTTCTGACCGCGACCGGGGCGACCGTCGTTGGCGACATGCGGGTCCTGGTGCATCGTGGTGCCGATCCCGTGCCCGCCGAATTCCATGTTGATCGGGTATCCGGCTTCCCTGAGGACTGCCCCCATGGCGTGGGAGATGTCGCCGATGCGCGCCTTGGGAGATGCGGCGGCGATCCCGGCCGCGAGCGCCCGCTCGGTGGTGGCGATCATGCGCTCGTCCTCGGGTTCCGGATTGCCGCCGACGACGAAACTGATGGCCGCATCCGCGGCGATCCCGTTGAGGCTGACGGCGAGATCAAGGGTCAGCAGGTCGCCCTCGGCGAGTCTTTGATCGTGCGGGAGCCCATGGAGAACCGCGTCGTTGACCGAGGTGCAGATGTAGTGGCCGAAGGGACCGTTGCCGAAGGACGGGGCGTAATCCACGTAGCAGGACTCGGCGCCGGCATCGACAATCATGTCTCGCGTCCAGCCATCGATGTCGAGAAGATTCGTTCCGGGCCGGACCCTGTCCCTGAGTGTCTGGAGAATTCCTCCCACCAGACGCCCGGATTCGCGGGCACGGGCGAGCTGGCTGGGGCTGAGTATCTCCGTCATGCGGACCACTGTACAGGTAGGCCATGAGGACGTTCTTGCCGTCCATGAGGCCGGCCCGTCCCTTGGCTCCAGCCCGCCCGTCCCGTCACGAGGGGCACGAGATCTCGGATGCAGGCGGACACGTCGCAGGCTGACCCCACGGCGGGCAACCAACGACGTCGGCCCTCTACGGACGCAGCCTCGGGCGGTGGATTTATCGTTCCGCCGAGGCGACCCAGTATTCGCGGAATTTGCCGTTGTCGACGCGAAGGATGTCATTGCCGAAGAAGCCGTAGACGGTCCCGTCGGTCATGGTTCCGGTGCCGGCCCAACGCCCGGCGACCATGTCGCCATCGACCAGCGGAGGCACCTCGATCTCGAAGCTCAGGTCGGAGAACATCCCCTTGGTCTCGGCAAGAATGTCGGCCAGTCCGTCGGGTCCATAGACCTCCCGACCGGGCCAGTGTCCGATGAAGTCGTCCGTCACGATCTCCGCGGCGACTTCGCGCAGTGCCTCGCGGTCGAAGGACCCGTTCCACAGCCGCTGGATCCAACGGTAGAAAAGTTCCTTGTTGTCGCCCATGTCACTCCTTCCGTGCGTCTGGCCATTCTCACACGGGCTTCCGGCCTGTTGGCGCAGTCCGCAGAATTTCGGCCGAGCAAATCCGCGGTCTGTCCGACGGCGAGTCTCGGCCTGGGCGAACGGAAGGTCGGTCAGTTGCTCAACGACCGGGTACTACGGTCCGCGTCATGGCCCCGTCGGCCGTCCAGGTCCGACCAAGGTCTCGGGGCGAAGTCAGGACGCGGAGGCCGGAACTCAATCGGATACCCTCGCAGACCAGTCGCTTCCGACCGCGAGGTCAGACGGATGCACTCGACGATGAACAGATCCCGTCAAGCACGAACGCGGTTCGGCGATCATAGTCGGCGCGAGGTGGCCGCCCGCCGTGCTTGAGCGCCAGGGCGTTGTCTCGGGCGAGTGCCTGAAAGTCTGCGGCCATGAAGCCATGAGCCAGGACGCCTGCGGCACGCCCTTGTGCGACAAGGCTGTCATGGAAGTCCGTTCCGGCATGGCACAGGGCGAGCAAGGGTTCGGACTCGCGATATTCCTGAAGAAGGACATCATTGACTGCCGGAAGTCGATACTGCAGGTCACGGAGCGCAGCGATGTAACCGCGGATCCGCTCTCGAATGCCGACGACGGACCGTGCATCCTCGATGACAGCCCGCAACTCGGTCGCGACGACGTCGTCGATGACGGCGTCAATGAGCCCCACTCTCCCACCGAGCCGATTGAAGATCGTCGCCTTGCTCACCCCAGCGGCCGCGGCGATCTCATCGAGGGACGCCGAGAACCCCTGCTCCCGGAACACCCGAACCGCCGCATGCTGGATCCGATCGACGTTTCGACGGGCATCCGAACGGAGAGCGGACGCACCTCGGGAATCGGACACGACGCGACCTCCTTGGCAGCCGACGATTAACTTGATCGCAGTAGTCAACTTAGTTCAGGATGGAGTCACCGCAAAGTTGACCTCCTGGGTCAACTTCAATCTCGCCACGTGCCAGACGTGGACCACGAGAGCGACATCGGGTCACCGGCCCCACGAAAGGACTTTCAGATGCTCATCGTCACCGGAGCTACAGGCACCCTCAACGGGGCCACCGTCGACCAGCACCTCAAGCGGATTCCACCACACCACATCGGCGTCAGCGTCCGTGACCCCGCACGCGCCCAGCACCTCGCCGACCGAGGAGTCCGCGTACGACAGGCCAGCTACGACGACCCTCAGGCCCTGCGTCACTCGTTCGCCGACGCCGAGCAAGTGCTCCTTGTGTCCTCCAGCGACCTATCTTCTGACGTCGTCGCACAGCACTACAGGGCAATCGATGCCGCCGTCGACGCGGGTGCTCAGCGAATCTTGTACACGAGCGCCCATGGGACAGCTTTCGACACGCCCTACCCGCCGCTCGGGATCCATGCCGCCACTGAACAACATCTCGCGGCGTCCGGAGTCGCCTGGACCGCACTGCGCAACGGCTTCTACGGCGACCCGTCCCAGTTGCTCGGTGCGTGGCAGGAAACAGGAGTCATCGCGATGCCCGCCGACGGCCCCTTCTCCTGGATCGATCGACGCGATGCCGCGGAGGCCGCCGCTGCGATCCTCACGGCTGACACACCGTTGGACGGCCCGATTGACCTGACGCTGCCCGAGCCGGTCACCCTCGCGGACTTCGCCGCTTCCGCATCCGAGATCACCGGTCGGCAGATCGACCGTGTCGTCGTCGACGACGAGACATGGGTGGCCGACGCAATGAGCAATGACGTTCCCGAAGCGGTCGCGCGATTCACCCTGTCCATGTTCCAGGCAACCAGGAGCGGGCATTTCTCGGGTTCGGACCCCACGCTCACGCGCCTGCTGGGGCGCAAACCCCGTAGCATCACCGATCAGCTTCGTGACCTGGATGTCCGGTGACGCATCGGCCGTCCGCCAGACATCGAACAGGAAGCACGTTGCGTCTCGATGACCTCTCGAAGGTGCCGTGTAGCGGCATCACGATAGACGGCGCACCTGGATCCGTATCTACCGGCATTTTTCACCGGTGGTTTCGGGGCGGCTCAACCCCTGGCGTTGATCGGAGATCCGGATCGAGGAGGTGTTGCTGGCAGTCACTCATCACATCGGCGACGGTGGAAATATTGTGAACCAAGCCACGAAGCAGGAGGATGCTCGCGGTCACGCATGAACCCATGGTCGGCCAGATCCATACGATTCGAACCTTCCGAGTCACTCGTGAAGGGATATTGACTGGTCTTCATCTCGACGATTTCCTGTGGTCCGACGGTGAGGACATCGCGGCCCGTGGCCGCAGCCAACGAGTTGCAGGCCGATTCGGGGCTCACGCCCCCCCGGATCCGCAGTGTCGATACGGGCTCCAGGACTCCACCGCCGCCTTGCCCGAAACCGCCCGCCCCGTCACGGGAGGGGTGGGTCAGCCGGTTGGCATGAGCCACAGGAAGCTCGGCGATATCCCGTCCAGCACGAATCGCATGTCCAACGCCACGCTCAATGCTCGGATGCAGCGGCAATGCGTACTGCTATGCCGTCAAAAATCACCTCAAGGCCGTCCAAAAACCCCCGGTTCGACTCATCGTCCTGCTCTGGCTCATGCCCCAAGGCACCGGATCTCAGCATTGCTGATGTATGCGGAAATTGGCCTGAGGACACGACCTGATACAAGGCCTGGCCGTATTCTCTCTCGCCCTCAGATTGGCTCTGGCCTGGGTCTCGCCCCTGCTCCAACTCGTTGTGCAACAGGGCTGATTGGCGCACGTACCCGCTGAGCAAGGTCAGGATCGCAAGTTTTTCCTCCCAGCCCAGCTTGGAACAGGCCAGCTGGGCAAGGCCTCGCTCCAACCAGGCAATCTGGTTCGGCCCAGATGGTGCCCGATAGATGGGAACGCGGGGTAGCCAAGGTCGATCCTGGTACAGAGACCAGAGGTCCAGGGCCCACAACCGTAACCCGTCTCGCCATCCCGACGTGATTGGCGCAGGACCTTGCGGTACGCCGGCGGCATCAAGCATGAGTTGGAGCAGTTCGTATTTCGAGCCAATGTACCGGTACAGCGACATGGGAGTGACACCAAGCTCCTCAGCCACCTTGGACAATGTCGCACCATCAAGGCCATCACTATCTGCAAGTTGAACCGCCGTGTTGACCACTGTCTCCACATCAAGGGTAGGCCTGCGTCCCCGCTGTGACTCGACCGGCTGCAGCCTCCACAGTCGTTGCAAGAATCCAGGTACCTGACCGTCTGTCATCGCGTCACCGCCTCCTCGTCACTCGCCCAAGCCTACAACGGTCGCAGTATACGGTGTATAGTTTATGCCGTATACTAACTGGCATGAATCAACATGCACCTCCGTCAATCAGCCCGAGCAGGGCACGAGTACTTGACGTGGACGCCCTCCGAGGCTTCGCCCTCCTGGGAATTTTTTTCGTCAATATAACCTTCATGGCTTCGGCTTATCCGGGCAATTTGGTCAATGACCCACAGTTCGCGTCATCTACTGATGTCGTAGCTCGCTTTTTGACCACGACATTGTTCTCGATGAAGTTCTACCTGCTCTTTTCGTTTCTTTTTGGGTACAGCTTTGTCTTGCAAATGGAGGCAGCAAACCGCGCCGGAGCATCGTTTGTTCCGCGCATGGTCCGTCGAGTCGTAGGGCTCTTCGCTATCGGCGTCGGCCACATCGTCTTGCTTTATGGCGGGGATATCCTCACCACCTATGCCGTAGTTTGCCTGATTCTCTTGGCCATGTTTCGAATCGGTGACCGGGCCGCATTCGTTGTTTCAGGGGCCATCTACGCTTTCGTCATACTCTCCCTGGTCATCAGCGCTGCGTTCATTGACCGTTCGTCATTTATGCCACCCCATGACGAGGCGTTGGTCAATGCCTCAGCTCAAACCCAAGACATGCTGGGTGGACCAGCTGAGATAATTGGTCAGCACATCGCGGGGGTAGGTTTGCTAGTTGTCCAAAGCATTTCTCTTCAGGGTCCCACTGCCTTGGCCATGTTCCTGATGGGCATGGTGGCAGCCCGGCGACAATTGTTCGCGGGATTGGCTGGCAGAGCCTCACTCCTGCGTCGAACCCAGGCTATTGGGTTCGCCGTCGGTTTGACTGGCGGAGTGGTCTTCGCCCTCCTCGGCGGCGACACGAACACGTGGGCGACTGCCGCGAGTGTCATCACAGCACCTTTCCTGTGCGCAGCGTACGTGGCCACGCTGGTGCGCATCATGCATGCATCCTCGGGCGCATGGGTGGGCAAGGTTTTTGCACCGGTTGGCCGAATTGCCCTGACAAACTATCTTGGACAATCATTCGCAGGACTTCTTCTTTTCTCTGGAGTAGGCCTTGGCTTGGCGGGAAAGATTTCTCCGCCTCTCCTGATGGTCCTCGCAGTGGCGATTTTCGCCCTCCAAGCAGCAATCAGTGCCTGGTGGCTAAGGAGTCATCGTTATGGGCCAGCCGAGTATTTGTTGCGGTGGTTAACGAACTGGAGCCGCCCATGAGGTTGGCAGGAAGCAAATGAGGGCCAAGGGATCGCTTGCTGGCCATTTGACGGGCACACCACGCATTCACCTCAAGTAGTGCTCACAATGATGCCACCGTGGCGAGTCAGCAGTTGAACCTGGAGAGTCATGTGCGATGACGCTCAGGATGGTTCACCAATATGTCCGCCAGGGGCCCGGGTCATCGTGGACCTCTCGCCCGGACTGCTGGCCACCTTGGCCCTGACTTGGTTGGCACTGGTTGCAGTCGCAGTGACTCTGCTGATCCGTGTCTCGATCACCCGAGCCTGTGCCGACCAGCTCCGGATCGGTCAGAACTTCTTCAGCGTGTTCAAGCGCGAACTGGCCGAAGGTCTCGGAGCCTTCCTCTTCGCACCCAGCCCAGGCCACCCCTGCCGACGAAAAGTAGGAAGACCGCATCAGGTGAGCCCGATAGAAAAACCCGTAGTCGATCTGCATGATCTTGCTGAGCGAGTACGGGATCTTCCTGGATCGTTTGACTCCCCTATTAGTCCGTTGTCTCGTTGGATAAAAGAAGGCCATATCAAGCATGTTGACCAGTCTGCGAGGATCGAGCACATGAAACTGAACAGCAAGGCAGCTACCTTTGTCGTGGTGGGCGTGATCCTTGCAGCCTTGTTGTGGGGCTTCATCAGCGATCGAGTATTCGAGACCGGACCGGCACTTATCTCGTGGGTTGCCGGCCTCGTGGTCCTGGGAAGCATCGGGCGTCTGATCGTGAACCGTCTGGAACGACGCGAGTTGGCGAAGTTGCAACGCGAGAACGGACGAATAGGCGCGTCATCGACCGAGTCGCAGTGACAGAACCACACCACCAGCAGGAGTCACGATGGGCAAGCAAGTAGTCCAATGCGAACGCGGTGGATACTTCACCACAACGTAGATACCCGGGGTCTCACTCTCCGATCTGAGAGTAGGGATCAACAAGAGGATCACCTACTGCCCTATCCATCATCAGAGTGAGACGATCAAGCGAATCAAGGACAAAGACATCACCCCCAGATCCGGAGCGCAGCACAGCGGTACGAGTCATAGAACTGTTGTCAGCACCACTCCGTCGATAATTTCGAGGGGACCAGCCGACCACAGCATGATGTGATGTCATTGCGCAGGGCATCACATCATGTGCAGGGCTCAACTCGTTCCGGCAGGTCAAACCTCCCCCGTCTCCTTGTCGTGTTGTACGATGACAGGTTCCCCACCACGGAACGCGATGATCGCTCCACCGACTCTTGCCAAGGGAGTCGATCAGGGACATGGCAGACCGACGCAACGAGAAGATCCCCCGCCCGCACGGCACAATGGTCCACGGAAACACCCAACACTGGCTGGAGTACTGCGCCGGCGGCGACACCACCTGCATGGTTCCTGATCAATCCGTCATCTTCCGGGCCCCTCAACGAAGGTCTCACCAAGAAGACGAGGCGATCCATCTGAAAAAGACGTGCCGTCAATCTTTTCGAG
>JAKDJD010000035.1 GCA_030454085.1 Kocuria sp.
CTGCGGGGGGGGGGGTTGTCGCCCCCCACACCCCCCCCGGCCCAACCCCACAAAAAAAATAACCGTGGGCCGGGGGGTAATTTTTGCGGCGCGGGCCCTCAGTGTGGTTCTGGCTTGATGCGTCAGCCGACCCAGCTGACGTTGACGAAGGGTTCGAACGGGGCGCTCTGGACCAGCGTGGAATCCTTGAGATCCAGACGACCGTTCTCGGAGGCGACCGTGAAGTGCTCGGTCTGACCGCCGACCGTGATGTCGACGCTGTAGGTCGCATCCGGTGCCGGTGCTTCACCGATGCCGTTCGGGCTGGGAACCTTCAGGTAGTAGACCGTGGGGTCGGTGACCGACTTGACCAGGACGGCCTGGTTGATGACCTCGGGACCGCTCTGCTGCGCGTCCTCCGCCTGGTGGGTGCCCTGATCCTGCGACGAGCCGGCATCGGGTGCAGCAGGAGTCTCTGCGTTTGCCGGACCCATCGCCAGCATTCCCCCGCAGAGGGCCAATGCGGCACCAGCGGCTGTCATGGAAACCTTGCGGCTGATTGCCTGAGTGCGGGTCATTTTTCATCTCTCCTTTGTCGATGGATCCCGGAAGCCTTGCGGCTCAGCAGGACGTCTTCACGCTATCGCACGATTTTCGGAGGTAGACGAGACCGTGATGGTGGTGTCCGGCCGGTCACGGATTGATAACCCGCGAATGGCCGGGACGAAAAGGGAGAACGACGACGCCGACGGGCCGTGCCGTCAGCCGGCCGTAACTCGATCGTTACCGAACCTGGAGGGAATTCACAGCCTCAGCATGGTCCTGAGCACGCTGGCCCGTCCTCGCGCCCATACAGCAACTCTCCACGGCCAGGTGAAAGCGGCATGAATGCATACGTTCCCAATGTTTGCCTGTCCGAAAACCTCGACGGATAGCTTGATCGGGTCAATCCCCCAGTACACACGACAGTGAGGTATGACCCCGTGCATCACGCATCGCCATCGTCGCACCAAGGCCTGAGCCGTCGAAAGCTTCTCCAACTCAGCGGAGTCTCCGCAACCGCCCTGGCCTTGGGCATGAACCTTCCCCGGGCCGAGGCCTCCGTTGCGGCCCCGGACCCGCAGCTCACCGCACCGTTCGGTTTGGGGGTGGCCAGCGGCGCCCCGAGGCCGGACGGCGTCGTCCTCTGGACACGGCTCGCCCCACAGCCCCTGGCCGAGGACGGAAGCGGCGGAATGCCGCAGAGTCCCGTGGCCGTGACGTGGGAGGTGGCGCGGGACCAGAATTTCGTCGGCATCGAAAAGAAGGGTGAAGCCCTTGCCCAGCCCGACCTGGCCCATTCCGTCCATCCGCGGGTCGACGGGTTGCGATCCGGGACCGAGTACTTTTACCGATTCCGCGTGGGCGACCAGATCAGCCGGGTCGGCAGGTTCCGAACCCTGCCCGCCGCCGGGACCTCGGTCTCGAAGTTCTCCTTCGGATTCGTGTCCTGCCAGGCCTGGTACCACGGGCATTACACGGCCCACAAACACCTCGCCCAGGAACCCGATCTCGATCTCGTCCTGTTCCTCGGCGACTACATCTACGAATACGGGATCACGCCGGAGAACATGTGGCGGCAGGGGGCCGAGGTCGGGGCCGCGCACTCCGTGGAGGCCGTGACCCTGGAGCAGTACCGGCTCCGGTACTCCCTGTTCAAGACCGATCAGCACCTCCAGGACGTCCACGCCCGTGCGGCCGCCGCGGTGATCTGGGACGACCACGAGGTGCAGAACAACTACACCGGCAAGACCCCGGCCGTGTCCACCCCGGACCCGAACTTCCGAACCCGCATCGCCGCGGCCTACCGGGCTTTCTACGAGAACATGCCGCTCGACGTCGAGGCCCTCCCGCAGGGCGACACGAGCGACATCACCACGTCGATCGACGTCGGGAACCTGATTCGATTCGCACTGCTCGACAGCCGGCAGTTCCGTGACCCGGCACCCGTGGACGAGGTGGACCGGACGAGTCCTCAGCGCACGATCCTGGGCGCCGACCAGGAAGCGTGGGTCGCGAACCAGTTGCGGACCAGCTCCGCGACCTGGAATATCCTGGCCAACGGGGTGGTCCTTTCCCCGATCTCGCCCGACAAGGTCGACATGTGGGACGGTTACCCCGCAGCGCAAACCCGGATGCTCGAGGCGATGAGCAGGGCTTCCAACCCGGTCATGCTGGCAGGGGACATCCACAAGCACGTGGCCGCGGAGCTCAAGGCCGACTATGCGGACCCGAACAGCCGGACGACCGGCGTCGAACTCGTGTGCAGCTCGATCGCCTCGGACGGAGACGGCGCCGTGACCGACAAGCACACCGCGGACTGGACCCGGCATCCCTACGTCAAGCACTACGACGGCCGTCGTGGCTACGTCCACGTGACCGTGACCCCCAAGGACATGGTCTCGACCTTCTACTCGGTCGACTGGGTCCAGAGCGACGACCTGGCGCCCAAACAGGTTTCCGCACGCTTCTTCACCAGGGCGGGCCAGATGGGGCTGAGCCCCATGTGACCCGCCCCAGGGCTAACCGATCGGATTCCTCAGGCTCCCTGTGTAAATCAGGGAGCCTGAGGCGTCCTGAAGGTCGACCATCTCCAGGGTGTTCCGCAACTGGAGCCGGTTGAGGCACGAGTGGCGGAACTCCGGTACCTCGAGATCCAGGTGACGGCGGCGAGGGAGCCCGCGGGCCCGGTACGCATCCACGTTCTCCCTCACCAGGGTCCAGAACTCGGCATGATCGAGGACACCGGCCCGGTGAAGGATTCCGGACAGGTGGCGCAGGACGCCCACGAAGACGTCGGTGAAGATCAGCTGAGCGGCCTCGTCGTCGTCGATCACGTGGCGCATCCGTGAGATCTCCTCCGGGAGATCACGATCGCCGATGATCGCCGCTTCCTCTCCGATGTCCTTCATGAAGGCGCCGACGACGCGCCCCTCCTTCACCCGGAGGATCAGATTCTCCCCGTGGGGCATGAACGCCAGGTCGTGCCCTTCCACGGAGTGCAGGACAGGTGTCAGGTAGGCGGCGAGGTATTCGCGGATCCACGTCCGGGCGTCGGTCCCGGAGGCGCGGATCAGTTCGGTGACCACCGACCTGCCGCGGGCATCCCGGTGAAGCAGGGATGCCATCGAAAGAATGCGCTCGTCCTCGTCCAGGAACGGCAGGGGGCTCTCGCGCCACAGGGCCGCGAGCATCTTCTGCTGGTCGGACTTGGTCTCGGTCGCGTGGTACGCATCGCCCGTGTAGCCGATCGAGGCGTGTTCGCGCAGCACGTCGAAGTTGAGTTCGCGGAAGAGTTCGTCCCCGCGAACGAGCTCGGCCACCCAGTCGTTGATCGCCGGAGTGGCACGCATGTAGGCGGGTGACAGGCCGCGAAGGAACCCCATGTTCTGGATCGAGAGGGCGGTCTTGATGTACGACTTCGCGGGGTGGTCCCGGTTGAAGGCCGTGCGGATCGACTGCTGAGGCTGGTATTCGTCCGATGCCTCGCCGAGGACCACCAGGCGCCGCGAGGCGATGTCCGGGGCGAAGCTGACCGCGAGTCGGTGCTGGAACTGCCACGGGTGGACGGGGATCCACACGTAGTCCTCGGGGTTCAGGCCCAACTCGGTCAGGCGGTCAGCGAACTCGCTCCGGGTCTCGGTGGAGAGCTCGTCGGCCCAGTGCTTCTCCTCCGTGCTCGCCCGCGATACCTCCAGGGTCGTGTGCTCACGGTGTGCGGCCACCCAGACATATCGGAAACGTGAACCGGCTTCCGGGGCGTAGCGGCGGAACTCGTCCAGGCCGAACCCGATGCGGCCATTGGTCGCGACGAAGCACGGGTGCCCCTCGGTCATCGCCGCCTCCGTCTGCTGGAAGTCCGCCGTGACGTCGACATCCTTCCGGCCCAGGGCCAGCTGGTGCGCATTCGGGCCACCGCGGAAGTTCTTGAACGCCCCACTGGCCAGGGTCGAGGCGAGTTCCTCGAGATAGGTTCCCAGGAGTTTCTCCGGGATGCCGAGCGTCTCGTGCAATTGCGCCACGAACTCCTGCGCGTCGAGCGGCAGGCCCTCCGGACTGGCCTGCGCGTGACGGGTGACGGACCCTTCGTCGATGACCCAATGGTTGAGGGGGAGGACCTCGGCGCAGAACCGGTAGACCGAGCCGTCGGGGAGGGCGAGCTCCCACAGGTCATTCTCGATCCGGGTCGGTTGGATCAGGTGCTCGTGGCTGAACTCGGCCAAGGCCTTCGAGACCACGTGGCGCTGTGCCGTATCCATGTATTCGGGATGCAGGTGGGGCGTGGGGTCCGAGGCGAGGGGCCGGCCGGCGTCGTCCGCCTCGACGATACTGAGCGCGGCGACCTTCCCCGGCAGATCGACAGTACGGAGTACCCGGAAGCCGACCTCGCGGTTCTTCGCCGCGATCGCGTGATTGCGCACGTCCGGTTCGACGACGATGCGCCGTGCGCCCAGCTCGCGAATGCAGTGGTCGACGACGGCGCGCATCACGCGACCGGTTAGGCCGCTTCGGCGACGGGACTGGTCCTCCGGCGGGGGAGCAACGAGCAGGTGCATGCCTACGTCACCGGGTCGGGCGTCGAAAACCTCGTTCAGGAGCACGCGGGCCGGATCGTAGGTTTCGGCGTACCCGAGCGGCTCGTCGGCATCGTGGATCAGCCACGCGTTCTGGGCGTCGTCCGCGACGATGTCGACGAGGTAGGCCCGCGTCTTCTCCGGAGTGGTCTCCTGCATATCCCAGAAGTGCGACGCCGGGTGCGTCAGCCAGTCGGTGATGATCCGCGAATCTGCGTCGGGGTCGACGGGGCGGAAGGTCAGCGAGCCCGTGGTCTGCTCGCGGTGCTGGGGTGTGTCGACGGTTGTGGTCATTTGATGTCCTCCTTGGCCTGGGACGTGCCGAAGTCCTGGAACGCGATGCTGCGCTCGACGGGATAGACCTCCCGGCCGGTGATCTGTCGAAGAATGGTGGCATTGCGCCATGCGCCCATGCCGAGGTCGGGTGCCGTGAGGCCGTGCGTGTGCTCCTCCGCGTTCTGCACGAAGATGCGGCCACCCAGGGTGTCGACGTGGAATTCCAGGTCGACGTCGAACCGTCCGGCCTTGTCCCGTGCGATGAGGTCCTCGACGGGTTTGAGGAATTCCGGGTCGCGCGGGGCGTAGCCCGTGGCCAGCACGAGCTGCTGGGCCGTGCGCTCCGAGGTTTCGCCCGTCTCCTCGTGGCGCAGGGTCAGGCGGACCTCGCCGTTGCCGGCGTCGTATTCCGAGCCGACGACGGCCGTATTGGTCAGCAGGGTCGTCGGCACGGTGCGGTCGACCGATTCCCTGTACAGGGCTTCATAGATCTCGTCGATGGTGTTCATGCTGATGCCCTTGTAGAGGCCGCGTTGTTCGCGTCCCAACCGGTCGCGCGTCTCTTCCGGAAGGCTGTGGAAGTGACGAACGTATTCGGGGGAGGTCAGCTCGAGGGTCAGCTTGGTGTCCTCCATCGGGAAAAACCGAGGTGAACGAGTGATCCAGTCGAGACGGTACCCGTAGTCCTTCTGCGCGTTCAGGAGGTCGAGGTAGATCTCGGCAGCCGACTGGCCGCTGCCGACGACGGCGACCGACTCCGCGGCGAGCAGATCCTCTCGTTCGTGCAGGAAGCGCGAGGAGTGTCGAGTGTTCCCGTCCAGGCCGCGGAAGGGCTCCGGGACGCGTGGACCGGTTCCGATGCCGGTCACCACGTTCCGGGCCAGGTGCTTCTCGACTCCTTGCGGGGACAGCGCCGTGACCCGGAAGACGTCGTCGTCCTCGAGGTACTCGACCGATTCGACGCGGTGCTGCCAGCGCAGACTGGTCACCTGGTTCGCGGTCCAGCGGCAGTAAGCATCGTATTCGCGGCGGAGCGGGTGGAAGTCCTCGCGGATGTAGAAGGGATAGAGCCGGCCGGTCTGCTTGAGCCAATTCAGGAACGAGTACCTGGAGGTCGGGTCGGCCATGGAAACCATGTCCGCCAGAAAGGGCACCTGGATCGTGGCGTCGTCGAGCATCATGCCGTGGTGCCAGGCGAAGCCGTCGTTTTCGTCGAAGAACAGGGCGTCGACGTCGTCGAGCGGCTCGCTCAGGCAGGCCAGCCCCAGGTTGAACGGGCCGATCCCGATCCCGATGAGATCGTGGACGCGTTCTGCGGGGTCACTTCGTGTCATTCAGGCTCTCCTCGTATGTGAGGGTCGGGCGCGCGGTCTGCTCGTGCATCCGTGCGGCAGTGGCGGCGATCTCCTCGATGCGCTCGGCGATGCGATCGACCTCGGCACCGGGATTCAGAAGAGTCAGTTTGAGGCAGGGCCGGTTCGCGATGACCGTCTTGGCGACGAGCAGGCTGCCGGACTCCTGAAAGTGGCTTCGGATGGGGGCAACCAGGGCGTCGGCGTCGACATCGGTCACTCCCTCGGGCTGCCACCGGAAGACCACGGTCGACAGATCCGATCCGGAGACGAGACGCAGGTCAGGATGCTTCTCGACTACCTCGTGCACCTCGTGGGCGAGATCGACGACGCGGTCGACCGCTTGGCCCAAGGCGTCGGCCCCGGTTCCGCGGAGTGTCGCGAACAGCTTGAGCGCGTCGAAACGGCGCGTGGTCTGCAGGGACTTGTCGACCTGGTTCGGCTCGTCCGATTCCTCGGGGTTGAGATAGTCGGCGTGCCACGTGCCCAGACGGAAGTCCCGCGGATCGCGGAGCAACAACGCGGAGGACGATACGGGCTGGAAGAACCCTTTGTGGAAGTCCACGGTCACGCTCCGTGCCCGCTCGATCCCGGACAGGAGGTCCCGACGCGTGGGGGAGAGCAGGAGCGCCCCGCCGTAGGCCGCGTCCGCGTGGAACCAGATGTCGTATCGCTCGGCGATCTTGGCGATGTCGGGGAGCGGATCGATCATCCTCCGATCCGTGGTCCCGGCCGTCGCGCTGATGGCCATCGGGACCTTGCCGGCGGTCAATGCGTCCTTGAGGCTCTCCTCGAGAGCCGCGGGATCCAAGCGTCCTTCGACGTCGGAGCGGACGGTGACCACGGCGTCGTCGGCGAGACCAAGGAGCAGCGCCGACTTGTCCACGCTGAAATGGCTCTCCTCGCTGGTCAGAATGACCAGTCGGGATTGCCGTTCGCTGCGTTGGCGCCCGGAGAAACCATGGAGTGCGGCCTCGCGCGCCAGGAACAGGGCTTGCATGTTCGACTGCGTCCCGCCCGAGGTGAAGACTCCATCCCCCTGGGGGAAGCCGATTTTCCGGGTGGTCCAGTCGATCAGCTTCCGTTCGATGAGGGTTGCGATACGGGACTGGTCGTAGGTGTCCACCGACGTGTTGACCGCAGCCAACGCCGTCTCTGCGGCCACGGCGTTCACGTCCACCGGGCAATTCAGGTGGGCGAGGTAGTCCGGGTGGTGGAACCAGACCGCTTCCTGGAGGAACAGCCGGTCGATTTCTTCGATGACCCGTTGCCCTCCGAGGGGCTCGGCGTCCATATCGATGTCCTCGACGCGGCGCCGCAGTTCGTCGATCGGCGTCGAGGTGGCAGGGGACGATGCCGCGCCGAGATGGCCTGCGACGCGGCCCGCCATGTCCGAGACGAGGTCGACGTATTCACCCGTCGAGTTCGCGTCCAGGAGGTCCAGACGCCCCCTCTTTACTGTATTGACTGCACTCAATTTTAGGTAAGCCTAACCATAGGGGATGAATCCATTCAGAGAAGCTAGCAGAGGGGCAACATGGCCTTCTACCCGGAAAAACGCCCGAACCCAGGGTATTTGACACGTGGAGACCTTGAGGGAAAGAAAAGTTCGCTAATTATTACTTGAGAAGTAAAGTTTGTTGCGGGACTATGCGAATTGTCACTGTGTGCGGGGGCGCCCGGTCGGGTGGCCCGGTTGGGTGGCGGTTTCCCGGCGGGTCGGCGTCGTCCGCGCGGCGGTTCTGTGGGAGTTATGTGGCGGTTGCCCGATGGCGTGGCGCTTACCCAACGGTTCGGCGTCGTTCGGGCGGTGATTCTCTGGCAGTTGTGTGGGGGTTGCCCGATGGGGTGGCGCTTAACCTTGTTTGGAGGCGGTTAAACCGCCACCCATCGGGGGCTATCGCCTCCGAACCGGGTAACCGCCTCGTAAGTGGGTCTTACAAGCGGGCCGAAAGGGGATGGCCCCGACATCCGGACCCCGACATCCGGACTCCGACAGGGCGACCGCGTGGGACCGTCGTCGCGCGCCATCGACCGTCCTTTGGGTCGTCCGTCTTGACCCGGTATGCAAAAATGAGGGGTATGACCAGGTCAGGTATCGATGCCTCGCGGCGTCAGGAGGTTGTCGGCGGATTGACCGTCGGCACCAGATAGCCCCGCTCCGACGGGTTGCGCTCCCACCAGCGGCGCAACTCGCGATTGAACCTGCCCGATGAGAGCCCGCGGCGGGCCGCGAATGGGCGCAACGTAAATAGTCGTCTCGAACGCGCGCCGACCGGACCCACTGCGTCGGCCGGTCGACGGGGCCCTTGGGGCCTTCGCTCCCACAGACCTCAGACCTCGGTATCCGGACGTACGCGCCCGACGCCGACGACGCCGCCGCAACAGCGCCGTTCCGACGACGTAGCAGCGCCCCCGACGCCGCGCGCCGCCACACCGACGCCGCGCGCCGGCCAGGCTGTCGCCGCCGGACACGGCCGCTGCGCCCGACGACCAGCCGCGGAACGGCGTCGTCCCGGGCTTCCATCCAGGCAGGATGCACCTACCAATCCCGCGCGGGACCCCGACCGTGGTGTCCCCGCGCCATCAGACCAATGGGGTACTGACCATGCAGCAGCACAGCGAGAAAGAGATCCGCAAGAGTTTCATCAACTGTTCCAAGGGGGCGGCTCAGCGGCTGAACGTTCCCAAGGGTCTTGCCGAGACCGCCTGGGATTCCGAAATTTTTCTCGGATGGATCGACCCGAAGGCACCGCAGAATGCCTATGTCGTCGCCGAAACTGAGAACGGGCTCAGAGGCCTCGTCCTTCAGAAGAACGATCAGAAGACGCGCGGAGGGGCACAGATGTGTCAGCTCTGCATGACGCTTCATCCGGGCAGCGGCGTCTCGATGTATTCCATCCAGCGATCCAAGAGCACCAAGGAGCACTACAACAGCATCGGGACCTACATCTGCTCCGATCTGAAGTGTTCCGACTACACCTGGGGAAAGAGGAAACCAGAGGGTGTGCGTCAGATGGAGGAGACGTTGACGCCGGAGGAACGAGCCGAGCGAACCCGACGCAATGTCGAAGGGTTGATCGAGCGGGTCGCCGAAAAGATGAAGTGATCGGTCGGTCGCGGAGCCGTGCCAGAGGCGTGGACGCAGTAGGATTCTGACTATGTCCATTGCATCCAGTTCTGCCCAGCACGGCTCCAAGATCACCGGCCTCGGTCACTATCAGCCCGAGAAGGTCCTGACGAATTTCGACATCGCCCGGATGGTCGACACGAGCGACGAGTGGATTCAGGAACGTACCGGGATCGTCGAGCGGCGCGTCGTCGAGGACGAGACCGTGGCCGACCTGGCCGTAGCCGCCGCCCGTATGGCGCTTGAGGATGCCGGTATCGAGGACGTGGACCTGGTCGTCGTCGCGAGCACGACGTCGACCGACCGCAGCCCCAACACCGCCGGCCGCGTGAGCCAGCGCCTCGGATTCACGTCCCCGGCCATCATGGACGTCAACACCGCGTGCTCGGGATTCGAGTACGCCATGGGCGTTGCCGACCAGGCCATCCGCGCTGGGAGTGCCGAGTCGGCCGTCGTCATCGGGTCCGAGACGCTGAGCATCGTGACCGATTGGACCGATCGTCGGACCTGCATCCTCACCGCCGACGGCGCCGGGGCCGTGGTCCTGCAGAAATCGGAGGAGCCGCGCGTCAGCCAGACCGTTTGGGGATCCGTTCCCTCGATGGCTGACGCCGTGGTGATCGACGGCGACCCCGAATACTTCTCCCAGGACGGTCGGCAGGTTATGCGTTGGGCATTCACCGATGCGTCGAAGCAGGCGCACAAGGTGCTCGACGCCGCCGGCCTCGGCCTGGACGACATCGATGTCTTCGCCTTCCACCAGGCGAATCTCCGCCTGGTCGAGCCTCTCGCCAAGGCGCTCAAGGCCACCGACGAGCAGATCGTCATCAAGGACGTCATCGAATCCGGGAACACCTCGGCCGCGAGCGTTCCCCTCGGCCTGTCCAAGTACTGGCACCGCGGGGATCTGCCCCGGGGCGGTACCGCCCTGTTGCTTGGTTTCGGCGGAGGATTCACCTTCGCGGGCCAGGTCGCGAAGTTGCCCGAATAGGAGGTCGCCCGAGCAATTCGGGCCCTTACCCGTCCGGCCGGTGGTGTCTGTGCGGGCTCAACTGTTCTGCGATGCCTTGTGGCGCATCAAGTCCAGCGCGATCATGCCGCCGATCAGACCCATGCGGTCCAGTGGGGTGACGTCCGGCCGGATGTCCAACGCGTAGCGGCTGTGCCCCAGGATTCCTCGGCCGAGGCCGCCCCATCGGCGGGTGGCCCGGGCGATGTCGACGTCGCCGACCTCGGCAACGAACTCCATGCCCAGGGGTTTGCCCCTGAGCACGATGGTGGACCCACCACCAATCTGGATCTCGGCTCTCAGCCCGATCATGGAAAACCGCTTCTTGATCAGCGCAAATTGGTTGCCGTACGCGTCCGAGAGCTCATAGGTATCGCGCATGAAGTCCATGGGGTCGGTGACCCCCATGATGAATCGGCCGTCCGCTTCCGTCACGACGAAGGAGCGGCTGCCGATGAGCCAGCGCGGACCTGCGTCGTTGGTCGTGGCGACGTTGCCGACGGCCGCACCGGCCTCATCGAGGATCTGGAAGTCATTGGACATGAAGCCGGTGACCTGTTGCATCACCAGCGTGTTGTGGTTCAGGAGCGACTGCGGAGAATTGCTGTGTTCCATGCCTCCAGTATGAGCGGTCGGCCGGCTATTGCCGACTGGAGCGCGTCGTCGGTGGGCCGCGAGGTGGCAATCCTGGGCAGTTCCCCAGTCGAGACGGCCATCCCGTGCAGTGTTCGGCCCGAATTCGTCCCGAATCTGCCACCTCGCGAGCGGGGCCGCACGAATCTGCCACCTCGCCGACCCGCCCCGTCCGGCCCATACACCCCGCCCCGGTAACAATTCTCCGTGAGATGACACGGACGCGACATGCGGCGTCATTCCCGCAACGGCGGGACACAGCCTGTCTTGATGACGGTCGTTTCTCCTAGCCTCGACCTAAAAGGTTCGTCCCCAGAGAAACGAGGCCCCATGACGGACATACCGAGCCTGCCCAGCGATTACCCCTCCTTGGCGCAACATTTCGCCCCGCTCTTCGAGAGCATTGCGAAGGGGTCGTTGGAACGCGACGTCGAGCGGCGTCTTCCGTACGAGGAATTCCGACGGCTCGAGGCCGCCGGATTCAGCACGCTCAGAGTCCCCGCGGAGCACGGTGGTCCCGGTGCCAGTATCGAAACCTTCACCCGTCTCCTGATCGATCTCGCCGCTGCGGATGCCAACGTCGCGCACGTCTACAGGTCGCATTACGGGTTCGTCGAATCTCTGAGGTTCCAGCCTACGGAGATCCAGGCCGCCTGGTACCCGCGTGTCCTGGCGGGTGAGACGGTGGGCAATGCTTCGACCGAGATCGGCGGCAACTCTCTGGGAACCCTGAACACCCGACTCGTGGACACGCCGGAAGGCTGGCGCGTGCGCGGCGAGAAGTATTACACGACCGGGACGATCTTCTCGGACTGCACCCGTGTCTCGGCGTCGCTCGAGGAAGGCGAGGGTCGCCGCTTCGCCGTCGTGCGGACGGACGCCCCCGGGGTGAGTATCGCCGACGATTGGGACGGCTTCGGTCAGCGCCTGACCGGCACGGGCACGACGACGTTCGAGAACGTCCCCGTCGAAGAGCACGGTGTCCTGGACAGGGTCACCGGGTCCCCCGAGGCCATCCACGAGGCGGCCTTCTTCCAGCTCGTGCTTCTGGCGGTCATGGCCGGTATCGCTCGCGCGGCCCGCGACGACGCCGCCGGGGCAGTCGCCCGGAGGGCGCGCACCTTCAATACGGGGTCGGGACTGCCCTTCCGGGAGGACCCCCTGATCCAGGAGGCGACGGGGAGAATCGCGGCCAAGGCCTACACCGCCGAAGCAGTCGTGACCCACACGGCCAGGATTCTCGATGACGGTATCGCCGCGGCAGAGGCGGCCGGGGCGGCGTCGTCCGAATTCCTCGACGATCCGGACTTCGTGGCCCGGATTCCGGAGGCGCTCTCGTTCTCCGAGGTCGCGGTCGAGCACGCGCAGGTGAGCGTGCCGGAGGCCGCCCTCGGTGCCGCCCAGGAGCTCTTCCTCACGGGTGGGGCGTCGGCCACGTCGCGGTCCAAGGGCCTAGACCGCCATTGGAGGAATGCTCAGACGGTCGCCACGCACAATCCCATTGCCTTCCGCGCTCGGGCCGTGGGCGACTACTGGATCAACGGGACCCTGCCCGAGGGGCTCAACGCGATTGGCGACGCGACCTCAAGGAAGGGCGCAACGTCATGACCCAACAGACCCTCGATGCCGCCCCCGGCCCGCGGGAGACCGTGAACCGGTCCCGTCCCGTCCGGGTCCTGGGCAGTGCCTTCGCCGGTACGACCTTGGAGTGGTACGACTTCTACCTCTACGGGATTGCCGCCGCGATCATCTTCAACAACCAGTACTTCCACGGGTCGACCCCATTGATCAGCCTGCTCGCCTCGTTCGCGACCCTCGCCGTCGGGGTTCTGGCGCGCCCCATTGGGGGAATTCTCGCGGGGCACATCGGGGACAGGGTCGGGCGGAAGTCCCTGTTGGTTGTCTCGCTGCTGACCATGGGGATTTCATCGTTCCTCATCGGCGTGCTCCCGAACTTTGACGCCATCGGCATCTGGGCCCCGATCGCCCTGGTGGCCCTGCGCATTCTCCAGGGCCTGTCCGCGGGCGCGGAATGGGGAGGGTCCGCGCTGCTGAGCGTCGAGCATGCGCCGACCGGACTCCGGGGATTTTTCGGATCGTTCACGCAGATCGGCTCCGCCGGGGGAATGCTCCTGGCGACCGGGCTCTACGCCATCGTTCAAGGCGTCTTCACGGACGAGCAATTCGTTGCCTTCGGGTGGCGGCTTCCCTTCCTCGCCTCCGGAGTGTTTGTGCTGGTGGCCCTGTGGATTCGCCTCGGCGTCACGGATGCCCGGGAATTCACCGAGATCAAAGGGGCGGGCCGGACCGAACGGGCACCGGTGTGGACCATGGTCAAGAAGTATCCTCGTGCCCTGGCCGTGACCACCTTCCTCCGCGTGGCACAGAACGGGATCTACTATCTGGTCACGGTCTATCTGCTGACGTATCTCAAGGACACGCAGGGCGGGTCCGGGCCGGTGCTCACCGCCGTCATGATCGCCTCCGCCATTGGACTGGTATCCGGACCCTTCTGGGGGTGGGTCTCGGACCGGGTCGGTCGGCGGCCCGTGTCCCTCGCCGGGTACGCGGCGATCGGCGTCTTCGGCTGGGCCATCTTCCTCGCGGCCGACGCCGGAAGCTTCTCGACCCTCCCGCTCATCATCATCGTCGGTCTCGTCTTTGCCCACGACTCCGTCTACGGACCGCAGGCCGCGTGGTTCGCCGAGCAGTTCCCCGTGGAAGTCCGGTACTCCGGGGTGAGCATGGGCTACCAGCTCGGAACCCTCATCGGTGGCGGCCTCATGCCGTTCACCGCGACCTTGCTCTATGCCTGGGGCGGCGAGACCCCCTGGCTGATCACCACTTACCTGACCGTACTCGTGGTTCTTTCCATCCTCGCGGCCCTGCTGGCCGTGGACCCGGTGAGAGCTGCCGTCAAGGAGAACAGATGACCCGTCCCCTTCTCATCAACGCGTTCGACATGCTCGTGCCCGTCCACCAGACCCCAGGTCTGTGGCGGCACCCCGAGTCACGGATCCATGAATTCGACACGTTGAGCTACTGGACCGACCTGGCCACGACGCTCGAGGACGGCGGATTCGCCTCCCTCTTCCTCGCGGACATCCCCGGGATCTATGACGTCTACGGGGGAGACGGCGACGCCGCGGCCCGCGGTGGCGTGCAGTACCCGCTCCTGGACCCTTTGGTCGTTGTGACCGCCATGGCCCAGGGGACCGAGAATCTCGGCTTCGGGGTCACGGCCTCCGTCAGTTACGAACAGCCTTACCTCCTGGCGCGGACCTTGAGCACCCTGGACCACTTCACCGACGGTCGCGTCGCCTGGAACATCGTGACGAGTTACCAGGACTCGGCGGCCAAGAACTTGGGAATGGCCGGGCAAATCCCGCACGACCAGCGGTACGACCGCGCCGACGAGTACATGGAGGTCATGTACAAGCTGTTCGAGGGTTCCTTCGAACCGGGGGCGGTGCAGAACGACGCCGAGGCCAACGTCGTCGTCAACCCGGACCGGGTGCGCCCCATCGAACATGAGGGGCGGTACTTCTCCGTGCCGGGAGTTGCCCTTGCTCACCCCGGCCCTCAGGGGACGCCGTTCCTCTTCCAGGCCGGCGCGTCCAAACGTGGGCAGCAATTCGCCCTCGATCATGCCGAGGCGATCTTCTTCTCGGGCGGCACGCCTGAACTCGTCCGCACCTGGACCCAATCGGTCCGGGACCAGCTGGAAGCGCAGGGCAGGCCCCGCGACTCCGTCAAGATCTTCAGTCTGGCAACCGTCGTCGTGGCCGAGACGGATCAGGAAGCCGAAGCACGGCTCGAGGAATACAAGAAGCTCGTGGACACGGAGGCCACCTTGGCCCTCTTCGGCGGGTGGACGGGCGTCGATCTCTCCGGCGCGGACCCCGACGACGAGATCGAGCACGTGACCACGGACGCGAACCAGTCCGCGCTCGCGAGCTTCACAACCCTGTCCCCGGACAAGACCTGGACCGTGCGCGACCTGGCGGAATTCGTCGCGATTGGAGGTCGTGGTCCCGTGATCGTGGGGTCGCCGGAGACCGTCGCCGACGAGCTCGAGCGCTGGGTCGAGGAGGCCGACGTCGACGGCTTCAACCTATCGGCCGCCGTGCGCCCGGCCGACCTCGAACGTTTCGCCCACCTGGTCTCTCCCGAACTGAGGCGCAGGGGGCTGCTCGACGAGCCCGAGGGAAAAACACTGCGCGAACGGATCAGCGGTCGTGGCCCTCAGCTGCCGGACGACCACCGAGGTGCCTCCTACCGACGGTAAGAACGCGGGGGACTTCCCGGAAGTTCGCCGAGCATTCCCTCGGCATCTCCCCACAACGTGCTTCGCCCTCGTAGTATGTGGTGAACCATGAAAAGTCATGGTATCCATCTCGGACCGAGGGACTGGGGAGAGAGACCTATGGCGACTTCTGACGGTGCTCACGCGGCTTCGCGCGAGCAGCCGACGCGGCGGGGGCCTTCTCGTGGAAGCGACCCCGCCCCGCCGGCACCCAAGCAGCTCTGGAAGGACTCGTTCGGCCGGGCATCGATCCGTGCATTGCAGATCCTGCTGATCGCCGGGGCCGTGGCGCTCCTGGGGTACCTCGTGGTGACCCTGAAGCTCGTGACGCTCCCCCTGCTGCTGGCCCTCATCATCGCCTCGGCGATGCACCCGATTATCCGGATGCTGCATCGCGCCCACTTCAACAGGACCTGGGCCGCGATAACGGCCCTTCTGGGGATCGTCCTGGTGCTCGCGGCCGTGATCTCCTCGGTGGTCATGACCGTGATCTACGAGTGGTCCGACCTTGCCGTCCAGACGCAACAGGGCATCAACAAGCTCATCACGATCCTGACCGATTGGGGCGTGCCCCTGGACGAGACCCACCTCCAGGAATACCTCAACAAGGGGAGCCAGTACCTGCAGACCAGCAGCGCCGGAACGAGCGCGGTCGAAGGGGTGTCCATGGTGACCGAGCTGGTGGCAGGGGCCCTGCTGATGATCGTCATGCTGTTCTTCTTCCTTCTGGACGGTCCCCGCATGTGGCGTTTCATCCTCGGTTTCGTGCCGGAGCGGCTTACCTCCAGGATCAACGACGCCGGCCTGGCCAGCGTCCACGTGTTGGGCAAGTACATCCGTGGAACCGTGATCATCGCCGCCTTCGCCGCTGTCGTGGACCTCATCGCGATGCTCGTGATGCAGGTTCCCCTCGCGTTCCCGCTCGCGGCCATGATCTTCCTCAGCGCGTTCATCCCGATCGTCGGCGCCTTGGTCACCGGGATCTGCGCCGCCCTGATCGCCCTTGTGGCGGCCGGCCCGATGGCAGCTATCGTTCTCGTCGCCGTCGTGGTCGTGGTGAACCAGGTCGAGCACCACATCCTGCAGCCCAAAGTCATGGGGTCCGCCCTGAGCCTCCATGGGATCGTGATCATCGCTGCGCTCGCCGTCGGAGCGCATCAAGGCGGTGTGGCCGGCGCGCTTCTGGCCGTTCCGCTCTCCGCCGTGATCTGGGCCAGTTACAAGGCCTTCCGCTCCACCAGGTTGGCATCCTCGACCGAATCCGATCTCGCCCAGGAGCAGGCGGAGTTCGACGACGACCAGGCGGGTTCCGAGGAGGCCCCGGCGCAGTCCTGACCGCGGTTCCTGGGCCGAGGTGGCACTCCCGTGCGGGTTTTGGGTCGATGTCGTCCCAAGATGCTACCTCGCGGGCGGGGCTGCACGAGGTTGCCACCTCGCGGCTGGGAACCGCACAAATCTGCCGCCGCGCGCGTGTTCGTATCGTGAACACGCGTTCGACCTGTGTGCTGGGACACGCCTAAGCTAATTCGAGTTCATGCACGGACCCAGAGTGGGACGGTGCACACGTCTTCGCTGAGACTCCTTGAGTAGTGATCCCCGCGGAGAACATCGATCGGGTGCAAAGGTAGGCTCATGTCCACTCACGGCGCAGAAGAAACGGCTGTCCTGCCGGCCAAATCTCCCAGACGCGCGGCCCTTGCCGGCTGGATCGGCTCGGCTCTCGAATACTACGACTTTGCGGTGTACGCGACGGCGGCGGCCGTCGTGCTCAACCACATCTTCTTCCCGGAGGGCAATGCCGCGGCCGCGGTCCTGCAATCCATGGGAGTCGCAGGCGTCGCCTACGTGGTCCGCCCGTTCGGTGCCCTGATCATGGGGCCGCTCTCGGACCGGCTCGGCCGCAAATTCGTGCTGATGATGACCCTGTTCCTCATTGGTGGAGCGACGTTCGCCATCGGGTGTCTTCCCACCTACGGGTCCGTCGGCATCCTGGCGCCGATTCTTCTGGTCCTGTGCCGCGTGATCCAGGGCATGTCGGCAGCGGGCGAGCAGGCATCGGCGATCTCGATGTCGCTCGAACACTCCGAGGACCGCAGTCGCGGCCTGATCACCAGTTGGTCCCTGCAGGGCACCCAGGCGGGCTCCCTGTTGGCCACGGCAGTATTCATCCCCTTCACCGCCTTCCTGAGCGAGGACCAGCTCTTCGCCTGGGGGTGGCGAGTTCCTTTCTGGTTCTCCGCCCTGGTGGTACTCGCGGCATACCTGATCCGTCGCAAACTCGAGGAGCCCCCGGCCTTCGAGAAGCAGGACCAGGAGCAATCGGTGCTGGACAAGTCGACGCCGTTGGCCATCACTTTCCGCTACCACAAGGCCGCGATCATCCGGGTCGCGGTGTGCTCCCTGATCAATACCGTCAACGTCGCGTTCACGGTCTGGGCCATCTCCTACGCAACCAACGGCGTCGGCATCGAGCGCTCGACCATGCTCTGGGTTCCCGTGGTTTCCAACTCGGTCGGGCTGCTGGTGATCCCGCTGTCGGCTATGGTTTCGGACCGGGTCGGTCGCAAACCGGTCTTCGTGCTCGGAGCCCTGCTCTCCGGGGGCATGATGTTCCCGTTCCTCGCGGCCGTGTCCGAGGCGAATATCCCTTTGATCTTCCTGTTCGGGGCCCTGGTCCACGGCGGTTTCTACTCGTTCTCCAACGCGACATGGCCCTCCTTCTACGCCGAAATGTTCCCGACGCCGGTGCGCTCGACCGGTCTCGCACTGGGAACCCAGGTGGGCTTCGCCGTATCCGGCGGGTTCGTCCCGGTCATCGCGGCGGCCCTCAACGGCAACGGCATGGACAACTGGGTCATGCCCGCGCTGTTCGTGATGCTCGTGTGCGTGGCCGTCGTCGCGCTCACCGTCAAGGAAACGTCCAAGCGTCCGCTCGAGAACATCGACAATCTCCACATGTCGCGGACCGAGGCGCTCGAGGTCGTCCGGCTCGAGCGCAAGGGAGGCATCGATCCGGAGAGCTCGAACGCGAGCGGGTCGGCGAGGACCACCGTCATCGACTAGGCAGGCCGCGCTTCGTCCTGCGACCGCTCCATCCTGTGGCCGACTGGCCCGAGAGGGCGACCCCTCAGCGGGACAGCAGCGAGTGGGTGTACTGGCTGGCCATGCGGACCGGAGCGTTGGGGGCGCCGTAGCCGCTGTATCCGTCCAACCGCTGCACGACCTCGAAGAACAGGCTTCCCACGGTCTGCGTGTAGAAGTGCAGGAATTCCCCGTGATCGTCCCTGTCGTACAGGAGGTTCAGGGAGGAGAGCTCCTCGATGGTGGCATCGCTCAGATTGAACCGGGCACGCAGGTCTTCGTAGTAGTTGTGCGGGATCGGCAGGAACCGCAGCCCGGAAGACTGGGCCCTCCGGGCCAGACGGACCACGTCGGTGCAAGCGAACGCGATGTGCTCGACCTCGGGTTCATTGCCCAAGTCCGGGGCCACATTCAACGGGAGCCGAACGCTGCCGGATTCATTGCGTACGACCTGCGAACTGACCAGCCCGGTCGGCCCGGGGACGTCTTGGGACGGCTGGACCGTGAGACCCAGGGCCGCACGGTAGAACAGCACGGACTCGGGATAGTGGTGTTTGGGCTGGGCCAGATTCACGTGGTCAATCCCCGTGATGAGGGGCAGATCGTGATCCGTTTCGGGGTCCGGCCGACGGCGTGCGGCGACGTCGAGGTGATCCGGCCAGGAGAATTCCGTGAGCCACCTGTCGCCCCCGGCTGACTGGGGCGGGCAGAAGAAGATCTCGGTACCATCCGGTGCGAGGTAGGCGGGGAACGGCTGTTCTCCTTCTCGGGTCACGCGGGGGACTTCGGGGACCATCAGGGCCGAGGCGTGCGCGGCCGCGGCGTCGTCGTGCTGGACCTCGAAGCCGAGGGAGGCCATGCTCGGTGCATCTTGTGCGCGCGGTTCTTCGTTGATGACCACGCGGGCGTCCCCATGCTCCCAGAGCTGAACCGGTTTGCTCGTGTGTCGTCCACGGTGGTTGAACCCCAGGTGGGACAGGAGCACTTCGACCTGTTCCGTCTCCTGGCCGCGGACCTCCGCCCACGTGATGCCCTGGGGCGCCACGGCGCCCGGCAACCTGGTGAGTTCGCCGATCCGGGCGGTCGCCTGGCTCACGTTCGTGTTGGTTCCTGTCGAGGCCTTGAGCGTGCGCGCCGTCCGGTCCTGAAGCCAGATCAGGGAGCGCAGGGCGTCGACCGCGGTGCGGTGGACGCGCGTCTGCCGGAAGGAGTCGTTGAAGATTTCGAGGGAGAGGGGGCCGGAATATCCTCCGGCCAAGAGCTTGATCATGAAATCCACGAGGTCGAATCCGCCTTCGCCCGGGAAGACCCGGAAGTGGCGGGACCACGAGAGGACGTCCAGGGACATCAGCGGGGCGTCCGCGAGCTGGACGAAGAAGACCTTGTCGCCGGGGATGTCAGGAACGGTCTCGGTCGACCACTGCCGCGACAGGATATGGAAGGTGTCGAGGCAGACGCCCAGGTTCTCCCGGTCGGCCGCCTCGACCAGGCGCCACGAGTGCTCGAAGTCGTTGACGAATCTGCCCCACGCCAAAGCCTCGTAGGCGAGACGGATCCCGTAGTTTGCGGCGAGGTCGGCCATGCGTGCCAGCTGGGAGGCGACGACGGCGTCGTCGTCCACGGTGGCGGTCCCGGCGTTGGAGGGGATGAGCATGAGGTCCATCCCCAGGCGATTCATGAGGCGGAACTTCTCCTCGACCCGGCGGAGCGTGTCCTGGAACACCTGCTCCTCGGTCCCCTCGGCATCCCGGAACGGTTGGTACAGGTCGAGGGTGAGTCCGAGCTCGGCGGCGTAGCCGCGGATCTGCTCCGGCGTCTCGGGCGCGACGACGAGGTCCTGTTCGAAGACCTCGATGCCGTCGAACCCGGCGGCTGATGCCGCTCGCATCTTCTGGCGCAGGGATCCGGAGAGGCAGACGGTGGCGATCGACGTTCTCACAGCGATTCTCCTTGTTGGGCGGCGATGAGTCGTTCGAAGTGGGTTCGCATGGATGCGTCGTCGGGGCGGATCCCGGTGATGAGTTCGAAGGCGTCGACGGCCTGGCCCACGGCCATGTAGCCGCCCGGAAGGACCCGGCATCCGAGGTCCCGCGCCCGCCGAATGAGGGCGGTTTCCTGCGGGAGGTAGATGACGTCGGCGACCCACAGTTCGGGCCGCAAAAGATCAAGATCCAGCGGAGCTCCGGGGTGGTGGTGCATTCCGATGGGCGTCGCGTTGACCAGGCCGTCCGCCGCCCTCACGGCGTCGGGAAGGGTCTCGCGAGCGAGAGCGTCCACGGTCGCCCCGGGGAACTGGGCCGACAGCTCGCGGGCCCTGGCCTCGGCGCGGGAGCGGTCGAGGTCGTACAGGGACAGGTGGCCGACGCCGCGGGAGAGCAGAGCATAGGCCGTGGCCGAACCGGCACCGCCCGTGCCGAGCTGGACGACGTCGTCGAGGCTCGCTCCGGGCAGGCCCTGATCGAACGCGTGGGCGAATCCCGAGAAGTCCGTGTTGTGCCCGATGAGACGCCCGCTCTCCCGAACCACGGTGTTGACCGCGCCGAGACGCTCGGCATCGGGGGCGAGTTCGTCCAGGTGCTCAATGATGGACTGTTTGCAGGGGAACGTGATGTTGAAGGCGTTGAAACCCAGTTCGAGGGCGGTCTTCATGAGCTGCGGGGCGCGGTCGACGCCGTCGGCAATGGTGTCCAGATCGATGGGGCGGTAGATGTACCGCAGGCCCAGACGATCCGCCGCCTCCTCGTGCATCGGGGCACTGAGCGTCGCGGTGATTCCGCTGCCGATCAGTCCGACTACATATGATTCGCCCACTAGGCTCATAACGCTCCGATCCTTCCGGCCACGACGTACCATCTTCACGGTACCCAGTCCACGGGTCGTATGGCGCATGGACGTTCGAATGGCGCACAGGTTGAGGGGTGGGTGGCGACCTCTCGCTCTCTGGCCGCGAGGTGGCGGTTTTGTGCGTTCATTCCGGCGAGGTGGCAGTTTTGGGACGTTTTCGGGTCGAAAACTGCACGGGAGTGCCACCTCGCCGCGGACTCTGCACAAGACTGCCACCTCGAGGCCGCCCCGAGAGGCCTCACCGAAAACTCATGCGTCAGTTGAAGCAAGACGTCTGACGGTGTCCCGGATCCGTTCGGCATGCGCGTAGATGTCCTCGATGTTCTCAAGCAATACACGGGTTTCCGTCTTGTTCTCGTCGAAAAGACCCAAATATTTCTTCGATTTGCCATTGAAGTGGAGGCGGGCCACGGTCCGGCGGTTGTTGTCATCGAGCAGGATCGCGAAGTACGACTTGCTGTCTCGTTGCGTGATCCTTTGCGGTTTCACCTCGCTGCACGCTATAGCTTTGACGATCTGGTAACCGGCGAGCTCCTCCTCCGTGGTGACGACGCCTGGCTTGCCCAAATCGCCTTCTGGTTTTGTCGATTCCTCCGAGGTTGATGATCCGGCATCGACGGGGTCGTGGGGCTCCGGAGCCTCGCTGTCCTTGAGCGCAACGGACAGCCGCTCATTGACTCTTTCTTTGAGGAATTGTTTGCTCGCCTTGGAGACCAGCCCCGCAAACATCTTCAGGTTGTCCACGGTGCCGCGGCGTTCGGAGACCCTCCCCATGAGCATCCTGACAAGCTCTGGGCTCGGGTCGCGGAACTCCGTTGCCAGTTCCCGCTTCAGCGCTCCGACGTATTTGAGTTCCTCTGCCGAGTTCAACACCGAATCGAGATTGAAATCCTCCTTGGTGATTTTTCTCAGCGCAGGCAACATGCTCTCGTCGATGTTCAGCAAATCCAGAACAAGGAATGGCTGTCGGTCCATGATGTTGGGCGAGTCCAGGTCGCTGTAGAAATTGAAAATCCGTCCGTTGGTCAGAATCCCGATGCGCGCGTTCGTCACGGAAAAATACCGGAAAAGCTGCGAGGCGTGGTTGAGGTTCAGGGGCTCTTCAAGCTGTTTGCACTCGATGAGAATCTTTACCTCGGCGTCATTCATGATCGCGTAATCGACCTTTTCGCCCTTCTTGGTTCCGTGGTCCGCGGTGTATTCGGGGACGACTTCCAAGGGGTTGAAGATGTCGTAGCCCAGGACCTGAGAGATAAAGGGCATGATGAAAGCATTTTTGGTCGCTTCTTCGGATTTTATTGAGCCCTGTTGGGCACGGAGCTTGGTGGCGAGCTCTTTCAGATTGTCCTCGAACGGCATCGTAGGTCCTCCAGGAGGTTCGGGCGCAGCGGGATCTGCGGTGAGGTGAGACTTAGTGTAAACCAAAGTGACATAAGTTACATATGCCGACCGGGCCGCTTCGTAGACTGGCCGCATGGCAACTCCCGAAGGAACCTTGAACTGGACCCCGCTCCTGGACGCTCAGGAGCTCGTGGCGCAGCCGGTGGCCGACGCCGCCCGGGCCGGGGCCGTGCCCGGAGCCCGCGTGGCGGCGATTAGCGAGACTCTGGCGGATACCGCGGAGTTCTGCGAGGCGTACGACGTCGCCCCGGACGCCTCCGCGAACTGCGTGATCGTGCGCGGCAAACGAGGCGAATCCGTGACCGATGCCGCGGTGATCGTTCTCGCGACGGATCGGGCCGACGTCAACAAGACGGTCCGGAAGCATCTCGACGCTCGCAAGGTCTCGTTCGCGGACCAGGCGTCCACCGAAGAGGCAACGGGGATGACGTCGGGCGGGATCACTCCGGTGGGACTGCCGCGCGACTGGAGAATCCTGATCGATCGTCGGGTGGCGGATTCCGACGCCGTCGTGGTCGGCGGGGGCGTCCGAGGCTCGAAACTGCTCGTACCGGGATACGAGCTCGCCCAATTGCCCGGTGCCGAGGTCCTCGAGCTGGCCGTTCCGGTGCAGGCGGAGGAGTAGGCGCGGCCGGTCCAGGTCGGCGCCTGCCCTCAGCCGGTCGAGCCGGCCCCGGTTGCCGGCTCCCAGGGACTCTTCCCCGTGGCGATCGTTGTCGGCATCATGGGAGCCATGGCTGTGATGCCGATCAAACCGGCCCGATAACCGGATGGTCCGCCCTTGATCCGGGTGGCCCACCCTTCTGCACCCAACTCTTCACCC
>JAKDJD010000036.1 GCA_030454085.1 Kocuria sp.
GATGAGGAAGGTGGTGCTGATGCTGGTCGCGGACCCGTCCTCACGCGATGACGTTCCGAAGCTGGTCGGATTGGTCGATCAACTGCTCGCGGCAGCGTTCGTGCTGTGCGTGTTGGCTGGAGCGATCCTGGTGGTGCTGATCGTTGCCCAGAAAATGGGCCGGCGGCCGTTCGGGCTACTGATTGACCCGGGGAAACTGGGTTTGGTCGCAGTCGGAGCGATGATCCTGGGATCAGCCTCCGGTGGGGTGCTGTGGGGGTCACGGCTGTATACGCCAGCAAAAGAAGCAGAGCCGCAAAAGGTCCAACCTGCCTACGAAAGCATCAACGACTGCAAACCGAAGGGGCAGAAAGTCGCTGACGACCCGGGCAAGGCCAAGAACATCTTAGGCGAGACGGCATACGGGAAGCTCAACGACCGACTCAACGGACAAATCGAAAACACCGGGTCCGGGCCGTCAAAGGTTTACAAGGATGCGTTCCTTGACTTCAAACCATCCAAGGACGACGACTCGTGCGGTGACAAACCGGCCTCCTGCTACAAGATCAAGGTCACCTATATGAGTTATGAGGGTGCTGCGATCGGTTCGAACTGGAAGGAATCATCCGGGTGGGTCGAACCCGACGGGGCCGATAAAGACAGCTGCGGCGGAGACTTGCAGCAATTTTAGAACGATCCTGACCAACCAATTTTGAGCACTACGAATGAAGGAGAACCTCATGCTCGCAACTGTCCAAAACACTCTTGTCAATGCCTCTGGAGCGGTGGTCGCTGCCGGGTTCGACCCGGGGGTCGATCCAAACGGTGGTGCACCCTGGATGGGCACTCTGAGGAACATCACAGGCATGATCATGGCTACTTGCATTGTGCTGCTGGTCCTGCTGCTGGTGGTCGCTGTGGTCCTTCTGGTCACTGGCAAGCTCTCCCATCACGGCGGGGCCCAGGGCGTGGGAATCACTGCCCTGATTTGGGGCCTGATCGGAGCTGCTGTGATCGGGTCGCTCTCGGGGCTCGTCTTCTGGTTCTCGAACATGGGCCTGTCCTAAACGAATGTCCGCGTAGCCAGTAATCGGGCTGGGCGTAGGTGAAAGGAAGGAACCGAGATGGACTTCAGTTTTGGTGATCTTTTCGGAGACTCGGGACAAACGTTCTTCGACGCCATCGAGAACTTCGCGGTCCAAGCGAATAACTTCTTGTCCGATAGCTTCGCCCAGTCCGATGTTGGGGATTCTTGGTGGGCTGCTGTGGTCGGGACCCCGACGCAGGAAGGGGTCCTGGCGACCTGGATGACCGTGCTTGCTCCGGTCATCGTGTTGCTGGTGGCCGTACAGGTCGTCATGGCCTTGTTCCGGGGATCCTCGGTGGGCCTGGCACGAGCTTTTGTCGGTGGCTGGTTGGGTATCCCGGGGACCTACGTCATGGTCTGGATTGTCCAAGCAGCGACCGCTGCTTCGGATGAGATCGCCGGATACATGATGCGCAAAGGCGAGAACCAAACGCAGGCCGCGTTCATGAAAATCTTCGGTATCCAGATCACTGACGGGAAGCTGACTGGGATGAACAAGTCCTACTGGATGTGGGACGGAGTCATGGACAAAGCCGGTGGCTGGGTCCTGTTGGTTCCTTTGATGCTGATCTTTTTGATCTGGGTCTTGTCCTTGGTTCTCTCGTTCGTCATGTCCTTGCGGGCGATGGGGCTGATCATTCTTGCCTCGATGGCGGGCTGGGCAGTGGTCTCGATGACCTTGGAGATGACGAAATCCTGGTTCAGTCGTTGGTTGAGCATGGTGGTGGGCCTGCTGCTGGCCAAACCGTTGGCCGCGGGAGTGCTGATTCTTTCGGCCACGGTCTTCAACTACTCGGATGCTGGACCCCAGTTCGCGGCTGGGTTGGCTGGACTGGTCGTATCCATCGCGTTGCCGTTTGTGGCGGTCAGCCTGTTCGCGTTCACCCCGGCTGGTCAAGTCGGAAGTACTGATAAAGCCCTAGGTGCTGGCGGGGCTGCCCCGGTTCGAGGTGCCTCTCGTGCGCTGTCTGGGCTGTCGCGTCTGAGGAGGAAGTAGAAGATCATGAGTTCGATTAATGACCAGGTGGAACTGGAACCGGCGCATTTTCCTCGGAAGGAAAAGTCGGGGTTCATTCTTGGGTTGAACGTGGGGCCTGGTATCGCAGTGCTGGTCACGGTTGGTCTGGCTGTGGTTTGTGCGATTAAGATTCCGTTCCCTTTCGGGCCGCTGTTGGGGCTGTGCTTGTTGCCGCTGGCCGGTTTCCTGGGTTGGGCCCGGTTCAAGGGACTTCATCTCTTCGATTGGTTGAAGTTGGGCTGGTCTCACCTGGTCCGGCGTGTGACTCAGCAAAGTGACTATCTGGCACCTAGCCCCCATGCTGATGCCAAAGCGGAGGCCAAAGCCGACGCCCGCGCCGAGCAGGCAGATGCCAAAGCGGCTGCTGAGGCCGAGCAGTGGGACGAGCCGGTCCCGCCGAAGACGCAGAAACCAATCAAGCTTCAGCTACCCGGTGCGGCCAACGAATTGCGCCTGTACACCGGTCCGTCCGGGCGGGCTATCGTGCACAACCCGCTACGACGCCGAGTCACGGTCACAGCGGTGCTCGACAATGACAACTTCACGCTCAAAGACGATCCGGCGAAGGCTGAAGTCTTGGATAACTGGGCCAGCATTTTGGATGTGGTGGGCGGTCACTATGAGGTCGAAGCGGTCATCCCCTCGGATGTGACCACGGTGGTCTCTGGTGTGCAGATGTCGCAGTTCTATGAGGACGCCGCCGAACATCACGGTGCAGGAGCCAACCTGAATCCAGTGGCTCATGCCGGGTACATGGACCTTTTGCGGTCCTCGCCGATGACGAAACATCCGCAATATCTGACGATCAACATTTCGATCCCGCGGATGAAAACCGAGATCAAAGCCAACGGGTCCGGGGTGGCGGGGCTACTGGCCTCAGTCGAACAGAAGATCCGCGCTTTGGAGGACGACTTGAACGCAAACAGCTTCAAAGTCGATCACTGGGTCGGTGTCGAGGAACGCCGCAGGCTGTGCAATGAGGCATTTACCGGGATCACGGACGAATCCGACGGTGTGGGCACCAGCCCGGTGGGTATCCGCGCGTATTGGGACAAGCTGCGCGTCGACGACATCTATCACCGGTCGTTCATCGTCCAGGAATGGCCGCTAAAGCCTGCCCCGCAGGGGTTCTTGGAAAAGCTGGTCTTCGCCGGGCAGTTCCGGCATGCGGTGACGTTGGTCCACCGCCGTGGTGATGACGAGAAGGCGCTGCGAGATGCCTCGAACGCGGTCAAAGATGCCGAGGATGCAGAAGACCTCTCGGCCCGGACCGGGCGTCGCATCTCGCGGGAGATGACCCGAGAGAAGGAGGACCTGGTGCGGAGGGAAGAAGAACTGGTCGCAGGTTCCTCCGATGTCCGGTTCCAGGGATTCATTTCGGTGACAGGCCGGACCCCGGATGAGTTGGAACAGAACACTCGGGATATGTATTCGGCTGCGGCGCGAGGGAATATGCGGATCCGCCCGTGCTTCGGGCAGCAGTTCCAGGGATTCCTGGCCGCGACAGGGCAACTGGGGTTCGGGGCCGACTGACTCCGAGTTTGAGACGGCGAGAGAAGGAGAAACTATGCGTGATCTAACAGAGGTTCCCGAAGAATTCGGTCTGGTGTCCTTTCAAGACCCCGACGATGAGCCCGAGGTCGCACGAATCAACCGGAAGACCGCGCGCCGGATGCGGCAACAGTTCGACCGGGAAGTCAAACGCAAGCGCATCAACTACATTCCCGGGCCGATTTATGGGTCCGGCGGAGCAGCTCGTGCTCACAATCTGCGTGGTGGCCTCGATGTCCTGGCGAATCTGAGACGATCGACGTCCTACACCGTCGCGGCCGCGTATCCGTTGGTGGCATCCGGCTCACTCGGTGTGCCGGGGGTGTGCATGGGCACAGACGAGACCGGTGGCGGTGGATTCTTCTTCGACCCGTGGGAACTGTATAACCACAAGATTGTCTCCGGATTTTCCATGCTGGTGCTGGGATCCATCGGTAAGGGAAAATCCACCATGGTCAAATCCTTGGTCGCGCGGCTGGTCTTGGCCGGACGGCGTGCGGTGATCATGACCGATAAGAAGGGCGAATGGCTGCTGGTGGCCCGATTCTTGGGCGGGAAGGTCATCACGCCGGGCCAGCGCCGGATCAACCCGTTGGAAGAAGGGATTCGTCCCTCGACCGATGCCGAGGGTAACCCGTTGACCGACCAGATGTGGAAGCGCATGGTCCGTTCTCGCCGGTTGTCTCTGATCACCTCGTGCGCACAGATTCTGGAAGACCGGAAGCTGCACGCCAACGAGCACAAGGCCATCCGTATGGCCGTCGACAAGGCGGTGGGTACTGCCGAGGGTGAGAAGCGTCAGCCGATTATCCCAGAGGTTCTGAAGGACCTGGAGAACCCGCCGGAGGACGTCAACGAGCGGCTGCGGGCCGGGTTCGAAGAGATGTCAGCGACGTTGTCTCGGATGGTCGATGGTGACCTGGAAGGGATGTTCGACGGGACCTCGGACGAGACCTTCGACCCCTCTGCACCGATAGTCGTGCTCAACACCCGAGGACTCGACGGCATCTCGGAGGATGGGAAAAAGATCGCATACGCGTGCACCCAGTCCTGGGCCGAGGCCGCGGTGACCAGCCGGGATTATGGGCAACGGATCCTGGTCTACGAGGAAGGCGCGGAAGCGTTGGGTGATCCGGGCTCCTTGTCGCGGATGGTGACTCAGTGGAAGTTGGCCCGTGATTACGGGATTTGCAACGTTCTGGTTCTGCACAAACTCGGGGATCTGAACATGGCAGGAGATGTCGGGTCCAAGACGCACGCCGAAGCGCTCTCGTTGTTGGGGGATTCGGATATTCGCGTGGTGTATCACCAGAACCCGGATCAGATGAAAGCAACCCGGGAGGCCCTGGACCTGACCGATCGGGAATGCGAGAAGGTTCAGGAGTTCGGCACGGGGTTTGGGCTCTGGAAACTCGGCGGGCGGTCTTTCCTGGTCCGCAACGTCATGACGAAACCGGAACGCTCGATCTTCGACACGGATGCCGCGTTGAAAACCGCCCGTGACGAGGAAGCCGACGACGTCGGCAAGGACGAGCCAGTCCAACCGATCGAGGAGATCGGTTCCAGCGAAGGAGCTGAGCACAGATGAACCAGATGAAGCCTGGTGAAATGGTCCTGGCGGTGATCATCGGGCTCGCCGTGGTCGTGGTCGGAGTGCCTGGAATGATTCTGGCGGCGGCGCAACGGATCAGTTGCGGACAGTTCCACATATTTGGCCCGGGCCAGATCATGGGCAGTCTTTCCTCCGGGTTGGGGCAGGTCGATGCCGGGGGCGCATGTGCTGCGTCAACCTCGGTGAACCGGACGACGGCTTTGGCGACCGTGCTGCTGGTGGCGGTCGTGATCGGGGTCGTGGTGTATGCGGTGCGTCGCTGGAAGCAGTCGGGCCTGAAACTGATTTTGGATGTCCGCAAACGTGATGGAATCGCTCAGGCACATGAGGTCAAAACCCAGGCTGGGACAAAGGCGCTTAAAGCCAAGGCCGGTGAAATTCGGCCGACGATCAAACGTCCGAAACTGGCTGATGCCGGCCGGCCGCTGGGAGCGTCGCAGGGTCAACCGGTGTGGGTGTCGATGGAAGATTCTGTCGTGCTATTGGGGCCTCCGCGGTCCGGCAAGGGCTTCTTTGCCGTGATCAACTCGATTCTTGATTCGCCGGGTGCTGTGGTGACGACCTCAACGCGCGGCGACAACGTGGCCGCGACGAAGAACTTACGAGAGAAGACGGGACCAGTGACGGTGTTCGATCCGCAGGGGCTGTCGGGCTACCGGTCGTCGTTGAAATGGTCACCCTTTCACGGGTGTGAGGACCCGACTGTGGCTCGGAACCGGGCAGGAACGCTGATCGCCGCCTCCGGGATGGGCCAGTCAACGTCGAATGCGGAATGGGCTGAGCAGGCAGAAGTGATTCTGATGTACCTGTTGCAGGCTGCCGCATTGGGCAAGTGCAGCGTTGGTGAGTTTGCCGCGTGGGGCCAGTCCGCAGATCGTGCCCGCGACGCCGTCGAGGTGTTGGAGCAGACGAAAGAGGCCACACCGGGGTGGGCCGGTAACCTGCGCGCCGCCATTGAGACCGACCCGAAGATGCAGGCATCGAAATGGATGGGTGTCTCAGGAGCAACGCAAGGGCTGACGATTCCCGGTGTCGCGGAGGCGCTGGACCCGAAGGACGGCGATGCGGTCTTCGATGCCAAGAAATTCATCGAGTCGAAAGGAACCCTGTTCCTGTTGGGCACCAAATCCGGTGGAGGGGCCTCGGCCCCGTTCTTGATCGCGTTGATGGACGAAATCAATGTCACCGCCCGCGAGATGGCGTTCAGGATGCCGAAGAACCGGTTGGAACCGCCCCTGTCGTTCATTCTGGACGAGATCGCGAATATCGCTCCCTGGAAGGAGCTGCCGACGATCATGTCCGATGGTGGCGGTGTCGGTATCTCGACAATGGTGGTGCTGCAGTCCCCCGCACAGGCCAGAGCACAGTGGGGTGCGGATAACGCCGAAGCGTTGTTGAACGCTGCAATTGTCACGGTCCAGCTGGGCGGGTCGACCAATGATGCTGAATTGCGGAAATTCACTGACCTGATGGGCGAACGGAAGGTCACGCAGAAATCGAAATCGTGGTCTGACCAGGGCTCTACGTCCTCGGAGCAGTCAGGGAAGGAACAAGTCATGACTGTGGCCGAACTCCGCCGGTTGCCGAAGGGATACGGGCTGTTGCTGAACCGGGCAGCGCGTCCCATCATCCTGAAGATGCGCCCCTGGATTCGCCGACGGGATGCAAAGGATATCAAGACCTCAATGAAGGAATTCGGCATCACCGTAGCCAAGCACAAGCAAGAGGCCGAAGGTGAGGTCTCCGGGCCGGAGCAGACCAGATCGCAATCCGAGCTGGGAACTGCGGGGTGAGGCTGGTATGGGGTCGTTGGCGCGTAAAACGGGCAAGGCTGCCCTCGGATACCGGCAGGGATATCTGAGTTCGCCGGGGTGGAAGAAGTGGCGACGAGAGTATTTCGAGTCAGTCCGCGCTCAGGGAGTCGTCCCCGCGTGCCAGGGGTGCCTGGCCCGTGAGGATGAGGTCGCTGACGGGTTGGACCTGCATCACATGAGTTATGACGGGGTTCGTGAAGTCCCGGGTGGATGGAGGTCACGGGAGCAAGCAAAAGATGTGGTGATGCTGTGCCGCGGGTGTCACCAAAAATTGCATCGGTTGTTGGACCAGCCGCGCAGTGGATGGCGGGGATGGGACCGTCGACAGGCATCGGTTGTGATAATCCGACGGATGCGGAATCAGGTCAGAGAGAGGGCAAGGAGAGACCGATGAGTCGCGGAGAGAATGCTTGTTTTGTGTGTCAGCGCGGGTATGGGCACGAGTCGGCCATGTTCAGCATTGCGACACCTGATGGGCTGGGGGTGTACGTCGATGGGTCGTGTTGGCAAGTTATTGATGATTTGGCTCGTCACGAAGGGATTACCCGGTGGGACGCAGTAACGCGACTACTGGCCAGGATTGAGACCAACTTATTCGGCACGACGAAACTGTTCGGAGGGATGTAGAGATGGATTGGGCATCACTGAAATCAACGAAAGAAGAGGATGCGGGCGGTGACTGGGACGAGGCCGCACCGGCGGAGGCGGAATCACTGACCGAGGACGCAATCTTCGCCGATCCTCAATTCGAGGCGGATGCATCGGATACACAACAGAAGTATCCGTTCTTGGGCAAAAGGTGGCGTGAGATCACTGATCCGGCCGAGGCCAGGCAAGCCTGGATGTGGCTGCGCGAGTGGGTCGACTGGTTCGTGGCTGAATTCGAGGTCAGTGTCTCGACAATTCCGTCGTGCTGGTACCGGCATCGACCGATTGTCGCGGAATTGTGGGCCGCGGCCAACGCTGAGATGAAGGCCTGGGAGGAAGAAGCCGCATCGACGCTTCCCCTGACGGCATGGAATAACTACCTGCCCGGTTTGTTCTCGCGGTTGAGGGAGAACGGCGGCGCAAAACGATGCTCGAAAGATGATCATGTCGCGTCGTCGTGGCATAAGGGATTGGAGGTGAACGAAGCCGATTGGGCGGCTCATTTGAGCTCGGTCAATGATGTTGAGGTCGGGCCCTCCCCCGGCCGGTGGCGGATGGCTGCCAGCACGGAATCCGGTAACCAGATTGTCTCGGACCCGGTCGAGGTTCCGAGTTCTGACTGGTTGGTCGAAGAGAGTGTGTCAGAGCCTGTCCTGGGTGTGGCCGGGGACGGGCAGATCACCGTCTCTGCGACGGTGACAGGTGACAGGCTGTACCGGAGTTGGTGGGAACGCCAGGAGGCCACCGGCGAATGGATCATGCGCACGAACTCGTTGCGGGATATTTCGGCGAGGACCGATGACGATGAGGACGCGGACGATCAGGAGGGTGAGGAATAGTCGTGGAACGCGAAATGCAGAATGACTGGGCCGAGCTGGTTGAAGAAATCCTTGCCCTGGCCGCGGCCCAGGCCAGAGCGCTGGGCCGGCAGCTGAAACTGTCCCGTGAACGTGTCGGCGAGGCGGTGAAACCGCCGAATTGGGCACCGAAGGACAAGAAGGAATGGGACCACCACGTCGAAATCAAGAACGAAGACGGAGAGCGGGTCGGCTACGCCGATACCTCCGATGAACTGGTCCAGGAATACCAAGACGCGACGACAAATCAGGACGGCACGGTAGAAGCCGAGTCGGGTCCGATGCCGGAGGCCAAGGTAGATCAGTCACGGTTGATGTCGTTGGCCGGGACAAAATGGGTCCGCACGGACTACCCCGCTGCAGATGGTGAGATTACCAGTGGGGATTTGGTCAACGACGAGACTGCCCACCAGTGGTTGACCGATCACGGATGGCAGGTCGTCACCCGTGAGGTGGACCCACAATCATTGGACCCCGGAAAAGCCTCCCTGGTCTCGGGGGCGGAAATGACCGTCCCGGAGTCTGTCCCGGAAGTCGTCGTCCGGTCTGGAACGGTGCAGACCGGACCGGAAACGACCACGCGCGTGGATGGGTTCGGGACCGTCAACGGTCAGGATGTCTCCGGGTGGGACGAGATCGCTAACAATGTTGCAGTCTCCGGGTCCACTGGTGGTGCCAGTGAGCAGGAACGAGAAGTCATCGATGCGGCCGCTCCGGCAGGGATGGCCGAGAAGGTGGACACGTCCGGCGTAAGTCACTGACAAATATAGGTCCGCTGGCCAATACGGGGTGTAAGCGAACCGACATTGTGATGCAGGAGGCAACCATGTCACGACCGAAGATCGATGATTTCAAAGTCACCGGAAACCTGGTGGCGGACCCTAAAAACGTTCAAACGAATGCGGGGCGGAACCTGACGGTATTCCAGCTAGCGGAAAATAACCGGGTCTATGACCGGGAAGCCGGGCAGTGGAAAGACGCAGACCCGAACTTTTTCGACGTTGCCGTTGACGCCGACGACAAGCGTCTCGGGCACTTGGCCGAGAACGTCGGGAATTCATTGCACAAGGGGGATCTGGTCTCGGTCGAGGGGGCCTACACCGCCACGCCGTACGTCAATTCCGATAACGATGTACGGATGAACCATCGGGTATGGGCGAATGAGGTTGCGCCGTCCTTGCGATTCGCCACAGCCGAGATGACAAGGAATACCCCAGCTGCCTCAGCTGAGGCAGAAACGAGCCAGCAGATGGATTGGGACGTGGCGACCCCAGGCGGTCAAGGTCCGGAGATGGACTGACGGACCAGTTGTGGTGAATCGAGTGTAAGCGTTGTGTGGGGCGGCCAGTGATCTGGTCGCCCCATTAATTCATGTCCGGGAAGGACCAGTGCAGACATGGCCGAGATTTCTGACGAGAATGTGGATCAGGCACAGTTGTTCGATATCAATCAGGAGGGTGAGGATGACCCACAGGTTCGAGACGAATCCGGGGCTGGCACCGGAGGCAATGACAGAGGCGATTCAGGACCTGAACACGGCCGAGGCGCTGGAGTGGGCGCAGGATCCGGACCGGTGGGCACGGATCGGAGAGGACCCGCCGGAGGAGATCAATCTGCAGGACGAGTTCGACCAGACATATCCCCAGAAGAGTCTGGAACAGCCGGTGGTTCGGCAGGCGCAGCTGAGTCCGGTGCAGCTGGTTCTACTGAAGCGGGCGTGGATGGTTCAGATGACCGACCGGACGCGACTGATGACCGACCCGATGGCCCCGGACGAGACGAAGCTGACACGGATCGTGGAGATGGTCCGTCAGGCCTAGAATTCCGGTCGGAAACATTGATGGTTCCCTCGGGAGTAAAAGCGCGGGCGCGAGCAAATATCGACGCCATCCGACTGGTCAACACACTGAACAGGGAGCACAGAACCGCCACTGCGGCCGAACAACAAGTCTTGGCCGGGTACTCTTCCTGGGGTGCGGTGCCCGAGATCTTCGAGGACCGGGAAGACTGGGCCGACTTGGCAGCAGAGCTGCGTACTGTCCTTGACGGCGAGCAATACCATGCCGCCCGAATGAGCACGTTGAACGCCCACTACACGGACCCGGGAATCGTTGCGGCAATGTGGGAGCAACTGCGGTCGGCCGGGTTCGACGGCGGAACGGTGCTGGAACCGGGGTGCGGTTCGGGCAACTTCATGGCCCAGGCCCCTGAATCGGCGCAGATGGTCGGGATCGAAATCGACCCCATGACGGCCCAGATCGCCTCATACCTGCATCCGGACGCGACCGTTCGTACCGAAGGATTCGAGAAGACACGCTTGCCGGACGCTGGAATCACTGCAGCGATCGGCAACGTCCCCTTCGGCGCATTCAGCCCCTTCGACCTGGCGGATAACTCCGAGAACCTGGCCATACACAATTACTTCATCCACAAAACCATGAAGCACCTCGCACCGGGCGGCTACGGGGCCTTCGTGACCAGTAGCTGGACGATGGACGCGAAGTCTCGGACCAGCCGAGACGTTATCGCCGACCATTCCGACCTGGTGGCGGGAGTCAGGTTGCCAGCCGGCGCGTTCTCCCGTGTCGCCGGTACCGAGGCGCAAACCGACATCCTCGTGTTTCGACGTCGTGACCCGGAAGTACCCCGGAATGTGGAGGTGACCGAATCGTGGGTGGGTTCGGCATCAGAGACCGGGGAGATCAACGATGAACCGGTGACTGTAGCGACCTCGAAGTTCTTCCAGGAACACCCCGAATACGTGATGGGCACACCGGAGCTGAAACTGACCGGGTACCCGGCCAGGCCGGGCCTGGCCGTTACTGGTGAGACCGGACAGGCGCTGAACGAGGGGGTCCGGGCAGGGCTCTCGGCCCAGATCGGCACGGCGTCGGCGCGTGGGCTGGGGTACGATCCGGCAGTGGATGCTTCGGTGTCGTTGGAGGCACTGGCCCCGGGCGGACTGGTCGGGCCCGGAGAGCAACCGGGCTTCGCCGGTGAGGTGCTGATCAGCGAGACCGGTCGTTTGGTCCAGCGCGGGGCGGACTTCGGGTTGCACGAGGTCCCTTTGGGTCGTGGTGTGAGCCGGGATGAGGCCCAATCGTTGGTTCGGATCAAGACCCGGTTGCGATCAATGATCGATACGGCGGCGACCGGGGAGGACGTCGAGCAGGCTCGTCAGGAGTTGGAAGGACTCTATGACCAGTACGTGGAGACGTACGGACCGATCAACAGGTTCACCATCAAGGCAGGTGCCCGACCCTCTGAGCGGACGATCAACGGGCGCGTGGAGAAGATGCGCAAACGCTGGGCGGCATCGTTCGAGGACCTGACCCGTGCCGAACGTGACGGATTGGAACCGGACGAGGAAACCGAGGCCGAATGGCGGGAAGCAGCCTCGGCCCCGGCAGCTGACACGAAGGTCCAGTCGCACCTGGTGTTCCTGCGCTCCGACCCGGATTTCGGGAAGCTACTGGGTCTGGAAATTTTCGATGAGACTGAGCAGTCGGCACGAAAGTCTCTGTACTTCTCCCCCGAGACGTTCGCGGCCATCGACGTGTCGAACCGGACCGCGGAGACGGTTGAGGACGCCCTGGCCATCAGCCTGGACGAGTCTCGGACGGTTGATGTGGACAGGATCGGTCAGTTGCTCGACGTCGATGCCGAAACAGCCCGGCAGCGGCTGGGACAACTGGTCTTCGACGATCCCAGTACCGGTCGACTGGTCACGGCCGAATCGTATTTGTCTGGAGACGTGCGGGCGAAACAGCAGGCCGCGGTTCAGGCCCTGGAGTCCGATTCGAGGTACGGGGTCAATGTCCGGGCCCTGGCCGAGGTGGTTCCCGAGTGGGTCCCGATCTCACGAATTGAGGTGAAGCCAGGGGTGAAATATGTCACGGCGGGCCAGTACGAACGGTTCGTTTCCGAGACGTTCGGAGCTGCGGCCGAGATAAGGGAGAACCCCGAAGGGTCCGGGTGGGACGTCGAGAAGATCAGCAAGTCCAGACTGTCGGCCCGGGTCCGGTTCGAATACGGCACGGAGAGCGCCAACCCCAGCTGGATCCTGGGCCGGATGATGAACAACAAGCCGGTAACGGTGCACAAGACCGTATCCGTGGACGGCAAGGACCGGCGTGTACCGGATCAGAAGGCGACCACGGCGGCACGGCAAAAGGCAGCAGTGATTGCAGCAGCGTTCTCGGCCTGGGTCACCGATGATCCGGAACGGGTCGCCTCGATCGAGCAGCAGTTCAACCATGCGTTGAACTCGTATGTCGCACCGGACTATTCCGCAGCCGGTGACCGGTTGCAACTGCGCGGCCTGTCTCCGGACCGGGTGCCGCACGCATATCAGCGCGAAGCTGTGGCCCGGATTCTCGGAGAGCCTTCGGTGCTGTTGAACCATGTCGTCGGAGCAGGGAAGACCGGATCGATGCTCATGGGCGCAATGGAGCTGCGGCGATCCGGGGTGGCAAAAAAGCCGTGGATGGTCGTCCCGAACCATTTGGTCGAACAGATCACACGCGAATTCTCGCAGTGGTACCCGGCCGCGAACACACTGATGATCCCGACCGGGATCAGCCCGGCCCAACGCAACAAATACATCGCCGCCTCAGCCGCGAATGACTGGGACGCAGTCATCTGCCCCCAGTCGGTGTTCTCGAAGATCAAGGTCTCGGACTCGAAAATCCGACGTTGGGTCCAAGAGGACATCGACGAAATGCAGCAGGCACGGAAGGAGACCAGCTCAGAGATGGGTGCCAAGGCCATTGCCGGGGCAATCAAGCGTGCCGAGAAACGACTCGAACGGATCAGTGCCGGTAAGGACGTCGGAGCCCGATTCGAAGAGACGGGCTGCGATTACCTCTTCGTTGATGAGGCGCACGAGTACAAAAATCTGGCCCGGCAGTCGGAATATCGAGAGCTGTCGGCCAGCGGCTCGGACATGGCCACCGATCTGGACTTCGCGTTGCGCAGTCTGCGAGAATCCAAGGCCGCACGGGCCGGTACGGAGGCAGACGCCCCGGCTGTGGTCACCTTTGCGACCGGTACGCCGGTGTCGAACTCGTTGGCTGAAATGTGGGTCATGGGCCACTACCTACGTCCTGACCTGATGGAGCGTTATGGTATGCCGACCATTGACGGGTTCGGTACCGGGTTCACGAAGGCCTCCGAGTCGGTGGAGGTCAAACCCTCCGGCGTCGGGTTCCGCATCACCAACCGTGTGGCTTCGTTCACCAACGTCGAGGCGCTGATGCGCCTGTCCAGTGTCTACACCTCCACCGTGACCCGTTCCGAAATTCCCGGTGGTGTCCCGGAGAAAGCAACGGGCAAACTGATCGGTCACGACCGGCCGGCCTCACCGGCCGTTGCGGAGAAAATGGCCGAACTCGTCGAGCGGGCAGAAAACCCGAGCGAATCGGACCAGTTGCTGGCAGTCCTCGGCGAAGCCCGGAAAGTGGCCCTAGATCCACGTCTGGCCGATGTAGAACCCGACGAAGACGGCGGCCGCGCCCGGCAGGTCGCCGAACAGATCCTTCGGATCGAGACAGAAAACGCGGAAACGACCTACCTGACCTCCACCGGGGATACCTCCGAGCGGCGGGGTGGACTGCAATTAGCATTCTGCGATTTGGGGACCCCGACCGGCGAAGGGTTCAACATGTATCAGGGGGTGAAGGAGGAACTGGTCGCCGGCGGCATGGACGCATCGAAGATCGCGTTCATCCACGACGCCGAAACAGACCAGGAGCGAACGGATTTGTTCAGTGCCGCCAAGGATGGGCGCATCAAAGTCCTGATCGGGTCCACGCAGAAGATGGGCACGGGCATGAACGTCCAAGACCGAGTCACGGCCATTCATCACGTCGATATTCCGTGGCGTCCCTCCGATCTGGAACAGCGTGAAGGCCGGGCCTTCCGGCAGGGCAACCAGAACAAGACTGTGGAAGTCCACAACTACGTGACCGCAGGCACCTTCGATGCGTACATGTGGCAGACCATCAACCGGAAATCACTGTTTTTGGATCAGCTGCGCTCCGGTACCGCGACCGGGGAGGTCGAAGACATCGGCGGTCTGTCGATGTCTTCGCAGGAGATGATCGCCGCCGGAGCCGGGGACCCGCGAGTCGGCGATTGGATGCGCATGAACACCAGGATTATCGAGTTGGAAAACGCCTCACGCGCCGAGCTGGGACAACGACACTCACTGGAGAAGGCGCTAGAGGCAGGCCGCGATCAACTGGACCGGTTGACCGGGCAACTACAGATGCTTCAGGAGGCGGCCCCGGCCGCGCCGGTCGGAGAGTTCCGAATGCGCATCGGCGGGCAGGTCTTTGACAATCGGGCCCGTGCAGGTGACCGGATGATCCACGGGCTGGAGCAGATGGCGGTCCGTTTCAGGCAGGACCCGACCGCCACGTTCGGATTGGCGAAACTCGGTGGCCTGACCGCGGTGGTCGGCTATGAGCCGAGCCACGGACAGGAGACATTGAGGATCAGTTTCGATGGTGTACCCGGGCTGAATGAGTCGGTGGCTGTAGCCGACCTTTTGGACGGGAGTGTGTCGGGAACGGGGTTGGCGACGCGGGTATGGAACCGGGTCAGCGAAGTCTCCGACGCGGCGGCGGCGACCGAACGGATGATCAGTACCACCAGGGAAGAGGTCGAAGGCTTGGAGGCGGCTGCTGAGGCCCAATCATCGGTGTTCTCGGGACAGGAAGAACTGGATCGGCTGCGAATTGACAGGGACGTCCTGGGGGCAGAACTGGGCTTGGATGTCGAAGACGACGATGAGGCCTCCGACGAGATGCTGACCGAGACGGAAATGCGGTCGTTGTTCCAAACCGAAGCTGTCGATCTGATGCGCTCCCGCGAAGGGGACGTCATCAATATCAGCAAGGCCGCCGGGGGCCTCTCCCCCGGTCTGTACACGGTACAGGTCGACGAGGACGGGAAACCTCATGCGATACCGGAGGGTTCTGCCGGTGAGGCACGACCGTTGACGTACGCACACGACGGAGACCTGGTCGCACGCCGTCGGGATGTCCTGACGTCGTTCGAGAATGAATTGCTCGAGTCCGGCGAGGATGATCTGGTATGCGATCGGGCCACGCTGGTCCGAGCTGCGGAAACTGGTGAGACGGTCACAGTGGTCGGGACCCCCACCGTGACAGACGGTGGCGAGGAAACCGAGACAGCGGCCGAAGGAGTGTTCACGGGCCGGTTGGTGGAAACCGTGACCGAAGGGCCGACCAGAACGCGGGTCGAACTGGCCCTCGCTGAGGGGTCACACGTGCGGGTGGACCTGCCGTACAAGGGCATGGGGCCGGTCGCGATTCGACGTGGGGTCCGTGATGTTCAGGCCGAAGCCGAACAAGCCTTGCAGGCCGAAGCCGCCCGAGAAGCTGACCGGGCCAAGACAGGAGCCGGCCGGATGATGCCCGGCGACGTCTTCGTCTCCGGGGACGAGACGGTGGCCGAACCAGGGTGGATCGTGGAGCCGGACGGGAAATACTTCATGGATCCGGCTACAGAAGACTCCAAAACCAGGTACGTTCTGCGCGCGGAGGCTGTGTTGCAGCCGGGTCGAAACCTGGAGGCCGAGGAAATCGACCGGGTGTTCGGTGGCGCGTTGACCAATATCGCGGTGGCCGATCTGCGTCCGGGCGACGTCGTCAATGGACGCAAACTGGATACCAAATCCGGTCCGAACGAGAACGTGCAGGTGGTGGGCAAACACGGGTACGACATGGTCACCGTTACTTACCGGCCCGTGAGCGAACCGGCCTGGAGCACAGAGCAGGAAGTACGACGGCGTGAGTCGACAAAGGTCGGAGAACTGATCTCGCGCAGGCACGGCGCACTGGATCATATCGAGAAAGCTCACGCCGTGGTGGACGGCCAGACCAGCAGGGTCAAGGACCTCTCCGAAGACCATCAGGGGCAGTGGATACTAGTGCAAGGCCGGCCGGTGGACGAACCGGAGAGCCAGAAACGCTGGTATTCCGGAGTCCTGAAGAGCTTCGATCATGAGGTCGAGTCGAACGGGCCCGTGAGGTCCTATGCCAGACACGTGGGGCTGCGCTACGACTCGGTGATCGAGGTGGAGGCCATACCTGGTGAGATTGACGAGGTTCGTGTGGCGGCACCTGCATCGGTTGCGGCGTTCGTCCTCGATGGAGATTGGCCGGAGGCCGGGATCGATTTCCGCGGTACGGCGATCACAGAAGAGGCCGCGGCAGAAGCCGAGAGCCCAGCGGGCCTGAACGTGGAGCAGGCCGGCATCGTTGAGTTGGCCGGATTCGAGGTTAGCCAAGAACCAGCCGGAGCAGTAGCCGGGGCCTCCGAGGAGGCGGTAGTCGACCAAGAGAGGCCCCCCCAAACTGATGCCGGCGAACATGTGGGTGCCGAAACGATCGATGAGACTTCCGCGTCTGGAACCGATGCCACTGAGGTGGGATCGGACGAAGCAGAAGCCGAGGAAGCGGAGGCGACAGAATCAACACCGGAGGCAGACCCCGAGACACGGGCCGAGCCCGTCAGCGACCCAGGACCAGAGGGGCCGGAGGATCACGACGAGACGGTGGATGAGGTGTCCGCACCTGTGGCCGATGCGGACGAGCCGGAAACACAGCACCCCGAACGCGAGGAACCGGAAGCTGACGTCGAGACGGACCGGGAGCCAACTGTCCCAGATGGGACAGTTGAGCCGGCCGTAACGGATGTCGGTCGCGAGCAGCCGCGGAGACTGGTCGCGTCCCAAGTGCGTCCAGGTGACCGGGTCCAATTCGGTGAAGACGCAGAATTCCGAGAAGTCATCGATGTTCAGGCACTGGCGGCACGACGGATGCGAATGCTCACGTTGGGCGCAGACGGACCGGCGACCGGGACGAAAATTGGTGCCAACCGTGAGGTCAACGTCGTGCCGTACCCGGCTGCGGAAAACGAGACAATGTCGGCACGGCCCCGCACCTTGGGTCAATTGCGTTCGGGCGACGTTGTGAGCGAGCTGGCAGAGGTGGGTGGGCGAGCAGCCGAGGTGCTGGACGTCGTCCATGTCGATGGCGTCGTGGAGCTGGAGCTGCTCGATGACTCAGACGCACGGGTATTCCACCGCGGATGGGCCACAGAGTCCGCGCCGGTCCGGATGCCATCCTGCAACGAGGACACTGTCGGTATCCGCGGCCCAGAGACAGTGGTGGTCGCCAGTGACCTATCCCGTGGTGCGTTGATTCGGACCCGTGCAACAGACCCGGCCCTGGTGGTCGGTACACAAACGACCGACGGATCGACCCAGATCGAATTCCAGTTGCTGGGCAGCACCAACGGGCAAGTACAGACCATCACGAAAGAAGCCAACGAACCGCTGGTGATCCACCAGCAGCGTCATGTCCTCGATAGGGAAGTCTCGGCGGGTTCCGACCCGATCAGGGATCATTCCGCCGAGGCTGTGATTCGACCACAGGATGAGCCGGGTCCGGAAGGTCCAGGTTTCGGCTGAGGTCGCCACCGGCAGCGCCCCGCCCTGGTCATGATGACCGGCGCGGGGCGCTGTGGAGTGCGACGGACAGTGTTCAGCGTTGCGGGCCTGGTTCCTGGAGCTCGGGGCTTTCGTCGGTGCCCGGTTGTTGATCAGGATGCGTTGAGGTGTTCAGTTGGGCGTAGACGTCGCCGTACTCGGGGTCGATTAGGTCCTCGTAGGGCAGGTTCGGAAGGCCTTCTTCGGTGTAGTCATAGTCGAGTGCACTTTCGAGTTCTTCCAGCAGCGCGTCGGCCTCATTCAGGGTTTGCTGGAACCCGGCATAGCGGCGGTCGTGTGCGGTATCGAGAATGTGGTGCATCCTTGTGTGCAGGCTGGTGAGTCGGGCCTCGTTCTTAGGCGGTGGTGTGCCGAGAACTTCTGGGGTGTCCGGGTCTTGGTCGGAGAGCGCACGCCATTGGGCGATGTTGCGCAGTTCGTCCGGGTAAAGGGCGCGTGCGGTCTTGGCCCACGGTTGGTCCTTTTCCTGCTCGATGATTTGGTCGGCCCGTGCGTTGATGGCTGCCTGTATTTGTCCTTGTGCTTCGGCTTCGTCTGGGCTCGGGTGCTCCGTTGTAGGGATGAGCCGGTCTTCGACGGGTATGGCCCCGGATTGTTGGATATGTTCGGTGGCCTCGGACAGGTCGGTGATGTTCGCCGGCAATTGGGTTGGGTCGAGGTCGTAGCGTTTCACCGTGGCCACGAAGGCGGTCAATGCTGGGTCGTGGGCGTTGCGGTTCGGGTCGGAACCGATTCGCTCGGCGTACTCGTAGGCCCGCCGTGTGGCGGAGACGTCGAGGACGTAGTCCAGGTCGGAACAGTGACGGGCGAGGTCTTTGGCCCACCCGTGTTCGGTGTCTTGGACGTCGTGGGCTGTTTTCTCGGCGGAGGACTTCTTGACGATCCCGGCGAGGGTGTCCATGACGTCGTCCGTTTCGATGGGACGGATCATGTGCCAGGGGTCAGGGGTATCGTCCGGGTCGCTAGTTTCGGGTTCTGTCATGTAGACGTGGTTGGCCCATTTCCCACGAGTCATGGCTACATAGAGTTGTTCTCGCCCGAAGGATTCGTCGGCAGCCACGTGGGCTGTATCGACGGTCAAGCCTTGGGCGCGGTGGGCGGTGGAGGCGTATCCGAGTTCGATGGAACTGGCCAGGTAGTCGTTGGGCAATGTGATGGTTGCGCCGGTGTCCTCACGGATGGCTCGTGCATGATCGGCGTAGATGTCGGTGATTTTCAGGCGTGTGCCGTTCTTGACGAACTCTCCTGATTCGTCGGTGAGCTGCCGGTTGTTCTTTCGTGCCAGGACAAGGTCTCCGAGGTAGGCGTCACCGGAGCGGATGGACACGGATTTGTCGGCGTTGACGGTGCCCTCGGAGATCAGTTCTGCTTGTGCCCGGTCGTTGAGCGCTTGGACTTGCTCGTTGCGGCCAGCGATCAGCACGGATTCTTTTCCCGCGACGGTGTCTGCACGCCAGGCTTCGTAGGCGGCATCGAGGCCGTCTTTGGATGCGTGGATGCGGCCGCGACTGTTGTATTCGTCGAGGACACGGGTGTCTCCGGCTCGCAATGCGAGTGTTGCTTCGGGTTCCCAGTCGGTGTTCTTGAATCGCCAGACCGAGGTGAGCCGGGCGGCGTGGCCGTGGGTCTCCATCCATCCAAGGAATCCTCCGGCGTCGACGGCGTCGAGCTGGGCCGGGTCTCCGACGAGCAGGAGTTTACCTCCCGCGTCGGTGACTTGTTGATGCAGTTGGGCGAGATCGGTGGTTGATGACATGGAGGCTTCGTCAACGATGACCATCTGTCCGGGTTTGATCTGGTATTTGGAGTGGTCGGCGATGGTCTTGGTGAGCCTGGTTTGTGCAGCGTCCAGTTGTGTCTTGATTCCTGCTTTCTGGGGATTTTGTTGGTACTGGGCCTGCAGTCGGGTGATTTGCTCAGTCAGGGTCTGGTATTTCTTAATCCGGTGGGCAGCGCCGTCGCCGACTGATTCGTAGAGCCATTTGGCGACGTTGTCGGTTGGTATATCGAGTTCTTGTCCGAGGACTGATGCTGCTGCAGCCGATGGGGCAAGACCGATGATGGAGCCTGCACCGTTCTGGTTCTCCCAGGCGTGACGGAGACCGGCCAGGGTGGTGGTCTTGCCGGTACCGGCTGGGCCGATGATCGCGGAAACGCTGTGCCTGTCTCGGATGACTTCTTCTGCGGCCGTCTTCTGGTCCTCGGCCAGACCAAAGCCACCCGCGGATTGATAGTTCTCAAGGTCGGTGGTGAGTCTTGCTGTCTCTGCGACGGTGGCACTGGTGGCATGGGTGGCTGCTGTCTTCAGCTGGGCTTCGCGGGCCATTGTCTCTGGTGAGGTGTAGACGGCGTGGTCGTCGGTGTTGAATACGGATCGTCCACGAGTGGTGAGCCCGGTTTGTGTCTGGTGGTCCAGGTTGTATCGGTCCGGGGTCAGCTCTACGGCTTGTTCGGTGGCGGCCGCGACGATGTTGTCTGTGACCGTGTTGCGTTCGTCGAGGGTGGGGAATCGGACGGTTGCCGTCAGGCGGTGGGCGGAGGCGGTCAGGTTTGCTTTGGTGAAGGTTGCGTGTGTGGCGGCGGTCCTCTCGAGTGCGTGTGTTGCGATTTCGGTGATCGCTTCCGGGGTCAGCTGGTCGGGTGTGAGGGTCTCGGCGTGGTTGCCGGTGGCGTTGTTGACGATCTTTTGTGGGTCGAGTTTCAGTTTCCAGCAGCGTGCCTGCCAGGTGTGGATCCGCGAGGCCAACGGTTGTTTGTCGGCTTCCTTGGCCTTGCGGGTTTCGAGGGTGGCTTGTCGTCGGAACTCGAGCAGAGTGGCTTGTGGCAAGTCCTTGTCGTGGGTGGCTTGCCACTCAGCAATGAGTTCATCCGTCCGCTCGTTGATCTGCAAGGCACGAGTGGAGAACTCGTTGATGAGTTCGTCAGGCACGCCAGTAAGCTCAACACGGCGTTGGCGGTTCTCCTTGGTAACGGAGCCTTCCTCACCGATAGCCTCGCGCTGCTCTGTCAGCGTGCCGAGTTCTGTCCCGAGACGGTCGTAGAGGGTGTTGTTGTACATTTCGGAGATCGCTACGACCCACCGGTGCATGGTGTAGGAGTCGAGGGTGACCCATTTGCCATCGGAGACCCGTTGGACGCGGTTGGCCAGGACGGCGTGCGTGTGCATCTGCGGGTCGCCTGCCCGTGAGTCGAAGTGGTCGAACAGGGAGGCGATGATGCCTTCGGCGGGGACTTTGACCGCTCCCCCGTGACCGGCACGGGTCTGGACGACGTGGGTCTCCGCCCAGTCGAGGCAGTCTCTGACGGCGTTCTGATGAGCGGTGTGGATCCGTGATTGCGTCCCAGCATCGGCCACCGCCCACAGTGCAGAGACGGATTTGGGGGCTGAGAAGGTCAGGTCGAACCCGGATACAGCTGTGCGATCTGATTTGGCGGTTCTGCCCATCGGGGTCTTGGCTCCTTCGGGGGCGGCCGTGGATTCGATGGGTCTGTGTCCGAGGGATTCGCCGGTGATGGGGTTTTTGAGTTCTTCGTAGACGGAGATGGCGTCTTGTTGGTTGACGACGGTCTCGTTGTCCATGTTCAGGCCGGCGAGTCCTTTCCCGTACCAGGTTCCGGCGGGATCGGATGATCCGATGTAGTAGCTGGTGAGTTTCCCCTTCTGGGCGGATCCGTCTCCGACGGAGACGTTGGAGAGGTAGTAGTTGATGTTCATTCGGGAGATTGAGACGGTCATCGTTTCCTCCTGGTGGTTTTCTGGTTGGCGAGGTAGGCGGACCAGGTCTTGTGGATCGACCGGTCGTGTTCGTTCCACATCTCAGGTGACCGGTTCCGGAAGTACCGGCTGGCCAGGTAGTTCCAGTCGCGGATGACCTTTGCCGGAATCCGATGACTGTCGTTGGCTCGTGCCGTGCGTGTTGCCGTTGCCGCTTGGGCGGCAAATCGTTCCGCCCGGGATTTGAGGAAGTTCAACACGTCTTCTGCCGCGTTCAGCTGCTCGCGGTAGTACTGGTTGTCTTCGGCCAGCGGTTCCAGGTCTTCGATTTTCCGCTGGGCGTCCTGTAGTTCGGCAATGGCAGCCGATTCCGCTTCGCGGCATTGCCGTTTGGTAGCGGCAGCTGCCTCTTCCGCGGCGACGGCGCGGGCTCTTGCCGTTGCCACTCGTTCTTCCGCTGTCTCGGATTTCCGCTGGTATTTCCGCCTGGTAACGGAAAGCCGGGCGGCAAGGTTCCGCAGCTTCCGGTTCTCTTGCCGCAACCGGGCCAGCTCGGCTGACCGGGCAGCATCGTCTTCCGGCGAGGTGGAGATATTTGCTTGCACCCGTCCGCTACGCCGTCGACCGGCAGCACGGGTCTTGCACGCGGTGGAACAGTATCTCCGCTGTTTGTTGGCACTGGCAGGTAGGGGCCTCTGGCAGACAGGGCAGGTTCGTTCTGGGGTTCTGGCCATATCTTGTATTGGCTCAGGACGGCCCAGGTGTAAGTCGTAGGGGTTGAAAAAGTTATACCCTGTGCACCTCGGTGCCACAGGTGTGATGTTCTTTTGTCGTTGTTTGTCGTGTGGCTGGGGCCTGTCCCCTGGCTGCCGGATTTGTCCTGTGCGGTAGGTCCGTTTGTTGGTGGGTCGACTCGTTGGGGTGTTTGGTGTGCTGGTCTCTACGGTTGGTGCCTTGGGACAGGCGGGGCGTTGGTCTGGGCCGACTGGACGTGTGTTTGGTGAATAAGGGGGGTCGGGTGTTCAGAGGATGTGCAGTTGCGTGATTGTGAGGTCATGTTTCGAGCAGAAGCTGAGCACCCGTGATCGATCAGTCACGGAACCGACAACGTGTGCGGCAAGCAGGATCCTGAGATCACGATTGCCGCAGGCAACTCCCGGGCCAGCAACGGAAACTGGTTCCGGCAAGACATTGCCACCGGCAACGGAACGAGGCCGGCACGGAACCGGCAACGGAACGAGGCCGTCCACGGACGGCGACACGGAAACGGAAA
>JAKDJD010000093.1 GCA_030454085.1 Kocuria sp.
TGACGGACTGGGACCGCGCCTACCGCCTGATCGATGTTCTCGACGAGACGGCCCGCGAGCTCGGGTGGAGCCTGCCCCAGGTGGTCATTTCCTGGCTCCTGGGTCGTCCGGGGGTCGACGGCGTCGCCATTGCGGCACGCGAATTCGACCACCTGATCGAGGACCTGGACGCCGCAGAGCTTTCGCTGCCCGACGACGCCCGCCGGCGCATCACAGAAGCTTCCCAGTTGCCGGCCTACTATCCTGTGTGGCACCGGCTCCTCAACGGTATGGACCGCCCGGACCCCTCCGACCAGGCGTTCTTCGAAGAGCAGCGCGCGAGCGTGCTGGGGGAGTAGTTCCGGGGTCTATCCCAGTGGCGAGGGGTGTTCCGTGGCGTCCGGCTCCAGGGGGTCGTGGCCCACCGAGCGACGTCGGCGCGCGATGAAGGTCATCAGGTGGTAGACCACGAGGGTGGCCCCCGTACCCAGGGCGATACCTGCGAATTGGAGACCGAAGATGTCCCAGGTGTAGTCGGCGATGCCCACGATCAGGGCGACTGCTGCGGTCGTCAGGTTCACCTGGTTGGAGAAATCGACGCGGTTCTGCACCCAAATCCGTACGCCGAGCATCCCGATCATGCCGTAGAGGACGGTCGCGGCTCCGCCGAGAACTCCCGCGGGCACGGTCGCGACCGCGGCACCGAAGACCGGCATGACCGACAGGAGGAGAGCGACGACGGCCGCGACCCAGTACGCGGCCGTCGAATAGACCTTGGTCGCGGCCATGACGCCGATGTTCTCCGCGTAGGTGGTGGTCCCTGAGCCTCCCCCGGCTCCAGCGATCGTGGTTGCCAGGCCATCGGCCATGATGGCACGTCCCGCATAGTGGTCCAGGTTGGTCCCGGTCATCAAGGCCACCGACTTCACCGGCCCGATGTTCTCGGCCACCAGGACGAGGACCACGGGTACGAAAAGCCCTGCGAGGGCGAGATGGAACTCGGGGGCGTGGAAGTGTGGAAGGCCGAAGAGGCCCTCGGTCTCCCACGCCTGCCGGATCGACCCGAAATCGACCTCACCCCGGCACACCGCGGTGATGTACCCAATGACCACACCCAACAGGATCGACAGCCGCCCGAGGATGCCGCGGAACAGGACTGAGACCAGAACGATCGAAGACAAGGTCACGAGCGCGGTCACGGGCGCCTTCATGAAGTTGTCCTTGGCCGAGGGCGCGAGGTTGAAGCCGATCAGGGCCACGATCGAGCCCGTGACCAGGGGAGGCATCAGCGCCTGGAGCCAGCCTGTTCCGGCCACCTGGACGATGAGACCGATGACGAAGAGGGCCAGTCCGGACATGGCGACGCCTCCGAGAGCGCCCCCGGGCCCGTACTGGTTCATGGCCGCGCCGATCGGTGCAATGAACGCGAAGGACGACCCCAGGTAGGAAGGGACTCGTCCCGCCGTGAGGATAAGGAACACGACCGTTCCGATGCCGGAGAAGAACAAGGTGGTGGCCGGAGGGAAACCGGTGAGCAGCGGAACCAAGAACGTGGCCCCGAACATGGCGACCACATGTTG
>JAKDJD010000037.1 GCA_030454085.1 Kocuria sp.
AACCCGCTGGCGTCACCGGTCGTTCGGGGGGGGCTCCCCCGCCACCTAACGACGGAGAACGCCTCATTTTCGGGTAAACGCCACCCAACGCGCGGTCGGCCAATCGCACAGACCGGAACCGCGGTCATCGGAGCTTGTCCATCGCGGCCGCGATTCGCAAACGCAAGCCTGCCGGATCCCGGGTAACTTCGTTCCAGTTCGTCCGCAGGATCGTCCAGCCCTCAGCGACGATCAGTTTCTCCCGATGCCTCTCCTTGAAAACCACCTGATCCGTGGGCGCGAAGTCGAAGTACTTGGACTTTCCGTCAACCTCCAACCCCAGTTTGAAGCGCGGCCACCCGAAATCCAGATGCTTGGTCCCCTCTCTCGTACGAACGGGTTGCTGCGAGACGGGACGAGGCAGGCCGGGCAGGCACAGAACGAATCTGGTCATTGTTTCGGCGACGGACTGGCACCGTGGGTCGGCGAGCTCAAGAACCTGGCGCGCCCTTCCGATGCCATGACGACCTCGACCACGCACGACCAACGACTCGACCTCGGCCTTATCCACTCCACGTGCCAAGACCTGGTCCACAATAATCAGCCCCTCGCTCACCGGAAGGGTCAGCGAGCACTCGAAGGCCGTCCTCGCCAGCGGTGTCACATGTGGCCCTTCCCGGTATCTGACCCAGTCGTCCAGTGCATGCGGGCGAGCATGCGCCCTCACCAGAGGGTTGCTCGGGAAGGTGCGCTGCGGCGTCGTGATGTGGATGCGGTCCGGAAGACGAAGAAGGCTGATGTCGTGAAACAGCGCGGCCGACACATGAGAAAAGACGAACGAGAGCTGATTTGTCTTCCATACCGCGAGGTGCCGGGCGATTGTTCTTTCACGCTCATTCGCCTGATGCCACCGGTCGGCGCGGACATAGACCCCGCGCGAGATTCGGGTGAACTCCCCTGAGCGAATCTTGTGGCTCAGTGTCTTCTCCGTCTCGCCCTGAGCCAGCAGAAATCTGGTTGTCATGACGTCCGAGGATGTTATCGGAGGGCATTTGTCGTTCATACGACCACTATCGACGCCGTTGACCGACGCTGGCACCCGTTCCGGCAATCTGTGGAAAACGGTGTTGGGAGGACGACGCCGCAAAGTTGGACGTCGGCACGCGTCGGCGGAGGCTCCTTCGAGAATCAGTTGCCCAATTCGGTGGCGTTCGCCCGATTCGGTGGTGGTCGCCCGATTCGGTGGCGATTCCCGGCGTCAACAGCCGGTTCGCGACTCCGCCCCGACCTCCGTCAGGTGGTGGTTCCCCGCTCAGGTGGCGGTTTTCGGCGTCAATCGGCGGACTGACCGAGAACCCGACCCCGCGTTGGGAGGCGGTTGCCCAATTCGGTGGCGGTTTCCGTCCCCAACCGCGGTTCCAGACCCGAATTTGCCCCCACGTTGGGAGGCGGTTGCCTCCAAATGTGGCATTCTCCGTCGTTAGGTGGGGTTTTGGCCGCCACCTAACGACGGAGAAACCCTCGCAATCGGGAAACCGCCACAAAACCGAACCTGCGGCGCGCAAAGAACCGTGGGCCGCCGCCGACCCGGACGCGAAGCGGGACCGCGGCGGCGTCGAAGTCCCGTTGCCGAGGACGCCGCATCCATCCGCGCCACCCATGTCCCGAAACCCAGGGCCCGAAACCCCGCCCCGAAGCCACCCTGTTAAAAACCAACGGCCGGGAGTGGAGCTATAGGGAAAACGCTCCACCCCCGGCCGATGATCCGAGACGGATTCGCGGTCCGCCTCTCATCAATCACTCGCACCTTATGAGGTACTTATTAACCTAATCGCCCCGACTGGAACACAACCCCACATGGCCTGAAAGCCTCCTGTTAAACAGATAACGACTTGGACACGAAGCTGAACGCCGCGCCTACCTTGTGACCAGGTTAAATGGAACGTCCCGCTCGAGTGCGAGCACGAGCGGGACGTCAGCTTCCGCAATTCCCCCATATGGAGGGGCGCCGTACGACGTCGGTCGCCAACCTCCGTGCGGAAGCAGTTCCGGTCGCACGTGTTCGGCCGGTACAGCGTCGGATACCCTTGGCGCAAACCTGACCCACTTCCGGGCGGTGGACGGTGCCCGATGCTCCGTTGCGGAAGTGACTTTCCCCAGGACAGGAAAAGGATCACGGAAAGTCGGGGGCCGCCTCGCCGGGTGGTTTGTACAAGGACTTGTATCCGTTGCTGGTACTGATAATAACGGATGGACGAACCCTGGCGACGTGCTCGACACGCAGGTATTTATGATTTGTAGCACTCCAGGTCCCGCCCCGTGCGGCAGCGATCCCCGCCACCCCTCCCCTTGATCACACCCTGGCCGTAAAGTGACCTGTATGAACGACTCGACCGTCACACCGAACACCGTGTCCGAATCCCTCGAGAGGATCCGAGACCTCACCGCATCCCACGAGAACCACCCCGTCGTCGTCGTGACGGGGGCCTCCGGGGGGATCGGCTCCGAAGTTGCCCAAGACCTCTCCCGCGACCGTTTCGTCGTCGCCATCGGGCGCAATCGGGAAAAACTCGCAGAGCTCGCTGAATCGGGCGGGCCCGAAGGCGGGATCGTGCCGCTGGTCATGGACCTGAACGACGTCGACGCCATCGCGGAGGTGCTCAACCTTCTGCCGCGTGTCGATGCTCTGGTCAATGCGGCGGCCGTCGCGCCCCGGTTCACGCTCGAAGACGCCCGCCCCACCGACTGGCAGGACGCATTTCGAACCAACGTGACCGCGCCCGCCGAGGTCACGCGGGCCGTGCTGCCGCAACTGCGCGAGAGCCAGGGCACCGTGGTGTTCCTCGGCTCGGGAGCCTCTCGGGGGTCGAACCAGTACAACGTGATCTACTCGGCCACCAAGCACGCACTGCAGGCAACGGCCGATGGATTCCGCAAACAGGTCGCGGAGGACGGCGTCCGGGTCGCGACCGTCGCGCCCGGACCGACCGACACGAAAATGGTCCAGTGGGACGACGACTACCCCAAGTCCGAGCCTCCCAAGCTCATCGAGCCCTCGACCGTGGCGCGTTCGATCCGCCACGTGATCGACGCGCCAGCGGACACGCAGATCACTGAGGTTTGGGTCAGGCCCCGAGTCGAGGCCAAATAGCCGGGACGCGGTCTCGGGAGACATGCCGACGACGCCGCGTCCTCGCCCGCGATAACAGACGGGAGTGCGATTGCGGCGTCGTCGGACACAAAAAGCCACAGACATCGCGCCCGGCGGAATCCTCCGTCATCGTGACGACGCGTTCACACACGGTGCTCAACGCCTGGTAGGGTTGAAACCGAACACGTCGAGCCGCAGACGCACAAAGAAGTCCGTCAGCACCGCCGGCAATCACCATCGAAACCACCGCTCCCCTGAAAATATCGCGAGCATCCCATCACCAACCGAAGCGGAGACAGAACTATCTCGCTTCAACACCCCCAAAATTTTTGAGTTCTTTAAAGCAGTACGTCTGCGTTCAGCAGCTCAAGAACCGCGTCGGCAGAATCGACGCGGAGTACATGGTCACCCCAGGTGACCGACACGAAGGAAAGTTAGAATAATGGCTACAGGCACCGTCAAATGGTTCAACAGCGAAAAGGGCTATGGCTTCATTGCCCCCGATGACCATTCCAGTGATCTCTTTGCTCACTACAGCGCTATCGAGGGCGGCGGTTTCCGCAGCCTCGAAGAGGGCCAGAACGTCGAATACCAGGCTGAGCAGGGCCCCAAGGGTCTCCAGGCCACGAGCATCCGCGTTATCTGAGCGTGATTCCCCCTCGTAAGGGGGACTACCGAAGGGCCGTGGGCGAACAAGCGTTCGCCAACGGCCCTTTTTTGTCTGCCGAATGACCCAGGAATGTACTTTGGAAACCCTGACCTAAATTCAGCCGATGCACACCTGAAGTCTGTCTGAGGAAAGGCTGTACACGGCTGACAAGCCGCACAAACGGGCATATTCTCGAACCTATGAAGATGTCTACAGATCTTGAAAAGAAGTTCCAGGACCAGATCACCCTCGAGTTCGAAGCGTCCATCACCTACCGTCAGCTCGCCATCGAGGCGGACGAGCAGGACCTTCCCGGCATCGCCGCGTGGCTTCGCCACCAGGCCGATGAGGAAGTCGTCCACGCGAACAAGTTCATCGATCACCTCTCCGACCGCGGCAACCACGCCGAGATCGGCCAGATCAACGCACCGGCAGTGAAGACCGGCCTGTCCGTTCTGGAAATCTTCGAGGCCGCATTGGCCCACGAGGAAAAGGTTTCCCAGTCGATCCGCGATCTCTACCGCGAGGCAGAGGCGGAGGGCGATTTCGATTCCCGCCCGCTGCTGAACTGGTTCGTCGACGAGCAGATCGAGGAAGAAGCCACGGCTTCGGAGATCATCGGCCGCGTCAAGCTCATCGACGGCGAGGGATCCGGAATCCTCCGTCTCGACGCCGAGCTCGGCCAGCGCCCCGAAGAGGGCACCGAGGACTGATCACCCGGTCCCCCAGGCAATAGAGGGGCCCCGAACATCCATCGATGTTCGGGGCCCTTTTTCGGCGCTGTCACTTTTCGGAGTTCTTGCCGTCCTTGTCGATGCGCTGGTCCTCGGCTTCCTGGGTGGTTTCTCCCTGCCCGGGAACCTCCTCGGACAGCTCCTTTTCTTCCTTGTCACCATTCGAAGTGGTCATAGTGTCACTCCTTTCCTTGCGACGTTCCGATCCGTTCCGAACCGGCGGTGTGGCCCGAGGTCAATGAGCCAGGGGCGAGGGAAGGGAACCGCACCTGCTCGGTCGCGGTGGTCGGGTCCCTGGGCACGCGATTCCAGAGGATCCCGGCGCGGGGATCGCTCCTGTCCTTGGGGATGATCCACCCCAAGGAGATCATGGTCCTGGTCAGTTCCTTGATGTCCTTGGCGATGAGGTTTCCCGCGGCGTCGCGGACCTCACCGCTCGTCGCATGGCATTCCCACTGGAATTTCGCGCACACCTGGAGGGCCCATTGGGACTCGTGGCGCACGTATCGTGCGGGAATCGTCAGCGCAGTCACCGGTATCGGTCGTGTGTTGTCCAAGATGCTGAGCTCCTTAGCCCGGCAGAACAGTCACGCGCTCCCGACCGCAGGGCGACGTCGATGCACCCTGGGGGCATCCTCGGCCCGCTGGCGGGTGAGGGAACGCGTTCTCGTGTACTGGTCAGCCATTATCGTTCTTCTCGTGATGTCACGGCTGTACGCTTCACTGTCCACTCAACCCTGCCCGAGCCTTCTGCGCAAGTATTTTCCCTTGTCAGCGACCTTTTATTCCGTACCCGACACATTCTTGGCGGCGCTGTTCCGGGCGACGTCGATCCGCCGATCCATTTCACGCATGTATGCCGAGAAGCCATCGGGCACGCGTCCCTCCCGCCTCGCGGAGGTCATCACCCGGGTGGTGTCGATGGCTGTCCACCGCGCGCCCGATGCCTTCAGGCGCTCAACGGCGTCCACGTCCTCCCCCAGGCGCAGGTCCCGAAAGTTTCCCACCGAGAAAAGGTTCGACATCCTCACACCCAGGTTTGCGCCATGAACCGCAGAGTGGCCCTCACCCAGAGGATGCCCCTCGAGCCACAGCTTGTAGCTAGGCGCCTCGACGGGCTCATCTGGCTCAACACTCCCGATAACGACGTCGTGACCCGCTTGCGCCAGGTCAATCTGACGACGCAGCCAGGTCGGGGGGACCCGGGAGTCGGCGTCGGTGTGGGCGGTCCAGACAACCTCGGGCGACAGGGTCGGAAAGGCCTCCACGATGCTGCGGGTGCCCGCGGCCCGGGCCGCCCCGACGCTCGAGAATTGTCCTTCGAGCACCGTGATCACGACCGAGGCCCCGCTCGTATCGGCTGGACCGGTCAAGGGCGCAACGACGTGGGCGCTGGCGTCTGTGCACCTGTCCAGGACCACGACAACGCGAACTGGGAGGACAAGGTGCTCAGTAGCCGCCAGAAGGGAGGTGAGGCATCGTCCAAGATGTTCTTCCTCATTGTGCGCGGGAACGACGACGCCGACGGCGCGCACTGCGTCGAGCGGCCCTCGGTCATCACGCCCCATCAGGGTCACCGCCCCATGAGGAGGTCGCCGACCACACCGCGAGATCGAAGTCCGGGTCAGTCAGTGTGACCGTGCGCGGCAAAACCATTCTCTCGTCGAGTATTCGATGGACCTCGCGCGCGGTGAGAGGCCACCCGACCACGGGATGCACCCAGTGGCAGGCCACAACGGTCTGCGCCCCGGAGTCAGCGATACATTCGGCGAGTCGGGCCAGGCGCTCAGGGCTCAGGAAATATCCAACCTCGGACAGGATCACAGCGTCGAATGGTGCCCCTTCGGCCACCGTCTCCCATTCCTCCGGGACGGAGGCCCGTACCCAGTCGATGTCGGGCGAATCGGAGACTCGACGGGCCCGTTCCAGTGCCTTCGCGCTCTCGTCGACGGCGACGACCTTCTCGCACCGTTCGAGCAGGTCGCGGGCCAGTGCTCCCACGGAACACCCCAGCTCGAGCACAGTCCCGTACCGGGGGCTCGGCAGAGAAGCCACAGTGAGGTCGCGTTTGCGCCGTTCGTACCAGCTGCTCCGGGTCCGCCAGGGATCCTCGGAGAGGCGATGAAGCTCATCGAACGGGCTTTCCACGTCATGCCCCGGGCTCACAAAAATCTCGAATGACCGCTCGAAGTGTCTGGTGACCTGCGGCGGCAGGAGGACCTCGTTGCCCGGTTCGTTTCCGAGGGGGCGTGTCTGCGAGGCATGCGCGACCATGGCAGAGCGTTTGGCCGCCAGGGCGGCGTCGTCGATGTCCAGGCGCAGAAGTGCCCGGTCACCGGCCAGGGCGGACAGATCCTCCGGGGTTCCCCAGTGCCAGAGCCACAGGGGCGCCTCGAGGTGAGTCGCGTCGGTCCGCCATGCGGCGGCCGCAGCCGCCTGACCCGCTGCCTCGTGATCGGTGTGTCCGTCCGTACGGCACGTCGAGACGACCAACGTCCGACCTGCCGCCTGCCCGATCACGTCCACCAGCGCGGCGACCAGCTGGTGGACGCTCTCCCGGAGGCGACCGTCGCCCAAATCGAGGCGATGAACGCGCGCGGTCGGGGCCAGGATACCGACGGCTTCTCGTACTTCCCGGTCCCGGATAACGCGCAAATCGTCCGGACCGTGTGTAGGAGAGGCCGGGTGGGATGCCTCACCGGCGGTTGCGATGACGACGTCGACCCGAATCCCTTCGGAAGAAGCCGCGGCGATGAGGCCGCCAGCCGTCAGGGTTTCGTCGTCGGGGTGGGCGGCCACGACCACGAGGTTGTCGAAGCAATCGAGCCGCAACGGGTCTGCACGCTCGAGCAGTGGCTCTGATTCCCACACGGACTCCGGCGTTCCGGCGTCGTCGTGACGGAACGCGGGGGTACGGCGCAGGGTCACGCGAGACCCCCAAAGGTCGAGGGGCCATCCAGAATGGACTGGCCCAGGGCGGCAACGTCGCGTTCCGGCTTGTACTGCTGCAGGTATATCTGCAGGTCAGCGACACGGCGAGCATATTCATCGTCATGTGTCAGGGGCCCAGGGCCCAGCGTGTGACCAACGGCAGTCAGGACCACCTCGCAAGCGCGGTGCACCGACCCTCGCACTCGCAGGGCCGTGGCCCAGGCGGCCTCCGCCCCTACCGCGGTAGAGGCAACAGCCATGTCGAGCGTGTCCGCGCGGTGGGCGGCGTCGGCCAGCACCGACTGAGCGGCTTCCAGGGCAAGTGAACATTGACCCAGGTGAAACTGGGCTATCTGGTCCGGAGTGCGCGAACGGCATGAGCTCTCAAGTTGTGCCGCCAGCTTGCATGCCGCGCCCCACCAGACTGCCGCGACCCCAATGCCACCGAACGCAAAGCCGGAGCGCGTGAAATACCATTCGTCTTCGCCGACCGGCGCGGCGGGAGCTGCGTCGAACTCGAGGGATGAAGTCTGGACGCGGCTGAGTCCCCTGGCGACCCAGCGGTCCTCACCCGCACGAACCCGCGACGACGCGAGGTCCACCGCGAAGAGCCTGCGGGCCGTGGTCGATGTCCAAGCCGTCACGAGGGCGTTCGAGACGGTCCCCGCCAGGGAACACCAGGGTTTGCGGCCCGTGATCCTCCAGCGGCCATCATTCCCCTGGTTGGCCTCGAGCCGATGGTCCGGGGACTCGGCGGCGTAGACACCCCAAGTCCGCGCTCCACCGACGGCTCCGGGGACCAGCCCCACGTCTCGTGTTTGCCCAGGCATGCCTGCGTCAGGATCGCCGGCGACCCGGTCGGCTTGATCGAGGATTGCGCGAGCGTCCAGATCGGGTTCGATGGTGCGGGCCACGGTCAAGTCGATGGCGCCCAGCTCGGCCAGGCCGCGCCATAGGTGCCGGGTGTTGCCTCCTCCCGGCAGCCCGAGGGCATCGGCGATGTCCGGAGCGAGCCGCACCGCGGCCTCTGGGTCGCCCGCCGCTTCACGCGCGGACCGAGCAAGAGCGGGAGGAAGTGATGGACTGTCAAACACAATTCACCTCGGGTGTGGTTCGGTTCCCCTGTGCAAACTGAGATTATCAGCACCCTCCCCGGCCCTACCGCTAGTGCTCGCCGGGCGTCACCATCGATACGGCGTCGTGCGCCGCGCTGTACTTCAGGAAGCCGAGGTGGGCTTCGAAACGGTCCAGGACGTCGTCGATCACCTGTTGCTGCGTGAGCCCCATGAGGTCGTACCCTTCCGAGCCGGTCTGGGTAAAGACCTCGAGCCGGTAGTACACGTCGATCTCGCGGGACATGCGGCCACCGAACATCGGGACGGGCGCCTCGACCGCGGCAACCTCGTACCGGAAGGTGCGGTGATCCGGAATCTCTACCAGGAGCGTGCACTCGTCCACATCCGTCTCCTCGTTGGACTGGGTGGAGAGCGTCGCCGCATATCCTTGCTCCACGAATTCGGCGGCCACGGCCTCGAGCGCGGGTCCGATCGTCTGCTTCTCGAATTCCTTGACCGCTCGCTGCGAAGGGTAGGAACGCATCCTGGCCAGTCGCTGTCGCCAGGTCTTCTCAGGCTTGACGCCGCCGTCGGACGCTATCGACGACCTCATCAGCAGCCGCCCCTCGCGCTCGGCGCGCTCCATACGCAGAACCTTGGAGAACGAGGCCATGACCAGGTAGGCCACGATCGTGACGGGGAGAGCGAAGATCAACGTCGCGTATTCCATGGTCGTGACGCCGCCGGCAACCAGCATCGCGATCGTCAGCAATGCGGTCAGCACGGCCCAGAAGATGCGCAGCCACTTCGCGCCGTCCTGGGAGGGGTCGGGAATCGTCGAGGAGAAGTTCGACATGACCATCGCCCCCGAGTTCGCGCTGGTCAGGTAGAACAGCAAGCCGGACAGCGTGGCCAGGCCGATCAGGAAGGCCGCCCCCGGGAAATTCTCCAAGAGCGCGTACCACCCGGCTTCGGGCGAATCCATCGCGAGCTGCGCGAAGTCCTTGTCACCGCTCATGACCCGGGAGAGAGCGCTGTTGCCGAAGATGGTGACGATGAAGAAGTCGCACATCACCGGAGCGGTGATCGCGGCGATGACGAATTCTCGGAGCGTGCGGCCACGGGAGATGCGCGCCAGGAACAGGCCGACGAAAGGCCCCCAGGCCAGCCAGAAAGCCCAGAAGAACAGGGTCCACATGGACATCCACCCGGACCCGCCGTCTTCATAGGCCATGGTCTGCATGGTCCGCTCGGGGAGGGACCACACGAAGCGGCCGATGTTTTCGACCATCGCGTTGAGAAGGAAGGCCGTCTTGCCCGTGACCAAGATGTAGATCATCATCGCCGCCGCGGACCACAGGTTCAGCTCCGAGATCAGGCGAATCCCCTTGTCCACGCCGGAGGTGCAGGCAGCAATCGTCATGATGACAGCAACCAGGACCAGCGCGATCTGGAGGGCGAGCCCTTCGGGAAGTCCGAAGAGCCAGGCGAAGCCGACGTTGAGGAGAACGACGCCGATACCCATCGACGTCGCCACGCCGAACACCGTGCCCACAAGGGCAAAGATGTCGATGACGTCGCCGGTGGCCCCGCGGACGCGCTTGCCCAGCAACGGGTAGAGCACCGCACGAATCGACAGGGGCATACCCCAGCGGTAGGCGAAGTAGCCCATGGCCATACCGAGCAGCGAATAGGTTGACCACCCGGCGACGCCGTAGTGGAACATCGTCCAGACGACGGCCTCATGGGCTGCCTCGGAGCTCTCGGGAGACGCGTTGATCGGCTGGATGTACTGGGTCACCGGGCCGGTCACGGAGTAGAACAGCATGTCGATCCCCACGCCCGCGGCGAAGAGCATCGATACCCAGGTGAACAGTTTGTATTGGGGTCTGGAGTGGTCCGGTCCAAGACGGACGCTGCCCTGCTTGGAGAAAGCCACCCAGAGGACGAAAAGGATCACGCAGGTGACCGTGAGGACGTAGAACCACCCCAGGTTCTCGGCGATCCAGGCCACCACCTGGCTCATGGTCGATTCGGCGGATTTCGGAACGACGATGGCCCACAGCGAAAAGGCCAGGACCACGGCCGATGAGATGAGCAGGACTTTCCAGTTGACCTTCGGCTCCGCGGCCTTGCGCAGCTCGGAGGGGCCGCGCCGCATGTCCTCGCTCGAACTAGGAGGTCGGTTCTCCTTGCGCTCGACCACGTCAGCGAAGGAACGCTGCGAACCACCGAAGCGTTCGCGCTCCACCCCTCGGGACGTCGCGTTCTCCGGCGAACTGAACTCCTGCGAATCCGACACTTCTCTCCTGACTACTTGGGGCCCGGTCCACGAGTCGTGGGCGTCGGGCACACACGTGCCCTAATTCCCACGGGATCTCGATCGCGCACTCGCTCTCTGGCTCCGTCCGCGAGGCGATGTGAGCCGGTTTCTCGACTCCGGGTGGCGGCCCGGCATACGGCCGCACACGAATAGGCGCGCTATTCAAGTTAGTAGCCTGTGAATTTTCTGGCAATTTCGTGACGGCCGCGGGTTGGTGAGGTTGAGTCAGTTCGGGCGTGGTCGTCCGGGCGGTGCGGGCTGCCGAGGTGGCAACCCCGTGCGTGGGTCGGCGCGAGGCGGACCGACCCCACGTCCGCACCAAGACTCATCGCCCCCGGCAGCACGGCGATTCCGTCATACGAACGAATATTAAGGACCAGATCACCGCGAACGATACTGTGATGTCCGGTGACCGGGGCCACGCGCAAGGACGCGCGCGGTCGAGGCCACTGACGCCGTTCGGTTCCCGTCCGTGCTCGGTGCGCGAACCGCCCGACGGCGTCCGCTCCTACCGCCGGAAAGAGACCCACTCCATGACCTCAGCGGGACACGCGATCGTCCGCTCCCTCGAAAACCACGGCATCGACAGGATTTACACCGTTCCGGGGGAAAGCTTCCTCGACGTCCTCGATGGCCTCCACGACTCGTCGATCGACACCGTCGTCTGTCGACATGAGGGCGGGGCCGCCTACATGGCCGAAGCCGAAGGAAAACTGACCGACCTCCCCGGCGTCGCTATGGTCACCCGCGGGCCGGGTGCCGCGAACGCGCACGTCGGGTTGCACACGGCGTGGCAGGATTCCACGGCGATGGTGCTCTTCGTCGGGCTGATTCCGTTCGAGCACAGGGAAAAAGAAGCGTTCCAGGAATTCGATCCCAAGGCCTGGTTCGATACGGGCGCCAAACGCGTGATGGTGCTCGACCACCCGGAACGGGCCAATGAACTCGTCGCTGAGGCGATCTTTGCGGCACGTTCGGGGCGGCCCGGGCCCGTCGTCGTCGGCCTGCCCGAGGACATCATTCAGCAACAGATTAATCCCGTCCCGCATCCGCAGATCCCGATCGCCATGGGCGGCATGACGGTCAGCGACTGGAAAGAACTCCACAACGCTCTCCTCGACTCGGAGAAACCCTTGTTCGTGTTCGGGGGCAACGACTGGACCCAGAAGGCCGCGGCCGATTTCACCGCATGGCTGGAGGCCCACGATCTGCCGGCGGGCGCCGAGTGGCGCTGCGAGGGCACCGTCCCCTTCACGTCCCCCAGTTACATCGGTCCCCTCGGGTACGGGCGTCCTGCGCATTCTCAGCGGGTTCTGGACGAGGCGGACCTGATCGTATTCGTGGGTACGGTTCCGGGCGACGTCATCACCGGAGGCTTCACCTCTCGACAGGACTGGAACAAAAGGAACTTCCTGGTGACCATCGACCCGGGACTCCGGGGACGCTCAGGCCCGGTCACGCACCAGATCGTGGCGAAACCGGACGTTTTCGTGCGGGATCTTCTGCGCATGGATCTTCCCGTCAATGACTCGTGGAAGAGCTGGCGGGACAAGCTCCGGGGCCTTCAGGTCGAGTTTTCGACCCTCCCCGAAACGAAAACTTCAGGCCAGGTCACCATGGACTCGCTGATGAGCAACCTGGTCCCCCGCTTGCCCGAAGACTGCATGGTCACCTTCGGGGCCGGTGAGCACACCAACTGGGCCCACCGCTACTTCCCGACCCACGGCTATGCGCGGATGATTTCTGCGCGCAACGGTTCGATGGGCTACTCGGTACCGTCCGCGGTGGCGGCTTCGCTGCGTCACCCGGAACGACTCGTTGTTTCGATCGCGGGCGACGGCGAGTTCCTGATGAACGGCCAGGAGCTGGCGACGGCGACCCAGTATGGCGCGAAACCGCTGGTCATCGTAGCCGACAACGGCGAGTACGGAACCATCCGCACCCACCAGGAGCGCCAGTATCCCGAACGGATCAGCGGAACCCAGCTGCAGAACCCGGACTTCGCCCTTCTGGCCCAGGCCTACGGCGGTTTCGGAATCCGCGTCGAGGACAACGAATCCCTGCCCCAGGCCCTCGACGACGCGCTGCACGCCGTCGACGACGGCCGGTTCGCGGTGATCCACCTGGTGGTCCCCCAGCGCGACAAGGCCTACTGATCCGCCCTATTCATGTACCGATACCGGATGAAGGCGCCACGGTTGCCTGGAGTCCTGACGGCAGGCCAGCCGACCGATGATCCGAATCCGTGTCGTTGGCCGGCGTCGGTCGACCAGCTCTTGGTACGGGGCTGACGTCGTCGGCGATCCCCTATCCCGCGGGTGAACAGTGCGGCAGGGCACAATTCTGGCCTCGTCCTTGGAGGGTCTTCTTCAGCTCCACCGAGACGAGGAGGTTAAAAGAAAATCCCCGATCAACGTGTTGATCGGGGATTTTTGCTCCAAATTCGCTCTTGGAGCCATGGGTGCGCGAGGGGGGAGTTGAACCCCCACGCCCTCTCGGGCACACGGACCTGAACCGTGCGCGTCTGCCTATTCCGCCACTCGCGCAAGTGACTCGCTCGCCACCCAGCAGGCGACGCGCGAAAAGCAACGCTGATTATCGTACCCAGACCTTAAGCGGCCTGTCCAATCGCGGGGCAGGTGTCTTCCGACACCTCACTCACATCGTGACCTCGCAGATCCCGAGGCTCCGGGCAGGTCATTCATCGGGCCGGGTCGGGGCTGGCCGGGTCGGGGCTGGCCGGGTTGGGGCTGGCCGCGTTGGGTGGCGGTTACCCGATTCGGCGTCGTCCACCGCCGTTAGGTGGCGGTTTAACCTCCACCTAACGGCGGCAAGCACCTCTCCTTCGGGCAACCCCCACCCCACCAGGGCACGCTCCCGCGGCAGCGCCCCGCGAGGTGGTGCCGCTGCGCACATTTTGGCCTTCTTGCCGTTCTTGTTTCCGATTCCGATTCCCACCGTCCGACTTCTGCGTTCCGACGTCCGCCGCGAGGAGGCAATCTGGTGCGGCAAACGCGCCGAGGTGGCGATCCTGCGCACAAATCGGCGGCAAAAGTGCACAAAGTTGCCGTCTCGCACCACAGGATGCACAAGACTGCCACCTCGCGCCGCAAGGCGCACGAAACCGCCACCTCGCCGCGCCGAACGACCCACAGAAAAGTCCGCGACCCGCCCCGGCCATTCCCCACATTTGATCCGGCCCGCATCCGCTCCTCGCCCGCTCTTCCGCGCATCGAACGGCTCGTCCACACGCTGCAGATCCAGGTCCGCGAGGACTGTTCGTCCACGCGGAAGCGGCCTCGATGCGCCGTTGACGGTCTATTCAGGATGAGTCTCTACTATCCTTGTGTCCGAAGCCGTACGCGGTTGCGGTAGCCCGTACCCTAAAACAGGGGCGGCTCGGAACCGACGTCGCAGAACCAGGAGGCAACCCATGGGACTCATTGAAAACGTTGAGCGGAGTCTCGAAAAGGCTGTGCGAGGGGTTTTCTCGGCCGGGTCGAAGAACCGCATCGAGCCGGTGGACGTCGCGAGTCGACTGCGTTCGGAGATGGACAAGAAGTCCTATGCGATCGCCGAAGGGCGCACCATCGCGCCCAATGTCTTGACCATCGAATTTTCCGACGCCGATTTCTCGCGCGCCCAGTCCTGGGGTCAGGACCTCGCCGAGGAACTGTGCGACGTCGCCATCCGACACGCCAGGTCGCAGGGGTACACCCTCAGGGGCGCCGTACGAGTGACGTTCACCCGAGCACACACGGAAGAGCTTCAGAAGGGCGAATTCCTGGTGCTCTCCACCCAGGAACGGGCCGGCAGGTCGGCATCGAGGAGACAATCGACCCGCACGGCACCGTCGACGTCGGCCGCCGCGGCCAGCGAGCGCTACGGTGCGGCGCAGCAGGGCGGACGGGGCGGGGCATCGCCGGTCGCGCAACAAGCGACCACCACACCGTCCGAGCCCGAACCGGCTTACGCCCCCGGGTACGCACCTGAGTACGAATCAGATCCGGCCGACGCCGCCGCCTCCGCCGCTCCCGCGGCCACCGCGGCCGCATCCAGTGGGAGACTTCCCAGCGGCTCTTCCCGGATAGCTCCTCGCGTGCCCGGACGCGGCGCCGGAAATGCGAACCGGCACCACGGCGAGGACCAGAACGCCACCCAGGCCATTCCTTCCCCGCAGCGGCAGGAACAATCCCCTGGTGCTTCTCCGAGCTACAAGCCGGTTCTGGACATCAATGGGCAGCGGTTCTCGATCCAGGCCAGCTCGATCGTTCTCGGTCGGTCGTCGGAAGCGGATATCACCGTCGAGGACACGGGCGTCTCACGGCGTCATTTGGAAATCCTCAACCAGGACGGCGTTTTCCTCGCCGTGGACCTGGGTTCGACCAATGGATCCTCCGTGGACGGGACCCGACTCAGGGGTCGCCGCGAGCTCGTGGACGGGACAGTCATTACAATGGGTCGGACCAAGATCACTTTCCGTCTGCTGGCCCCGAGGAGTAGTCGCTAATGGCCTCAGAGCTGACCGTCACGCTGCTCCGTTTCGGATTCCTCGCCCTGTTGTGGGTTTTCGTCTTCGTGATCCTCGCCGGACAGCGTCGGGACCTCGGTCTCGGACAGACCCTGCGGTTCACGTCCCTGCCTGGCAGGAAGAAGAACAAGAAGAAGGGTGAAGCCGGTGCAACCGGCACAGCAGGCACCGAAAAACAGCAGGCCCCCAAACGGCCCAGCCAGCTCGCGATCATCGGTGGGCCGGGAACCGGGAGCATTGCGCGCCTGGGCGATTCCCCCGTGCTTCTGGGACGCGCCCAGGACTGCACCCTGCCCCTGGATGATGACTACTGCTCCGGCCACCACGCGCGCCTCTTTCCGCAGGGTTCGCGCTGGTTCCTGGAGGACCTCGGATCCACCAACGGCACTTTCGTCAATGATCAGAGACTGACCCGCGCCACGCTCGTCGAGCCGGGCGTTCCCTTCACCGTGGGACGCACCGTCATCGAGTTGAGGGCGTAAGGCCCATGAATATTGCCTTCCGGTATGCCGCCCGCTCGGACACGGGCCGAGTGCGCAGCAAGAACGACGACTCCGCCTACGCGGGGCGCTACCTGGCCGTGGTCGCCGACGGCATGGGAGGCCATGTCGGGGGCAATGTCGCCTCGGCGTCGACGGTCCTGGACCTGACGCCCCTGGACCATTCGGAGTACGAGGGCTCGGCGGGGACCATCCTCGCCGACGAGATCCAGACGGCCAACATCATCCTCAACCAGTTGGTCGAGATGAACCCCCTTCTGGCGGGCATGGGCACCACCTGCACGGCCCTCCTGGTGGACGGCGACGAACTCGAGCTCGCCCACATCGGAGATTCCCGCGCCTACCGGCTCCGAGGCAAGAAGTTCGAGCAGATGACCACGGACCACACCTTCGTTCAGCGTCTGGTCGAGGAAGGAAGGCTGAAACCGGAGGAGGCGGAGAATCACCCGCACAAAAATGTGATCATGCGCGTCCTCGGCGACACGGACGCCTCCCCGGAGCTCGAGCTGAAACGCGTGGACGCGCAGGTCGGAGACCGATGGTTGCTGTGCTCGGACGGCCTGTCCGGCGTCGTCTCCGACGAAGTGATCGAATCCGTTCTCGGATCCACCAATGACCTCCAGGAGATCTGCGAATCCCTCGTGGAATTGACCCTCGACGGTGGCGCACCGGACAACGTCACCGTGGCCGTCGTCGAGATCAACGACTCCGCCAACCTCGCCAACGCGGTGACGAGCCGTCTCGACGCCGTCGGCCGGGACAGCCGCGCGGACGAGCACCAAGAGGGCGTCTCGGAAGAACCCCAGGCACCGGCGTCTCGTTCCGGCGTCTCCGACCCGGAGGCGGATCAAGGCTGGCCCGAGTTCCGGGAGATCGATGACGACTCGGGACTGGCGCCCTGGGAAGAAACCTCCCCGGAAACCGGCGCCTCCGATGTGGGCCCGGACGACGTCGCCGGCGTCGGAAACCCCTCCCACGGGTCGCACTCGGGTGAGCAGGACCCTGGGGGCGACCCCGAGGACAGGAGGGCGCCGTGGCGGCGTCGTCTTCCGCGCCAAAGGGGACAGAGCTTCCGGCACACCCTCCGGCACGGCAGGTGGCGGGGAGATTCGTTCTCCGACTCCGTGCTGAACGCCATGGTCCAGCGCTCGGGCATCGACCTGGAGGAGGCCAGCCAGCAGGAAGAGAGCTCGGCCTCCGTGCTGCGTCGCGAGCTCGAAGAGCGGCCGCACCTCCTGGTGGGGGCGGCATCGTCCGCAACCCACACGGGCCAGATCCCCACCGTCACGGATGCGACCGTGCAACGCAGGGCGACTCTGGCCCGCACACCCTCGATGGACACAGACGAAGGCGAGGAGCTCCCGGACGAACTCCTGGAGGAACTGGACAGCCCACGGCGCCGCAAACGACGCTGGGGCTTGGCGGCCTTCATTTGGGCGTTCATCGCGGTGCTGGTCGTCGGGGCCGTTTGGGCCGGTCTGACATGGGTGAACAACCAGTACTACGTCGGCGTGAACGAAGGCAAGGTCGCCATCTACCGCGGCGTGGACCAGTCCCTCGGGCCGTTGCATCTGAACAGCCTGGAAAAGGAGACCGATGTGAAGGTCTCCCAGTTGCCGAACTATTCCAAGTCTCGCGTCCAGGAGGGGATCCACACCTCGTCGAAGGCCGAAGCCGAACGGGTCATCTCGGATCTCGACCTAGGCGCCCAGGAAGACAACCCCAGTCCGGCGCCGCAAGGAACGGTCTCGAGCGCGCCGCCGTCCAGTGATAAATCCTCGGATTCGGGGAATGATAGTCAGAAGCCCGATCGCAACGACCAGGGAGGTGACAACCAGTGACAACACGTGCGCAGTCTTCGCAGGAGCAGTCCACCGCTCCCGACGCCGAGCATCATGTCCCCAAGCCACGGCGGCTCTTTGAGCTGCTGTTGCTGGTCATCTCGTGGATCGTCGCCATCGGCGCGATGTGCCTCGTAGACCTGGGCAATACGGCCTCATGGGACCATCGCATCGTCTCGGCCGCGGCAGTGCTGATCGTGGGCTCCCTGATCATCCACGTGATCCTCCACCTCAAGGCGCGATACGCGGATCCTTTCATCCTGCCCATCGTCGTGGTTCTCAATGGAATCGGTCTGACGATGATCTATCGGATCGATCTCACGACGCCGAACTCCTCGGTTGGCTCCCAGACGGCCTGGAGCGCCGTCGCGATGATCGCGTGCGCCGCCGCGCTCTGGTTCCTCACCGATCACCGGGCCCTGGTCCGGGTGACCTACATCAGCCTTGCCGCCTCGATCTTCCTCCTGCTGCTGCCGCTCGTCCCAGGTCTCGGGACGGAGATCAACGGTGCCCGGATCTGGATCTCGATCGGCGGGCGCACGTTCCAGCCGGGAGAGATCGCCAAGATCACGCTGGCCATATTCTTCGCCGGGTATCTTTCGACGAACCGTGACCTCATCCTCTTGGCCGGAAAGAAGATCGGAAGGGTGCGCCTGCCGCGTTTCAAGGACTTCGCCCCGATGTTCGTGGCCTGGCTCGTGAGCATCGGCGTGCTGGTGGTCCAGCACGATCTGGGCTCGGCCATTCTCTTCTTCGGGCTTTTCCTGGCGATGTTGTACTTGGCAACCAACCGGTTCACTTGGGTCGGCGTCGGGCTGGTCCTCGTGGCCATCGGCGCTTTCTTCGCGTACAAGACCATCAGCCACGTCACCGTCCGCATCGACTCCTGGCTCCACGCCTTCGACCCCGCGGTCTACAACCAGCAGGCCGGCGGTTCCGGCCAGATCATCCAGGGCCTGTTCGGCCTCGCCTCGGGCGGGTTGTTCGGTCGCGGGCTCGGCAACGGGCGGCCGGATCTCGTCTCCTTCGCGAACTCCGACATGATCGTCACCGCAATCGGCGAGGAGCTGGGTCTCCTTGGCCTCGGCGCGATCCTGATGCTGTTCCTGATGCTGGTCTCTCGCGGCTTCCGCGCCGCCTTGGGGACCCCGGACGCATTCGGCAAGCTCTTGGCAGCGGGCCTCTCCTCCGCCATGGTTCTGCAACTGTTCGTGGTGATCGGTGGCGTGACCCGTTTGATCCCCCTGACCGGACTGACGACGCCGTTCATGTCCGCCGGTGGTTCATCCCTCCTGGCGAACTGGTTCATCGTCGGGCTGCTGCTCGCAATCTCCCATTCGGCCCGCTCGCCGCGCGTGGTCAACGAGGACGCCGGCCACGCCGAGGACATTGCGGACACCGGCCAGTTGGGGGCCACCGCCGCCATCTCCAAACTTGGTTCGTCTTCTCATGAGGAAACTGCTTCTTCCCCACATACAGCAGGAGGTCACTCGTGAATCAGGCCATCCGAAGAACATGGCTCGCGGTCGCGGGCGTGTTCATCCTCCTCGTCGGTTCCCTGACATACGTTCAGTTCATCCATGCCGGAGCCCTTGAGGACAATCCCTGGAACTCCCGGCAACTGTACGACCAGTACGGCTCCGCCCGCGGCTCCATCCTCGTGAACGGGTCCGAGATCGCCCAGTCCGTCCCCTCGGACGACAGCTTCGGGTACAAGCGCGAGTACTCGCAGACGGACGAATACGCCGCCCTGACCGGCTACTTCTCGATGGTGTACGGCTCCACCGGGCTCGAGTCAGCGCTCGGCGAGGAACTGTCCGGCAAGTCGGACTCACAGTTCTACGACCGCATCGCGCAGATCTTCTCCAACAAGGAGACCCACGGAGCCTCGGTGGAGCTGACGATCGACCCGAAGCTGCAGAAGAAGGCCACCGAGTTGATGTCGGGGCACAAGGGGTCGATCGTCGCGATGAACCCCAAGACGGGTGAGATCAAGGCGATGGTTTCGGCGCCCAGCTACGATCCGAACCAGCTGTCCTCCCACGACTCGAAATCGGTCATCCAGTCCTATTCGGAGCTGAACCAGGACCAGGACAAGCCGTTGTACAACCGCGCGGTCTCGGGGGATCTCTACTCGCCGGGTTCGACGTTCAAGATCATGGATGCCGTCGCGGCCCTGGAATCCGGGAAGTACAACAAGGATTCCGAGCTGGACAACCCTCAGAACCTGCCTCTGCCGGGCACGGACACGACCTTGCCGAACTACGTCAACGGCCAATGCGCGTCCCGTTCCAAGGCGGACATCGAGTGGGCTCTGGAGCAGTCCTGCAACACTCCGTTCGCTCAGATCGCCATGGACCTCGGTGAGGATAAGATTGCCAAGACGGCCAAGAACTTCGGCTACGGACAGGATCTGTCCGTACCGTTGAAGGTCACCCCATCAAACTTCCCCAGTGGCATGTCCAAGAGCGAGCTAGCGTTGTCTTCGATCGGTCAGTACGACGTCAAATCCACCCCGATGCAGGTGGCCATGATGTCCTCCGCTATCGCCAATGACGGCGTCCAGATGAAACCGAACATGGTCAAGACCGTTCGGTCGAACAGCTTGAGCACGCTCTACGATTTCTCCGCGGAGAAGCTGCGCGAGTCGACCTCGCCCGACGTCGCGCACCAGGTGCGAGACTGGATGGTCAACGACGTCGACAACGGCATCGCGTCCGGGGCACAGGTCGACGGGACCAAGGTCGCAGGAAAGACCGGTACCGCCGAGACCGGTACGGACGGGAACAACCAAGCATGGTTCACCGGCTTCGCGCCGGCGGACGACCCGGAACTAGCTGTTGCTATTGTCTATGAAGATGTAGACGCGGTCACAGGAGCCCAGCTCACGAGCCCCGGTGCCAAGCAACTTTTCGAGGCGGTGTTGAATCAGTGAGGCCCTCATCATCGACGACCCTCGGTGGTCGCTACGGCCTGACCGAACGCATCGCCGTCGGAGGCATGGGCGAGGTCTGGAAGGCCAAGGACAAGGTCCTGGGCCGCATCGTCGCCGTCAAGATCCTGAAAGAGGAATACACCGGCGACCCGGGCTTCCTCGAGCGTTTCCGCGCGGAGGCACGGCACACGGCGTTGCTGAATCACCCGGGTGTCGCCAACGTCTTCGACTACGGCGAGGAAGAAGGCTCGGCCTACCTGGTCATGGAGCTGGTCCCCGGCGAACCCCTGTCCAACATCATCGAACGGGAGAAGACTCTCCCGGCGGACCGCACGCTCAACATCATCGCCCAGACGGCGCGTGCCCTGGCGGCCGCGCACGCCCAGGGTCTCGTGCACCGCGACGTCAAGCCCGGCAACATCATGATCACGCCGGACAACCGAGTGAAGGTGACCGATTTCGGCATCGCCCGCCTCGCCGACCAGGTTCCGCTGACGGCGACCGGGCAGGTCATGGGCACCGCCCAGTATCTTGCCCCGGAGCAGGCAACCGGCCAGACCGCCACGGCTTCGTCGGATCTGTACTCGCTGGGCATCATCGGGTACGAGTGCCTCGCGGGCAAGCGCCCCTTCACGGGCGAGTCCCAGATCGCGATCGCGTTGGCCCAGGTCAACGATCCGCCGCCGTCACTGCCCAAGTCGGTTCCCGTACCGGCGCAGGCGATGATCATGTGCCTGCTGTCCAAGGACCCGGCGCAACGACCGGCGAACGCGACCACGCTGGCCAGCGCGGTGGACGCCATCCGGCGCAACGACCTCAAGGCAGCGGTCAAGGCCGTCCCCGGCCTGTCGACCTACCTTCCGATCAGCACCGATACCGGACAGACGCAGCCGGTGACCGCCCCTACGGAGTCGATGGGCGGCACCGACGCGACCCGACAGTTCGGTTCCGGGGCATCGGCGGCGGGTTACCAGCCGCAGCCGACGACGTCACAATTGCCCACCGTGGGCGAGCCCCGGTCCCTCCAGTACCAGGGGGACTACACGGACAAGGGCGAGCAGAAGTCCCGTCAGGGCACGGCCGTGTGGAAGTGGCTCGTCCCGCTCCTGGTCCTGCTCCTGGCCGCGGGTCTGGGGATCTGGTGGGTCATCCAATCCGGCTCCGGCACGGACGCATCGGCCTCCCCGAGCACCGCGGGCCCGGCCGCCACGAGCGCGCCCTCGTCGTCCTCGCACCCGACCTCCAGTTCGAGTTCGGCGGAGATGATCACCATCAAGTCGTCCGACTACAAGGGAAAGAAGCTGGACGACGTCGTCTCCCAGCTCGCCAGCATGGGCTTGTCCGTCCACTCCGAGGGCAAGAGCTCGAGCGAGGAGAAGAACTCCGTGCTCGAGGTGTCCCCCGAAGGTGAGGTCGCCGCCGGTTCGAACGTGACCGTGGTGTACTCGACGGGCCCCGAATCCGTGAGCCTGCCGAACAAGATGGTGGGCAGGGATGCGCAGACGGTGATCGACGAGATCACCCAACTGGGCGTCAACGTGACCCGCCACGACGAGAACTCGAGCGAGCAATCCGCCGACAAGGTCATTCGGACCTCGCCGAGCGAGGGCAACAAGGTGACGGTCGGCTCCAACGTGGACGTCTACGTGTCCAAGGGCTCCGGGAAGAGCTCATCGTCCGCCCCAGCCCCGGAGAATCCGAGCCAGGACCCCTCCCCGCCCCCGCCCCCCCCCCCCCCCCCCCGCCCCCCCGCCCCCGCCGCCCCCCCCCCCCCCCCCCCCCCCCCGGGCCCCCCCCCCCCCCCCCCCCCCCGCCC
>JAKDJD010000038.1 GCA_030454085.1 Kocuria sp.
CGCAGAACCGGGCCACCGGGTTTCCGGGCGTTTCGGCCCCCCAACCCCTAACCCCCCAACCCCCGGCGGCCCCGGGGGGGTCCAACGCGCCCCGCGGCGGGGCCCTCGTGGTTTCGAGACGAGTCGGATTTGTCGGAGCGGCCGTTCGCCCGCGCGGTTGCCGCCGTCGCCGCCATAGTCGCTGCCTCCGCCGCTGAATCGAGCACGTCGACCATCCGTCATGTCCTGAGCTTCCGTATCAGCGCCATCACCGACCGGAGCTTCACGCAGGGGAACTCCCGCGTGACGTGGGGGTTGCCCGATTGGTTGCTGGTTCCCGGCCCCCAGGCCAGGGTGTGCGTGTGAGGTTCTGCGGGGGATACCCGATTCGGCGGCGGTCTCCGTCGTGAGGTGGCGGTTTAGCCGGCACCTAACGACGGAAAACGCCTCTCATTCGGGAAAGCGCCACCCAATGCGGACCACCAGTTCCCCGGGCTCCGCCGTGGCAGGGGGCATCGTCTCGACGTCGCGGGCAACGGTCGCCGAAGATCTCCCCAGCCCGTCGCCGACGATGGCCGGGCCGTGCCGCGAGATGGCACGTTTGTGCACATTTCGTCGTGCAACATGCACGAAATTGCCACTTCGCGGGCAGGACCTGGGCGAATCTGCCGCCTCCCTGCCGCGTTGGCCCGTGACTGACGCGCGCGGGAAATCGCCCCAGTGCGGTCGAAGGACGAAGATCGCACCATCCCCGCCACGAAGGGGATCGACGCGAGCCAGGACACATGGGAGGCGCGTCGACGCGGGATTGGACGTAAACTGGCCTCTCAACCTTGAATGACGTCCGAGCTGGAAGGCCAGACCGGGCGAAGACACCACGTCAGAGGAGTACACCGTGACCGAGCCGACCTCTGAACAAGAGAAGCTTGACGTCGAAGAAGCAGCACCCGTCGAAGAGGGCCAGGCCGAGAAGCGCCGCGTCGTCGTCGCGGAAGACGAGGCTCTGATCCGTCTCGATATCGTCGAGATCCTCAAAGGGCAGGGGTTCGACGTCGTCGCCGAGGCCGGCAACGGCGAAGAAGCCGTGGAGCTGACGCGGGAGCACGACCCGGACGTCGTCCTCATGGACGTCAAGATGCCGAAGATGGACGGCATCAGTGCCGCCGAAGCCATCGCCAAGGACCGCATCGCCCCCGTCGTGCTGCTGACCGCGTTCAGCCAGAAAGAACTCGTGGACAGGGCCACGGAAGCGGGCGCGATGGCGTACGTGGTCAAGCCCTTCACGGAAAACGACCTGATTCCCGCGATCGAGGTCGCCGTCAGTCGTTACGAGCAGATCAAAGCCCTCGAAGGAGAGGTCAGCGATCTCAAGGAGCAGTTCGAGACCCGCAAGCTCGTGGAGCGTGCGAAGTCCCTGCTCATCACCAAGATGGGATTGACGGAACCGGAAGCATTCCGTTGGATCCAGAAGACGTCGATGGACCGTCGCCTCTCGATGCGCGAGGTCGCCGAAACCATCGTTTCCCAGGTGTCCTGAACCGGTCCGTGGGAGCTTCTTGAGGCGACATCCGGGTCGGGGTTTCCCGGTCGGAAAGAGGCTCCGTACCAACCCCTGCCGCCTGTGATTAGTATTGGTAGGTGACTTCCGCCCCCGAGACAACGCCCGACGAGGAGGCCACCGTGGCCGATCACACCCCCGAACCCGCCGATCCCGCCGAGAACGCGGGGGAGCGCAAGCGACTCCTGCTGATCGACGGTCACTCGATGGCCTTCCGGGCGTTCTTTGCGGTGCCCGCAGACCGCTTCACGAATTCCGAGGGTCAGCACACCAACGCGATCCACGGATTCACGTCCATGCTGCTGACGATGGTCCGCCAGCTGCAGCCGACGCATATTGCCGTGGCCTTCGACCTGAGCGGGCCCACCTTCCGCTCGGAGGAGTACACCGAATACAAGGGTGGCCGTGCGGAGACTCCCGAGGAGTTCTCCGGGCAGATCGAATACATCCAGAAGGTCCTCGATACCCTGAATATCCCGTGGATCACGGTCGAGGGATTCGAGGCGGACGACATCATCGCCACCGGGTCCACGTTGGCCGAACAGGCAGGGGCCGACACGGTGGTCGTCTCGGGGGACAGGGACGCGTTCCAGCTGATCTCGGAAAACACCCACGTGCTGTACCCGACCAAGGGCATCTCCGACATTCCGCCCAGAACGGCCTCGGACATCGAGGAAAAGTACGGCGTCGGTCCCGACCGGTATCGCCACGTGGCCGCTCTGGTCGGGGAATCCGCGGACAACTTGCCGGGCGTTCCCAAGGTCGGGCCCAAGACGGCCGCGAAATGGATCAACCAGTACGGCGACCTCCAAGGCGTCATCGACCACGCGGACGAGATCGGCGGCAAGGTCGGCGAGAACCTGCGGGCCCATCTCGACGACGTCCGCCGCAACTTCCGTCTCAACGAACTCAAACGCGACATCGAGTTGCCGCTGAGCTTCGCGCAGATGGAGCGAAACGAACCCGACCTCGAGGCGATGGACAAGCTCTTCGACGAACTCGAGTTCAACCGCATTCGGGAGCGAGTTCGGGCGGACCTCCTCGAAACCGAGCCTGAGCCCGACATCGAGATTCCCGAGCGCCGCGACGTCGTCACCCCGGATGACCTCAAGAACCTGCTGGGAAACAAAGGGACCGCAGTCTCCCTCACGCTGGAGACGGACTACCGGGCGGGCGACGTCGTTTTCCTCGCGACGCGTGAGGCCGTCGGGTCGGTACGTCTCGAACAGGCCGACTCTGACCTGTCCGGCGCCCTCGCGGACGCACTGAAAGAACGCGGCGACGACCTGCTGGTCTCCCACCTGAAGGAGCTCGTTCGTTCCCTGCGCGAGGTCGGCTACGAGCTCCCCGATACAGGACGCGATCTGGCCCTCGAGGCTTTCGTCCTGCGTCCCGGAGCGCGCGGGTACAGCCCTCAGGAACTCGCGGCGGAATTCACTACCTACGACTTCGGTGCCAAGCCAAAGAAGCCGACCGCCGCAGCCCTCAAGAAGGAATCGGATGAGGTGCGGGAGAAGAACACCGCGGCCGACCTGGACAGGTTTGCGGCTTCGGCATGGCTCATGCACGACGTCGCCGAGGCCGTCTCGGCCCGGCTGGGCGAGCACGAATGGGCCACCAAGATTCTCAAGGACATCGAAGTTCCCCTCACGCACGTGCTCCTGGCGATGGAGACCAACGGCATCGCGATGGACGTCCAGGAACTCGACACTCTTCAGGGCGCTTTCCAGGCCGAAATCGATACGGCGCAGCGTAACGCGGACCAGGTGGTCGGCGAGGCCGTGAAGCTGTCCTCCCCGAAGCAACTGCAGACCGTTCTGTTCGAGACGTTGGATCTGCCCAAGACCCGCAAGATTTCCTCGGGCTACACCACGGACGCCTCGTCCCTCCAGGAGCTCATGACCAAGCTCGAGCCCGGGACCAAGGGGCACGACTTCATGGGTTACCTGCTGCGGTACCGGGAGTTCAGCAAGCTTCAGCAATTCGTGACAGGCCTGAAGGACGCGACGACGGCGTCCAACCGGGTACACACGACCTTCGGGCAGACGACGGCGGCCACGGGCCGGCTCTCGTCCATCAACCCGAACCTTCAGAACATTCCGGTTCGGACGTCCGAGGGCAAACGGATCCGCAATTCCTTCGTCTGCGGACCGGGCTACCAGACGCTCCTGACCGCGGACTACTCGCAGATCGAGATGCGGATCATGGCACACCTCTCTCAGGACGAGGGCCTGATCGAGGCCTACGAATCGGGGGAGGACCTCCACCGCTTCGTGGGCTCGCAGGTCTTCGGCGTGGAACCGGAGGACGTGACCTCCGAAATGCGTGCCAAGGTCAAGGCCATGAGTTACGGGCTCGCCTACGGACTGTCCAGCTACGGCCTGTCCAAGCAGCTGAATATCTCGGTCGATGAAGCCCGTGGCCTGATGAGCAACTACTTCAAACGCTTCGGTGCCGTGCGCACGTATCTGCGGGAAGTTGTGGACGAGGCGAAGAAGGTCGGTTACACCGAGACGATGTTCGGTCGGCGTCGTTACCTCCCGGACCTTGACTCCTCGAACCGACAGGTCCGCGACAACGCCGAACGGGCCGCTCTGAACGCGCCCATCCAGGGTTCGGCCGCCGACATCATCAAGATTGCGATGCTCGGCGTGCATCGTCGGTTGCAGGAGGAGAAGCTCGAAACCCGCATGGTCCTCCAGATCCACGACGAACTGATCCTGGAAGTCGCCGAGGGGGAGTACGACGCCGCCGAAGCCATCCTGCGCGAAGAGATGTCCACCGCCGTCACACTTCGGGTCCCGCTCGAAGTCCAGGTCGGTCACGGCCGCTCCTGGAACGACGCCGCCCACTGACCGCTACGAGACAGGAATCAGAAGGAACCACATGTCCCTGGAACCGTTTGAACTGAGGACCATCGTCGATGGCAATGGGAAAGCCACCGACGAGTACCGACGTTTCCACGCTCGCGTCGAACGCGGATTCCACGAAGACCCCGGAACGCCTGAGGTGCAGGACTTCCTGGCCCGGGAATACCAGGAGGCCGGGTTCGTGCACCGCGGGTACGCGGAGACCGAGGGCGTTCCCGCATGGGCCAGCGAATCACCGCAACCGGTGGCCACGATCGTGGGATTCCCCCGCAGCATGGAGGTCGGCGAGAAAGCGTTGGACCTCTGGGCGATCTCGGGCGTCGGCGTGGCGTCCTCACACCGGCGTCGTGGGCTGTTGCGCACCATGATGACCACCGAACTGGCCGGAGCGCAGCGTGATGGCTACGGGCTCGCGGGACTCACCGTCTCCGAGGGCGGAATCTACGGTCGGTTCGGATTCGGCGTCGCGACGCGAGTGGGTACCTATGAACTCGATCTCCGGCGTCGCCCGCGCATCCTGCCCGGCGTCATGGAATCGACGGGCGCGGCCTGCGGCCGGGTCGTTGAGGGCGACCCGCAGAGGTTGCTGGATGTGGCTGAGCGCATCTGCGAGCAGTCCGACGCCGGCCGTGCGGGCAAGATCGACCGCCTCAGAGGGTACGTGAAGAACGTGCTGGGACAGGTGAATCTGGAGGAGACATCCCTCGAGCCGGTCCGCGGCCGCGAGGCGCTGGTCTACATCGGGTCGTCGGGTCCGGAAGGATACGTGACCTATGACCATTCAGGACTCGACTCGGACCCTCTGAAAGCCAAGATCATCGACTTCCAAGCCGTCACGGCGGCCGCGTGGGTCGGATTGTGGAACCACCTGTTCAGTGTGGACCTGCTGGAGACGGTGGACTTCAAGGATGCCCCGGGCATGGCACTGTCCTCGATTCTCGAGAACCCCCGTGCGGTGACGGCCGCCCGGGAATCCGACCTGGTCTGGACCCGGATCCTCGATGTCGCGTCCGTGCTCGAATCACGGCGGTACCCGCGCGACGGAGAGATCGTCCTCCTGGTCGACGATCCAATGGGTCTGGTGACTGGGGCCTACGCGATGCACATCGAACAGGGCAAGGCGACCGTCACGCCGTCCGCCGACGTGTCCGGAACGCAGGACCGTGGGGATCGGGCCAGGGACGACGTCGCCCTCGCACCCCATGCGCCGCGTGTGCGCTTCCCGGTCGACCGATTGGCCACCGCCGTGTTCCGTGGGTGCGAGATCGAGGCGAGGCTCGGCGTCGTGGTCGGCGACGGGGCCGAGAGGGCCGCCGAAATTTTTGCGGTGGACCGGGAACCGTACTGCGATTTCGAGTTCTGACCGCGAGTCCTTCGTCCAGCACATTGCGCGAAGGACGTGAGGTGTGACGAATTACCCTTTTGCAGGGGATGAAACCGCGCATGACGGGCATCTGTGCGTTGACCGGACTTGCATCAGCCCATAGACTGAGTGGGCGCATCATGTGCGCACAGTCCAATAAATGTTCGGCTTCGCGAAGCAACCGTCACAGGATGCGATGGAGCTGACCGAGTAAGCAAACTATCCACATCGGAGCCCCTACTACATGACCACCAACACCCCGCAGGTCGCGATCAACGACATCGGAACCGAAGACGAGTTCCTCAAGGCCGTTGACGAGACCATCAAATACTTCAACGACGGCGACCTTGTTTCTGGCGAAGTTGTCAAGGTTGACCGCGACGAAGTTCTGCTGGATATCGGGTACAAGACCGAAGGCGTCATCCCGTCCCGCGAACTTTCCATCAAGCACGACGTCGATCCCGGTGAAGTTGTTGCCGTTGGTGATGAGGTTGAGGCTCTCGTCCTGACCAAGGAGGACAAGGAAGGCCGCCTGATCCTGTCCAAGAAGCGCGCCCAGTACGAGCGCGCCTGGGGCGACATCGAGAAGGTCAAGGAAGAAGACGGCGTCGTCACCGGTACCGTCATCGAGGTCGTCAAGGGCGGTCTCATCCTGGACATCGGTCTCCGCGGCTTCCTGCCCGCATCCCTCGTCGAAATGCGCCGTGTGCGCGACCTGGCTCCGTACATCGGCCAGGAGATCGAGGCCAAAATCATCGAGCTGGACAAGAACCGCAACAACGTGGTGCTGTCCCGCCGTGCGTGGCTCGAGCAGACCCAGTCCGAGGTTCGCTCCTCCTTCCTCAACAAGCTGGAGAAGGGACAGGTCCGCACGGGCGTTGTCTCCTCCATCGTCAACTTCGGTGCCTTCGTGGACCTGGGCGGCGTGGACGGACTGGTTCACGTTTCCGAGCTGTCCTGGAAGCACATCGACCACCCGTCCGAGGTCGTCGAGGTCGGCCAGGAAGTCACCGTCGAGGTTCTCGAGGTGGACCTGGACCGCGAGCGTGTTTCGCTGTCCCTCAAGGCGACTCAGGAAGATCCGTGGCAGACCTTCGCGCGCACTCACGCGCTGGGTCAGGTTGTTCCCGGCAAGGTCACCAAGCTGGTTCCGTTCGGTGCGTTCGTGCGCGTCGAGGACGGCATCGAGGGCCTCGTCCACATCTCCGAGCTGGCCGTTCGCCACGTTGACCTGGCCGAGCAGGTCGTCTCCGTGGGTGACGAGCTCTTCGTCAAGGTCATCGACATCGACCTGGACCGCCGCCGCATCTCGCTGTCCCTCAAGCAGGCCAACGAGGGCGTGGACCCGGACGGTTCTGAGTTCGACCCGGCCATGTACGGCATGGCCGCCGAGTACGACGAGCAGGGCAACTACAAGTACCCCGAGGGCTTCGACCCCGAGACCAACGAATGGCTCGAGGGCTACGAGACCCAGCGCGCCGCCTGGGAGCAGCAGTACGCCGACGCCCAGGCTCGCTGGGAGGCCCACAAGGAGCAGGTCCGCAAGGCCCTGGCCGAGGATGCCGACGCCGCCGCTACCGCAGCGACCGGTTCGTCCTCCTCTTCTTCCTCCTCTGCTCCGTCCAACGCGGCCCCCGCGCCGTCGAGCTACTCCTCCGAGGTCCCGGCGTCCGATTCCGGCACGCTGGCTTCCGACGAGGCCCTGGCTGCCCTGCGCGAGAAGCTCACCGGCAACAACTGATCGGTTGCCAGAGTTGCCCGCGACGTGACCGAGTCGCACCGCGGGTGAACGCTTGAATGGAAGGCCCCTCATCGTTGAACGATGGGGGGCCTTTCGCGTGCCCGGAGGTCCGTCGGGGATTCTCGGGATTGCGGCGGGTCGGTGGTTTGTGGTGGCTGGGATGGGTGGTGGCTGGATGGATCTCGCGGCCGCCCGGCCCCGCCCCACACCGCTCACAACATCTTGGCCGTCGGTTATCGGTCGACCCACTCGGTCTCGCCCCAGGCCACGTCAAGCTGTCCGGAGGACGACGACGCCAGATGCGCCTCGGCGCCTTCCCGGGCCTCCTCCGAATCCGTGACGGCGATGTTCAGACTTGCGTGCGATGAGCCGTAGTCGGTGCCCAACACGGCAACGCCGGAGGCCCGGAGCTCGTTCTCGAGGCGGCCGGCGTCGGCGTGGGGCACCTCGATCCGTCCCAAACGCAGGCGTTCCCGGGCGGTGAGCTGGGCGGCGTCGAGAGCCTGGACGGTCGCATCCGTGTAGGCGCGAACCAGCCCTCCGGCACCGAGCTTGATGCCGCCGAAATACCTCACGACACCGACACATACATCCGAGAGGTCCTGGAGCGCCTCCTCATTGGTCCTGTGCGCCAGCACCGCTTGCAGCATGGGGATTCCAGCCGTGCCAGCGGGCTCCCCGTCGTCGGAGGACCGTTGGACATCGCGATCGGCCCCGATCACGAAGGCGGAGCAGACGTGGCGGGCGTCGTGATACCTCTTGCGGAGGGTATCGAGGAATTCTCGGGCTTCGTGCTCGGACTCGACGCGCGCCACATGGCCGATGAACTCGCTCTTCTTGATCTCGAGCAGGATCTCGTCGGGGCGGGGCTCCGAGAGCACGGTGTACTTGCGGGCGCGTGTTTCGTCGGTACCAGTCACCCGACCAGTCTATTCGGGGTCGTACGGCGTGGTCCGGGACGTGGCGGATATGCTGGGACGGCACTGTGTCGGCAGGGGACTGTTTCGGTAGGGAAGGGGAGAGACGTGGCAGCAGATTTTCGTCGAGTCGGCCTGACGGGAGGCATCGGCTCAGGGAAGTCGACCGTGGCGCAATTGCTCCAGGAGCACGGGGCCGTGGTGATCGACGCCGATGCAATATCTCGGCAACTCACGGCCAAAGGGTCGCCCGTGCTCGACCGGATCCGTGACGCCTTCGGAGCTCACGTGCTGACAGATTCGGGCGAACTCGATCGCGCCGCTTTGGCAAAGATCGTGTTCGACGACGAAACCGCTCGTGAGCGTCTCAATTCCATCGTGCACCCGGCCGTCCGCCAAGAGTCCGCACGATTGGTCGACGAAGCTGCTCGAGCCGAGACCTTTTCCGGCGTCGTGGTCCAGGACATTCCGCTGTTGGTCGAAACAGGGCAGGCGGATTCCTTCGATGGGGTGGTCGTGGTCGAGGCGCCGGAGTCCGTGCGCATCGACCGGCTGGTGACCGCCCGGGGCATGAAGGAGGACGACGCCCGCTCACGCATCCGGTCCCAGGCCACGAATGACCAGCGGCGGGCCATCGCGACCTGGATCATCGACAACTCCGGGGACCGCGAGGCCACGAAGGTGCAGGTCGCCACCTTGTGGGATGAATTGACGGCGTAGACGCCCACGCCGCGGCACGGATCCGTTGCCGCCGGCTGACTGGCTGAGGTTGTCGGGGACCGCGAGCTGGCAGTTTCGTGCCGTTTTTCCGCGAAGTGGCACTCTAGTGCGGAAAACAGGCCCAATTCCGCACGCGAGTGCCACCTCGTGCGGGTGATGTGCACGGGGTTGCCACCTCGCGACGCCGAGTCGTCGTCGGCGTGGCTCCTAGTCGCGTCCCTGCCGGAGCAACTGGTAGACCACGGAGTCGTCCTTCCGGCCCAGGCCTTCGCGGCGGCCACGGACGTACAGTTGTTCCGCGGCCGAAGCGAGCGGTACGGGTTGTTCGGCGGCACGTGCTGCGTCGGTGACCAGACCCATGTCCTTGACGAAGATGTTGAGAGCGGAGCGGACTTCGTCGAATTCTTCGGCGACCATGCGGGATCCTCGATCCTGGAACATGAAGGACTGCGCCGCCCCGCCGTTGAGCACCTCATGACATTGGGCCACGTCCAGTCCCATGGAGTCAGCGAGTGCGAGCGCCTCACCGGCCGCCGCGATATGCACGCCACACAGCAGCTGGTTCACGACCTTGAATTTCTGCCCGTCGCCCGGTTCGGGGCCCACGACCGGACACTGCGATCCCAGGGCGTCCAGCAGGCACCGGACCGAGGCGACGTCCGCCGCGTCGCCGCCGACCATGATGAGGAGATCGCCCTTCTGGGCGCGGGCGACACCGCCGGACACGGGTGCGTCGACAACATGTCGCGTGTACGGCTCGAGCGCCAACGCCGCACCCTGGACCGCGGCCACCCCCACGGTGGACATGACCACCACAATGCTTTCGGAAGACAACGACTCCGCGATTCCGCCGTCGCCAAAGAGGACGGCGTCGAGCTGCGGGCCGGTTGCAACCATGATGACGACGACGTCGGCCCCACTCACTGCCTCCCGCGCGGTGCCGGCGGCCGTGACCTCCGGTCCGAGGCTCTGGAGGGCCGCCGGATTGAGATCGAACGCCGTGACCATGTGGCCCGCGCCCGCCGCAATCTGTGCCATGGGGGAGCCCATGGCCCCCAGTCCGATCCAACCAATGTTCTTCGTGTTCTGGTCCATGATGTCCATTCCGTGCTTGCCGCCGAGGAATCGGCGGACGATGGTTACTGCCGAGAGGAGTCGGGCCGGGCCGTGAGGTTTCGGTCGACCGCGTCCCGACAAGACCGTGCCGAGTCGTGCCCCGAACCGGGCCCCGAGGGCGTGCGTCAGCCGGTTGCGTTCTGCAGGCGTTCCACGACGTCGGCGAGTGCCTCCCGAGTCCCGACGTTGCCCGGGAAGACCACGTAGGGACAGTCGCGCACGGCGTCCGGCGCGTCCTCGGGGTGGAACATCGAAATTTGTCCGGGGAAGAACTGGCCGGTGACCTGGGCGACCCGGATCCCGAGGCCCCGGTGGGCTACCTCGTGGGATGTGATCCCGCCCTTCGCTACCACCCAGGCGGGCAGCGCATCGCGGCTGCGGCGCACGACCTCGACCACGGCGTCCGAGACGCTTCTGGCAATGTCGAGGGACTCGACGGGGTCGTCGGTTCTCACGAGTGTTCGGCTGGTGTAGACGGCAACGTCGTTGGATTCGAGCCCTTCGTGAACGGCCCGTACCGTCTGGGACAGGTGCTCATCGCGCTCCTCGGGTGCGAGGAGCTTTTCGACGTCGAGCTCGATTTCGGTCAGTTGTCCGCGACGCTGAACCTCGTCGAGCTGCTGCGTGGTGAGCCCCACGTGCGAACCGACGACGACGAGGCCGTGCTCCCGCCTTTCGGGACTCAGTCGAATGTCTGCGGGATCGAGAATGCGGGGTCCGGACTGGCCGGCGAGGGGGCGAACGAAAGACGGCCCGCAACGCGTGACGAAGTGATGCCCCCGCGCCTCGAGATGGGTGACGGCGTCGGCCACGACCTCCATGTCGGAGTACTCGGTCGCATTGACCACGACCCACGAACGGTTGCTAGCCCCGGACAGGATCTCCTCGACACGGCTCGTGCCTCCCGTGCGGATGTCCTCGAGGGACAAAGACAGGACGTCGGAGGCCTGGACGGCGCCGCCGGACTTTTCCGCCAGGAATTCGGCGAGTTCCGAGTGGCTGTAGCCGAAGGTTGCGTCCCGCGCGAAGTCGGTGTCTTCGACGCGCCGGGCCGAACCGTCGACCACGGCGTAGTGGACGTTGCCTTCGGTGTAGCGTCCGGCCTCGATCATTGCGGGGCAGAAGAGGAACGCGTCGACCTGAACCCCGTGGTCCGACAGGACGTCCGCGAGGGCATGGGGCTCGGCGATGACGTGGCCGCGCAGGGTCGAGTCGGAGCGTGAGACCACGTGCAGCGGCGCGTCGTCGGCGTCCAGGGTGTCCAGGAAGTGCGCGAGGGTGCTGCGGTTGAGGGCGACGGCGTCGTCCTCATCGAGCGCCCGAGTATTGGTCAGGGTAAAGCACGTGGAGCCGGGCTCCTTGAGGGCGTGGGCAAGGATCTCGGGGTCCTGCTCGAAGGCGACGGGCACGTCATGGACGCACTGCGAGCCGGTGGGGTCATCGTCGAGAACGAGGAGGCGCCGGGGTGAGCTGAGCATGGGTGAACTCCTTCTTCAGTCGTGTCAGGCGATCGCGGAAACGATCGGCCACATGAGCAGTGCGACCAGGAAGCCGACGATCGATGTGGTTGTGGTGAGCAGGGTGTAGGACTTCAGGCCCGTCGCGGTGTTGACCTGGTTGTACCTGGACCACACCCAGAACAGGGAGTCGTTGACATGGGACATGGCCATGGAACCGATGCCGATCGTCACGGTGACCAGGGCCACCTGCAACGGTTCGAGCCCGAGGGACGAGGCCATCGGCGCGATGAGCGGGGCCGTGGTCAGGGTGGATACCGTCGCGGAGCCTTGGGCCGCACGGATCAGCGCGGCCATGAGCCACGCGAGGACCAGGATGTGCAGGCCCGTGCCGGCCAGGGCGTGGGCGACGGCGTCGGCGACGCCGGTTTCCTTCAGCACGTGGCCGAAGGTTCCGCCGGCACCCGTGATCAGGATGACTGCGGCCACCGGAGGCAACGAGGAATTGATGACGTCCTCGGCCTGGGTGAGGCCCCAACCGCGGCGGTACCCCAGAACGACGGTCGCGACGACGACGCCGATGACCAGCGCCATCGGAGATGCGCCCACGAAGGAGAAGAACTTCACGACCGGGTTGTTCTCCGGCAAGGTCATCGAGGTGATGGTCTGCGACATGATCAGAACGAGCGGGATGAGGATCATGACGATCACGACCCATGCGCGTGGCGGATTGTCGACCTTCGGGAAGGACTGCGTGGACTCCTCGTCGAAATCCTCGCCCGCTTCCTGCATCTCGGCGGCGGAGATACCGGGAACGGGGGAGAAGATGCGGCGGGTGATGAACGGGATCGTGAATTGCGCCGCGAGCCACATGACGATCGCGGGCAGCAGACCGAGGAGCAGGACCATGCCGATGTTCGCGCCCATGACCTGCGCGCCGCCGACGATGCCGGGGTGAGGCGGCAGGACCACGTGGACGGTCAAAAGGCCCATGACGGTCGGCAGGGCGTAGTTGAGCATGTTGCCCTGCAACCGGCGGCCCACCGACAGGATGATCGGCATGAGAACAATGAGGGCGACGTCCACGAAGACGGGTATCCCGAAGATGAAGGCGGCCGCTCCGAGCGCCCAGGGGGCCCTGTGCGGGCCGAATTTGTTCAGCAGCATCTTGGCCAGGACGTCGGCGCCGCCCGAGACCTCGATGATGCGCCCCATCATGGCGCCGAGGGTCACGATCAGGGCGACGGACCCCAAAGTGGAGCCCATGCCTTCTTCCAGCATCGGAACGATTTTCTCGAGGGGCACACCCGCCGCCAGGGCGAGACCCACGGAGACGAGAAGCAGTGCAAGGAACGGATGGGCCTTGGCCTTGATGATCAGCGCCAGAATTACGGCGACTGCGGCCAGTCCCAAGAGGACGAGGGTTACCGGGGACATGAAATCTCCATCGACTTCGTTTCCTGCCAGGAACGGTGAGACACTCACCACTGGCTGTTATCAGATATCTGATAAGTTTAGCTTTGGATGCGATAGTGTCAATGAGCTCACATCGACTGTTTTGCTAAGGAGTCCGTCAGTGTCGAGGAACCTTGCCGACCGCGTCACCCGGTCCATTCTTGACCGCATCGCCCAGGGGGTCGTTTCCGTGGGGGACGAGTTGCCGCCCGAAGGCGTATTGGCCGATGAGCTGGATGTATCCCGGCTGACCATCCGGGAAGCGATCAAGACCTTGGCGGGTCGGGGAGTCATCCTGGTCAAGCACGGGAAGCGGAACCGTATCGCGCCGGTCGAGCACTGGGACCTGCTGAACGTCGAGCTCATGGAGCTCCGCGGGCGTATGCGCGGCGAGAGTCGAAACCTCGTGGAGCAACTGACCGAGGTGCGGGAAATCGTGGAGATCGGGGCCGCCGAACTCGCCGCCGAGAGGATCACCCCGGAGCAGCTGGAAGAGATGCGCCAGCACCTCGGGACCATGATCCAGGTGGAGTCGGAGGAGGGCGAGCCCGATGTCGCCCGCGCCGTCGAGGCCGATATCGCGTTCCACCGGATCATCATCGAGGCGGCGGGCAATGAGTATCTCGCCGCGACCTACAGGCCCCTGGAAGAGGTGCTCAAGGCGGTGCGCATGGACACCTCGGCGACGGCCAAGGTGCGCAATGAGGCGATCCATTGGCACGGAGAAATACTCAACAAGCTGGAGAACAAGGACACGAAGGGTTCCCGCGAGGCCATGAGATCGCACATGGGCCAGACCATGGGAGCCGTCAGAGAGGATTCGGAATGAAGATTGTGGTGACCGGAGGCGCGGGTTTCCTGGGGAGCAGGGTCATCGACGAGCTGCTCAGACGTCGGGACGCGGGTGACCTCACCGTGGATTTCGACCACATCGTGTCGCTCGATCTCGCGGAAAACACGAATGACGACGCCCGGGTCCGTTCCGTGGTCGGCGATCTGGCCGACCCCGACCTGCTCGCGCAGACCCTGGGTGATGACACCGCGGCCGTGTACCACCTGGCCGCGGTGCTCTCCGGAGGGTCGGCGGAGAACTTCGATCTTGCCCTCCGGGTCAACCTGGATGGAACCCGCGGACTGCTGGAGGCCGCGCGCCACGCCGAGAACCGGCCCTACTTTGTCTTCACGAGTTCCCTGGCCGTCTTCGGCGGGCAGATGCCCGAGGTCGTCACCGACACTTGGGCCGAGCAGCCCGATTCGACGTACGGCGCGTTCAAGGCCATGGGCGAGCTGCTGGTCAATGAATACTCCCGCAAAGGGTTCGTCGATGGGCGCATCTGTCGTCTGCCGACCATTTCGGTTCGGCCGGGCGCACCGAATTCGGCGGCGTCGTCCTTCGCTTCGGGGATCATCCGGGAGCCTCTGAACGGTATCGCCTCGACGTGCCCGGTGCCCCACGCGACGCGGATGTGGCTCTCCTCGCCGAATGCGGCGGTCGCGAACCTCGTGCACGCGCTCGAGGTGCCGGGGGAGGACATCGGCCCGTGGCGAGGCATGAACATTCCAGGGATCTGCGTGACGGTCGAAGACATGCTCGTTTCCCTCGAACGCGTCGGCGGAGCCGAAGCCAGGGCCCTGGTCACCGACGAGCCCGACCAGCAGGTCATGGACATCGTCTGCTCGTGGCCGGGGGAATTCGACGTGGAACGACTCGTGGATCTGGGCTTCGTCCGGGACGAGAATTTCGACGACGTCGTTCGGCAGTACGAGCGGGAGTTCGTGGCACAGGCCTGAATTCGCCCGGGCCGGCGGGCCGGACGGAAGTCTCCGTATCGATCGAACATTCGTGCGAATCGGAGTAGCCTGGAACCTATGAGTCTGGCACAGGAGATCAACCGCGTCGTCGCACCATTCGAGGTCATTTCCGACTACAAACCCGCCGGTGACCAGCCACGGGCCATCGCCGAGCTGACCGAACGGGTCGAAAACGGCGAGAAGGACATGGTTCTTCTGGGCGCCACCGGTACCGGCAAGTCGGCGACGGCCGCGTGGTTGGTCGAGTCCGTGCAGCGTCCGACCTTGGTCATGGTCCAGAACAAGACCCTCGCGGCGCAGTTGGCCAATGAATTGCGCGAATTGTTGCCCAATAACGCGGTCGAATACTTCGTTTCCTACTACGACTACTACCAACCCGAGGCGTACGTCCCGCAGACGGACACCTTCATTGAGAAGGACTCCTCGGTCAACGAGGAAGTCGAGCGGTTGCGGCATTCGGCGACGAACGCGTTGCTCACGCGCCGCGACGTCGTCGTGGTCTCCACCGTGTCGTGCATCTACGGCCTGGGAACGCCCGAGGAATACGTCAACCAGATGGTGACCCTCCGGCAGGGTGATGAAATCGACCGGGACGACCTGCTCCGGCAGTTCGTCAACATGCAGTACGCGCGCAATGACACGGACTTCCACCGCGGAACCTTCCGGGTCCGTGGGGACACGGTCGAGATCATTCCGATGTACGAGGAGAACGCGATTCGCATCGAGTTCTTCGGCGACGAGATCGAATCGATCCACACGCTGCACCCACTCACCGGCGAGGTGATTCGCGAAGAGAACGAGATGTACGTTTTCCCGGCCTCGCACTATGTGGCCGGTGCCGAGCGGATGGCGCGCGCCGTCGAGGACATCAACCAGGAGCTCGGCGAGCGGCTCAAGGAACTCGAGGAGCAGAACAAACTGGTCGAGGCGCAGCGCCTGCGCATGAGGACCACGTACGACCTCGAGATGATGGAGCAGATGGGCTTCTGCAACGGCATCGAGAACTACTCGCGGCACATCGACGGCCGCGAAGCCGGATCGGCGCCGCACTGCCTGCTGGACTACTTCCCGGACGACTTCATGTTGATCGTGGACGAGTCGCACGTGACCGTGCCCCAGATCGGTGGCATGTACGAGGGCGACATGTCACGCAAGCGAACGCTCGTCGAGCACGGATTCCGCCTGCCGTCCGCAATGGACAACCGTCCCCTCAAGTGGGACGAATTCCTGGAAAGGATCGGCCAGACGGTCTACATGTCCGCGACGCCGGGCAAGTACGAGATGTCCCAGGCCGATGGATACGTCGAGCAGATTATTCGCCCGACCGGCCTGGTGGACCCGGAGGTCGTGGTCAAGCCGACCAAGGGACAGATCGACGACCTCCTGGACGAGATCAACCAGCGCGCCGAACGGGACGAGCGTGTACTGGTGACCACGTTGACCAAGCGCATGGCCGAGGACCTGACGGATTACCTGATTGAGCACGGCATCAAGGTCCAATATCTCCACTCGGACGTCGATACGCTCAAGCGTGTCGAGCTTCTCCGCTCCTTGCGCCTGGGCGAGGTGGACGTGCTCGTGGGCATCAACCTTCTGCGCGAGGGCCTGGACCTTCCGGAAGTCTCGCTCGTCGCCATTCTGGATGCGGACAAGGAAGGATTCCTGCGGTCGACGACGTCGCTCATCCAGACGATCGGTCGCGCGGCCCGCAACGTCTCCGGCCAGGTGCATATGTATGCCGACAACGTGACGGATTCGATGGAGACGGCGATCGAGGAGACCAACCGCCGTCGTGAGATTCAGATGGCGTTCAACAAGGAGCACGGCATCGACCCGACGCCGCTGCGCAAGAAGATCGCTGATATCACCGACCAGATCGCACGCGAGGAAGAGGACACCAAGGAGCTGCTCGCGAAGCGGTCCGCCGCGAACGACCACACCGCTCCGGTCAAGGGCAAGGGCAAGAAGGCCAAGAACGCAGAGGCCGAGCAGGACAACGCCACGCTGGCCGCCGCGGAGAAGATTCGCAAGGACGGCCTCGCCGCCGCACCCGCCGAGGACCTCGTGCAACTGATCGAGCAGATGAACGAGCAGATGCGCCATGCGGCGTCGGAGCTTCACTTCGAACTGGCCGCCCGGCTCCGGGACGAAGTCTCGGACCTCAAGAAGGAACTGCGGCAGATGCAGCAGGCGGGCCACGCCTAGGACGGCCAGCATCGCATCGGATCCGGACCGGTGGCGCTGGTATCGCTCTTTTTCCTGAGCACCTCGTAACCGGCGCAAAGCAGGTACCTACCTACTTTCCCTCCCACGACGCCGCACCTGGGTCCTCTCTCACGTAGCGACGAGCAGGTCCACGTTCCTGTCCTCCGGGCTCCCCTCCGCGTGAAGGCCTCCCACCGATCCCGTGTCGTTCGCCGCGAGGCCGCGATGAAGCGCGGCGAGGTTGTCGATGCCCGTCAGGGATGTCGGTTCCTCGGGGACTTGTGCATCAATCATCGTCGCCCGGATCCTCACCTCCGAACCGTTCCTGAAGATCTGGATCCCGCGGAACTGGACGGGCCATTCCGCGATGGAGGCCGTCGAAACCTCCCAGAACCCGTTCTTCGGGGTGTTTCCAGGGCGCGGCGTGACCTTGTTGATGTGCGTGTGGCCGGAGAGCCACAGAATCACGTTCGGGAAGGAGTGAAGGAGGCCCTCGACGTCGTCCGCCAGGTGCAGCGTGCCGCGTTCGTCCCCGGCGCCGTGGTCATTGTTCAGGGTGGACAGGCCGTGGTGGGAGGCCAGGACCACGAGGCGTTCCTCGGACCGGGCTTCGTCCAAACGGTCCCGCAACCACCGGAACTGGGCATCATCGAGGCATCCGTCCACGTGGCCGGCGGAATTAGTCGTGTCGAGGACGACAAGACGCACGGAATCGTTGGGGTCGTAAGCGTAATAGGTGACGTCGTCACGGAGGTTCTGCTCAGTGAACCCGTGGCCTCGGGGCGCGCCGGGGGAGTCAAGGTGTGCTCGCACGTACTCGGACTTGCCCCAGACGGCCCGCCCGTCCGAAGGGTCGATGTCCCGGGCTGGCCCGCGGGAGGCCCATGTCGGGTCGTCGACGTAGGCGGGGGTCTTGCTGCCCTCCGGAGCCGACGAGGCATCCAGATCCACGGGTTTCCGCGAAGACGCCAGAAAATCGTTGTACTTCTCAGGCAGACGAGCGCGGCCCTGCACGAGGCAGTCGTGGTTTCCGAAGCACGTCAACCAGGGAAGGCTCAGTCCCTCGGTCCGAAAGGGCTTCGCCGCCTCCGCGAGAGCACCCGGGGCATCCGGGTATCCGAGATTGGTCTTGTAGTGGTCGCGCGAGGAGGGTTCGGGGTTGTAGTAGCGCGGATCGCCCATGCCGACCGGCGCGTCCCGGAACTCGCGGCTGCCAGCAGCCGGTTCGACGTCGCCCCCGGTCAGGGATCGCAGATAGGCCTGGATCTCGTTGCGCTGGGAGGAATCTGCATTGTCGCCCGTCGTGAGGGCGAGGTCCCACAGTCCGGGTTGGGCCTCGACCAGATTGTTCATGGCTCGAACCATGCCCTCGATCGCGTGGTACTGCAAGAACTCCTGCGGCCGGTAGGACGGGGTCATTCCCGCCCACTCGGGGGAGCCATCGAGCTCCTGGAGGAACTCAAGACGGGCGGGAGAGGCGAGATCCGCGAGTTGGAAGTCCGTGAAGTGCACCAGGCCGAGTATTTGCTGCTCGTTCCGGGTGCGATCCTCGGCGCTCGTTTCCTCGGACGGATCGGCGTCGACCAGATTCGTCCGTACGAGGTGCTTTTCGCCCGGCCCCCTGCGGAGACGGCGGAAAGGGGAGGAATCGTCCGGAACGATGCGGTGGGCCGCCGTGGTCACGAGGTTCGATGACTCGAGGGTGCGTTCAGATTCGGTCATGTGGATGCTCCTTACGCGTTGATCTCTTCGAGGCCGCGGTTCTTGGTCTCCGGAGCCATGAACACACAGATCAGCAGGCCCGCGAGGCCCACGGCGGCGAAGACCCAGAGGGCGGTGTTGTTGCCCCATGCGGCAACCATATTCGGGAATGCGACCACACCCAGGATCGACCCGATGCGGCTGACCGACGTCGCCAGTCCCGAACCGGTCGCGCGCAACTCGGTCGGGAAGAGCTCCGTGGGATACACGAAGTTCAGGATTCCTCCGCCCGAATTGGCGAAGAGCACCGCGACACTGAAGAGAATGATCAGGAACACCAGGTGCGGATCGACCGTCAGGGCCAGGATGGCCAGAGCGATCGTGAGTCCGCTGAAGGAAGTGATGATGAGCGGACGGCGGCCCCACGAATCCACCAGGTTCATGCCAATCACGGAACCGATCAGGCCCAGTAGGGCCACGATGCCGGAGCCGACGATCACCGCCACGTGATTTCCGTGGGTGAAGGGCGCCAGGATCGTCGGGGTGTACATCGAGATGCCGTAGTAAGCCGTTGCGTAGCAGAACCAGAAACCGCAGACGAAAAGTGTGCGGTTTCGCTGCCGTCCCGTGAACAGGCTGAGCAGCCGGGCAGAGCGTACCGGAGCGTTCGCCGGGTGGGCCGCCTCATGCTCGACCTCGTCCTGGCTCGGGCGCGTCCCAGTGATCCTCTCGACGACGTCGCGGGCCTCCTCCACGCGGCCGTGGGCCACGAGCCAGCGCGGCGATTCGGGCAACGTGACACGGAAGACGAAGACGACCAGAGCAAAGACGGCACCGACCAGGAGCATCGCTCTCCAGGCGAATTCGCCCAGGGGGAGGGTCGCCAGACCGATGACGTAGGCAACCACCGCGCCCACGAACCACATGGCACCGAGCGACGTCGAGAGTCTGCCGCGACCCGCCTTGGGCGCGAACTCGGATACCAGCGTCGCGGAAATCGGGTAGTCGGCGCCGATGCCGATCCCCAGGAGGAAACGGAAAACGATCAGCCACCAGAGTCCCGGCGCGAAAGCGGTCAGAACGGCAAAGAGCACGAAGGCCAGGAGGTCGATGATGTACATCGCCTTGCGACCGAATTTGTCGGTCAGGTTGCCCAGCGTCACGGCCCCGACGAAAGAACCGACGATCGCGCTGCTGGTCAGCAAGGACTGCTCGCCGGCCCCCAGGCCCCATTCGCCGACGATCATGGGCATGGCCACGGCAATGATCGTCAGATCGAAACCGTCCAGGAACACTCCGCCCGCGGAGAGAAGGGTGACCTTGCGCTGAAATTTTCGTGTTCGCGGGCTGTCGAAGCCTTCGAAGTCCATGGGCTCGTCCTCGTGCATTCGTGGGTGGTGGTGCGCTGGTCGGCGCCTGACTGTGCGATGGTAGGGGCCTTCTTGGACCTGGGTGCGACCCCGGACCAAAGTATCGGTACACCGCGATGAACTGTCGGTGAAGAAAGGCAAGTCAGCCCCACCGAACTGGTGTGACCGGCCCCCATAGGTGAACTATATTTGGGACGTGGATCACATCATAGGCGATTCTCACACCATCGATGAGAGGGGACCCCATGCTCACCGGGCATCCGTCGACCATGGCAGACGACTACCAGCTCAACGTCATCACGATGCTGCGTCACGCGGCAAGATCCTTCCCGGAGACTGAGATCGTGTACCGGGACGACCGTGGGGCGTGGCAACGATCGAACTATGCCGTCGAGTACGGCCGGGTCGCGCAGATGGCACACGCCCTCTCCGGGCTCGGGGTCGCACCGGGCGACGTCGTCGGCGTGCTCGACTGGAACTCCCGACGTCACCTGGAGCTCTACTTCGCCCTCCCGGGTCTTGCGGCCACGCACCTCCAACTGAACATCAAACTCTCGCGCGAGGACTTGGCTTACGTGACCGAGCATTCGGGTGCGCAATGGATCGTGGTCGACGAATCGTTGCTTCCACTGGCCGAGGGGATCCAGGACGCGGAGAACATCAAGGGCTGGATCATCGCTTCCGACACCCCCGGAGGCAGGACCGAGACTTCGCTGCCGAATCCCGTGTACCTCGAGGACCTCATGACAGACGAGTCCGAAAGCTACGACTGGGAAGAAATCGAGGAATCGACCGCGGCCTACGCGGGATACACGACCGGTACCACAGGCCGGCCCAAGGGGATCTTCTATTCGCACCGATCCGTGTGCGTTCATTCGTGGGCGCTGCACACGTCCCTGTCCTTCACCCACCGTGACTGCCTGATGCCGGTGACCCCCATGTTCCACGCCATGACCTGGGGATTCCTCCATGCGGCAGTCCTGGCGGGAGCGAAGGTCGTGATGCCGGGGCAGTACGCGGCCTCCGACGTCGGCCCGCTCGCGGAAGCCCTCGTGGATGAAGGCGTCACCGTTTCGAACGGATCTCCGGCGATCTGGACTCCGATTCTCGAATACTTCCGGGCGCGCGCCGAATCCGTGGACCTGTCGGGATTGCGCGTGGTCGTCGCCGGGTCGGAACCTGCGCTCGCGCTCATGAAGGGCTTTGAGGAGACCGCGGGCGCGGACATCGTCCACGGATACGGGGCCTCGGAGACATCGCCGATTGTCGCGATCAACTGGATGCGCAAGCGATCTCTGGATGACATGCCGGAGGCCGACTGGTGGGACCTGAAACGGTCCCAGGGACTGCCGAGTGCGGGCACGGACATCAAAATCATGTCCCTGGACGGGACCGAGCAACCTCACGACGGCGTTTCCGCGGGCGAGGTCTACTACAAGGGCCCTTACATCACGCAAGAGTACTTCGACCGGCCCGAGGCCGCCGACGCGTTCGAGGACGGCTGGTGGCGATCCGGCGACGTCGGAGTCATAGACCCCAACGGCTATCTCAAGCTGACGGACAGGTTGAAGGACGTGATCAAGTCGGGAGGCGAATGGATCTCCTCGATCGACATGGAGAACGCGATTCTGGACAACCCGGCCGTGGCCGAGGCCGCCGTGATCGGCGTGCCCGATGAGAAGTGGGACGAACGTCCGGTCGCCTACGTGGTTGCGCGCGAGGGAAACACGATCGACGCCGACACCGTACGCACCACGCTCTCGGCACGATTCGCCAAATGGCAGCTGCCGGACAGGGTCATGGTGGTCGACGAGCTTCCTCGGACGTCGGTCGGCAAGCTCAACAAGAAGAAACTCCGCTCGGACGACGCCGCGTGACCCGAGCGGGGCGTCGCGTGCGGGGCTGGAATGGGGAGCGGCCAGCCGTTGCCGGATCGGGAGGCGGTTGCCCGTTTGGGAGGCGGTTGCCTGTTTGGGAGGCGGCGACATTCGGCGTCGTGCGCCGGGCAAGGCCTGTGTTGGGTGGGGGATACCCGATTCGGCGGCGGAAAGCCCCGTTAGGTGGCGGTGAGAACCCCACCTAACGGGGGCAACCGCCTCCCAAATGGGTAACCGCCACCTAACGCGG
>JAKDJD010000039.1 GCA_030454085.1 Kocuria sp.
GTGATATTTCTGTGATATTTCTGATAGACGCTAGACTAGGCTCCTAGCGAAGTCAACAGGCAGAAGAAGCGAAACGGAGACCGGCATGGGGCGCCAGCAGTCGATGGCCGATCGAGCCTACGAGGCGATCAAACGGGACATCATTCAGTGCACTCTGCGCCCTGGCGAGGTCATCGTGGACGCCTGGCTGGCCGACAAATACGGCATGAGCAAAACGCCGATACGCCAGGCGATCAATCTTCTCGAGCGAGAGTCCCTCGTGGTCGTCGTGCCCCGTCGCGGAACCTTCGTCAAGAACGTCGACTTCACCGAAACACAGGACACGTACCGGTTGCGAGCGCTGCTCGAGCCGGAAGCCGCCGTCCTTGCGTCCAAGCGCGCCAGCAGCGAAGAACTCGATGAACTCGAGGCCCTGAGCCAGGCGACGGTGCACGGCGGTTCGGACAGCACGGCTCGGAACGAGGCGAACCGAAACCTGCACGTCCGCATCGCTGAGTTGACCCGCGTGCCCATCCTCGCGCGGACCATCACGGCCCTCAACGAAGAGATCGAACGGTTCCTGAACCTTCGCAAGGAGCTGGGCAAGCCATACACGGCCGTGAACCATGGCCGGATCGTCGAGGCGATTCGCCGAGGCGACGAGGCCGAGATCCACGACGTCGTGACCACGGGTATCGAACGGGCACGGCGACACATGGTCGAGACGATGCTGGACAGCGGGACTTTCTCAACCGCCCAGCAGTCCTGAGGGTCCCACCGGTCAGGCGAGCGTTCGTTTCAGGGACGCGCCGACGTCGGTCGGGTTCAGACCGTGCTCCTCGGTCAGCACGCCCGACCGGAGAATGGCGGGACGGTCCCAGAGGTATGCCTGGTTGCGCAACTCCGCCATCATGGGGTTGATCCGACCGGTTGCAGCCAGGAGGGCTCGGGGAATTCGTACGAGCTTCTTGTGGCGAACGCCGACCCTGCCTGACACGGTCCGGTTGAAGTCCTCCAAGGATCCCGTGTCCTGCGATGGGGCATGGAGGATGGCGTCGCCCTCGGGCGCCACTTCCGACGCGTGGTCGGCCGCATAGGCCATCGCTCGGGTGAGATCGGGAATGAACGTCAGCGTATGCGGCATGGTCGGGTTGCCCATCGCGAAGCCACGTTTGTTCTGGGGTCGCGGCACGAGAACGGACAGGTGCGCGACCGACGTCTTGGGTGCGGCCGTCGGCCCCCAGAGATCGGAGGCCACGACGCTGATCGTGCGGGCCCGGTGCTCCTTTCTGGCCTTCAGCAGCCGAGCGCGCACTTCGCCCAGGGGGCTGATCGGGGCGAGTTCTGCACCTTCGGACAGGTCCACGGATTGCTCGCCGAAACCGTAGACCGATTCGGGGAAGACGACGGGGACCCCGGCGTCAGCCGCGGCGTCCATAACCGCCAGCTCGCGGGTCGGCAGCACCTGCTCCCATTGTTTCGCGTCATAGGCGGTGTGGATGCAGTGGAAGACGGCGTCCACCCCGTCCATCGCCGTCGCGAGCAGATCGCGGTCCAGCACGTCTCCCCCAAGCACCTGGACACCACCCACATCTACTTGCCGACGACGCAGGACCACGACGTCGTGCCCGGCGTCGACGAGGTCATGGGTCAATTGCGATCCGATTTGCCCTGCTCCGGTCACGAGGTATTTCATGATGACACCCTTTCCGAGAGCACTGCTCTCTATTTGATGCTCTCAGCCTAATAGGGCGTATGGCATACTTCAAGAGCACCGCTCTCGTTTTAGGAATGGCACACTGAGGTCATGAGCACCCCACACCTGTCTCGGGCGGAGGCCCGGGCGCACATGGAGTCCGCGATCATCACGGCGGGTCGTGAACAGCTCGTTTCACGTGGAGCGGCGAACCTTTCCCTGCGCGAGGTGGCACGGTCGATCGGCGTCGTCTCCTCCGCGGTGTACAGGTATGTCTCGAGTCGCGACGAACTGCTGACGCTCCTGGTGGTCGACGCATACTCCTCGCTGGCCGACCATGCGGAGAGTCGCGTGGACGGAGTCGTGGCCGCCGTCGAGCGCTTCCGTCGACTCGCCTTCGGCATGCGGGAATGGGCGCTCGACCATCGGGAACAATGGGCCTTGCTCTATGGCTCGCCGGTCCCCGGATACAGCGCGCCGGCGGACAGGACAACGGGCCCTGGCACGCGAGTCATCAGTCTTTTCCTCGCATCGATCCCGTCTGAAGTGGACAGCCCCGAACCGAGCAGCGAATTCGCAGCCCGAATCCAGCCCGAGCTCGAAACTCTGGGAGTCGCGACCTCACCCACTCAGACGGCATTTTGCATCGAGGCATGGGGAAACATCGTGGGGTGCATCAGCATGGAAATCTTCGGACAACTCGGCCCAGGGATGGACGACCTGGGGGAGGAAATCATGTCTCGAACGGTCGATTCCTTGACCCGGAGGCTTGGGAAAGGCTGACGTTCAGGGGTGGAGTTCATGCTCCGGCGAAACCGCAGCCGGAAAGGTTGCGCGGCGCCACCCTCAGATTGACGTCCCCTTCAGGGCGTCAACGATCTCGAGCAGATCCTCCAGCCCTTGCGGACTGACCGTGGAGATGCCGAAATTGGTTCCCTTCGGAATTGCATCGAGCACGCCCTCGACTCCCCCGCCCGCGAGGGCGGCGTTGTAATAGAGACCGTCGCCAATCAGGAGGATGGCCGACGCGATGGCGGGTTGTCCGACTTCCTCGAGAATGATGTCGTACCAGTCCGCGTGGATCCGGCTCATCGCCTCCCGCGCCTTGGGCTGGGCGTCCTGCCCCAGGCTCAGCACCGCAACGAAAGTTCGGTCGATCCCTGCGGCCTGGCCCGAATCCTGGTCCAGATAGAACGCGGAGGTGCGGACGTAGTACCGGGACGGGCCTTCGGGCGACGCCCGCATGGCGGCATTGTCCTCCGCGGCGTACTCCAGGAGGCGTTCGATCAGCCCCTCGGCGAGCGCGGTCTTGTCCTTGAAGTGATAGAGCAATCCGCCCTTGGAGACTTCCGCGCGGGCCGCGACGGCATCCATGGTGGCCGCTCGCTCCCCCTCAGCAATCAAGATCGACTCATAGGCGTCCAGGACACGGCATTTCGCACTCATGGCCTCGACCATACTTGCTTGGCACTAAACCGTCCAGACGGTACAGTAATGCGGCAACGATCGTCCCGACCGGAGAGGAGAGCCATGCCTATCGCCCCGAAACGCCGCGCCGAGCGTCCGGCACTGCACGACCGTCGCTGGCTGGCTCTCGCCGCCTTGATGTCGCCGGTTCTCCTGGTTTCGGTCGACAACACGGTCCTCTCCTTCGCACTTCCCCCTATCTCGGCGGCCCTGAACCCGAGCGGAACGCAGTTGCTGTGGATCGTCGACATCTATTCCCTCGTGTTGGCCGGGCTGCTGGTTCCGATGGGCAGTTTCGGGGACCGCATTGGGCGCCGTCGGCTGCTCATGATCGGCGCCACGGGGTTCACCGTCATCTCCGTGGCGGCCGCTTTCGCCCCCAGCGCGGCGTGGTTGATCACCGCCCGCGCCGCGATGGGCCTCTTCGGCTCCGTGCTCATGCCGGCCACGTTGTCGCTGATCAGGAACATCTTCATCGACCCGAATGAGCGGCGGAAGGCCATCGCGATCTGGGCGTCGGCCTTTTCCGGCGGGGCCGCGCTCGGCCCCATCGTGGGTGGCTTCCTTCTCGAGCATTTCTATTGGGGGTCGATCTTCCTGATGGCCGTACCCATGCTCGTCCCGTTCCTGATCTTCGCGCGGCACCTGATTCCCGAGTCCCGCGATCCCCAGCCCAGCCCGATCGACATCACCAGCATCGTTCTGGTCATGGCGACCATGACTCCCCTGGTCTACGGCATCAAATCCTTCGCGAGCCACGGGCTCGGGGTCGCCGTGATCATCTGCTTCGCAGTAACCGTGACGTCCGGGGTCTGGTTCGTCCGCCGTCAGCTTCGCCGGCCGGACCCGATGCTGGATGTCCGGCTCTTCACCAACTCCGTGTTCTCCGGGGCCGTCGGATCGAATCTTCTGAGCGTGTTCTCGCTCGTCGGGTTCCTGTACTTCGTGTCCCAGCACCTTCAGCTCATCAGCGGGATGACGCCGATGGAGGCCGGCGTCGCCCTGATCCCGGGCCTGGGAGCCACCATTGTGGCGGGACTGGCCGTCGTCCCCGTGGTTCGGAGGTTCAAACCCGCCCACGTGGTCGCAACCGGTCTCCTTCTGAACGCGATCGGTTTCGGAGTCATGTTCTTTGCCGGCCCTGCCGGGTCGGACGCGGGCCTGATCCTGGCGTTCGTGATTCTCGGCGTCGGCATCGGGTCCGCGGAGACCATCTCGAACGACCTCATCCTGGACGCCGTCCCGGCCCACAAGGCCGGCTCGGCGTCCGCGATCTCGGAAACCGCCTACGAGACCGGAGCGGTTCTCGGGACCGCGGTACTGGGATCGATCCTCAACGCCACGTACCGAGCGAACGTTTCGATCCCCGACGAGGTTCCGGATGCTTCCCGCGACGCCGCCCGAGAGACGCTGGGCGGTGCGACCGACGTCGCCACACACATCGGCGGACCCGCCGGAGACTCCCTCCTGCACTCGGCTCGGGCCGCATTCGACTCCGGGGTGGGGATCACGTCCGGAATCGGCGTCGTCCTGATGCTCGGCGCGGTACTCATGGCACTGCGGACCCTTCGCGATGCCAAGTCGTAGCGCCCCTCGGGCGCCCCGGGCACCGAAGTACTGAGAAATATCCCCGATCTGCGCGATCCACGAGACGCGCAGACCCCTGAGAAGTGAGCATGACGGGAATCCTGCCCTGACGCTGCCGCCCGCATCTCGTCCCGCGCATACACATGTCGGAGTCCACCTGTTGTCCAGATTACATATTGCATGTAAATTGGCCGCCAAGGAGGGTAGACATGACTCAGCTCACATTGGATACGAGCTCCATCAGTAGAGGCGATGGCCTCACGGACCAGGCCTACAAGGTAATTCGCGACGCAATTCTCAGTCGCCGCCTGGCCCCAGGAACTCGGTTGTCCATCCCCGAGCTGTCTCGGCAACTTGATATCAGTCGAAGCCCGGTGCGGGAGGCCATCGCTCGCATCGAGTACGAAGGCCTGGCAGAGAGCGTCTCCCACCGCGGAGCCGTCGTCGTGGAGATCGGGCTCGACGAACTCGTCGCCATATATGACGTGCGCGAAGTCCTCGAAGGCCTGGCGGCCCGGCTCGCAACTCGAGCAGCGGACGATGCATTCATCGATGTCCTGGAACGGAACTGGCAAGCCCACCGCGACGCCGTCGAGGCGGACGATGTGGAACAGCACATGAAGCTCGATGCCGCATTCCACCGTCACATCCGCGAGGGCAGCGGCAACCTCCGACTTTCAGAGAACCTTCGACAGTTGCAAGGGCAGATCCGCGTCGCCATGACTACCACCGTTGCTCGTCGTGGAGGTATGCCTGCGGCCCTCGCCGAGCACCGCTCTCTTATTGACGCCATCCGGGGTGGAGATCCCGCCACGGCGGAACAAGTGGCTCGTGAGCACATCACCCGCTTGCGCGAGAGCCTCCACGATGCGGCTTCCGCGGAACATCACCACACCAACGAAAGGCGCAAGCCATGACATTGACCGCTGTTATCGGACTCGGAACTATGGGCAGTCGTATCGCCCACTCCATCAGCGCCGGGGGCCACGAGGTCCGGGGGTTCGACCCGTCCGAGGGCGCTCGTGAAAAAGCCTCCGATTCAGGCATCACCGTCTTTGATACCGCCGAAGAGGCATTGCAGGGAGCGGATCTGGCCATCATCTCCGTACCGCGCCCCGAGCACGTTCTGGCCTCGGCGCGCGGACCGCTGTCCACGGCGAGGGGAGCCGTGGTTGCCGATATGTCAACGATCGACCCGGGCAGTGCCCAAGAAGCTGCCGGAATCCTTGCCAAGCACGACGTCACCTATGTTGACGCTCCCGTCTTGGGCCGGCCGGACAAGATCGGCAGCTGGACGCTACCGACCGGTGGACACGAACCTGCGACCGCACTCGTACGGTCTGTGCTCGAAGGTACGGTTGCCAAACGAGTCGTCCGCGTCGGCGACGTCGGGGCTGGTCAGGCCGTGAAAGTTCTCAACAACCTCATGTTCGGTGCCATCAATGCGATCACCGCCGAAGTACTCACCACCTGCGAGGCCGCTGGCGTCGATCCCGAAGTCTTTGTTGACACCATTGCTGACTCCGGCGCAGCGACCGTTTCAAACCTATTCCGCGAGATTGCCCCCAAGATGATCGCGCAGGATTTTGAACCGGCCTTCGCCTTGGAACTACTGGCAAAAGACAACAAGCTGGCCATCGATCTTGCCCGCTCGGTGGGAACCCCTACCCACCTCGCCGAGATCATTGACCGCGTGAACACCGGGGCCATGGACCAGGGCCTGGCCGATCGCGACACCGGGGCCGTCCAAGAGCTCTACCGCTCACAATCCGGAGCCAGTCAATGAGCAGCCTGCCGATCGAGCGCATCGTCGCCCGTGTCCTCGAAACGCCTCTCGAGGAACACGTGCCGATGTCCTTCTCTCAGCTCAACGCCCGACGCACGTTCCTGATCGAGGTCCACGCGGGTGGTGTGGTGGGTATCGGCGAGAGCTGGATCAACTACCCCGAGTGGGCTGCCACCGAACGAATGGCAACCCTGCTCGAAGGGGTAGCCCCTCTCGCCCTGGGACGCGACGCGCTCGACCCCGGTTCATTGCTCGATTCCCTCGTCACTGCGCTTGGCGGAGTGGGACGGCAGTGGGGTGCCCACGGTCCGATCTGGCAAGCGATCAGCGGCATCGACATTGCCCTTTGGGACTTGAGGGGTCGTCTGGCCGGAACCTCTACCGCACAGACCCTTGGTGTGGTCCGCGATCGTGTCCCGGTCTACGCCAGCGGCGTCGGACCCACCAAGGTCCACGAACTTACCGAGCGGGCTCTCGAAATGGGCCTGACCGCAGTCAAAACCAAGGTTGGTTTCGGTCAGGAGACTGACCGGGCCACCATCGCGGCGGTTCGTGAGACAGCCCCGGACATAACCATCTTTGCCGATGCCAATCAGGCGTGGACCCTCGAAGAGGCCGTTTCGAACACGACATGGCTTCAAGATCAGGGTGTCGAGTGGCTGGAGGAGCCAGTCTCCGGAGATGACACCCGTGATCTCGCCATGTTGCACGAGGCCACCGGCATGCCGCTGACCAGCGGTGAAAACGTCTACGGACTGGATAATCTAGTCCGTCTCTCCACCAGTGAAGGTGTTGTTTATGCCCAACCCGACGTCGCCAAATCAGGCGGACTGACCGTCCTCCTACGACTCGACGAACAACTCGACGACACCGGTTGCGGGCTGAGCCCTCACTGGTACTCCGGTGCCATCGGCCTTCGCGCCTCGTTGACACTGGCCACCACCGTGGCCCACCCCGGATGGATCGAACTCGACGTGCGCACCAACCCGTTGCGTGACGATCTGCTCTCCGGCGGCTTTCCCCTCCGAGAAGGCGCTGCTCTCGCCCCCAACGCTCTCGGCCTTGTCGGTGACATCGACGCCGAGGCTGTGAACCGATTCCAGGTTCATTCCGAAGAACGGAGTATTTCGTGAGTACTACTTCCATACCCGCAGCCCGCATCGGAGGTCACGCCCTCCCAGGTATCGCCCGTGACTTCCTCGACCCCGCCAGGACCCGCGCTGCCGCTCTGCGTGCCATTGCCTCGGATCTGCCGGCCGAGGCCGATTTCGTGCCTCTCATCGACAACGCCGCGGTCGAGCGTCTGACCGGTCTCGTGGACCGTGCCGAAAGCAGCGAAAAACGCGTGGTGCGCGGCCGGGCGGGGCCGGACCACGGTGCCTCTATGGCCGCCGCCCTCATGAAGGATGCCTGCGGCACCGAACAGCAGTCGATCTCGATCGCTCGCTGACCGCTCCGCTTCCCAGGAAAGAGGCCATCATGAATACAGTCGTCTTGCGCACCAAACGTGATGTGATCACTTTTGTCAATAACCACCCCACCGGGAGCTCCCGGGGGAAACTCATAGCTCTCATTGCCTTGGGATCCATCTTTATCGACGCGTACGATTTCACATCACTCGCGATCGGCTTGGATTCGATGAAAGCGGAGCTCAGCCCGACTCCGTTCCAGGTAGGTACCACCACCTCCGCGATGGCGATTGGCGCCCTCCTGGGTGCGATCTTCGGCGGGTACCTCGTCGACAAGCTCGGCCGCTACAAATTGCTGATCCTCGACCTGATACTTTTCGTTGTCGCGGCGATCGGCGCTGCATTGTCGCCTTCCATCGAGGTACTCATTATTTGGCGCTTCCTTCTGGGGCTGGGGGTAGGCCTGGACATGCCCGCTGCCCTGAGCCTGGTTGCAGAGTTCACCCGCAACAAGGACAAGGGCAAGTTCGTCAATCTTTGGCAACCAATGTGGTACGCAGCCACAATTGCCTCCGCGGCCTTGGTCCTACCGCTGGTATTTCTTGGTCTTGAGGAACACATGTGGCGCTGGGCCGTCGGGTTCGGCGCTGTCCCGGCCTTGCTGGTCCTGGCATTACGCTTCCTCTTCGCTGACGAGAGTCCCATGTGGGCGGCCCACAACTTGGGCATGGAAGAGGCCGTAAAGATCCTCGGCAAGAACTTCCCCGCCACGGAATTCGTGGTGGGAGAGGGAGAAGAGGAAAAGGACGCCGATACTCGCATCGGTCGCATCTTCGAGCGTCAATATCGTGTCCGGTCCCTTGTTGTTGCGGTGGTGAGCGGCTTCCAAGCAGTCCAATATTTTGCCGTCGGATTCTATCTGCCCGTGATCGTGGGGCTGATCTTCGGGCTGGACGTCATTTCCATCGTCACCGGTACCATTCTGCTGAACGTGTTCGGTCTCCTGGGCGGCGGTATTCAGCCATTCCTCACGCATCGATTTGGCGGGCGCATGCTCACGTTGATCGGCAGCGGCATCTGCGTCGTCGCACTGATCGCCGTCGGTCTGGTGCAGGTGGAATCCGCACCGTACCTGGCTGCGACTCTCGTGGGCGCTTTTATTTTCGGCCATTCCTTCGGGCCGGGGGCACAGGGCAAGACGATGGCGACGCTGTCATATCCCACCGATCTGCGTGGCACAGGAACGGGTTGGGCCGAGGCGTGCAGCCGCCTGGGGTCCATCGTCGGGTTTTATGTCTTCCCCTTGGTCATAGCCGCGCTGGGATTGTCCCAAACGATGCTCATTCTCGCGGCTGTTCCTCTGATCATTTTCGTCACCGTCCTAGTGGCGCGCTGGGACCCGAAGAACGTCGAAATCGAGGCCGAATCCGTCATGCCTGAACGCGTCCGAGGCACATAGGTCGTGGCCCTCGAGCCGACACACTGGTTATGAGGGTCGACGCACAGTTCGCAGTTCAGGACGAACTATGCGCACGCCGTCGTACCCGCTGCCCGCTCGATGAAATAGGCTCGAGACAGGCACTCATCCGCCGTTGAACCACGCCGATGCCGAAAGGAACCATTGGAGTCACCCGTAAGGAAGTACCTGCACCAGCTCTTCAATGACACGACCGCCATGGATGGCGGCAACCTCGCCGATTACATTCCCGAGCTCGCCAAGGCGGACCCGGAGGTTTTCTCGATCGCCCTGACCACCATCGACGGTCGCACCTATTCGGTGGGCGACGACGAGCGCGAGTTCACGATCCAATCGATTTCGAAGCCGTTCGCCTACGCCTCTGCCCTCACCGACAGGGGCCTGGAGGCGATCAGCGCGAAAGTCGGCGTCGAGCCCACGGGTGAGGCTTTCAACGAGCTCTCCCTCGAGAAGGGCACGAACCGACCGAAGAACCCCATGATCAACGCGGGGGCCATCACCATCCATAGCATGCTGGCGGAACCCGATTCCTCCCTGGAGGACAGGGCCAACCACACCGTGGAGTTCTTCTCTCGCCTCGCGGGTCGAAAACTCGAAATGGACGAGTCCGTGTTCCGCTCGGAGCTCGAGACGGCGGACCGGAATTTTGCTCTGGCCCACATGCTGAGGAACCTCGGTGTCTTCGAGGAACACGCACACCAGGTCGTCGCCGGGTACGTCGCCCAGTGCGCCATCAAGGTCAACGTCCGTGATCTCGCCGTCATGGGCGCAACCCTGGCCAACCGGGGTATGCACCCCTTCACGGGTGAACGCGTGGCGAGCCGGGACGTGGCCCGCCAAGTGCTCGCGGTGATGGTCTCGGCCGGGATGTACGACGCCTCGGGGACCTGGTTCTCCGACGTCGGAATCCCCGCGAAGTCGGGTGTGTCGGGCGGAATCCTCGGGGTCCTGCCCGGTCAGGTCGGTATCGGCGTGTTCTCCCCCCGCTTGGATCCGAAGGGCAACAGCGTCCGGGGAGTCAACGTGTTCAACAAGCTCTCCCAGGACATGGGCCTCCACCTGCTCAACGCCGGTATTTTCGGGTCCAACACCATCCGCTCGGTCAGCGAGGGCGACGACGAGACCGTGATGCGGCTCCAGGGAGTCATCCAGTTCTCCGGTGCCGAGGCGATCCTGCACCGCATGGCATCCCTCGAATGCGACCCGGGAACCATGGTCTTCGACCTCACCAAGGTGACCCGTTTGGACGCCATGGCCCGCCGCATGTTCCTGGAGGGCCTCCGCCGGCTCACCGCCGACGGTCACCGTGTGGAACTCATCGACCCGGATGAGGTCCTTCCCGACCCGGATCTGGGCGGCAAGAGGTACCCGATCCAACGTGAAACCCCTTAGAGACTGCTGGTCGAGACTCCGGGGTCAGCGCACTCCGGCCAGGGCTCGATCGAGGTCGGCCTGCAAATCCTCGACGTCCTCGATGCCCACTGAGAGGCGCACGACGTCGCTCGGCGGGGCCTCGGGGGTGCCCTTGGTCGACCCGTGGGTCATGGTCGCGGGGTGGGATATCAGCGACTCGACTCCCCCGAGACTCACGGAGAGCCCGAACACCTCGGTGGACTCGGCAAACGCCCTGGCCGCGGCTTCGCCGCCGCGTACACGCAGGGACACGATCCCGCCGAATCCGGACATCTGTCTCGCGGCGACGTCGTGCCCCGGATGCTCCGGAAGACCCGGGTACCAGACCTGTTCAACGTCGTTTCGGTCCCCGAGCCATTCGGCAATGGTCTGAGCATTTTCGCAGTGCTGCCGGATGCGGACGCCGAGGGTCTTGAGGCCGCGCGAGGTGAGGAAGGCATCCTGCGGACCCGCGACGGCGCCGCCGGCAAATTGTTGGAATTGCAACAACTCGGCCAGCGACTGCTCCTCCCACACCGCGTCACCGACGACCAGGGCACCGCCCAACACATCGGAATGCCCACCGATGTACTTGGTGGTCGAGTGGACCACGACGTCGGCGCCCCACGTCAAAGGATTCTGGAGCGCGGGCGAGGCGAACGTGTTGTCCACGACCAGCAGAGCTCCGGCGGCATGAGCGGCCTCAGCCCATTCGCGGAGGTCGACGATGCTCAGCAAGGGGTTGGTCGGGGTCTCGACCCAAAGAACGGTCGCGGACGGATCCGCCAGCAGGCGGTCGCGCTCGTCGGTTCTGGCCGGGGGCACGAACGCGGTCTCGACTCCCCACCTGGAATACAACTGGCTGAGGAGGCGATGGGTCCCGCCATAGGTCTCCGCCGCCGCCACCACGGTGTTTCCGGGACGGAGCACCGAACGCAGAAGGGCGTCCTCCGCGGCGATCCCCGACGCGAAGGCAAAGGCGTGGCTCCCGTTCTCGACCTGCGCGAGTTGCGTCTCCAGGGCGGTGCGCGTCGGGTTTCCGCCGCGCGAGTACTCGTATCCGCTCTTGAGCGTCTCGACCCCGTCCTGCGTGAACGTCGAGGTCTGGTAGATGGGCGGGATCACGGCCCCCGTCAGCGGGTCCGGTTCCTGACCTGCGTGGACAGCAGTCGTTCTGAATCCGGGCCGAACCACGGACGGCTCCGTCCTCGCGGAGGTCCCGTCCTGCGCAGGCCGGCGTGACCCGAGATCGTTGATGTCTTGCGTCGCGGTCATGCTCGTACGGTCTCCTTCTCGCGTGCGGTGGGTGCCTGGTTCGGGCCGGTTCCGGTGACCCTGTCGAGCGACGTCGAGAGGTCCTGCCACAGGTCCTCGACGTCTTCGCGCCCGAGAGCCAACCGAACGGTCCGCTCGGTGATCTCTCCTGCCTCCCTGAGTTCGGGCGTGAGCCGACAGTGGGTCGTCCACGCGGGGTGGGTCGCCATCGAGCGTCCGTCGCCGAGGTTGGCGGCGAGCTTGAACAGTTCCAACGAGTCGAAGAATCGCTCGACGTCGTCCGTTGTCCCGTCGATCTCGAAGGAGAGGACCGCCCCGGTACCGCGCGGGAAGTCGCGATCGGCGATCGCGGCGTCGCTCGAGCCGGGGAGGCTCGGGTGCCGCACGCTCCGCACGCGGGGATGGGCGGCCAAGCGCCGGGCGATCCCTTCCGCGACCCGGCAGTGACGGTCTACCCGGACGTCCAGGGTCTCGATGCCGTCCAGTGCCTGCTGTGCATTCCACGGCGCCAGGCTCGGGCCGAGATCGTTGAGCAGCTGCGCCCTGACGAGGTGAAGGAAGGCCCCATGCTCGCCGTGCCCCGCGACCAACGACTGATTGCCGAATCGGCGGCGCGGCGCGGTGAACTGCGGCCATCGGGCCGCATCACTGCTCGGCGAGAACCGTCCGGTGTCCACAACGATTCCGGCCAGCGCGCTGCCGTTGCCGGTCAGGTACTTCGTGACCGAGTGAACGACGACGTCGGCCCCGAGTCTTCCCGGTTGCAGGAGGTGCGGCGTCGCAAGGGTGTTGTCCACCACGAGCGCGGCTCCGGCGGCGTGTGCGACGGCTGCGAGCTCAGGAATGTCCGGGAGATCGGCGTGCGGGTTTCCGATGGATTCCACGAGGAAGGCCCGGGTCCGTTCCGTCACGGCTCGTTCCCACTCGTTCGGGCGATGAGGGTCGACCCACGTCACGGCGATGCCCGCCTCGGCGAGCGTGTCGTTGAGGAGGTCGGCGGTGCCGCCGTAGATGCGGTTCGAAGCGACCACGTGTCCCGCGGGAATCTCGGGGTGCGGCTCGCCGTCCTGGCTCTGCCCCGAGCGCCCGGCCAAGGCAAGAAGGGTCAGGGTCAGCGCGGCCTGTCCGGAGGACGTCGCGACGGCACCGACGCCGCCCTCGAGCTCGGCCAGGCGACGTTCCAGAAGTCCCACGGTGGGGCTTCCGGTCCTCGAGTACGTGAATCCGGGTTCCCGCTGGCCGAAGCATTCCCTGGCATCGCGCAGAGTATCGAATTCGTAGGAGGCGGTTAGGTAAAGCGGCGGTCGAACCGGGCGGGCCGACGGCTGGTCGGCCGTTCCACCGTGGATCTGCACCGTGCCGAGCCCGGGTGCCTGCGGGTATTCGTCTGCTGACATCGTGATCCCCCTCGAAGGCGGGGCGCCGAGTCCTTCTCGTGACGCCGTGCTTGCCGGGGAGCGGTGTGCTCCCGGCCGGATCTTCATCTGGGGCACCCCATCACAGCGGAAAGGGTTGCCGACCGGTCAGCCAGAGCTTCAAGACCGGTGCTCGTGATCCTGATAGTGAACTTACAACCTAGTCAGCGGCCTCGGAAGGACATGACCTCCGATTCCGCCGCCACGTCACACACGGTTCACCCGAAGCCCGAAGACGTCATATGACGTTCGCGGGGTCGCCATCGTGACGGGTTCCGGGGACCGCGTCGATGAGTGTCCGAGTCAGTCGCTCCCGCGGGGCGTCGAAGACTTCCCCCGCCGGTCCGGACTCGATCACGCGCCCCTCGGCCATGACCAGGACGTCGTCGGAGATCTGGCGGATGACGGCCAGGTCGTGACTGATGAACACGTACGAGAGCCCCAGTCGCTCCTGGAGGTCGGCCAGGATATCAAGGATCTGGGCCTGGACCGAAACATCAAGCGCCGAGACCGGTTCGTCCAGCACGATGAGCTCGGGATCGACCGCGAGCGCCCGAGCGATCGAGACGCGTTGCCTTTGGCCCCCGGAGAGCTCCGCGGGTCGGCGACCGGCCAGGTCACGAGGGAGAGCCACGAGGTCCAGGAGCTCGGTGACGCGTTCCGCACGCTCCGCGCGGGATCCGATGCGGAAGCCGCGCAATGGTTCCCCGATCGATGCGGCCACGGTGTATTTCGGGTCGAGGGAACCCGTCGGATCCTGATGGACGAAGCGCGCCCGAGTGGCCAGTTCTCTCCCCTGTCGCCTGTTCCGTGCCAGGGTTTTCCCGAAGACCTCCAAGACCCCCTGGTCGTAGGATTCCAGGCCGAGGAGAATGCGTGCCGTCGTCGATTTTCCGGACCCCGATTCGCCCACGATCCCCAGCGTGCGCCCGGGGGTCAGCTCGAGGTCGACGTCGGTCACTGCCTGGACCCGGTGCGGTCCCGCACCGAAAGCCTTGTTGAGCCCCTTGGCTCGCACCACGGGCGTGGTTCCCTCCGGAACGGCGCCGGTTTTCCGGTCCGGTACCGCGTGCACCGCCGGCGACGCCGACATCAGTCTCCGAGTGTATTCGTGCTGGGGGTCGGCGAAGACGCGTTCAGCGCGCCCTTCTTCCACCACACGACCTTTCTCCATGACCAGGATACGGTCCGCGCGATCGCGGGCCACACCGAGGTCGTGCGTGATCAGCAACAGGCCTGCTCCTGCACGGGCGACCCGATCCTCCAGGAGGTCCAGGATGCTCTTCTGGGCCGAGACGTCGAGCGCGGAGGTCGGCTCGTCGGCGATCACGAGACGGGGTTCACGCGCGAGAGCGAGGGCGATGAGGACCCGCTGGCGCTGGCCCCCGGAGAGTTCGTGCGGGTACCGCGACCCGTGGAGTTCGGGGTCGAGTCCGACGTCGGCGAGCGCCGTCGTGATCCGTGCGGCGGCCTGGCGACGCGCGATTCCCGCGGCCCGCAGCGTCTCGGACAGCTGGGAAGAAACCGTGCGCACCGGGTTGAGACCCGTCCCGGTGTCCTGGGGAACGTATCCCAGCAGGTCGCCGCGGACGTGCTTCCACGCCTTCTCGGAGGCGCCGCGCATGTCCTGTCCCATCAGCCGTTGTTCGGCCGTTCGTGCGTGCGCGGAACCCGGGAGCAACCCGGCGGCCACGGCGGCGGTGGTCGATTTGCCCGATCCGGATTCCCCGACGACGGCCAGGGTCTGCCCGACCGGTACGGTCAGCGATACGCCCTCGACCGCGGGAGACGCGGTGGGTGCGTAGCGCACGGTCAGTTCGCGCAGGGTGAGGGCGGCGATCTGGTTGTCGGGCCCGTGATCCACGTGAGCGCGGCCCGACCCTTCGGTATCCGCCTCGTGATGGTTCGCGTCCATGGGTCCGGACGCCGCGGGTTGTGTTTCCGCGGCGCGCTGCTGTGCTCGGGATCGTGCCAGGGTTGGGGTCCAGGGAGTCATGATGGTCTCCTCTCCGTTTGGAGGGCGTGGGCAATGCGATTGACGGATACGACGACGCCCGCGATCACCAGCCCGGGGATCACGGTCATCCACCACGAACTGGCGAGGTAGTCCCGGCCCTCGGAGATCAGGAGGCCCCATTCGGGGTCGGGCGGCTGGGTCCCGAATCCGAGAAAGCTCAGGGCCGAGATCGCGAGAACCGCCGCACCGAACTCGATGGCGGCGAGAGCGCCGACGGGTCCGATCGCGTGGGGCAGGACGTGGCGGAAGAGGATCTCAGGTGTCCTGATGCCTGACATGGTCGCGGCCTCGATGAACAGCGAATTCCTCCAGCGCAGCACTTCGCCCCGCATGAGCCTCGCGAAGGAAGGCACGGAGGCCACAGCGACGGCGACCGCGATGTTCACCGGCCCCGAACCCAGGGACGCGACCACGGCCAGGGAAAGAAGCAGGGAGGGGACGGACTGGATGACGTCCACGACTCGCATGAGAACGGTGTCCACCACCCGGCCCGCGGTCCCGGAGACCAGTCCCAGGAAGGTACCGGTCACGAAGGACATGAGGACGGCGATGGCGGTGGTTCCCAGTGAGGCGCCGGCGCCCTGGACGACACGGGAGAAAATGTCTCGACCCAGGTGGTCGGTCCCGAACCAGTGGTTGGTGTTCGGCGGCGACAACCGGATGTCGGGGTCACCCAGCAGCGGGTTCTCCGCGACGAACAGGGAGGGAAGGACGGCCCAGGCCAGAACCACCAGGACCACGAGAGAGGACACGATCAGGCCGAAGGGAAACCGAAGCATCGTCGTCGTGTTCCTGCGGGCGTGGCCCTGGGCGTCCAACGGTTCTTTCTCGGGGTCCTCACGGCGCGTGCTGAATTCGGTAGCAGTCATGGGCGCGACTCCTGGACGGGACGGGTTCTGGGATCGAGGATCGGGTAGAGCAGATCGACCACGAGGTTGACCACCACGAACACGAGAGCGGACAACATCACGACGCCGAGGACCACGGGCATGTCCTGCCCCGTGACCGATGTTTCGGCGAGCCGACCGATCCCGTTGCGGGTAAAGACCGTCTCGACGATGACCGCGCCACCCAGAACGTTGCCGAGGACCACGCCGGCGATCGACAGGAGCGAGACCCCGGCCGGGGGAAGCGCGTGCGAGAGGAGGAGACGCATTCGACTCAGGCCGGCGGCACGGTACGTCGTGACGAATTGCCGCGTCCACTCCTGGGTGAGGGACCGCAACAGCACCTGGGCGATCATCGCGCCGAGAGGCAGCGAGAGCGTCAGGGCGGGGAGGATGACTCCGGCGAAACCGCGCGCCCCGATCGCCGGGATGAGGCCCAGTCGGAAGGAGAACAATTGCAGGAGGAGCAGGCCGACCCAGAAGGTCGGTAAGGAGACCCCTACGCTCGGGAGACCCGAGAGCAGATTGCGCAACCACGGGTTCCGCACGCCGACGGCGGCGAGTGCCACCAGGATTCCCCCGGGGACGGCGATGAGCAGCGCCCATGCCGCCAACTCGATCGTTACGGGCAAGGCCTGGCCGATGGCCGCCGTCACCGGCTGCCCGGTGGAATACGACGTTCCGAGGTTTCCTCGCACGGCGTCGCCGAGAGAGGTCAAGTACTGGACGATCAGCGGCTGGTCGAAACCGTACTGGTGTCGGATATCGTCGATTTCTTGTTGGGTGGCTGTCGAGAGGTCTCCACCCAGCACGGCTGCCACGGAGTCTCCGGGCAGGGCGTACAACAGCAGGAAGGCCAGGGTGTAGGCGGCCCACAGAACGAGCACACCGAAACCGAGGCGACGCAGGATCATCGCGACCACCGGGTTCATCGGGTGCCTCCTCTCGCGGAGCCGGAGCCGGTCGCGCCGTCGGCGTCGTCCAGCCACGTGTCGTACAGCTCGAAACGTGAAGACGCCTCGTACCGGAAGCCCTGGACGTGCGGCGACGTCGCCATCACACCGGACAGCTCGACCAACGGGACCGAGTGCGCGTCCTCGATCAGGGTCGACACGGAATCGTCGACCAGCTTCTTCCGCTCCGTCGGATCCTTGACGCCGGCAGATCGGTCCAGGTCCTGGTCGACCTGCGCGGGCTCCCGCCTGTTCCGGTTGGCACCGTTCGCGTCGAAGACGGTCCGGAGCACGTCCGGATCCGAGCGGGTCAGATTCATGAACTCGGCGTCGGCTTCTCCGGATTGCCTGGCCGCTTCGGTGTTGGCGACCGTCGTCTGCTCGAGCTTCATCTCGATGCCCGACTCCCTCAGCTGCTGCTGCACGAGTTCCAGGAAGGGCGCGGACTGCCAGTACTTGACCGTGAAGCTCAGGGTCTGACCGTCCTTCTCCCTCAGACCGGTCTTGTGGTTCATCGTCCATCCGGCCTGGTCGAGAAGTTTCGAGGCGCCGTCGGGGTCGTGACCCAGCAGGCCGGAGACGTCCTGATAATCCGGCGTGGACCGGGCCAGCAACGATGTCGCCGGCTCCTGGTACCGGGAGAGCAATGCCCGCAACTGGTCATGGTCGATGGACTTGGTCAGGGCCTTGCGCACGCGTTCGTCGGAGAAGAGCGGCCTGGACTCGTTGAGGATGAGATTGTAGACGACGCCGGGGTTCGGCCGGTCGAGGATCTTGTAGTCCGAGGCCTGGAGGAGCTCTTCGTCCTGGGGCTGGACCACGGTATCGACGTCGATCTGGTCGGAGGCCAGGCTCCCATTGCGGACGGTCGCTTCGGGGACGATCGACATGTCCACGGCGTCGAGGTAGGCCGCACCCCTATGGTCTGCCTTGCCAGGGGCCCACGCGTAGTCATCGAACCTGTCGAGATGGATGCTCTGCCGCGGAGTGTATTTCGCGAGCCGGAAGGGTCCGGTGCCCACGACGTCGCCCCCGCACCGGTCCTCGGCGGATTTGGCCAGCGTGGCGTCGGAGTAGAAACCAAGGGTCATGGTGGATGTCGCCTGGAGGAACTGGGCGTTGGGTTCGTCGAAGTCCACCGTGACGGTCCGGTCGTCGGGCGTCCGTACGTCCGACAGGCCCGTCAGGTAGGTGGACCCCAGGCTGGCCTTGGCCCCCAGGTCCTGGATCGCCCGCAGATTGTTCTTGACGGACTGCGCGGTGAAATCCGTTCCGTCCTGGAATGTGACCCCGTCCCGGAGGTGGAACGTGAACTCGGTCGAATCGTCGTTCACGTCCCACGATTCCGCGAGCCAGGGCTCCAACTCACCGGACTCCGGGTCCTGGTAGGTCAACGAGTCGGTGACCTGTCTGGTCACGTTGAGGGCGACGTTCTGACCGGCTTGTTGTCCGTCCACGCACCCGGGGTCGGCGTCGAAGGCAAGGCGGAGGGTTCCTCCGGAGACAGGGGAATCCGAGGTGTGCTTGTTTCCGGTGTTCTCGGAGGATCCGCACCCGGTCAGCACGAGCAAGGTGCTGAAACCGAGAGCAAGGAGACTGGCCCAACGGAAGTGAGGCTTCCGATCTCGGGGCGGCAAGGGCATGAGAATCTTCCTGGGGAATTGTTTCGGGCATCATGACGACGGCGACGCCCGACCCGCCCAAGATTCTCGGGGGGATTGCGGCGCCGCTCAGCGGATAGGACAGTCCAATGCCTCGAAGCGCGAGGCCAGCGCCCAGGCCTGGGAATTCCTGAAAGCGGTCACGATGCGGTTCCTCTGGATTGCGAGTGACACGGGGTCATGCCGTGCGTCTGCCATCAGGCTATCCATCCCCGTCGCCAGAGTCAGAGGAATTGAAAGAATCCGTCATCTGGCTCAAGAAAACGCAGTCTTGGGCGATCGACGTCGTCCCTCCCCTGCGCAGAGCCTGCAACCGGGACCGCGAGGTGGCAACGCCGTGCACTTTTCACGCCGAAATCCGCACAAACCTGCCACCTCGCGGCAAAAGATGCACCGAATTGCCACCTCGCGGCGGGAAGTAGGGAAGCAGCCAACCTGAGGCGTTCCGTTGGCACCGCGCTCGTCGGAGCCGGGGTTACTCCGTCAGCCGCAGTTCGGGTTCCGGTGCGGTTTCTCCCCGGACGGCCTCCTGGAATGCCTCCCGGCAGGCGAGGATGGCGGGGTGGCTCGCGCGGCCCGTGCGATTCGACGTGTAGACCATCCGGTGGTCGTCCCCCGGAAGACCGATCAGCCGGGTTCCAGCCAAGTATTGCCGGTTGAGCAGGGCGGGGATCAGGGCGACGGCGTGCCCCGTACGAACCAGGTGTGCCTGGATGAGGGGGTTCCTGGTGTCGAATCGGACCCTCGGTTCGAATCCGGCGCTGCGGCAGATTCCGCGGGCCCACTGGCCCGTTGGTTGGTCCTCGGGATCCATCGCCCAGGGCGCGTCCTTGAGGTCGCTGAATCGACGAGGCATCTCGGCCAGAGGACCCTCTCCCGGGATGACCAGGTTCAGCGGGTCCCTGATCACGGTGATCCGGTCCACCCCTTCCCGTACCGGTTCGGCCAGCCCCGGGTATTCCTCTCCGATGATCACGTCGAATTCATGCGCGAGGAGTCCTTCATAGGCTTCCCCGACTTCCCGCTGAGTGATATCGACCGCAAGCTTCGGGTGCCTCTCGTCGAGAATGTCCAGAGCCCGCGAAGCGACCGTCATGACCGCGGTCTGGAAGGCCCCGATGCGCAACGTCCCGCCCACCTCGGTGTGGGAACCCGCCAGCTCGGACTCGGCGAGCTCCATGCGGGCGAGCATGGCGTCCGCGTGGTGGACCAGATTTTCCGCCTCAGGAGTCAGACGAACCCCGCGCCCCACGTGTTCCAGGAGCACGACGCCGGCCTCCCGCTCCATCAGGGCCAACTGCTGGGACACGGCGGAGGGTGTGTACGCCATCGATCGGGCGACCTTCGCCAACGTCCCCATGCGTTGGACTTCGCGAAGCATACGGAGCCGCTGAAGATTGAGCACGGTTTTCTTCCTCCCGGGATCCGCGGGCGCCAGTCGTCTCCCCGGCTGTTCCGGGATCTCGTCAGTGCGGGCTGTCGGTGAGTGGCGGTGCCCGACGTCGGCGGTCGACGTCGTTCGACCATTCCGTCCGATGATTATTTTTTCTTACCTTTCGGGATTAGATACATTCGCTAGACTACCCATTCCCTGAAGGATCATGCTTAATACAGGCCCCTCCCGCGTTGTTCCGGGGATCGGGGCGCCATCATGACATTCGTTCCTTCAGGAGGTGAGCCGTGAACACCATGAACACCGGACCCGCAACAGGTGTGACCCCGGCAGTCGTGACCACCGGCTCGATACCCACCGTGAGCCCGGGGGCGGGCTCTCCCCGGAGCATGGCACCCGGGATCCTGTTCGTCATCGGTTCCTGCACGTCCCTCCAACTGGGTGCCTCGATCGCGACGTCGCTGTTCCCGCAGCTCGGCCCCTGGGGCGTTACCTCGTTGCGGATGCTGTTTGCGGCGGTCATTCTGCTGGTCATCACGCGGCCGCGGGTCGCCGGATGGACCGGCAAGCAGTGGCGTTCCGTGGTCCTTTTCGGGCTCGCTCTGGCCGGCATGAACGGCTTCTTCTACGCTGGCATCGCGCGCATCCCTCTCGGAGCGGGTGTGGCCATCGAATTCCTGGGCCCCTTGGCGCTGGCCGCTATCCTCTCCCGCAGGATCGTGGACTTCCTGTGGGTGCTGCTCGCCCTGGCCGGGATGGCCGTGCTCGGCATCGAGAGCGTGACCACCGCGAGCGCCGCTCTGGACCCCATCGGTGTGGTCTGCGTGCTCATCGCCGGCGCGTTCTGGGCCGTCTACGTCCTGACGAGTGCCCAGGTCGGGCGCACCGTCCCCGGGACCGGTGGTCTGGCCGTCGCGATGGTGGTCGCGGCCGTGGTTCTTGCCCCGGTCGGTGGGCCTTCGGCGGTCCATGCCTTCTCCGACCCGAATCTCCTGGTCATGGGGGCCGTGGTCGGGCTGATGTCCTCGGTCATTCCCTACAGTCTCGAGCTCAAGGCGTTGCGCCGTCTGCCGAATGCGACCTTCAGCATTCTGCTGAGCCTCGAGCCAGCTTTCGCCGCCCTCTTTGGTTTCCTTCTGCTGCATCAGGTCGTCGGTCCGCTCCGGTTCATCGCCATCGCGCTGGTGATTCTCGCGTCGATGGGCACCACGCTGTCCGCGACCAAGGTCCGGCTGCCGGGCTCGGCACGTCGTCGTGACAGGAAAGCCCAGCGGTCAGAGGAGGAGAGCCGCGAGCAGGTCGCCGCGAGGTGAGACACGGCTCGCCCGGGAGGGCTATGGTCGGCTCATGCGAACATTCGTGTACGACGACGCCTGCGGGCCCTGCGTTCCTGCGGCCCGGTTCCTGGATCGCCGGACTCGCGACCGCCTCGACGTCGTGCCCTTCTCCCGGGTCCAGGAAGAACTCACGGACGGTGAGTGCGAGAGGTTCCTCGAAGAAGCCGTCTATGCGGAGGGCCCACGACCGCCCGAGGGGAAGCTCCTCCCCGGGGCGCGGAGGTTCTGGGGACACGAATCCATCGGCAAAGCCCTTCTTGCCTCGCCGCATCGTGTCGATAGGCTCGCGGGCCGACTGATCCTGGCACCCGTGGCCTCGGTCGGGGCCCGGTGGGTCTACGCGTGGTTCTCCTCCAACCGGTGGCGCTTCGGCGGGGGATCCTGCGGCGTCCGAGGGTAGACGCGTCACGGTACGTCTCGCACGTCCGGACCGATGTCCACCCCTCCCGGTCGAGGTGGCAATCCCGTGCGCTCCCGGCCAC
>JAKDJD010000040.1 GCA_030454085.1 Kocuria sp.
GTCTTCCGGCAGCTTCCGGCGGTGGGCCGGCGGCTTCGGCGGGTACGTGACGTGGCGGCGTCCTGACGTGCGAGAACGAGGGGCCGGGTCTCTGCGTTTGGGCTGCGGGCCGCGCCTTTCAGGGGTCAGTCCGCTCGGGTCGGGGCCGGGCTACGCGGGCCGGAGTTGAGCTGCGCGGGTTGAGTGGTGGTTACCGGAACCGGAGGCAGTTTCCGCCGTTAGGTGGGGGTTAAACCGCCACATATGGGCGGGAAACACCTCTCAATCGGGCAACCCCCGCGTTACAGCGTCTTCGGGGGCCACGATGAGCGACGACGGCGTCGGTAAACCCCTCGAGGTGGCAACCGTGTGCAGGAGCGGACCCCGAGGTGGCAGTCCCGTGCGCTTTTCGCACCGGAATGTGCACAAATCTGCCACCTCGGCGGTGCACCTGCACGAAACTGCCACCTCGGCGCCGTCACGTCGCGTCGCTCCGCACCGCCGCGCCCGCTCCGCACCGCCGCGCCCGCTCCGCACCGCCAGCCGGTGCTACCCGAGCCGCTCGGCCGCGCGTTCGGCGATCATGATCGTCGGTGCGTTGGTGTTGCCCGTGGGAATCGTCGGCATGATCGACGCGTCGACGACGTGCAGGCCCTGGGTTCCCTTGACGGCGAATCGGTCCGGGTCCACGACGGCCTGCGCATCGGTCCCCATCGCGCACGTCCCGACCTGGTGGTGATACGTGACCACCGAGTCTCGGACGTACTCCTCGAGGTCGTCGTCGCTGACGTCGGGGCCGGGCCAGATCTCCTGGGCACCCCATGCGTCGGCCAGGGCGGGTTGGCGGCCGATGTCCCGGCAGTGGCGAACCGAGGCCACGAGGGCGTCGACGTCGGCCTGCTGGCTCAGAGCACCAAGATCGACCTCTACCGGATCATCCGGGCCCGCCCCGGTCAGGACCAGTGAGCCTCGGCTGACGGGGCGAACGAGCCCGCCGAGCAGGCTGAACGCCTTGTCCGGCCCGCTCATCTCACCGTTCTTGTACCCCTGCGAATACATCGGGACGGAGAAGAAGATCGGCTGCGTGTCGGGCACCGGAGCGTCCGGACGGGACTTCGCGAACAAGTGGACCTCGGCGGGGGCGACCTCGGGGTCCGGCAACGGGTGAGACTCCTCGGTCGTGAAGATCACGGGGGAGAGCAAGTGGTCGTGCAGGTTCTTTCCGACACCGGGAACATCGGCGACGACGTCGACCCCGACCTCCTCGAGCTCGGTGCGAGGACCGACCCCGGACCTGAGCAGGACCTCAGGGCTGCCCAGGGCACCCGTGCACAGGATCACCGTCTCGCCACGAGCCTCCTCGCGGGTCCCATACCGGTCGTACTCGACGCCGACGGCGCGATTCCCCTCGAAAAGAATGCGACGGACCTGGGCTTGCGTCACGAGCCTCAGAGCCTCGTGATCCGCCACCGGCTCCAGGTAGGCCTGCCACGTGTTGAAGCGTTCCCCGTCCCGTACGTTCAGCTGCATGCGGGACACGCCCTCGGGGTCGCCGAGGTTGTAGTCGGGGTTCAACGGGAAGCCCGCCTCCTGGGCGGCGTCCACCATGGACTCCTGAATGGGGTTGCGCTCGAAATCGGTGCGCACATCCAATGGGCCGTCCGTGCCGTGCAGATCCGAGGCCGGGCCGTCGAAGTTCTCGATCCGCGTGAAGTACGGCAGGACCTCGTCCCAGGTCCATCCTGGGCACCCGAGGTAGGCCCAGGCGTCGTAGTCCTGGCGTGCGCCCCTGACCCAGATGCACGCGTTGAGAGCGTGGGATCCGCCCATGACCTTGCCTCGCGGCAGGTGCAACCGCCGCGAGGAGCAGCCTTCCTGCGGCACCGTGAAGTAGTCCCAGTCCTGGGGGCTGTGCCAGATCTTGCCCAGATCGTACAGGTGCCTGATGTCAGGGTTTGTCTCTTCGCCGCCCGCCTCGAGGAGGGTCACGGTGTGACCCGCGTCGAGGAGACGCCGCGCCAGAACGTTGCCCGCAGATCCGGCCCCCACAATGACGTATTCCGTGGTTGTCATGATTCTCCTAACCGCTGATGACCTGGGGCAGTCCAAGGGCCTTGAGCCCCTCCACCCCGAACTCGAGTCCGTAGCCTGATTTCTTGACCCCACCGAAGGGAATCCGGGGGTCTACGCCGCCGTGTCCGTTGATCCAGATCGTTCCGGACTCGATCCGGGCGGCGACCTCGCGGGCCTTGTCCGGGTCGGAGGACCATACGGATGCGCCCAGGCCGACGTCGAGCGAGTTTGCTGCCTCGACCGCCTCGTCCACGGTGGAGTACCGGATGATCGGCAGGGCCGGGCCGAACTGTTCCTCGGTGACCAGAGGATTGTCAGGGTCGATGTCCGCGACCAGAGTGGTCGGGTAGAAGAACCCCGGATGGTCGGTGTCCGGATTTCCGCCCACGAGAACCTTCGCCCCGCCGTCCTTCGCGGCCTCGACGAGCCGGTCGACGACGTCGTACTGCGCCTTGTTCTGCAGCGGGCCCAGCACGTTCTCCTCCTCGAGCCCGACGCCCATCGGCATCTTCCCGGCAACGTCCACGAGTGCGGCGCACACGTCGTCGTACAGCGAGTCCGGGACGTAGAGCCGCTTGAGCGCGGCGCAGGTCTGCCCCGTGTTGATGAATGCACCCCAGAAGAGGCCTTCGGCAATCGCGGCCGGATCCGCGTCCTCGAGCACGATCCCGGGGTCGTTGCCGCCGAGCTCCAACGTGAGGCGCTTGATCGTTTCCGTGGAGGACTCGATGATCTTCCGGCCCGTTGCAGTGGAGCCGGTGAACATGACCTTGTCGATGTCCGGGTGTGAGCTCAGGGCCGAGCCGATGTCTCGCTCGCCCGAAACCACGCGGAGCACATCCTCAGGAAACACCGAATTGAGCACGGCGCACAGGGCCAGGACGCTGAGGGGCGTGTACTCCGAAGGCTTGGTGACCACGGTGTTGCCCATGCGCAGGGCCGGAGCAAGTTGCCAGACGCTGATCATCATGGGCCAGTTCCAGGGGCTGATGGTGCCGACGACGCCGATGGGCCGATAGCGCAGCACCGCGTGGGTCTCGCCGTCGTCGACGAGCACGTTGTCCTCGAGCTCGAACCCGGCGGTCGCGCGCAACCATGAGGCGCAGGCTCCCACCTCGAAACGGGCATTGGGCCCGTTCAACGGTTTGCCCTGTTCGCGGGAGAGGAGTTCGGCCAAGGGCTCGGCGCACGCTTCCACGGCGTCGGCGGCGCGCAGAAGCAGGTCGCTGCGCTCCTGGTGGCTGCGGCGACCCCATTCGGGCTGAGCCGCCGAGGCGGCCGCAATGGCGGCGTCGAGATCATCTGTCGTGTCCCGTGGTGCGTGACCGATGGTCTCGCCCGTCGCGGGATCCCGGATTTCGCGGCCGTCCGGGCCGGCGTCGACGGCGGCAAGAAGGTCGGCGTACGTGGAAGGAAGCTTGTTCATGAGGGTTCCTTGCTTCGTAGGGTGCAGTTCCCCCATAGTCCCCGGCGACCGGCGCCGACCAATTGCCGTACAGCGCAACGTTGTTGGCCACGAGCGTGCTCCACGTCACGTCGGTGATATTTTGAAGCAAGGAATCGGTGGACGGATTCCACCGCGACGGCCGGCAATGACGCCGTGCCGTGACCCCGGAAGGTGTTGAGATGACCCAATACCCTGTGCAAGAGACCCGAGCCTCCCGGTCGGGGCTGACCCCGCGGCAGTGGCAGGATTTCGCGGCACGGTATTTTGCGCCCCTGCGGATGACTTTCCCGGAGGGGCGGGACTTCCGTGCCGAAGTGCACCAGGTGGCGGTCGGGGACGTACACCTGCACGACATGGTCACGGACCCTCACACCGTGACGCGCAGCCCCGATCTCATCACCGAAGGCGAGGTTGCCTACTGCAAGCTGAGCCTGCAGCTCGCGGGCACGTCAGGGCTCGAGCAGGACGGGCGCAAGTGCAGGCTGTACCCGGGCGATCTGGCCCTGTACGTGACCCAGCGGCCGTACGAACTGTCCTATACCGAGCCGCAGCACGGCCTGGTGGTGCACTTTCCGGCCTCCTACGTGCAGATGCCGCCCGACCAGTTGCGGATGGTCACGGCCAGGCCGATCACCCGAGGCCACGGCCTGGGGAAGGTGGCCGTTCCCCTGTTCGAACAACTCGCCCAGAACATGGACCTCCTGCACGGTGCCCACGCGATGAACCTGATCCGCTCGTCCCTGGACATGCTGGTCACGGTCCTTTCCGCGGAGGCCAGGGACAGCGGGCAGGACCTGTCGGAGGGGTATTTGCTGCACGAGGCGATCTCGTACATCGAGCACCACCTGGACGACCCGGACTTGGGCCCGGCAAGGATCGCGGACTACCTGTACGTCTCGGTCCGCCAGCTGCACAGCCGATTTGCCGCGCACCGGCTGACGGTTGCTTCCTACATCAGGAACAGGCGTCTACAGGCCATCCGGCAGGACCTCGCGAACCCGCTCCTGGGCAACGAGACCGTGCACACGATCAGCGCCCGGTACGGTCTCTACGATCCGTCGCACGTCAGCAAGGCGTTCAAGGCAGAATACGGCGAATCGCCGTCCGCCTACCGCGCCCGCGTCCTCCAGGCCGACGCCGCCTGAGCCGCCCGGAGGACGCGACGGAGTGTCGCGCGCGTCAGGCCGCGAGCAGGCGCTCGAAGGCGAGCGTGGCCAGGGCCGCGGACTGGGTGGGCAAGACGGCGTCGTCGAAACGCACCTCGGCCGAGTGGTTCATCCGCGCCGTCATCGGGTCGGTGCCCGGATACGACGCGCCAAGGAACATGAACGTTCCCGGGACCTCTTCGAGCACGAAGGAGAAGTCCTCGGAGCCCATGCGAGGTTCCGGAACCTCCCGGACCCCTTCCTCGCCCAGGACGCCGCGCAGGGTGTCCGCGGCCCACTCGGTTTCGGACTTGTCGCAAACTGTCGGCGGGTAGAGCGTCGAGAACTCGACCTCCGCGGTGCACCCGTGCGCCGCGGCAATATTTTCGGCGAGACGCCGCACCACGACGTCGAACTTCTCGCCGGACTCCCGGGTCATGGCCCGAACCGTCGCTCCGAGGCGGGCGTCGTCGCCAATGACGTTGACGGCGGCGGTTCCCGCCTCGAGCTGCGTGATGGTCGCGACCACCGGGTCGAAGACGTTGAACTGCCGGGTCACCGCGTTCTGCAGGGCCGAGGCGATCTCGGTCAGCGGGGGAACCGGATCAAGTGAGGAGTGCGGGGCGGAGCCGTGACCGCCCTTGCCGTGCACGGTGATGCTGAGATTGTAGGCGCCGGCCATCACGGTTCCCGAACGGTAGGCGAAGCCTCCGCGCTCGCCCGGGGCCACGTGGAACCCGTAGGCCGCCACCGGGCGCTCCCCGGTCACATCGAGCAGGCCCTCGTCCAGCATCGGCTTGGCCCCGCCGGGTCCTTCCTCGCCCGGCTGGAACATGAACACGACCTTGCCCGGCAGATCCTCCTGGTGGGCACTGAGCAACTTCGCGGCGCCGACCAGTCCGGAGGTGTGCAGGTCGTGCCCGCATGCGTGCATCGCACCATTCGTCGAGGCGAACTCCTCGCCGGAGTTCTCTTCGACCGGAAGGCCGTCCATGTCGCCTCGCAACAGAACGGTCGGACCCGGCTTTCCGCCTTCGAGCACCGCGATCACGGAGGACACGTCGGTGCCGCGGTGGACCTCGAGAGGCAGCCCCGAGAGGGCCTCGATCACGGTCGCCTGGGTCTGGGGCAGATCGTTGCCCAGCTCGGGATTCCGGTGGAGGGTCCGTCGGAGATGGCTGAGCTCATTCGCGAGGACCGTCGCTTCCGAGAGGAAGTTGGGGGACTGCTGGTTCGGAACTCGGCTCTCAGCCATGATCATCTCTCGTCACATACCGACATCGGATTGTCCATCCATGATGTCCGCCCGCTCAGGGAGTGTCCACCGACTCGCCGGAATGAGATCTCAGCGTTCGACGAGGATCGGCTCGAAGAACCCGGCCATACCTTCCCTGTCGGTCAGCGGCAGGACCGCGGAGACATACTGATCCGGCCGCACGACGACGATCGCGCCATCCCGGCTGATCCCTCGCTCCTCGAAGATGTCCTCATCGGGCAGGGTCGCGTACACCTTGTCCCTGTTGACCAGCCCGAATTCGCCAACTTTGGGCAAGAAAGCCTGTGGGACGCGGGACAGGTCGACGTCCGTGTGGGGCTGTTGGTAGACGACCTTGGTGTCGAAGACGGCGTCGTCGTCGGCGTGCTGGGGCGTGTAGCGGACCTGGGGCGAAGCGTGGTCGCGGGCAAACCATTCCGCGAAATCCGTGAGACGGGATGGTTCGCCCGCCGCCGGCCGGTCCGCGAAGACGTAGATACGCCACCGTCCGTCCGCGACCGCCTGGTGCCCCAGGTGAAGGGGATTCGCATCGCACACACGGTTGGCCTTGGCCGATTTGAAGCGCTTCCCGATCGGGAACCCGCTGGCCAGGCCCTGGTTCTCGGCCCCGCCCGTGATCATCGAGGGGGTGTATTCGGTCATGAACCCTGCCGGGAACTCGGCGGTCTTGACGTAGAAGTCCTCCAGGGTGGATTCGTCGGGGAGGTCCTCCGGCTTGGCGGCCATCAGGGTGGACCATTCCTTGTCGAAGTCGATCAGGTTCTTGGCGATGACCTGGCGTTCCTCCGAATAGGTGCTCAGCAGCTCTTCCGGGCTGGTTCCCGTGAGGACGTGGCCCAGCTTCCATCCGAGATTGAAGCCGTCCTGCATCGAGACGTTCATTCCCTGACCGGCCTTGGCAGAGTGGGTGTGGCAGGCGTCCCCGGTGATGAAGACGCGCGGCGTGCGTTCTCCGGTTTCCGCCTCGGAGACGTCGTCGAACTTGTCGGTCAGTCGGTGGCCGACCTCGTAGACGGAGTGCCAGGCCACGGATTTCACGTCGACCGTGTAGGGGTGCAGGATCGAGTTGGCCTTGTCGATGATTTCCTCCAGCGACGTGTCGCGGACGGCGTGATTGTTGTCCACAGGCACCTCGCCCAGGTCCACGTACATGCGGAACAGGTGCCCGCCTTCGCGGGGGATGTGCAGGATCGAACCGTTCACGGACTGGATCGCGCACTTGGTCCGGATGTCCGGGAAGTCCGTATTCGCCAGGACGTCCATCACGCCCCAGGCGTGGTTGGCGGCGTCGCCCGTCAGCTTGCGGCCGATCGATGACCGGACGGGGCTGCGGGCGCCGTCGCACCCGACCACGTACTTCGCCCGAACCGTGCGCTCTTCACCGTCCCGTTCCCCGGCGGTGTAGCGCAGGCGCGCCTGGATGGGGTACTCGCCCTCACCCGTGTTCTGCAGATCGAGGAATTCGATCCCGTAGTCCGGGGTGATGCGACCGGGGGAGTGCGCGGCGAATTCGGCGAAGTAGTCCAAGACCCTGGCCTGGTTGACGATGAGGTGCGGGAATTCGCTGATGCCCTGGGGGTCGTCGAGCGGGCGTGCCGTGCGAACGATGTTCTCTGGGTTCTCCGGGTCCGGCTTCCAGAAGCACATTTCGGTGATGTGGTAGGCCTCGTCCACGATCTGGTTCGCGAAACCGAAGGCTTGGAAGGTTTCGACGCTGCGGGCCTGGATCCCATCGGCCTGACCGATTTCCAGGCGGCCCGGGCGGCGCTCGATGATCCGAGCGCAGACGTCGGGGAACTGGGACAGCTGGGCGGCGAGGATCATGCCGGCCGGCCCCGTGCCGACGATCAGTACGTCCATGTCATCGGGCAGTTCCTCGGAGCGGTCGACGCCGTAACCGGCCGGCTCCTCAATCCGCGGGTCACCCGAAACGTATCCATGATGATGGAACTGCATATGAGACGAACTCCCTCCCCAACCACGGTGTTGGAGCGTTGATTGATTCTCTGTGTTCTATATGCGAATATTGCGTTCACATAACGAAACTCGCTAAATCATATACGACCCGCGTTCTATGTGGCAAGGGTCTCACCAAAGGTCGGTCATGCCCACTCCCGCCAGAGTTCCCTCCCAGACGCTGAGTCGCGGCCTCAGCATCCTCGAGATCCTGGCCGACGCCAGCGTCCCCCTCGGTATCGACGACGTCGCCGCGCACCTCGGCGTGCACCGGTCCGTCGCCTACCGCCTGATCCGGACCCTCGAGGAACACGGGCTCGTGGTCAGGAAGAACGATGGGCAGTTGGCCCTGGGGAACCGGCTTGCGGCGCTCGCCGGCGGCGTCGAGCGTGACCTCCAGGCGGTCGCCGTCCCCGAGCTGACCCTCGCCGCCCGGGACCTGGGGATGACCTGTTTTCTGGGGGTGCATGACCGGGGCGAGTGCCTGACCTTCGCCAGCGTGGAGCCTCCGCAGACGGTCGCCGTGGTCGCTCAGCGTCCCGGTACCCGCCACCCGGTGGCCCTGGGTGCGCCGGGGAAGGCGATCCTCTCCATGCTTCCCGAGGACCAATGGCCCGAAGGGGTCACCGACGCCGATCGTCAAAAAGTCGAGGGGATTCGGACCAACGGGTGGGTCGAAACCACCAACGAGGTCATCACCGGACTCCACTCGGTCGGTGTGCCCCTGAATCTCCGGGGCGGCCAGGCGGCGGCGCTCGCTGCGGTCTTCGTGGGCGACGGTGATCGCCCTGCCATCGCGGCGAGGCTGCGTCGAGCCGCCGACGTCATTTCGAGAAGCGGCGCCTGAGACTTGGCGTGCGGTGTTCGGTGCGCGGTATCCGGTGGTGAGGTGGCGGAGACGTGCGTTCTTTGGGTGGATTGGGTCCCGAAATTGCCACCTCGCCGTCGTGGGTGCACGAGATTGCCACCTCGCGCGGGGAAGGGCCGAGGGCACACCGACGTGGGAACGGTTGCGGAATCCTGGCCGAAGACTTATGTTAGGCGTGTCCGACATCACAGAGCATGTCCGGTGTTCGAAAAAGGGGCACTCAGTTGCGGCGATCCCGGAACGAGACATATATGGCCTAAAAGTTCATATGTGGTTCCGGAGGAACACCATGCAGTCCGTATCCGAAACGGTTGCGCGCGCCCTGACGCGCCATGTCGAAAAATTCTTTTGCCTGATGGGCAACGGCAACGCCTACTTCATTGACGCCCTCGAGCGTCTCGGCGTCCCGCCGATTCCCGTGCGCCACGAGTCGGGCACCGTCGCCTCGGCCGACGCCTACTATCGAATGACCCGGAAAGTCGCCGTGGCTACGGCGACCTACGGTGCAGGATTCACCAACACGCTGACGTCGCTGGCGGAATCGTCGTTGGCAAAAATGCCGTTGGTTCTTGTCGTCGGCTCCGCACCGACCGCGGGTCCCCGACCGCTCGACATCGACCAGACCATGACTGCCGCGTCCATGGGCGTACCCACATACACCGTGGGGGTGCAGGATGCCGGCACCGTGACCATCGAGGCCCTGGCCGACGCGATCGAGAATTCGAGACCCGTGGTGCTCGCGATTCCTTACGACCTGGCGCCCGAACTCATCGGTGAGCGCGGGGAAATCATTCCCGACCTGCCCGAACCAACCCGTCTGCCGTCACCCGACCACGTCGAGGCTGCGCGGATCGCCCACCACCTCGCTGACGCCGAGCGGCCGCTCATCCTGGCCGGCAGGGGCGCGATAGGGGCACGTTCCGAGTTGCGGGCGCTCGCGGAAACTCTGGGTGCCGACGTCGCCACGACCGTTCCCACCCAGGGCTATTTCTCCGTCCCCGCGCGGAGGCCGACGAACTTCCGTGATCTCGGCGTGTGCGGCGGATTCTCCGCACCCGTCGCATTGCGTGAGATCGGACGTGCCGACGTCGTCTTCGTGGTCGGAGCAGGCCTGAACCAGTTCACGATGGCATTCGGAACTGCCTTCTCGGACGAGGCTCGAGTCATCCAGGTCGGAGATACTGCGGAGCCAACCAATTCGCGGGTTGACCAGTACTGCCGCGCCGACGCCACCGACGCCGTGCGGCTGATCCATGACAAAATCCTGCAACTCGGAGTCAGCGGACGCACACCCGTGATCTCCCCGACCTCGGAGGAAGCCCAGCGGCGCACCGAGGGCGATGAGCAGGCTCCCGACGGGCGTCTCGACCCCCGGCGGGTCATGAGCCGCCTCAACGACCTGCTGCCCCAGGACCGTGTTGTGTTCACGGACGGCGGGCACTTCATGCAGTGGCCGCTGACCTATCTGAAGGTCAATGAGCCGGACAGTCACGTGACTGTGGGTACGCAATTCCAGTCGATCGGCCTGGGCTTCCCCAGCGCCGCAGGTGTGCTGGCGGCGTCGGGCAAGAGGTTGCCCGTGTTGGTCTCTGGCGACGGTGGCGGACTCATGGGAATTGCCGACGCCGAGACCTTCGTCCGCACGACTCGCCGCGGCGTCGTCGTGTTCTTGAACGATGCCGGTTACGGCGCCGAGGTTCACCAGTATGCCGCCCGCGGGCTGGCCCCCGAGCCCATGCTGATCCCCGACGTCGACTTCGCAGGAATCTTCCGTGCCCTGGGTGCCAAAGGCGATACCGTGCGGACCTTGGCGGATCTTGAAGACTTCGAGCGGTGGATCGCTGACGACGAGGACGGGATCTATGTTCTGGACTGCCGCATTACGAACAGCGTCCGTGCCGATTGGATCATCGAGACGCTGGAGGAGGCGCGCCGGGCTGCTCCGCACGTCGAGGAGATGCTCGGGATGGACGCCTCATCCCGGAACCCTTCGGGTGCGGCCCGGGGCGGTGGCGCAACGGACAGTGATCAGGAGAGCGCGAACGAAATCGACGGGCGTCACCTGCATGCGTGATCCATGGAAGCCTCACCAGCCGGCGTGGAACCCACCGACGTGGAGCTGAGGAGCTTTCGGCCCAGGCCGGACCATTCTTGAGAACACCGGCGTCGGGCGGCACGTGCTGAAGGGGCACACGTTTCGAGAATGACAGGCGGTCGGACACACACGTGTCCGGCCGCCTGAACCGTTCGCGGCAATATTGTCTTCCGGTGCTGACCGTCTGGTGTTCGAGGTCGGACTCGCCACAGCTGCCCGGGCCTCGTCCACGGCTCGACCGGCGAGGCGACGACGAAGCCCCAGATGAGCCACACTGCGAGAAATGCGGCACGGACGAAGCGCGTGATCCACCGGAATGCGTATGACTTTTTCATGGTTGCTCCGTCGAGTGACGTCGGTCAATACCTGGGTTGTGCCCCGAAGATACTCCACGGTGATGCACATATGGATTCATGATCCGGTGGTAAGACAGCTGTCTGCGGAAACGTGATCGACGTCGTTGAGCTCCGCCGTATCCGTGACATAAGATTTTGATGATCCATGGATCTTCCGTGGGATCTTCTGTGGTTGTTGGATGAATGGGTGTGGGGAGTTCGACGAACCACCGTTGAAAGGATCCTGTGAAGACCGGACTGACCAAGCCGACACGCCTTCCTCGGCTCGGTAAGATCGCGGCAGGCTCGATGGCCTTGGTTCTGCTCGTCACGTGCTCGGGCTGTTTTCCGAAAGAGGATCCTGGGCCTCTGAAGATCCAGGACTCGACCGTCGCCGCCGCTGAGCAACCGGTCTCCGAGAGGGCGGAACCCACCTCGCAGCGCATCCCCTATCCCGTGGGTGGCCAGGGGGATCCCAATCAGAACTGGGGAGACCTTTACCTTCCCGGTGGAGTTCACAAGCAGGGCACCGTTCCCATGGTGGTCCTGGTCCATGGCGGCGCCTGGCACCACTCCATCGGCGCGAGCACCTTCGATGATTACGCGCGCGCCATCTCGGCACACGGTTACGCCGTCTACAACATCGAGTACCGTCGCGTCGGATCGGGCGGCGGTTGGCCGACCACTTTCACGGACGTCGCCGCGGCCTTCGACCACGTGTCACAGCTTATGGACGAGTATCCCGAGCTTTCCGGTCGCGCCGTCGCGGTGGGTCACAGCGCGGGGGCCCAGCTGGCCACATGGGCGAGTACGCGTGGTGACTCCCAGCTCGTTCCGGGGCTGAGTGCCCCAAAGTTCAGGCCATCGCGCATCGTCGCCCTCTCCGGTCCCATGGACATGACCTTCGAGGCGACCACGGATGATCACGATCTGTTCCACGTCATGGGCGGGAAGCCGTCGCAGGTTCCGACCAACTACTCCGCCGTCGACCCGATTCAGAATCTCGATCCCCAGATTCCCGTCACCGCCGTGCACGGCACCGCGGACCAGACGGTCGCGTGGCAGAACTCCCAGCGGTACGTCCAGAGACTCCAGGCCCGGGGCGGTCAAGCCGACCTGAGGCTCCTCTACGGAGAAACCCACGGCTCGTTCCTGTCCTACGGGTCGCCCCACTTCAACGAGGTCATCGACCTCATTACGAACGGCACGTAGACCCCGGACGGCGTCCCCGCGGGGTCTGGGCTCGACGAGAATCTGCCCCGCTCCCAGCGAGGGTACGGGAGGCGAACGGGGCGGTGGGCGTGCCGGTTCAACGAACCGGATCGAATGCCTTGCTTGGCCGCGTCATGACAGCCGGTCAGGACGGCATGAAGCGCGTGATCCCAGGAGTCGCTGGCACCCGCCATGACGTGTCAGCCCAGAGACCGTGGCGTCCTGACTGCCGCGGTGCGTTCAGGAGCGGAGTTCATGGTGGCCTTCAACGGAAAAGAATTCCCTGCAGAATCCATCGCCCCGGACGACCTCGACGCACGTACTCCTGACGACTTCCTTCTTGACCGGCCGGCGTTGTTCAGGCCTGGTTACTGGGCGTCCGACTTCACGAAAACGAGCGGGCTGCGCGACTGCTCCTCTTCGCTGCCGTGGCCCAGGGGAATCCCGGTGCGGTCTCGCAGCAGGAGTGTCGCGACCATTCCCAGGATCACCATGATGCCCAAGTAGATGCCGATGGACTGGGTGCTCCCCGTGGCATTCAGGAGGGCCTGGGCGATGGTCGGTGCGAATGCGCCGCCGACGATCGCCCCAATGGCGTAGGAAATCGAGACTCCCGAGAAGCGGACCGACGCGGGGAACAGCTCGGTGTAGGTCGCCGACTGCTGGCCGTAGGTGAAGCCGAGGCCGACGGTCAGCACCACCAGTCCCAAGAACAGCATCCCAATACTTCCGCTCTTGACCAGGGGGAAGAGGGCGACGACGCCGATGAACAAGAGAATCCACCCCAGGATGTAGCTGTTGCGGCGACCCATCCGATCCGAAGCCCAACCGGCGATCAGTGTGAAGATCAACCAAGTCACGGCGGACCCGGTCACGGCCAGAAGCACGGGGCCGCGTTCGAAGGCGAGGGGTCCCTCGGGGTCGGTCGCGTAGCTCTGGATGAACCCACCGGTGGTCATGTAGCCAGCGGCGTTGTTGCCGGCGAAGATGAGCGCGGCAAAGATCACGAGCACGCCGTGCTTGCGGAAGAGGACCCCGATCGGGGCCTTGCGTTCGTCCTTGAGCTCGGCGATCTCGTTGAACACAGGCGATTCCTCGACGCCGTGGCGGATCCAGTATCCGACGGCGATCAGTACCACGCTCAGCAGGAAGGGCACGCGCCAGCCCCACTGCATGAAGGCATCACCGGGGGCGATCGTCGTCATCAGAGTCAGCATGCCGGAGGCCATGAGCAAGCCAAGCGGAACACCGATCTGGGGTGCCGACCCATAGATACCGCGACGGTCCACGGGGGCGTGCTCGACCGCCATCAGTGCGGCGCCTCCCCATTCACCACCCGCCGACACGCCTTGGAGCAGGCGCAAGAGAATCAGGAGGATCGGCGCGGCCGCACCGATGCTCGCGTACGTGGGAAGGACGCCGATGAGAGTGGTCGAGGCGCCCATCCCGACCAGGGTCACCATGAGCACGCGTTTCCGGCCCCACTTGTCGCCGAGGTGCCCTGCGACGAAAGCACCGAGCGGCCGGAAGAGGAAGCTGAGGCCCACGCTCATGAAGGACACGATGACCGATGCCTGAGGTCCCAGCGGGCCGAAAAACAGCTTGCCGAAGACCAATCCGGCGGCCGAGGCGTACAGGAAGAAGTCGTACCACTCGATGCTCGTGCCGATCACCGTTCCGGCGATCACGCGTCGCTGTTCCTTGGCCTGCTGGACGGTGCGCAACGCTGCCGTCCTGGTTGTTGGATCGTGGTGGGCCGTCATCTCGACTCCTTTGTCGTGCGGTGCGGGTGTGTGGTTTCCGGGTTGCGGTTCCCGGCTTGCGATGCGGTTGTTCCGTGGTTGCGTCCCGCAGAACCTCGTTGTCGCGGGCCGGACAGGGCGCGTTGGCGTCCGATGATTGTGATCCAGCATACTCTTGATGTGATATTGGATGATATACGATGTGCGATTCAGGTCAAGGCCGGCCGCGTGTGTGACGCCGCCACCCTGCGTGAGCTGGAGGTGGGGCATGGATGCAGACTGTGTGTTGCTCGCGAGGTGGCAGTTTCGTGCGGTCACGCGCGGTGAGGTGGCGAGGTGAGCCAAGTGGGTCAAGTTGCCCAAACCGACCAGGCGGGCCCAATGAGCCGCCCGGCCCGAACGGGCCGAGCGAGCCAAGTCGGCCCAACGAACCGGCCGGTCCGCGCCCCAACCCAACCAAGCGGTCTCGTTACTTTGTGACCTGGACTACTTGTTGGCAAATCCGAAATAATATACGATCTGTGGCGAAGCATTCATCGACGAGGAGGCTGCATGACCACTCCGTACAAGGAGCCAGAGCGCGCCGCGCAGAATTCCGGTGGTGAGGTCGCCGATGTTCCGGTGCGTCCGGGAAAGATCATCGCCGTCCACGTGGCCTATGAATCGCGGGCGGCCCAGCGCGGCCGGCGGCCCGCGAAACCCTCCTACTTCATCAAACCCGCCAGCTCGCTCGCCGGCTCCGGAGCAACCATCGAGCGTCCGGAAGGGACCGAACTCCTGGCCTTCGAGGGTGAGATCGCGCTGGTTATCGGCCGGGCCGCAAAAAACGTGTCGCTGGAGAACGCCTGGAGCCACGTCGCTTCGGTCACCGCGTCCAACGACTTCGGCATCTATGACTACCGGGCCGCGGACAAGGGATCCAACCTCAGGAACAAGGGCAGAGACGGGTACACCCCCGTCGGCCCTCGGCTCATCGACGCGCGCGGCGTCGAACCCACCGAACTTCGGGTGCGCACCTGGGTCAACGGTTCCCTCGCCCAGGAGGACGGCACCTCGGAGAAGCAACTGATTTTCCCGCTGGCCCAGTTCGTCGCCGATCTGTCCCAGCACGTGACCCTCGAACCGGGCGACGTCATCCTGACCGGAACACCCGCGGGCTCGAGTGTGGTGGCACCGGGCGACATCGTCGAGGTCGAAGTGGACGCACCGAACGCACCGGGCACGCCGACGTCGGGACGCCTGCGGACCCGAGTCGTCGAGGGTCCGGGTCGTTTCGAGGAGTCCCTCGGCGCGCTTCCTGCCGTGGACGACAAGCAGCGCGAGGAGGCCTGGGGGTCCCGCGAGGCCGCAGGGCTCCCCGCAATCGACCCGACCGCCGACGCCGACCCGACCGCCGGCGCCGCCCCCAGCTCAACGCCCGCGCTGCCCGAGGACCTGCGCCGACGGCTCCTCGACCTGCCCACGGCCGGGCTCTCGGCGCAGTTGCGTCAGCGCGGCCTGAATCAGGTCAGTATCGAGGGCGTCGCACCGTCGCAGCCGGGCACCAAACTGGTCGGCGTCGCGAAGACCCTGCGTTTCGTTCCTGCTCGCGAAGACCTGTTCAAGAAGCACGGCGGAGGTTACAACGCCCAGAAACAGGCCTTCGACGCGGTCGGGGACGGTGAAGTGATCGTGATCGAGGCCCGTGGTGAGCCCGGTTCCGGGACCCTGGGCGACATACTGGCGCTCCGGGCCAAGTCGCAGGGCGCGGCCGGCGTGGTCACGGACGGCGGGGTTCGCGACTCCGCCGCCGTGAGAGACATCGGGTTGCCGGTGTTCTCGACCGCCTCGCACCCCGCGGTCCTGGGGCGGAAGCACGTCCCCTGGGAGGCCGACGTCGCCGTCGCCTGCGGAAATGCGACCGTACTCCCGGGCGACGTGATCGTGGGCGACGACGACGGCGTCATCGTGATCCCGCGTGACCTGGTCGAGGACGTGGTCGACGGCGCAGAGGCCAAAGAAGTCCAGGACGCCTGGGTCGCCGAGAGAGTTGCAGAGGGCCATCCGGTGGACGGGCTGTTTCCCCCGGTCGGCCGGTGGAAGGACCAATACGAGTCGTGGCTGGCCTCCAGGGAGCAGTCCTCCACGGAGAGCGGAGAGAACCAATGACCCAGGACCAGACGCTGCCCTCGACGTCGGAGGACCTGAGCAAGGCGCAACGCGCCTACCAGTGGCTCAAACAGAAGATTGCCGAGCAGGAATTCACCCCGGGATACCGGCTCGTGCTGAGCACCATCGCTCAGCGTCTGAACATGTCGGTCGTTCCCGTGCGGGAGGCTATCCGGCGGCTCGAAGCCGAAGGGCTCGTGACGTTTCGACGGAACGTCGGGGCGCAGGTCGCGATGGTCGACGAGTCCAGGTACCGCTATTCGATGGAAACCCTCGGGATCCTGGAGGGCGCCGCGACGGCGCTCGCCGCCCCGAACCTCACGAACGAGGACCTGAACCGGGCCCGCGAGCTCAACGACCGCCTCGCGGCCTCGCTCGAAGATTTCGACCCCCACGCCTTCACGCAGACTAACCACGATTTCCATCTGGTTCTGTTTTCCCGGTGCCCGAATGAGCGCCTCATGGACCTGGTCGGAGCCGAGTGGGAACGTCTGGGGCACCTGCGCGATTCGACCTTCTCGTTCGTGCCGGGGCGCGCCCGCGAATCCGTCGAGGAGCATGCGCGCATGCTCGAACTCATCGAGAGCGGTGCGAGCACCGTGGAGATCGAGCGCGCCGCCCGCGGACACCGACAGAACACCTTGGCGAGCTACTTGAAGAGTAAGCAGTCCGACGCCGCCGACACAGACTTCAGCACGAATTCCTGATCGAAGGGAGCAACATGACCACTGCACACCAGGTCAACGCCCGTCCGGAGAACCTGCCCGAGACCATCCGTCACTACATCGGCGGCTCGTTCGTCGACTCCCTGGACGGTGAGACGTTCGATGTCATCGACCCCGTGACCAACGACCCGTACATCACGGCCGCGGCGGGCAAGCACGCCGATATCGACGCCGCGGTCGCCGCCGCGAAGAAGGCCTTCGATGAGGGCCCCTGGCCCAGCATGCTTCCTCGGGAGCGCGCTCGCGTGCTCAACAAGATCGCTGACATCGTCGAGGACCGCGGCGACCAGCTGGCCGCGATGGAGTGCTTCGACACGGGGCTGCCGATCAGCCAGGCCCTGAGCCAGGGGCGCCGCGCCGCCGAGAACTTCCGTTTCTTCGCAGACCTGATCGTCGCCCAGCACGACGACGCCTTCAAGGTCCCGGGTCGCCAAGCCAACTACGTCAACCGCAAGCCCATCGGCGTCGCGGGCCTGATCACCCCCTGGAACACGCCCTTCATGCTCGAGTCCTGGAAGCTTGCTCCGGCGATCGCCACCGGTAACACCGTGGTGCTGAAGCCCGCGGAGTTCACCCCGCTCTCTGCCTCGCTGTGGGCCGGCATCTTCGAGGAAGCCGGCCTCCCCGAGGGCGTGTTCAACCTGGTCAACGGCTTCGGCGAGGACGCCGGCGACGCCCTGGTCAAGCACCCGGACGTCCCCCTGATCTCCTTCACCGGCGAGTCCACCACGGGCCAGTTGATCTTCGCCAACGCGGCCCCCTACCTCAAGGGCCTCTCGATGGAACTCGGCGGAAAATCCCCGGCCGTGGTCTTCGACGACGCCGACCTGGAGGCCGCGATCAACGCGACCGTGTTCGGTGTCTTCTCCCTCAACGGGGAGCGTTGCACCGCGGGCTCCCGCATCCTGGTGCAGCGGGGCATCTACGACGAATTCGTCGAGCGCTACGCGGCCCAGGCCAAGCGAGTCAAGGTCGGGGTGCCGTCCGATTCGAAGACCGAGGTCGGTGCCCTTGTGCACCCGGAGCACTTCGAGAAGGTCATGAGCTACGTTGAGCTCGGCAAGACGGAGGGCCGTCTCGTGGCCGGGGGCGGGCGCCCCGACGGATTCGAGGAGGGCAACTTCGTGGCCCCCACGGTCTTCGCCGATGTTCCCGCCGACGCCCGCATCTTCCAGGAGGAGATCTTCGGACCCGTCGTCGCGATCACCCCGTTCGACACGGAGGAGGAGGCGCTCGAGCTGGCCAACAACACCAAGTACGGGCTCGCCGCCTACATCTGGACCAATGACCTCAAACGGGCGCACAACTTCTCGCAGTCCGTGGACGCCGGCATGGTCTGGCTCAACTCGAACAACGTGCGTGACCTCCGCACCCCCTTCGGCGGCGTCAAGGCCTCCGGGCTCGGCCACGAGGGAGGGTACCGCTCGATCGACTTCTACACCGATCAGCAGGCGGTCCACATCAACCTGGGCGAGGTCCACAACCCGGTCTTCGGCAAGGCCGAGTGACGGCGTAGCCCCGTGCGGACGCGCGGCGTCGTTCGGCTGCCGACCGGACGACGTCGCCCGCCCGACCGGGCGCCCGACCGGCGCAATGCCGGTCTCCCTATCCAACCCATCGACAGAGCAAGGACGCTTGAGATGACCGCAACAGATTCCAACCCCATCCCGACACCATCGGTTCCGGCGCCGGATATTCTCCGTTGTGCCTACATGGAACTGGTCGTGACCGACCTGAAGAAGTCCCGCGACTTCTACGTGGACCTGCTGGGCCTCGTCGTGACCGAGGAGGACGACGAGGCGATCTGCCTCCGGTCCATGGAGGAGTTCATCCACCACAACCTGATCATCCGCAAGGGCCCCGTGGCTGCGGTGCGTGCGTTCTCCTACCGTGTGCGCACCCCGGAAGACGTCGATACGGCCGAGGCCTACTTCAAGGAGATGGGCTGCAGGACCGAGCGTCGTCGTGACGGATTCGTCAAAGGCATCGGCGACGCGGTGCGGGTCGAGGACCCCCTCGGATTCCCGTACGAATTCTTCTACGAGGTCGAGCACGTCGAGCGTCTCGCATGGCGCTACGACCTGTACGGCGCGGGCGCGCTGGTCCGGCTGGACCACTTCAACCAGGTCACCCCGGATGTGCCGCGCGCGTGCCGGTACATGGAGGGCCTGGGCTTCCGGATCACCGAGGACATCTCGGATGCGGAGGGCACCGAGTACGCGGCGTGGATGCGTCGCAAGTCCACCGTCCACGACACGGCGATGACCGGCGGCAACGGACCCCGCATGCACCACGTCGCGTTCGCGACGCACGAGAAGCACAACATCCTCTACATCTGCGACAAAATGGGCGCCCTCCGCCTGTCCGACCGGATCGAACGGGGCCCGGGGCGCCACGGCGTCTCGAACGCGTTCTACCTCTACATCCTGGACCCGGACGACCACCGCATCGAGATCTACACCCAGGACTACTACACCGGCGACCCGGACAACCCGACGGTCCACTGGGATGTCCACGACAACCAGCGTCGTGACTGGTGGGGAAATCCCGTGGTGCCGTCTTGGTACACGGAGGCGTCTCTCGTCCTGGACCTCGACGGCAACCCGCAACCGGTCCGCGAACGGGACGACAAGTCCGAGATGGACGTGACGATTGGCGCGGACGGGTTCTCTTACACGCGTGCCGACGATGAGGCCGGAACCTACCGCGGCCAGGCATCCAAGGGCTTCAAACTGGGCCACCAGGTCTGAGGAGGGAAATATGCTCGAGAAGGAACAGCTCACCTCGATCGCGGACGACCTCGCCGCCGCGGAGGAGTCCCGCGGGATGATTCCGCGGCTGACCTCGCGGTTCCCCGATATGACGGTCGAGGACGCCTACGCCGTGCAGAACGAGTGGCGACGCCGGGGCGAGGCCGCCGGCCGGCGGCTCGCCGGACGGAAAATCGGTTTGACCTCGAAAGTCATGCAGCAGGCCACGGGGATCACCGAACCGGACTACGGTGCGATCTTCGCGGACCAGGTTTATGAGAACGGCTCGGTGATCGAGCACGGCCAGTACTCGAACGTCCGCATCGAGGTCGAGCTGGCCTTCGTGCTGAAGGAAGACCTCGCGGGCGACGACGTCACCATCTACGACGTCCTCCGAGCGACCGAGTACGTGACTCCGGCCCTCGAGGTGCTGAGCTCCCGCGTCGAGATGGAAGGGCGCACGATCGTCGACACCATCAGCGACAACGCGGCCCTGGGGGCGATGGTTCTGGGCGGGCGCCCGGTGGCACCCGACGCCGTGGACCTGCGATGGGTTGCCGCGATGCTGTACCGCAACGAGACGATCGAAGAAACCGGCGTGGCCGCGGCGGTGCTGAACCACCCGGCCGCCGGCGTCGTCTGGCTCGCGCGCAAACTCGCCTCACACGGGGACTCACTCAAGGCGGGGGAGACGATCCTCGCGGGTTCCTTCACGCGCCCGATGGGGGTGCACCAGGGCGATACCGTCCACGCCGACTACGGAAACCTGGGGGCCATCACATGCCGTTTCGTGTAGAACTTCCCGACACCTTCGCTCGGACCCTGGCCGGCGCGGACCGGCCCCTGGTGGGGATGTGGGTGTGCTCGGGTTCGCCCGTCGCCGCCGAGATCGCCGGGTGCTCAGGGCTCGATTGGGTCCTGCTGGACGGCGAGCACTCCCCGATAGGCCTTGAGACCACCGCATCCCTGCTCCGCGCGCTCGCCGCCTACCCGACGACGCCAATGGTTCGCGTCCCGTCCCTGGACACCGTGCTCATCAAGCAGTTCCTCGACCTGGGCGCCCAGAACCTCCTGGTGCCCATGATCGACACCGCCGAGGAAGCGCGGCAGGCCGTGGCCGCCGTGCGGTATCCCGCGCGGGGAGTCCGCGGCGTCGGCTCCGCCCTGGCCCGGGCCTCCCGGTGGGGAGCGGTTGAGGGGTACCTCGGGCGGGCCGAGGACACGGTGTCCCTGACGGTACAGATCGAATCCTCGGCCGCGGTGGAGAACGCCGCGGAGATCGCGGCGGTGGACGGCGTCGACGCCGTCTTCGTGGGCCCGTCCGACCTGGCCGCCTCGATGGGTGTGCTGGGGCAACAGACACATCCGGACGTGACGGCGTCCGTGCTCTCGGTCTTCGACGCCGTGCGTGCGGCCGGCAAGAAGGTCGGCGTCAACGCGTTCGACCACGACCAGGCGCGAAAGTACCTCGACGCCGGTGCCTCGTTCGTACTGGTCGGGGCGGATGTGCAGCTGCTGACCCAGGCGTCGCGGGGTCTGGCGGAGAAGTTCATGGGGTGATTCCCGGGCCTCCACGAAGCGCGACCCGAATATCTCGGTCACCAGGGAAAACGAACACGCACAATCATTGCCACCCACACACCTCCTAAAACATAGTTTTTCTATGTGAATAGTGGCACTTCTCGATTCAAAAAATCTGTTGTAAATTTCTCCATCGTGCGCGCGAAGATCTCACAGATCAGCGCCATCATGGGGATGGAGTCGCTCCGACGGCGTCGTCCATCCTCATTTTCGAATTACCGCACTATGGGGAGAAATATGATCGGTTGTGATCAAGGGAAACAATGTTCCCTGGGAAGTCGAATCAAAAAGGTTGCGCGAAATGCTTGCGCTGTCACCATGGCGACCGTGGTGTTTTCGGCATGGGGGCTTGCCGAAGGGGCATCGGCGGTGGAGCGGGTGCCCGCGTCCCCCGAAGACCGGACGGCCGTTCAGGTGGAGCACGAGCGCATCGACCCGAATGCGGACGGCCTGGATCGATTCATCGTCACCTTCACAGGTAATAGCCGTTCCACCGAGGACCGGGAGCAGGCCGTGG
>JAKDJD010000075.1 GCA_030454085.1 Kocuria sp.
CCCCCGACCTGGGGCCGACCCCCGACCTGCGGCCGACCTCGGCCCGGAGCGGCTAACCTCCGACCCAAAACAAGCCTCACCCCACCTCGCCCGCGACACCACCAGCGGCTAGGCCATGATCGCTGCGATCACGAAGAGCGCCGGTATCGCGGCGATTGTCGAGAGGAGGACGATGTCCCTGGCCAGCGAGACATTCTGGTTGTAGCGCGAGGAGAAACTGAAGAGGTTCTGCGCCGTCGGCAGTCCCGCCAGGGCCGTGGCCGCGAAGAGGTCGTGCGGGGCCAGTCCGAAGACGTAGTTGCCCAGAAGGAACGCGGCTACCGGCATGGCCACGACCTTCAGGCCCACCGAGAGGAGGGTTTCGACCTTTTGGCCCTCGACCGTGAGCGGACGGTTTCCTCGCAGTGACATACCGAAGGCCACCAGGATCAGCGGGATCCCTGCCCCACCGATCAGGGTCAATGGCTGGTCGATGACTTCCGGGACCGGGACCCCTAGGGCGTTGACCAGTACACCGAGCACCGAACCGATGATGATCGGGTTGCGGAAGGGCTGGCTGATCACGTCCCGAGCAGACAACCTGCCTTTGGCGACGACGTCGAAGATCGCCAGGCAGACGGGAGTGGCCAGAACCAGCTGGAACAGCAGGATCGGGGCCACCTGGGAGGGGTCACCGAAAATATAGGTGGCCACCGGCAGGCCCATGTTGTTCGAGTTCAGCAGGGCCGCCCCGACGGCCCCGACCGTCACCCGGCCGACTCCGCGCTTGAGGAAAACCCCGGCGATCAGCGTGTACAGGGCGGCCATGGCCACGAAGCTCAGCGCGGCGACCGGTAGCCGTGCGGAGAAGATGACTTGGAGGTCCGAGGTCGCCAGGGTCGTGAACATCAGCGCCGGCAAGGCGACGAAGAATGCGAATCGATTGAGGGTCCAGCCGGCGTTCTTGCCGAGCACACCCATGCGCTCGACCACGTACCCGATACCGACAACGATCCCAATGATGGCGAAGCCCTCGAGTACCCCGAGCATGCCGATCCTTCCGCTCGTGCTGATGTGGCGGTTTCAGCTTCTCCCGACGACGCCGCAGGCGCAAACGACGTTCATGATGAGAAACAGCCAGTCAGAGCGAGGAGACGATCCACAGGTGGCCCGCGCCGAGCAGCACACCGATCAACGACCCGACCACGATCTCGGGGACGGTGTGCTTCTTCAGGTACCAGCGCGACCAGCACACCGAAGCATGGACCACCAGCGAGAGGAGGATCCACCACGGGCCGAAGAGACCCGGAATCACCATGCCGAAGATCGCACTCATTCCGGCGTGGGCGCTGGCCTTGAGTCGGAAATTGACGAGAGCGATGATCAGAATGGCCAGTAGCATCACGATGATGATGCTCTTCGTGGCCGCGGCGGCGGGCGCAATGAGCAGGACCGCGGTTCCCACGGCGATCGAGATCAGGGAGATGCCGTAGAAGACGTACCGCTGTTTCCGGTGGTAGATGAAGCGATCGCTGACCCGCCCGGTGTGTGCCATGTAGAGGGACAGGCCCCACGGGATCACGACGACGGCCACCACGCCCACCACGGCCTGCCACACCCAGCCGGGGCCCGTGCTCGCGGGCACCCCAATGAGCAAAGCGGTCGCGAGAATGAACGGGGAGAAGATTTCTGTGCCGGTGAATGCGGCGGCTCGTCGAAGACTGTGCACGGATCCACTCTAGGCAGAAACCGGCGGTCTCCTGGGACATACGGCCGCCGGGCACGGCGCCGCGTGGCCAGACGGGGGCAGGCTATGTTTGTGACACACGGCGTCGTCCGAAGCCCGGAGGGCCGAACCTCAACGCGGTATTACAGGTCCCGGCCGATGGTGAGGTGGATGAGGGACGGACCCTTGGTCTTCATCGCTTCTTGGACCTTCTGGGCCAAAGTGTCCATGGTGGCCGAGAATCCCGTGGCGCCGAAGCCTTCAGCAAGCGTGACCCAGTCGGGCTGCTTGAGATCCACCGCGATGGGCGCAATGTTCCGGCCCTCTTCGTTGGCACGGATTTCGCCGTAACCCCCGTTGTCCACGCAGACAATCGGCAAGTCCAGTTCTTGCTCGGCCGCGGTCATGACTTCCTGGATGGCGAACATGAGCGCGCCGTCGCCGAGGAGGCAGATCACCGGACGGTCCGGGGCCGCTATCTTGGCCCCGATGGATGCGGGCAGGCCGTAACCGAGGGTCGCGTAGGTCCCCATGTACAACAGCGAGTTGGGTTTGGGGGCGCGGTAGAACGTCGTCGTGCCCATGTAGGTGACCTGCGAAGAGTCGCCACCGACGATCGCGTCCTCTGGCAACACGCTCATGATGATCTCGTTGATCTTGGCGAGCTCCGGTGCGATCGACCGGCCTTCCTCGTCGAGTTTTTCGAAGACCTCGGTCAGGTCGCGCGCCGGACGCGAGCCAGGTTCCACGCCTTCTGCCTTGAGAGCGGACAAGAGCTGGGGAACAACGGCCACCGAATTGCCCGGGAGCTCGAGATCCGGGGTGATGTTGGTCAGCATCTGTTGGCGCTCGATGTCCACGCGGATGATCGGGCCGTCCGGGCGGATGTCGCCGCCCCACAGTTCGGCCTCACCGATCTTGGAACCGATGATCAGCATCGCGTCGGCGTCCCGGCAGAACTCGTGGGCGGTGCTCAGGCGCAGGTCCGCGCCGAGGGAAAGCCGGTGCCGCTCCGGGATCGCTCCCTTCCCGTTGGTCGAGGTGATCACCGGTGCCTCGAGCAACTCGGCGAGTTCGAGCACCGCTTCGTGGGCGGCGACCGAACCGCCACCGGCCACGATGACGGGCTTCTTGGAGGCGGCCAGCATGTTCGCGGCGCGGGCGACGTCGTGCGGTTGGGCGGGCTGGAAGGAACCGAGCGGTCGGGCGCGGAGCTCATCCTCGGTGAACCCTCCGGTCTCTTCGAGCACGTCGAGAGGGACCTCGATGTGAATCGGGCGCGGGCGGTCGTGCTTGAAGGAGACGAACGCGTTGTGGATCATCTCGACCGCTTCGGAGGCCGAGCTGACTCGACGAGAAAGGCCGATGATCGAGTCCACGGCTCCGGTTGGGTTCTTGGTCTCGTGCAGGGAGCCGATGTCGCGGAACTCGGTGCCGCGGGGGCGGCCTGGGGAGAGGAGGATCATGGGTCGGGACTCCGCGTACGCCGTTGCGGCTCCCGAGAGCGAATTGAGCAGGCCCGGGCCGGAGGTCGTGATGACCACGCCCGGAAGGCCCTTCGTCAGGGACCAGCCGTCCGCGCCGTAGGAGGCGCCTTGCTCGTGGCGCGTGGTCACCGGTTTGATGTCGAGTTCGTCGAGATGGCGGTAGAACTCGAGGTTGTGGGTCCCCGGGATGCCGAACACGGTGTCGATGCCATAGTTCCTCAGGGTGGCCAGGATCGCATACCCCGCGTTGTGGCGTTGTTCGGTGTGCACGGGGGCGGTCTCCGCGGTATTTTCTGCGGTCTGGTCGCTCATGATGCTTCTCCTTCTCGCCGCGGCCCTGCGGCGAACGGGGTGGTGACAAGGCGGTCTCGCCGAGACTCCGCAATGTGTCCTGTTGTGCAACCAGAATATACATATACGAAACTCTTGGGGAGAGCGCGCCGTCCTGCGGCGGCCGATGCCGACGGACGACAGCGTGACGCGGCCTTGCGAGTCACAGACTTCGGTCGCTCCGCTACCGCCTTGACCCCTCGACGCGGTCCTGCCAAGCGGTCAGCGTCGCGCCGTCCGTTCGGGGCGTCAGCAGCGAGACAGCCAGGTAGACGATGAGGGACAGAATCAGACCCACGTAAATCGGTTCGTTCGCGTCCACGCCGAAGAAGACCATGGAAACCAGCACCCCCAGCGCCCCGACCAGCATCGAGCTGGCCGCCCCGGCGCCCGTCCCGCGTTTCCAGAAGAGACCGCCGAGGATCGCGACCAGAAGCCCGCCGACCAGGATGTCGTAAGCGATGGTCAGCGCCGTGACCACACTCGGGACGATCATCGCGATGACCGTGACGATCACACCGATGCCCAACACGTACAGCCGGTCCAGTCTCATGCTCGAGTCAGATTCCGTGGATTCCTGGCTCCCGTCCGCATGGTCGGCGGCGTCGCCCGCCCGACGGCCCACGAGGCGCGCGATCAGGGGCACGACGTCGACCCTTGCGACCGTCGCGGAGGCGATCAGTGCGCCCGAGGCCGTGGACATCATGGCCGCGACACCCGCCGCGAGTACGACGCCGCCCAGTCCCTGAGGGAGGTAGTCCTGCGCGAGTGCGGCGAAGGCGTCGTCGGGGACCTCGAGGTTCGGCATGACGGCGGCCGCGCCCATGCCGATCACGGCACCGACGATTCCGTAGAGGAGGGTGTAGACCCCGGCCGCGAAACCTCCCCACCGAGCAACGCGCGGGGTCTTCGAGGTGAACACCCGTTGCCAGATGTCCTGCCCGACCAGCAGGCCCAGCGTGTAGACCACGAACATCGTGATGATGGACTGTGCACCCATGGCACCGGGGTCGAAGAATTCGGTGTCCAGCCGCTCGTGGAGGCCGGACCATCCTCCCGCCGCGTGCAGCGAGAATGGCAACAGGAGAAGGAACATGCCGATCGTCATGATGAGGAACTGCATGAGGTCAGTCAGCGTGATCGACCACATCCCTCCGAGGATCGAGTACGCGATGACCACCGCGGAACCGATGACAATGCCCCACGGGCGGTCGAGGTCGAACAAGACCTTGAAGATGGAGGCATACGCCGACGTCGACGTCACCACGAGCATTGCCGTGTATCCGAGCATGACCACCGAAGACGCATTGACCGCTTGCCCGCCGTAGCGCAACTGGAGCATCTGGGAGACCGTGTAGACGCCCAGTCGCTGGAGCCTGCCGGCGAAAGCGAGGGACAGGACCATGACGCCGATGGCGATGGCCGTGACCATCCACATCCCCGAAATTCCGTAGGTGTACCCGAGGCCGACGCCGCCGATCGTTGCGGCCCCTCCCAGGACGACAGCGGACATGGTGCCCGTAAAAAAGAGGTAACCCAGGCGTCGTCCCGCGACCCGGTAGTCCTCCGTGCTGTTGGCCCGGCGCTTGCCGTACCAGCCGAGGAGCACCATCGCGGCGAGGTAGAGAATAATAATAAGAAGGTTCACAGCGCGGACCAATCCTGACGCGGAGCAGAAATCATGACCTCTATCGATACCATGCATAGAGGCCAAGGAAAGGATCCAGCCATGAAGGCGTTGCCCGTACAGCAGTCGGAGAGGTCGCCCGAGCTCGGATCGCGCCTTCGCAACCATCGGCTGCGCCAGCACATGACGATCGAACAGCTGGCCACGGCAACGGATCTGACCAAAGGTTTTATCAGCCGCGTCGAGCGCGAGCAGACCTCTCCATCCGTCGCGTCACTCGTGAAGCTGTGCCGGGCCCTGCGCGTGGATATCGGCGACCTGTTCGAGGAGCCGGATACGCAGGTCATTCGCCTCGACGAGGCCCCTGAGGTGGACCTCGGCGGCGCGGGCATTCACGAGCGCCTCGTCTCCGGGGCGGATCTGGAAAAGGTCCAGGTTATTCGGGCCAGTATCGAGCCCGGGGGCAGGGGCGAGGAGAGCCTGTACACCGTCGAGTGCGAGACCGAGGTCCTGCACGTCATCTCCGGGGAGTTCGTTCTTCGCACGAGCGCCGGGGAATTCGAATTGTCCCCCGGGGACTCCGTGACCCTGAGCGGCCACGAGCCGCACTCATGGCGCAGTACCGGCGGTCCGGCCGAAGTCCTCTGGGTTCTGGTCAACAAGTAGGGGTCGCTCGGTCCGTTAACGCATTTCGCGCGGCGTCGACACCCCCCCCCCCCGGGGGGGGGCCCCCCCCCCATACACCCACCGGGGCCCGGGTGGGTGTAC
>JAKDJD010000007.1 GCA_030454085.1 Kocuria sp.
GCGGGGGAGACTCGTTAGGGCGGGATCCTCGCGGGGTATCCTGCGGTGTGGCGTCTCGCCGAAGGATCCTGATCGGGGCGTGGGCCAGATGTGCCCGGTCCGCCAACTTGCTGGAAGTGAACGGCGCTCACCATCATCTCGGCCAAGTGCTCTTACGACTCATCCGTCATGGAGACAAGTACCTGATCGAACAAACCCCCAGTGGCGGATGACCAAGGGACTGCTTGCTCGATATAAGCCTTCAGAGAGGTTATCGCAATCTCATATTCTGGTTGTCTGACCAGCTCGTCAAACCTTGGCTGAGTGCGCACGCGATGCTGGGCCGTGAGGCGGCAGGTTTGTGCGGCTTTTCTTGCGAGGTGGCAGGTTTGTGCGGTTTTTGCGGCCAAAACTGCACAAACCTGCCACCTCGTGCTGTGGAGGCGCTCAAAACTGCCACGTCGGGTCGGGTTCTGCTCAAGAGTGCTACCTCGTGCCGGCTCTCTGGCGTGCCCACGGGTTGCAATGGGTGCGCAGGGTCCTCTTGGGCGGTGGTTTCCCGATTGAGAGGGTGTTACCCCCGTTAGGAGGGGGTGCAACCGCCTCCTAACGGGGCCAACCGCCTCCGAATCGGGTGACCGCCACCTTGGAGGCGCTTGCGCGGCCCCGACGTCACGTCATCGGCAATTTGGCCGAGGCAGTGGGGCGCACGGAACACCTCGGCTCGGCCGCGTTGACTTATTATTCGAATATATGTTCGATTAAGGCGTGAAGTTTCCGCACCTGGTCACCTACAGCGCCTACAGTGCGCACTACGGCGTCTCCGCACCCGCCGAACTCGCCGACGTCGCCGTGGCACACGGGGCCACCCACCTCGGGGTGACCGACCGGGACGGTTTCTACGGCGCCGTCAAACACGTCCGGGCCTGTATGGAGCGCTCCATCGCCCCCGTGCTCGGAGTGGATCTTGCGCTCGCGGACCCGTCCGACCGGAAAATCGTCGGGCGAGTCGTACTGCTCGCCGACGGGCACGACGCCGGGGCCGGGTACGGAGATCTCTGCCAGCTCGTCACCCGGGCGCATCGGGCCAGAGAACGCACCGAGCCCGCACGACTGGGGGACAGGCCCCGCATCACGGCCGCCGATCTCGGCCGAGTCGTCGCGATGGGCGAAGGCCACTTCACGGTCCTGCTCGGCCCGGAATCCGACTACGGAAGACTGGCGGCGGCCCGCAAATACCGCTCGGCCCGGGCCAGCCTGAAGGAATGGCGCAAACTCGTGGGGGAGAACCGTCTGCGGGTCAACCTCGTCAACCACCTGACCAAGCCGGGAGAGCGCCGAAGTATATCCCACGCGGCACGCATGCTCGGCATCGCGGCAGATTGCGGGGTGGGCGCCGTCGTCAGCAACGCCGTGCGCTACGCTGCGGAGGACCAAGCCGTGACCGCGGATATCCTCGACGCCGCTCGCGGCCTCACCGCACTCGGGGAAGGAACCCACCAGGTCAACGGGCAAGGATGGCTCAAATCCCCTCAGGACATGGGATCCATCGCGGCAGAGATCGCACGGGCCGCGGACGCCGGCGTCACGGCGTCGGAACTCATCGCACTCACCGCAGAGCTCGCCCACCGGTGCTCCATCGACCCCGCCACGGACATGGGGTACGGGACACCCACCGTGCCCGAGGCACACCTGACCGGAGTCACGCGCGCCCCAGCGGCCGAACTCAGAGCCCGCTGCGAAGCCGCCCTCGAACGCGTGTACGGCACGGAGGCAGACCGGACGGTTTACGGACCCGGCCTGGCCCGCCGCGACTGGGAGACACCTCGAGAGCGCCTCGACCGGGAGCTCGACACCATCGAGAACCTCGGATTCTGTGCCTACTTCCTGACCGTGGGGCACGTCTCCGGGCTCATCGAATCCCTGGGGATCCGCCACGCGGCGCGCGGGTCAGGGGTGTCATCCCTGGTCAACTACCTCTTGAACATCTCGGTGGTCGACCCCCTCGAATACGGGCTGGTCTTCGAGCGGTTCCTCTCGGACAAACGATCCACCCTGCCGGACATCGACATCGACGTCGAATCCGCGCGACGCCACGAAATCTACCGGCTCGTCTTCGACCACTACGGCGACCACCGCGTCAGCCTCATGTCCATGCACAACGGCTACCGCGCCCGCGGAGCGGTCAGGGACGCCGCCCGCGCCATCGGCCTCACCCCGGAGCAGACAGACCGCATCGCCAAAACCATCTGGCGCGTCCCCGCCGGAGAGCTGCGCGAACTCCTCGAGACCAAACCCGAACTGGCCGAACTGCGTCGGGAAGCCCGCGAAGACCCCAAGGTCAACCTGCTCATCGACCTCACCGAAAGGCTCGACCGCCTCCCGCGCCACCTGTCGATGCACCCGTGCGGCGTGATCCTCTCCAACGCCTCGCTCCTTCGGCGCACCCCGGTTCAACCCTCCGGAATGGGATTGCCCATGAGCCAATTCGACAAGCACGACATGGACCCCATGGGCCTGCTCAAACTCGACATCCTCGGGGTCCGCATGCAGTCCTCGATGGCATACACGCTCCAGGAGATCGAACGCACCGAAGGTCACAAACCCGACCTCGAAACCATCGACACCCGCGACCCGAAAACCTTCGACCTCATCCAGTCCACCCGGACCCTCGGCTGCTTCCAGATCGAATCCCCAGGTCAGCGCGAGCTCATCGGCAAGATGCAACCCTCGAGCGTCGGCGACCTCATCATCGACATCTCCCTCTTCCGCCCCGGTCCCATGCAATCCGACATGGTCCGGCCGTACCTCGAATCCCGTCACGGATTCGCAACCCCCAACTACATCGCAGAAGACCTCGTGCCCTATCTGGAGGAAACCTCCGGGGTCATGGTCTTCCACGAACAGATCCTCAACGTCTTCAGCACCATGACAGGATGCGGCCTCGCGGCCTCGGACGAATTCCGCAGGAAACTGGGGAGTCCGGCCCAGGACGACGTCGAAGAATACTTCCGCCTCCACTCCGCCCGCAGAGGCTACTCCCGAGAAGTCATCGACAAGACCTGGACGGCGCTCGCGGCCTTCGGATCCTTCGGATTCTGCAAGGCCCATGGCGCCGCCTTCGCGATCCCGACCTACCAATCCGCCTGGCTCAAGACCCACTACCCGGCGCACTTCATGACGGGACTGCTCGAACACGACCCGGGGATGTACCCTCAGCGACTGATCCTCGCCGAGGCCAGGCGCCTGGGCATCGAGCTGCTGCCCCTGGATGTCAATCGATCCGGTCGGAACTACCGCGTGGAGCGCGTCGCTGGTTCTGGAGCAGATGCGGGCGCGGGTGTCGGGCGGGGAGTCGTGAGCGACCGTGGAGCCGAGACCGGGGGAGGCCCCGGCGTCGAGAAGTGGGGGATCCGCTTGCCCCTCACTCAGCTGTCCGGAATCAGCGGGGCCGAGATCGACAGGATCACGGCCCGGGCACCGTACGTCTCCGTGGCGGATCTGAAAGCCCGCGCCCGACCCCACAAGCCCACGCTCGACCGGCTGGCCGCGGTCGGTGCTCTCGACGTCGAGGTCTTCCGCGGCGTCCGCCAGCAGGGGGCCGGGGGCGGCGTCGTCGTGGGTTCCGAGGGCGGGTCCCAGCGCGACCTCGTGACCGGGGCGCCCGACGCCGCCGACCGGCCCGGGGTGGTCGAGGCCGTGCCCGTGCAGCTCTCCTTGCCCCTGGGTGCCCACCTCGAAACCCCGTACGAAGCCAGGGACACCAGCGACGTGACCTCGACCGTGCGCACCGAACTGGACTTGCTGGCCTTGGACGTCTCCGCGCACCTGATGGTCGGATACCGCGAGAGGACCAGGACGTGGCCGTTGACCCGTGCGGCCGATCTGATCAGGATGCGCAACAAGTCCGAGGTATGGGTCGTGGGCGTGCGGGTTTCGACCATGACCCCGCCCATGAAGAACGGCAAACGCGTGGTCTTCATTTCCCTCGACGACGGCACCGGGTGCGTGGACACCGCGTTCTTCGACGAAGCGCAACAGCTCACGGGGCCGGACCTGTTCGGAACCCCGATGATGCTGATCCACGGAACCACCCGACGCACGGGACCACGCGGAATCTCGCTGACGGCGATTCAGGCGTGGGACCTGACCGCGCTCGTCGAGGGGGAGACGCCGCTGCCCTTCTTGCCCTCGGCCCTCAGAAAGCAGGCCGGCTGATCCGGGAGGGGAATGGGGCAGGGGCGCAGAGGTGCAGAGGTGCGAAACGGGCCGGTCGGTCAGGCGGCCGACGGCCGAGGTGGCAGTTTTGTGCGGTTTTGACGGGAAAAACCGCACAAAACTGCTACCTCGCGCCGGGGCTTGGCGCAAAAGCCACCTCGCGCGGCAGCCCCGCCCAGCCGGCCGAGCAGGAGACGTCAGTCGAGGGCCTGAAGGTGCTCGGGAGCTGGCGCCGTGGAGAATTCCTCGTACGCGGGATGCCGGCGGATCCAGGTTCTGACGTAGGGGCAGACGGCAACGATCGTGAACCCCTCCTCGATGCTCTTGTCCAGGGCCCGGCGGACCAGGGCTGAGGCGAGGCCTTGGCCAGAGAACTTCTCGTCCACGAAGGTGTGCGGGAAGATGCGGGCGCGTTCGCCGTTCGGTCCCTCATGGTCCACGAATTGTGTGAATCCGGCGGGCTCCCCGGAATCGTCGACGTGGATTTCGAAGGCCTCCCGACCTTCCTGCCGGCCGCGGACCACGTGAGGATCATCTGAGGTCGGATGTGTCATGGTTGCTACTCCTTCTGTACTGCTTCCCTCCGCGGCCGAGGCCGTGTCAGCCGCGGAGCTTCAAACGTGTATGCGGAATCTCCGGGGCGGGCAGGGGCGCGGGAGTGCCCGGGGGAAAATGGCCGAATTGGAGTCGGGATTGGTCCTCTACAGGCTCGGAACCGGCAACGGGCGCCGACGCCGTGGCGAAGGCGTCGGGAGCATTCCGCTCGTCCTCGTCCTCCTGGCCCCCATCCCGGAAGCCCATTTCGCGCATGTACCGATTGCGCCATCGGAGGATCTCCTCGTGGCTGCGTCCCACGAAGTTCCACCACATGAGGATCTGCTCGTTGAGGGGCTCGCCACCGATGAGCAGGGCGAGCGCGGGTTCCGCTCCCGCGCTGATTCTGATCGACCGGTGACCCGTGGGAACGAACCCGATCGCGTTCTGCGGCACGGGAACGTCGTTGACGCATACGGGTCCGCTGACCTGGACCAGGCCGTGCTCGTGGTCTTCCGGAACGGCGATCTCGATTTCGGCGTGGGGTTCGAGACGCAGCTCGGCGCCCGTCAGAGGAAGGGCCGTGCGGACGGGGGAGCTCCGCCCGAGCAGAGACCCCAGAAACACCAACGCCTCGTAGCCTTGGCCTCGAATGGGGTCCGGACGGAACGAATCGAGGTCCGGCTCGGAGAAGCGGGCGGCCTCCGGGAGTGCGTACCAGAGCTGGAGCCCGTGCAGGGTCGTGGTCTCCACCGAGGAGAATTCCGAGTGAGTGATGCCCCGGCCCGCATTCATCAAATTGACCTCGCCCGGCCGGACCGTGGCCCAGTGGCCCGCGGAATCGAGGTGGTCGATGCTGCCTTCGAACAACCACGAGACCGTGGCCAGACCGGTGTGCGGATGCCGGGCCACTCTCATGCCACCCGTGCGGGCGACGTCGTCCGGGCCGAAGGCGTCCACGAAGCACCAGGCGCCGATGAGCGACCTGGCCCTCTGGGGCAGGGCGCGCTGCACCGTCATCGCTCGCGGCCCGCCCAGGGGTACCTTCCGGGGCTCGAGGATTTCGACGACGCCCGCCTCGCACCGTTCGACCGTGACTCCGTCGCGCAACCCCGCCGAGAACCGGCCGCGGTCCGGGTCCGAGGCGCACACGGCCTCCTGGGGATTCGCTTCGACATTGCTCACCGCGGCCTCACAACCCTCTTCCGGACTGCCGCACCCGGACGGGAGACCGCCCGGGCGTGATCGGCAGAAACGATCGTGCACATCACAACCGTACCGGCGCCGGGAACATTCCGCGCCTGGGCCACCCAGATTTTTCTCTACCCGAAGGTGAAGGAGTACAGCTTCACGTCGGGCGATACCGTGACCTTGATCCGACCGGACTCCTGCTTGGCCTCCTTGACCAGGTCGTAGGAATTGGCCTGGTCCTCCAGGCGCACCTGTCGGTGCCCGTTCGGGGTCTCGACGTCGATGGTTCCGGTTCCCGAAGCAACAACCTGCACAACTTTCGCGGTGAAGTTGAGGCTCAGGGAAGCTTCTTCATCGCGGGGTCGAATGCTTTCCCCGGAAAGATTCCAGCTCCCATTCAGGGTGAAGGAATCGTCGCGAGTGGGGTCGCCGTCGGAGAACACCCCGTCTCCCGCGGAATAGCTTCCTTCGCCGGCATAGGACTGGGCACGGTCCGTGCCGAGATAGGTTTCCGGGGTTCGGTGCGACTCGTCGTCGTTGTCGTGGTCGGCCCCTGACTCGACGGGCGCGGGAAGCTCGATTCCGGGATGCGCTTCCTTCAGCAGGGCGCGGATCTGGGATTCGGTGACGTCGTAACCGCCTTCTCCCGTTGTGGACGCACGCAGCCTGCCGGAAGCATCGACCAGGTAATGCGCGGGCCAGTAGTGGTTGTCGTAAGCCTTCCAGGTTGCGTAGTCGTTGTCCTGCGCCACCGGGTAGGCGATCTTCTGCTCGCGGATGCCCGCGGCAACGTTGTCGGTCTTGTGCTCGAAAGCGTACTCCGGGGTGTGGACGCCCACGATCTCCAATCCTGCGTCCTTGTACTTGCTGTACAGGGCATTCAGGTGCGGGATCGTGCGTTGGCAGTTGATGCACGAGTAGGCCCAGAAGTCGACCAGCACGACCTTGCCCCGCTGGGATTCGAGGGAAACCGGCTTCCCTCCCTCGGTGTTCAGCCACCCCGTGATGCCTCGCAGATCGGGAGCGGGCGAGCAACCGTCCCTGGCACCGGAGTCCTGCTGGCAGCTCGCCAGATGGTCGACGTCGCCGGCCCCTCCCGGCTTCCCGGATCCTTCCGATCCGCCCGCTGTTCCGCCGTGGCGCTGGGTCCCGCGATCGATCAGTTCTTGCGCCGACGCGGTGTAGTCCGGCACGCTGCGTTGGACGGCGGCCGGAAGGTCGAGGGCCAGCCCCACGGCCACAGCGATCACCAGGATGCCCGCAGTGGTCCGAACCATTCGCTGCCGCCGTCGGAAGGCCTTCAACCGCTCGGCAAGTCCACGTCCGGCGAGAGCGAAGAAGAGCAGCGGGACGGCGGTGCCGACGGCGAAGGACAAGGTCAGCGCGAGGGTATCGAGACCGATGCGTCCCGTGGCCCCCGCGACGGTGATCGCGGCCAGCACGGGACCGGCACAGGGGACGAAGACGGCACCCAGAGCCAGTCCCATGAGGAATCCGCCGCGACGGGTGCTGACCTGGCGTTGGGGAATCCAGGAGAACGGCCGCTCGATCAGCTGCTCGAGGCGGGGAACGATCATTCCGAGGCCGACCAGGACCAGAAAGACGATGCCGAACCATCGAATGAGGTCATGCGGCAGATGCAGGGCGTTGAGCAAGAGCGAGCCGAGCAGCGTGACGGCAGAGAAACTCAGGACGAGACCACCGACGACCTGATAGGGGCGCCACCGTGAGGCGCGGGGCCGCGACGGGTCGTCGTCGAACCTGGCGGAATCCGCGCCTCCGGTCCAGAAGATGACAGGCAGGACGGGCAGGATACACGGGGAGATACCGGTGACCAGACCGCCCAGAAGGCCCAGCAGGATCAGCGCGAGCATGATGTTTTCCTCCGAGAGACTTGTCGTTTCGCTGTGCACTGGTTATTCGGAGCGGACGCCCCGTTCGGATTGCTCGTTGCCCGGCATGGCGGGCCAGGAGCCCGACGCCGACGTCCAAGCCCGGCGACCCGCAATGTTCCACGTCACGAGGTGGTGCGAGGCGTCAGCGGCGGCGAGCGCGAGCAAGTCCCTTGTGGGTAGAATCGTCACGACCCGCCGTGTTCCCATCGACCGCCGGGCGTCTGTTCCCACTGCGCGTGTCCCAGGTATCGCCGCGCGCCGACCACCACAAGGAGTGAGTGTCCATGGCCGAGAACCCGGCCGAAAACCTGCAGATCACCGTCCACGGCGAGCCCCAGCAGGTGACCACGGGCACCACTGCCGCGGACCTGTTCGCAGACGATTCGACGATCGTGGTCGCCAGGATCAACGACGTCCTCAAGGACCTGAGCACCGAGGTGGCCGAGGGCGACGTCGTCGTGCCGGTCACCATCGACCAGCCGGAGGGGCTCGAGGTCCTGCGCCACTCGGCTGCTCACGTCATGGCCCAGGCAGTGCAGGCCATGCGTCCTGACGCGAAGCTCGGCATCGGTCCCTACATCACGGACGGTTTCTACTTCGACTTCGACGTCGAGGAACCCTTCACGCCCGAGGATCTGAAGAAGCTCGAGAAGTCGATGATGAAGATCATCAAGTCGGGCCAGACCTTCCGGCGACGCTCCGTGACCCAGGAGGAAGCCGTCGAGGAGATGAAGGACGAGCCGTACAAACTCGAGCTCCTCGGCCTCTCACAAGGGCCGGGATCCGGTTCCGACGCCGCCGAAGGCGCGTCCGTCGAGGTCGGCGAGGGTGAGATCACGATCTACGACAACGTGGACCGCAAGGGCGAAGCGGTCTGGAAGGACCTCTGCCGTGGGCCGCACCTGCCGAACACAAAACTCATCGCCAACGGGTACGCCCTGACCCGTTCGGGCGGGGCCTACTGGCGCGGATCCGAGAAGAACCCCATGCTGCAACGCATTTACGGGACCGCTTGGCCGACCAAGGAAGAGCTCACAGCGTACAAGGAGCGCATCGCCGAGGCCGAGCGCCGCGATCACCGTCGCCTGGGTGAGGAGCTCGACCTGTTCTCCTTCCCGAAGAACATCGGTCCGGGGCTTCCCGTGTTCCATCCCAAGGGCGGGGTGATCAAGCGCGAGATGGAGAACTACGTCCGCGACCGTCACCTCGAGGAGGGCTTCCAATACGTCGGGACGCCCCACATCACCAAGGAGGACCTGTTCTACACGTCCGGGCACCTTCCGTACTATGCCGAGGGCATGTTCCCCGCGATGGAGCTGGACAACGGCAACTATCGCCTCAAGGCCATGAACTGCCCGATGCACAACGAGATCTTCAAGGCCCGCGGGCGGTCCTACCGCGAACTGCCCCTGCGGTTCTTCGAATTCGGAACGGTCTACCGCGATGAGAAGTCCGGTGTGCTCCAGGGACTGACGCGCGTCCGGATGATCACGCAGGACGACTCGCACAGCTACGTGACCAAGGAGCAGGCCCCGGGCGAGGTCCGCCACCTGCTGAACTTCATGCTTTCCCTGCTCACGGACTTCGGCCTCACCGATTTCTACCTCGAGCTCTCGACCCGCGAGACCGAGGGGGACAAGAAGGACAAGTTCATCGGCACGGACGAGCAGTGGGAGGAGGCCACCGCCGTCCTGGAGGACGTCGCCAGGGAGACCGGTCTCGAACTGGTTCCCGATCCGGGCGGAGCCGCGTTCTACGGCCCCAAGATCTCGGTCCAGGCCAAGGACGCGATCGGCCGGACCTGGCAGATGTCGACGGTCCAGTACGACTTCAACCAGCCCGCGCGCTTCGGCCTCGAATATCAGGCGGCGGACGGCAGTCGCCAGGAGCCGGTCATGATCCACTCGGCCAAGTTCGGCTCGATCGAGCGGTTCATGGGCGTCCTGACCGAGCACTACGCCGGCGCCTTCCCCGCGTGGCTCTCCCCGGTCCAGGTTATTGGGATCCCCGTGGCGGAGGCTTTCAACGACTACATGGCCGAGATCGCCCAGAAGCTCCAGGCACAGGGCATTCGCGTCGAGGTCGACTACGGAACGGATCGATTCCCCAAGAAGATCCGCAACGCGTCGAAGGAGAAGGTCCCCTTCGTGCTGATCGCCGGCGGGGAAGACGCCGAGAACGGTGCCGTGTCCTTCCGGTTCCGGGACGGCTCCCAGGACAACGGGGTCACGGTCGACGACGCCGTCGCACGCATCGTCGACCATGTCCGGAACCGGGTCAACACGGATCCGACCTCCCAGGCGGAGCCGGAAACCGACGACGCCTAGATCGACGCGCTGGATCGGCGCGTCCATTCCCTGAGGGCCGGGCGGGAAACCCATGGTGGGTTCGCGCCCGGCCCTTGCCGTATCCAAGGCCCCTGCGGGGGTTCTGCGCCGCGGTGGAGGGCAGGCCTCGGCAATTTGAACACCGTTCAAAATCTGGTTACGGTACTTGCATGCGCCTTCCGCAACACCGCCCATCGTGCCCACGAGTTGCCCTTCGGATATGCGGCACCGTACCAGCCAGACCCGTCGCGAAGGAGCGAGACCGTGGGTGAGGCTCAGGGATTGATCGCCCGGGACGCCCGCCACGTCTGGCACCCGTACGCACCCGTCGGCGAGGAACAGCTCTACGCGGTCCGATCCGCTGAGGGCGCCCTGCTGCACCTGAACGATGCCGAAGGGCGGGAACTGAGTGCGATCGACGCGATGGGCTCGTGGTGGGCCATGGTTCACGGGCACTCGCATCCGAAGCTGACCGGCGCCTTGCAACGACAGTCCGAGGTCATGCCCCACGTCATGTTCGGCGGGCTCACGCACGAACCGGCCGTCCGTCTGGCCGAAAAGCTCGTCGCGAATACGCCCTCAGGCCTGCACCACGTCTTCTTCTCGGACTCCGGATCGATCGCGGTGGAAATCGCGCTCAAAATGGTCATCCAGTACCAGGCGGCTTCGGGCCGTCCGGAGCGCAACCGGATGCTGACGGTCCGCGGCGGCTACCACGGGGACACCTTCGCAACCATGAGCTTGTGCGACCCGGTCGACGGGATGCACCACGCCTTCACACCACTGGCCACGCAGCACTTCTTCGCCCCACGACCGCCCCGCGGCCACTACGACGCCGACCACGCCACCTGGACCTGGGACGACCAGGCCCTGGAGGCCTGGGCCACCGAATTCGAGGCGATCCTCGCGGAGAACACGGACCGAATCGGTGGCGTCATCCTCGAACCGGTTCTCCAAGGGGCCGGGGGCATGCGCGTGTACGACCCGCGAGCCCTCGACGTCGTCCGGCGAGCCTGCGACGCCCACGACTGCCTGCTCGTTCTCGACGAGATCGCCACGGGATTCGGCAGAACCGGACGATGGACCGCTTCCGAATGGGCCGGGATCGAGCCCGACATCATGTGTCTCGGCAAGGCCCTGACCGGCGGGACCATGACCGGCGCCGCAACCCTCACGACCTCACGGGTCGCACACCGAGTCTCCGGGGGAACGAACGGCATGCCGGCCGCGTTGCTGCACGGCCCTACCTTCATGGGCAACCCGTTGTTCTGCGCCGTCTCCCTGGCTTCCCTGGAACTGCTGACCGATCAGGAAACAGGTTGGGCCCGCACCGTGCCCCGCCTGGAAAGAGCCCTCGCCGACGGCCTGGCACCGGCCACGGACCTCGACTCGGTCGCGGACGTGAGAGTCCTCGGCGCCGTAGGGGTCATCGAGCTGAACCGGGACGTGGACGTGCCTGCCGTGACCAGGGCCGCGGTGCACCGCGGAGTCTGGATCAGGCCCTTCCGGCGGCTGGTCTACGTGATGCCGCCCTACATCACCACCGACGACCAAACACGGCAGATCTGCCACGGGCTCATCGAAGCGATCGGGGAGGTTCACGGATGAGCACCGACTGGACCGAGTGGGCAGAGAACCGTCAACGCGTGCGGAACCGCCGTGCCCTCGGCCGAACGGCCGAACCTCCCCCTCCGCCACGGACGGCAGCGATGGCCATCGACTTCAGGACCAACGACTATTTGGGGTTGGGAACGCGTGGCCTGCCGAGCCGTCGCACCTCGCTCCCCGCCGGTGCCGGATCCTCCCGCGTCGTCGCCGGAACGCATCCTGAACACCGGAGGCTCGAGGCAGAGCTTGCCCATCTGGCCGGTGCGCAGGATGCTCTCGTTTTCTCCTCGGGATACCTTGCCAACCTGGGAATCATCGGGGCCCTCGACGCCCCGGGCACCACACTGCTCATGGACGACCACGTGCACGCAAGCCTCCGCGATGCGGCGCGAGCGGCCTCGTCCCACCGCGAATTCTTCCCCCACCAGGACCTCACCAACCTGGCACACCGGATGGAGGACGCAAGCAAGGCACGACCCGGGGGACGCATCGCAGTCATCGTCGAATCCGTGTACTCCGTGGTGGGGGACGCGACCGACCTGGATACCCTCGCCCGGGTCTGTGCCACCCATCGCGCCCTGCTGGTGGTCGACGAGGCCCACAGTTTCGCGACCGTGCCGCAAGGAACGCTCACTCGAACGCACGACCTGTGCAGCCACGAACGGGACACGACGGCGCCGATGATCGTCACGGCATCCCTGTCCAAAGCGCTCGCGGGGCAGGGCGGCGTCATCCTCTTCGGTGGCTCGCCGGGCCAAGCGGCGCTGTGGCGCGACCACCTGGTCAACACGGCCCGCCCTTTCATCTTCGACACCGGGTTGTCACCACTCGTGGCCGAAGCGGCCCTCGAAGCCTGTACTGCCGCGGTCGGAGAGAACCTGGCCGCCGCGCTCGAAGAACGACGCCGCTGTGCCCTGTCGGCCCTTCGTCGACGCCCCGCCGTAGAACGCATCCTCGAAGGCGGGGCTGGCCCCATACTGTCCTTGCGCATGCCGTCCCCGGACTCCGCGCTCGGGGCCGCACGAGAATTGGACGAGGCCGGTATCCGGGTGGGGGTGTTCCGGCCTCCGAGCGTTCCGGACAACATCTCGCGGCTGCGACTCTCCGTCCACGCCGACCATCGGCCGGACCAGCTCGTCGTCGCGCTGGAACAGGTTGCCTCCGTGGTCGAACGGGCCTGGGGGATCACGGGCAGGTGTCCTTTTGCCCAGGGGGACGCGCGTCCTGCCGACCACCGTTACCGCCAGGTCCTGGTCGAGGACCCGGCCACGGTGCGGGACGTCATGGGCGATCCCGAGTCGTACGTCCCCGACAATGCGCTGACGACCAACGTCCCCCTGGTCCCCGCCGCCCGGCGAATCCTGGCCACAGTCGGGTTCCAGCTGCCAGCGGTCCTCGCATCCGCCTCGGGAGAGCTGCACCGGAAGGTACGGAGGATCACGACCCCGTACTTTTCCGCCACCACGGTCCGACGCCGTCTCCCCGACATCCGTCGCATCTGCCGCGACAGCATCCGCGAACTCGAGGCAGAACTCGAATCCGGCCCAGTGGACCTGTCCCGCACGATTGCCTTTTCCGTACCCGCTCGAAGCCTGCAGCTGCTTTCCGGGATGCCGGCACCCGAATCCTCCGCCTTGCAGCGCTGGAGCGCGGATTCGCTCGAACTGTTCTGGGGGTGGCCCGAGCGGACCCGCCAGCTGGGGCTGGCACGTTCGGCGGCCGATTTCTACGCCTGGCTCAGGACCGAGGTCCAGGGAGCGCGCGGGGAAGAGAACCTCTTCGCTGACCTGCTCGCCGCCGGAGTCGGGCTCGAGAGGGTGGTCTCCCTGGGATACTTCCTGGTCATTGCGGGCCAGGAGACCACCAGAATGCTGATTGGCACGGCCCTCCACCGAGCCCTCGGGGATCGTTCCCTGTGGTCGGCCCTCGGGAACCCCGAATCCGGTCCGGGTACAGCGAAGGAGCTCATCCGGGAGACCCTTCGTGCATACTCATCGGTTCCCACCTGGAGGCGACAATCTGCGGTCTCTGTCGACAGCCCCGGCCTGCGCGCCGAACCCGGAGATCACCTGCTCCTTCGGCTGTCCGGGGAAGCCTTGCAGGATCACCGGCTGGCCTTCGGCCACGGAATCCATCGGTGCCTGGGCGCGGCACTGGCCGAGCAGGAGGCATCGCTCGTGGTCCACGACGTGGCCCGGAACCTGCCCGGTCTGCGACCCAGCGGCGCCCCGCCATCGTGGCTCACCCTCCTGTCCTTCCAGTCCCCACAACACGTCATCGTGGAGAACCCATGACCACACACTCTGATACCTGCGCCTCGAAATCCCTGCCTCCGGGCCGGACCTGGGTGGTCACGGGCACGGACACGGAGATCGGCAAGACATGGACCACGGCGGCCCTCGCCGGGGAAATCCTCCGGCGAACGGGAGGAAGCCACATCGACAAGCCAGTCCAAACGGGGTTGAAACCAGGGGAGCCCGGAGACGTCGAAGAGTGTCTGGAACTGTTGGGGCATCCGGGCGGACTGACCGGTTCGGAAGGTGTCAGACTCGGCCCGGCGATGGCGCCACGAGACGCCCTGCGATGCTCCGATGCGCCAGCCACCGATTTGCCCGGACTCGGGGCTCACGTGTCGCGCTGGTCCTCCCACCTGAGGACGTCGCGCTCGCTGGTCATCGAAGGGTCCGGGGGAGTGACAGTGGCCTTGACCCCCGACGGCGAAACAACCGTCGACGTCGTCCAAGCACTGCGCGGACCCTCCGACGGCGGGACCCCAACCGATCCAGGGGCGCATCTGGTGCTGGTGTGCCGTCCTGGGCTGGGGACTCAGAACCACAGCGAATTGGCCATGGAGCACCTGGACCGTCGGGGCGTGCTTCCCACGTGCCTGGTGGTATCCGGCACGTCGGATCGGCCGGACGACGTCGAACGCGCCAACCTGAACTTCCTGGCGCGCCTCGCCGCCGAGTACCGGGCGAAACTCTTCACGATCCGGCGCGGTTCCCTGTGTCTCCGGGAATTTCCCTGCGACACTCGCCCGACGGTCACAGCCCGTGGCTGAGACTTACGAACCAGAACGTTCCTTGAGCCGGAGGATGAAGCGTTCGACGTTGTCGGACGTTCGTTCCTTGCGGTCCTCGAGCGTGATGGTTTCCTCCATCTGACGGATGCCTTCGGGGCGTTTGCGGCTCACGGCGTAGTCCGCGCAGCCCAGATCCGAACAGAGATACGTGCCCAAGGAGGAATAGCGTTCCTTCTTCGTGGCGGGACGTTGGGCCGAGTACATCGAAACACCGGTGCCGCCGTGCAGCGTCAGGCAGAACTGGCACATTTGCGCGGTCGGCTTGCCACGGTGCGGCGTGCGGTGGAGGACCACGCCCTCGGGACCGTTCGCGGTCTCAGCCACCACGTACCCCCGATGGGGACTCCTAGGATCGATCCACCCCAGGAAGGCCTGGGAACCCCAATCGGTACGCGCAAGATGTCCCGGGAGATGGATCCGCTGGGCCTCGCCCTGACTGCAATTGATGAAGCTGTGTCTGATCTCTGATTCTGAGAGGGGGCGCATGATTCCCAACCTATACCCCGTGCAACGAAGGTAAATGAGTCGATGTCGTGAAGGCTCACTACGATCCGCCCACCGCTAGGGGAATCGACGGCCTAAGCTGGATTCATGACGGAGGAACCTGACTACTCGACCGACGACTTCGTGCTGCCCGGAGTCCCGGATGCTTTTCAACGCATGTGGACCCCGCACCGCAAGGCGTACGTCAGTGGGGGACAGAAGGACTACACGGAGAACTCCTGTCCGTTCTGCGCGGCCCCCGGACGATCCGACCAGGACTCGCTGATCGTCTACCGGGGAGAGTACGTCTTCGTGGTCCTCAACCTGTATCCGTACAACCCCGGCCACTTGCTGGTCTGCCCGTACCGGCACGTGTCCAATTTCGACGAGATCGACTCGCGGGAAACGGCCGAAATGTCCGCATGTGTCCAGACCGCGATGCGGGTCCTCCGTCAGACATCGAACGCCGCCGGCTTCAACATGGGGATGAACCAGGGGAAGGTTGGTGGCGCGGGTATCGCGGCCCATCTGCACGAACATGTGATCCCGCGGTGGAACGGGGACACCAATTTCCTGCCGATCGTCGCCGGAACCAAAACCGTCACGCAGACCCTCGATGAGATTCGCCATCTCGTTGCGGAGGCCTGGCCGTCCGACCTGGCGAATCCCAACGACGACCAATGATGCTTACTTGGCTTACTTCGCCCACTTGGGCTCGGGTGGTTGCCAGCGGGTCAATGCTTCAAGAAGAGGCTCAGGTTCAGACTCGATGATCAGCGAGTGGCTCAATTTCTTGCTGAGGAATCCCTCCTCGACCATGTGATCGAGAAGGTCCAGCAGGGGATCCCAGAACCCGTTGACGTTGTAGAGCGCTACGGGTTTCGAGTGCAGTCCCAACTGTTGCCAGGTCCACGTCTCGAAAAGCTCCTCGAGCGTTCCGGCCCCTCCTGGAAGGGCCACGAAGGCGTCCCCGTCTTCGGCCATCGCATTCTTGCGCTGGTGCATGTCGTCGACGACGTCGAGTGAGGTGAGCCCAGGGTGCCCAATCTCGCCTTCAACCAAAGATTGAGGGATAACTCCGCGCACGGAGCCCCCGGCGTGCAGCGCGGAATCCGCGAGGACGCCCATGAGTCCGACCTTGCCGCCTCCGTAGACGATGTCGATCCCGCGTTGGGCTATCGCTACGGCGAGCCGACGGACCGCTTCGGAATAGACGGCGTCGCTTCCGACGGCCGAACCAGTGTAGGCCGTGATCGTGCGAACCTGGCGCGGTGGCATGGGAGGCAAGGAGGGCAAAGGGGTTGGGTCATCGACGGACATGGAACCCACCATAGCGCTGGATCGTTGCCCTGGACCTGTTGCGACACCCGCACCCTCTCGTCGCGTGGCCAGGCGATACCCCGGCGTCGCCCCCCGAAGGATTCAGAACAGTGATGTCTGGATGTTGGTCGACCCATCGTCCTCGGCGGCCGTGCTCGCCCGGTTCTTCAGGCTCGCCATATTGAGCAGGTGGACGCCGGCTCCGGGGTCCTGAACGAGGGTCCCGGTGAGGAACGGCCCGGTGCCGGAAGAGACACGGAACAGCTCCGGGCCATCCCATGATGCGTGCGGATACAACGGACGATCGGAGGGCCGCTCCAAGTGTTCGTAGGCGCCGAGCATCGATTCGGCGGGAGACCAATCTTCGTGTGTTACTCGGAAGCCGGGCTCTCCCAGCTTTTCGAGGGACTGTCGAGCGGCCTCGGCGGCCGATGCGTGGAGATCATCGATCTTCCGCGGATCCTCCGGATGGGACCAGGCCTTGACCTTGCTGGCCACCCGTTTGACCTGCGTCAGCCTCAGAGTTCGGGTGAGATGGTCCTCGAGGTGACGCACGATCAGGCCGTCATCGGCGAGGGCAACGTACGACGCCCGGGCGACCGCCTGCTGGTCCACCCTGGTGATCTTCGACCTTTCGTGGGCCGTACCCACTTTGGAGGTGCCGTCCGGAAATGTTGCGACATACAGCCAGTGCGGGAGTTCGATGTAGGCCCGGGCGGCTTCGGTCAACTCGGCCCCCTGGTGTGCCCGGTGAATGGGTCGGAATCGGTCCAGGTGTATGCAGAGGGGGCACTGTTGGCCTCGTGTCAGGCGGTTCTTCCGGGGGCACGGTACGGTGCGGAAGGAAGGTCGGCCGGCGTCGTCGAGCTCGGCGTGGGCGAAGCCGCTGCACCAGAGTCCGCCTTCCTCGCAGGATTCGCCGAGCAGGCCGATCCCCAGGAGCCGGTCCGGCGTCACCCGGACCCGGATGATCTCCCCTGTCGGAGCACCCTCGGCCATTGGCTCAACTTTGACTACAGGTTGACGGTCAGGCCAGGCGAGGTCCCGCCACACGAAAGGAGAGTCCGGGAACGTGTCGGCGGGTTCGACGGGTGACGAATTCATAACCCCATCATGGCAAATATCGGTCCCGGCCACGGGTTAGGATTGGTCCCATGCCCAGACCAGTCATCTTCGGACATGCCACCCGCCTGATCGGCCAAGGCATCCGGTACGCATCCAAATTCCGCGGGGGCGGGTCCGCTTTCCCCGGACTCTTCATGGAGAGGCTCGACCCCGGATTCGTGGAGCGGGAACTCTCGGCTCTGCCGCGCGGCGTCGTCGTGGTTTCCGGGACCAATGGGAAGACGACGACCACCAAAATGGCCGTGCAGCTCCTCGAATCCCAGGGTCTCAAGGTCTTCACCAACCGCACCGGGTCGAATTTCGTGCGTGGCGTCGCGGCCGCCCTGCTGGGCGAGATGAACCTCAAGGGTGAGCTCGACGCGGACATCGCCGTGTTGGAGCTGGACGAGGCCCACGCCGTGCACTTCGTCAAAATGGTGCAGCCCAAGTATTCGCTCCTGCTGAATGTGATGCGCGATCAGCTGGACCGTTTCGGCGAAATCGATACGACGCGCAAGATGCTCACCCAGGTGGCCCGCGCGACCACGGGCACGGTGGTGCTCAACCGGGAGGATCCGCGAATCCGCCGGATCTCCCAGGATGTCGAGGATGGCACGGAGGTCGCCTACTACGGTCTGTCCGAGGGCCTTCGGTCGCGCTTCCCCTCTGACGACGAAATGCGGGACAACCGGACTCCCCAGCAGGCGGAGAACCTGCCGGAAGCCTCGGTCGCGCTGACTTCCTTCGAGGGCACCAGGACTCACCTGATGATCGGTGACCGGGAGGTCACGACCGACATCAACCTCTACGGCATCTACAACATCTACAACGCCGCGGGTGCCCTGGCGCTGACCCTCGAAATCATGGGGGAGGACGCCGACGAGGCCGCGCTGCTGGCCGAACTGTCCAAGGTCACTCCGGCATTCGGGCGTGGGGAGTCCGTCCGGGTCGGGGACCGCAGCCTGCAACTGCTGCTCGTGAAGAATCCGGCGGGCTTCCGCTTGTCCTTGGCTTCGGCCACGGGCAAGGACTACGCGACCATGATCACGATCAACGACGAATACGCGGACGGCCGGGACGTCTCCTGGTTGTGGGACGTCGACTTCGAATCCTTGCAGCACGGCGGTGTGGACGTGGTTTCGGGGACGCGCGCCTACGACATGGCCTTGCGCCTGGAACACGACGACGTCCCCGTGCGTGCCGTCAACACTGACCTTCCGAGCGCCCTGGATGAATTCGTCCGCGGATCGGGGGACAAGCCCATGCGGGTATTCTGCACGTATACGTCCATGCTCGCCCTTCGTCGGGAGCTGGCCAAGACCACCGAGGTGGCTGATATCGGATGACCGAGAAGACCCTGAAGATCCTGCAGCTGTATCCGCGGGACATGAACATCTACGGCGACTGGGGCAACGTCCTGTCCCTCTCCAGGAGGGCGCACGCTCACGGATTGGGCACCGAAATCGTCGACTACAACCCGGGCGATGTTTTTCCCGAGGACTTCGACATTCTCGTGGGCGGAGGGGGCCAGGATTCCGGGCAGACCGTGATCCAGGACGATCTCCACCGCATCGCACCCGTGGTGCGGTCCGCGGCCGAGTCCGGGGCCCCGATGCTGGTCATCTGTGGTCTCTACCAGCTGTTCGGGAACCAGTTCACCACGGTCGGGGGCGAGGTGCTCCAAGGGATCGGGCTCTTCGACGCCCACACCGTGGGCAGCGAGGAACGCCTGATCGGGAACATCGTGACCGAGTCGGAGGAGTTCGGAACGATCGTCGGGTATGAGAACCACTCAGGCCTGACCTATCTGGGCGACGGCGTCGAGCGCCTGGGAACCGTGACAAAGGGCCAAGGCAACAACCTTGACGACGACGGCGAGGGAGCCCGTGTGCACCACGTGATCGGCAGCTATCTGCACGGCTCCCTCCTCCCCAAGAACCCCCGGATCTCCGACTATCTCGTGCGTCATGCTGCCGAGCGGAAGTTCGGCTCTTTCGAACCTGCAAGGATCGATGATTCCATGGCCGATCGGGCCCGAGAGGTCGCGGCCTCAAGGCCGCGATGAAACCGTTCCCGTTCTGGTGCGGCGGTACCGCACCCGTGGCTCGACACGGCGGCAACTGGTCGTTTGCTGGCGTCGTTACAATGGTTTGAGGCTTGTGCGTGGTCGGTACGCCCTGTCGCCGCCCGGGAGATGCGTCGAGGGGATCCGCGTTGGGAACCGGGTCGGGGCGGACAGGCACGGCCGCGCAAGGACACTGTCTATATTCGAGGAGCACATCTATGTCGGGTCACTCCAAGTGGGCCACCACCAAACACAAGAAGGCCGCGATCGATGCGAAGCGGGCCAAGGCCTTCGCGAAGTACATCAAGGGCATTGAGGTGGCCGCCCGCATGGGCGGTGCCGATGTCTCCGGCAATCCCGCGCTGGACCTGGCCATTTCCAAGGCCAAGAAGAACTCGGTGCCCAATGACAACATCGACCGCGCGGTCAAGCGCGGTGCCGGCCTGACCGGCGAGGTCGTCGAATACTCCGAGATCCTCTATGAAGCCCGCGGACCGCAGGGTTCTGCCCTGTACATCGAGTGCCTCACGGACAACAAGAACCGTGCCGCATCGGACGTCCGGGTCGCGGTCACGCGCAACGGCGGCACCATGGCCGACCCCGGGTCGGTTTCGTTCCTGTTCGAGCGCAAGGGCGTCGTCGAGGTGGCCAAGAAGGACGGCCTCACGGAGGACGACGTCCTGATGGCCGTTCTCGACGCGGGTGCCGACGAGGTCAAGGAAGAAGAAGAGATGTTCGAGGTCATTTCCGAGGCCACCGACCTTCCGGAGATCCGCAAGGCACTCGACGAGGCGGAACTCGACTACAACAATGACGACCCCCAGTGGCGGCCCACCATGACGGTGGACCTGGATGCCGAGGGCGCACGCAAGTTCCTGCGCTTGGCCGACGCGGTCGAGGCCCTCGACGACGTCCAGAACGTGTATTCGAACGCGGACATCTCGCCCGCCGTGATAGAAGAGCTCGAAGCCGACGACTAGTCGCCGAGCGAATTCGGGAGAGTGCTATGAACAAGGGACCGGTCGGAGCCGTTGAATCACCAGCCTCCGCCGGTCCTTTGCGTATCCTCGGGGTCGACCCGGGGCTCACACGGTGCGGGTTCGGCGTGGTCGACATGTCCGGGAACCGCAAAGCGCAATTCGTCGACGCGGGGGCTGCCGGAACTCAAGCCAGCGAGTCATTGGACGCTCGGGTCCTGCACATCCAGCGTGCGATGCAGGGGTGGGTCGAGACCTACCGTCCGGACGTGATGGCCATCGAACGTATTTTTGCCCAGGAATCCGTCAACACCGTGATCGGAACCGCCCACGCATCCGGCGTCGTCATTGCGGCCGCTGCCGCCGCTGGCATCCCCGTAGCATGGCACACCCCATCTGAGGTCAAAGCGGCCGTGACCGGTAGCGGGAGGGCGGACAAGAAGTCTGTCGGGCGTATGGTGGCCCGCATCCTCGAATTGGAGACGGTGCCGAAGCCGGCCGACGCCGCCGACGCCGTCGCCTTGGCCATCTGCCACGGATGGCGCTCCGGAATCATCGGCACGGGAGTCAATATGGGTACCGGTGTCCAGACGCACCAGGGATCGATCCCCGCTCGCGCCAAGGGAGGTTCCATGACGCCGGCACAGCGGGCGTGGAAGGCGGCGGAGGAACGCTCCCGTCGCGGAAAATAGCGGGAGCCTCGAGGGCACGCCACAGCCTGAGTCGGGGACTACGAGGACGACGTCCGTCCACAGGCGCGCCGCTGAATGTCCTTCGTAACTTTGTTCGATTAAGATGGATGCATGATTTCTTCTCTGACGGGCACCGTGACCCATGTTGGCCTCCATGAGGCAGTCATCGAGGTCGGCGGTGTCGGGATGCTGGTCCAGGCAACCCCCGGCACATTGGCGACCTTGCGTCTCGGCGAGCAGGCTCGGCTCGAGACCTCCCTGATCGTCAAGGAGGACTCACTGACCCTGTTCGGGTTCCGGGACGACAGCGAGCGAGAAGTGTTCACCACGATGCTCTCGGTCTCCGGCATCGGTCCGCGCATCGCACTGGCCGTTGTGTCCGTCCACACCCCAGCAGAGGTGGCCCAGGCCGTCGCGGAGGGCAATGACAAAGCATTCAGCAAGGTTCCCGGGATCGGTCCCAAGGGAGCTCGCCGGATTGTCCTGGAACTCGCGGGCAAGCTTGTCCTGCCCGAGCCGGAGAACGGGGACGCCTCGTCCGCGGGCGTCGGAGGCCAGGCCGGAACCGGTCCATCGTGGCGGTCGCAAGTTATGGATGCCCTGGTGGGCCTAGGGTGGCAGGAGAAGGATGCCGCCGGTGCGGTGGATTCCTACGTCGAGGCCGAGCCCGATGCCGGATCCATGACGGTCCCCGATGCCCTCCGGGGTGTCCTGGCCGGTCTCGGCCGAGCAAGCGGCATGGGCCATCGGTCCAAATAGCCGGGCGGAAAGGAACGAATGACGCAGCAATTCCCGGAGAACGACGCGCAGAATCTGCCGGGCCAGCAGCGCTCGGGACAGGAGCGGCTGGTCGACGCCGAGGTCGAACCCGAGGACAAGGCGATCGAGGCGGCGTTGCGACCCAAGGCCCTGGACGATTTCGTCGGGCAGAAGCGTGTGCGCCAACAATTGTCACTGGTTCTCGAGGCCTCGAAACTGCGCGGCAAAAGCGCGGACCACGTCCTTCTCTCAGGTCCTCCGGGGCTCGGAAAGACCACTTTGGCGATGATCATTGCGGAGGAAATGGGCTCGCCCTTGCGCATCAGTTCGGGACCGGCCATCCAGCATTCGGGTGATCTGGCCGCAATCCTTTCCTCGCTCACGCCCGGCGAGGTGCTGTTCCTCGATGAGATCCACCGCATGTCGCGCCCCGCGGAAGAGATGCTCTACATGGCCATGGAGGATTTCCGCGTCGATATCGTGGTCGGCAAGGGCGCAGGAGCCACCTCGATTCCCCTGGAATTGCCCAGCTTCACGCTCGTCGGCGCAACCACGCGTGCCGGCCTCCTGCCCGGACCCCTGCGGGACCGTTTTGGATTCACGGGTCACCTGGAGTTCTACGACGTGGAGGAGCTCGAGCTCGTTCTCCGCCGTTCGGCCGGTCTCCTGGACCTGAAGATCACCACCGAGGGCTTCCATGAGATCGCCTCGCGATCCCGCGGTACGCCACGCATCGCCAACCGCCTCTTGCGCAGGGTCCGGGACTGGGCTCTCGTCCACTCAGTGGACGATATCGATGCTCGGACTGCGGCGACCGCACTGGACATGTACGAAGTCGATTCGAAGGGCCTCGATCGACTGGACCGATCCGTTCTCGAATCCCTGATCCACAAATTCGGCGGGGGGCCCGTGGGCTTATCGACCCTGGCCATCGCGGTGGGCGAGGAGACGGAGACCGTGGAAACGGTGGCAGAACCTTATCTGGTGCGCGAAGGTCTTATGGGCCGGACGCCCCGGGGACGTGTGGCGCTTCCTTCCGCGTGGGTGCACCTGGACCTCGAACCACCGGAATCCTGAGCGAGGGTTTCTGACCGGATACCCAGAATCGTCCTCTAGACTTTAAAAAGTTTTTCCCTTATCCCGGTGGGATGCTGACCGGGAACAACCCAGATACCGACGTAAGGAACACATGCTACTTTCCACCATCAACTCGACCGGAAGCCTGCAGGCAGCCGACCAGGGCGGGGGCGGTGGATCCAACTTCCTGCTCCTCGGCCTCATGCTGGTGGTTGTCATCGTGTTCCTCGTTCTTCCGATGCGCCGCCAGAAGAAGGCCAGGCAGCAAATGCAGGAACGCCAGAACGCGATGACCCCGGGAACGCGTGTCATGACGCAGTTCGGCGTCTTCGGAACCATCGTGTCGATCGACCGTGAGGCCAACCGTGCGGTCGTCGAGGTTGCCCCCAAGACGGAGATCACCGTCCATCTCGGAGCCGTGACCACGGTTCTGGACGACAACGGTCAGGTCCCCGGAACCCCCGAGGCGGCGCGGGCCGCCGCGGCCCAAGGCGTTGCCGAGGAGCCCCAGAGCGGATCCGGTGCCTTCGGGAATGAGTCCTCCGCCGAAGGCGGTTTCGGATCGGCGTCGACCTCTGCCGAGAACGGACCGCGGCTCAACGGCGAGCCGAGCGACGAAGCGACCCGAGGCCTGGGTGAGCAGGACGGCACGGGGTACAGGGATGACCCCCGCGGCGACGATTCCACCGGCTCGACCCGCTAGAACATACGCAATTTTCGAGGTGCTTGCCCACGGGTGAGCACCTCGACCTATGATCCTCAGGAATCCTCATGGCTCGGAAAAAGCGCACGTCCAGTGCCCGAAAGGCCCTGCTCCTGTTGACCGCCATCGTGGTGGTCCTCGGCGGTGTCATCGGCCTGTCTGCGACCAAGTTGGGTGGCTCTGCATCACCCCAGCTCGCTCTGGACCTGTCCGGCGGCACGGAGATGATCCTCTCCCCGAAGGTCACTAACGGCGACGGCGACGGCGACATCAGCAAGGACCAGCTCGACCAAGCGGTCGACATCATCCGACAGCGCGTCGACGGCGCGGGCGTTTCCGAGGCCGAGGTCAGCACCCAGTCAGGGCGGAACGTCGTGGTCTCGATGCCGGGCACTCCAAGCCAGGAGACCCGTGACCTGATCCAGGCATCGGCCCAGATGTCCTTCCGATCCGTCCTGATGCAAGGAGACGGCGGCGCCGTCTCCGAGGACAAACGCACCGCGGATGCGGATCTGCCGCATCCGAACGGCGACCCCCAGAACGGATCGGATTCCAACTGGATCACCGGGGATCTCCAGAAGCAGTACGAACAACGAGACTGCACGGCCAACCCGGGCAAGGACGATCAGCTCGATCCCAACAAGGCCGTGGTCGCGTGCTCCGAGGACGGCCAACAGAAATACATTCTGGGACCGGTCGAACTGAACGGTTCGGACATCAAGACGGCCGACTACTCCCAGGCCGAGTCCGGGGGAGGCGTCAGCACGGGCCAATGGGGCGTGAACATCACGTTCAACGATCACGCCAAGAACGTGTTCAAGGACGTGACGCAGCGCCTGTACGGGTTCTACGGCAAGAACCAGGAAGATCCCAAGGCCTCCTTCGCCATCATGCTCGACGGTGGGGTGCTCCAAGCACCACGCGCACAGAACGTGATCGCGGACGGCAAGGCCCAGATCACCGGAGACTTCTCTGAGGACGATGCCAAGGGCCTGTCGGAACAGCTGAAGTACGGTGCGCTGCCCATCAGCTTCGACATCCAGTCCGAACAGCAGATTTCCGCGACACTGGGCACGGACCAGCTGCAGATGGGCATCATTGCCGGCATCATCGGTCTGCTGCTGGTCTGCGTGTATTCGCTGTTCCAGTACAGACTCCTGGGATTCGTGACGATCGCGTCCCTGCTTGTCGCGGGGGTGGTCACCTACGAGGCCATTACCCTGCTCGGGTGGGGCGTCAATTACAGGCTGTCGCTCGCGGGCGTGGCCGGACTGATCGTGGCGATCGGGCAGACGGCCGACTCGTTCATCGTCTACTTCGAACGCATCAGGGACGGCCTGCGCGATGGGCGTAGTGTGCCTTCGGCCGTGGACCATGGATGGATGCGCGCTCGACGCACCATCTGGGCATCGAAGGGCGTCAATCTCCTGGCGGCCATCGTCTTGTACTTTGTGGCGGTGGGCAACGTCCGAGGCTTCGCATTCACCCTGGGCCTCACGGCCATCGCCGACCTCATGGTGATCTTCTGGTTCACCCACCCGGTGATGGTGATGCTCTCGCGAACCAAGTTCTTCGGCGAAGGGCACAAGTTGTCCGGACTGGATGCCAGCGCCCTCGGTTATGTCCCCTTGTATCGAGGGGCCGGACGTCTGCGCGACCCCGAGGACTCGCCTCGAGCCAGGAAGCGCCGGTCCGGCGATGACGAAGAGTCCGAGGATCGGCCGATGACCATCGCCGAACGTCGCAGAGCCGAGGCGCTCGAGTCCCGGAACAAACCGCCACAGGACCCGGAAGAGCAGTCAGGACAAAATCCCGAAGGAGCCGACAATGCCTAAGTTCGCAGAGTTCGGTAGCAACCTCTACACGGGCAAGACCTCACTGCCCTTCATCCCGAAGAAGAAACTGTGGCTGGGAATTTCCGCGGTGCTCGTGATCATCGCGGTGCTCATCCCGGTATTCACGGGCGGCTTCAAAATGGGCATCGATTTCCGTGGCGGTTCGGAGTTCACGGTCTCGGATTCCCAGAGCACCGACGTCCAGACGGGCAAGGACGCCGTCTCGAAGCACGCGAGTGCGACCGAGACCGAAGTGACTAAGATCGCCTCGGATACGGTACGCGTCCAAACCGAGCAATTGAGCGACGACGACACGCTCGCCGTCAAGCAGGCCCTGCAGAAGGCTTACGACGTCAAAGCCGACGACGTCACGTCCTCCTACGTGGGTCCGACCTGGGGTGCGGGTGTGACCCGCCAGGCCACGTGGGGGCTGATCGCGTTCGTGGTCCTGGCCACGGTCGGAATGGCCCTGTACTTCAGAACTGTGAAGATGTCCCTGTCGGCCATCGCCGGATTGCTCTTCACCGTCATCACGACTGCCGGGATCTACGCCCTCGTCGGGTTCGAAGTGACGCCGTCGGCGATCATCGGGTTCCTGACGATTCTGTCCTACTCGCTGTATGACTCTGTGGTGGTCTTCGACAAGATTCGTGAGAACACCAAGGGCTACCGGGAGAACACGAAGACGACCTTCGCCGAAGAAGTGAATCTGGCGGTCAACCAGACCTTGGTCAGGTCAATCAACACCTCGGTCGTCGGGATTCTGCCGGTCGGGTCGATTCTGTTCATCGGGGCATTCCTGCTGGGTGCCGGAACCTTGCAGGACCTCTCCCTGGCACTGTTCATCGGGATCATCATGGGCACGCTGGGCACGTTGTTCGTTTCGGCGCCCCTCTACGCACTCCTGCGTCAGGGCGAGAAGCCCATCAAGGAACAGGCCGAGAGAGTCCGACGAGGCGTCGCGGACACCGGCGCCGGTGACTCCCGAGCGGAGACCAGCGAAGGAACGACGTCGGGGTCGACGAGAGCCTCGGGCAAAGATTCGGCGTCGGCCGGACCGGACTCGGCACAACGAGGCCAGCGTTCCGACCGAGGTGGTGGGCGTTCGGAGGACAACCCCACGCCGCGCTACGAGCCGCATGGCAGGGACAAACCGGATAACGGAGCGGTGATCTAGCGGAGCCTGCTATGAGGCCCCTCGCCCAGGGCAGGTGCAGCCTGACGCCGTGCATCACCAGAAGAGATGTCAGGTCCCCCGGCCGGGGAAGTCCACACCCTTCGACGACCTATCCGAGTGGCGCCACCGATTCCCAACGCGGGTTGACCATGGCCTGGCTGCCGCCGGCATTCCAAGAGCCCTGCATACTGAAGGTGGTCGTCAGCAGGCAACGATGCAGGGTGCCGTTGGGGGCGGTGTACGAGATCTCGGTGGGTACCCTGACGGTGGCACCGTCCCAGGACTGACGATTGGCTCGATTCGTGGTGCCCGCGGAATCGAGCCACTGGATCGTGGAGGCCATGAGGAAACCGGCCCGGGCGCCTCCCGAACCGACGTTGCCCAGGGTGGCGATGCCTGAATAACTGCGCCCGTCGTTCAGCGTGAGGGTGGGCGCGGGAAGGTACCTCTCCCCGGCCCCGTTCTTGAGCTTGAAGGTTACCGATCCGCGGTAGTTGCAGGTGGACCGGAAACCGAAATTCAGGGATGTCTGGGCGTTCGCGGCGCCGCCGAACTGGTTGCCGAAGGTGCGCGACCCCTCGATGTTCCACGAATCCGCGACTCGGGCGCCGCAGTATCCGTTGTTCAGCTGATCGTCGGTGAGCGCGCACCCCTCGGGGGCCGGGGTCGAGGCGGCCATCGCGGGTACGGCCGCGGTGGTGGAGAGGACGGCGACCGACCACGACGCGCCCTTGGCCACGGAACGCCGTGTGATGTGCTGATGCATGGGTGAACCTTTCGTGAGGGGGGGGGCAATCCACAAAAATAGAATCCTGGACACCCCGGTTCAATTGATCAGTAAAGTATTTGAGGGCGTGTCCGCGCAGATCGGAGAGACGCGAAGCGCCGCCCGGCGTGCCGGCAGATTCATTGAACAGTGGACTGATCTGGGCATTCATCGCACGTGAGAAACTTTCGCGGCGTCGTCGTGCGGTCGAGGACGAAAAACTTCGCCTTCCGAATAAGTCGGAGTGTGACGGCGACCGCCACGATGCCCATCGCGGTCGGCCCGCGCCCGGCCGAACCGCGCGACGAAAGCCGTGCGACGAAAGCCGTACGACGAGATGGCAGTGACCGGACATCACGAAGCCGAGACGGTAGATCCGGACGTGTCCGTGGTCATTTTGGTTCAAGGGTTGCCACTTCGGCAGGGTGGAGTGCACCAACCTGCCACCTCAAGGGAACGGAGGATTGACGGCGGGGGACTAAACTGGGTCCATCACACGGTCAGGAGGTTCATCATGGCATCGTCAGATGATCGGCAGAGTCACGGGACCCATCGGGTTATTTCAGCGTCCACTAGGACGCCGGAGCGTCGTGCCTTCCCGAAGACGGCCGCCGTGTCGGCCGCAGAGAGAGCGGAGCCTGCCGTGACCGCCGGAGATTCCTCGGCCGCGAGCAAGACCAAACCGGTGTCGCCTGTCCTCGTTCCCTTGTTGAGGACCGTCAAGGCCAGCAACCCCCAAGAAGATTTCGCTGCGATCGAGCGGGCCTTCGCCGTCGCCGACAAGTACCACACCGGACAGAAGCGCAAGAGCGGCGATCCGTACATCACGCACCCCGTCGCCGTCACCACGATTCTCGCCGAGCTCGGGGCCTCCGGCGCCACGCTCATTGCGGGCCTGTTGCACGACACCGTCGAGGACACCGAGTACACGCTCGAAGAGCTCACCGAAGACTTCGGGGAAGAGGTCGCGGAGCTCGTCGACGGCGTGACCAAGCTGGACAAGGTCAAGTACGGGGAGCACGCGCAGGCCGAAACGGTCCGCAAGATGGTCATAGCGATGGCCAAGGACATCCGGGTGCTCGTGATCAAGTTGGCCGACCGGCTCCACAACGCGAGGACCTGGCGCTTCGTCTCTGCGCAGTCCAGCGCGCGCAAAGCGAAGGAGACCCTCGAGATCTTCGCGCCGCTGGCCCACCGCCTGGGCATCAACACGATCAAATGGGAACTTGAGGACTTGTCTTTCGCGGCCCTGGAGCCTCGCATCTACGACGAGATCGTGCGCATGGTCGGGGACAGGACCCCGGAGCGGGAACGTCAGCTGCAAGAGATCCGCACCGGTGTGAAGGACGAACTGCAGGAGTCCAACATCTCGTGCGAGGTGACTGGTCGACCGAAGCACTATTACTCGATCTACCAGAAGATGATTCTGCGCGACAAGGAATTCGATGAGATCTACGATCTCCTCGCGATCCGGATTCTCGTCGACTCGGTGCGGGACTGCTATGCGGCGCTCGGCGCCATCCACGAGGTCTGGAAGCCGATCCCGGGACGATTCAAGGACTATATTGCCGTTCCGAAATTCAACACCTACCAGTCCCTGCACACCGCGGTGATCGGGCCGGCCGGTCGACCCGTAGAGGTCCAGATCCGGACGCACGACATGCACCGCAAGGCCGAGTACGGTATCGCCGCGCACTGGAAGTACAAGGCTGCGGCCCGTGGCGAGGCATCGGCTGCCGGACAGCGTACCGAGGATTCGGCCGACGCGCTGAAGTGGCTCCAGTCGCTCATGTCCTGGCAGTCGGAGACCCGCGATTCCTCCGAATTCCTGGACTCCCTGCGCTACGAGGTCAACGCCCAAGAGGTCTTCGTCTTCACCCCGGCCGGCGATGTGCTGTCCTTGCCCGCGGGATCGACCCCGGTGGACTTCGCCTACGCGATCCACACACAAGTCGGCGAGCACACCATCGGCGCCCGGGTCAACGGAAAACTCGTTCCGTTGTCCTCGAAACTCAACCACGGTGATCGCATTGAAATCCTCACGACCAAGGCGGAGGACGCCGGGCCGAGCGAGGACTGGCTCAGATTCGTGGCCAGCCCGCGGGCCCGCACCAAGATCCGGCACTACCTGACCAAGGAGCGTCGCGAAGAAGCCATCGAAAAGGGCAAGGACAACTTGACCCGCTCGATGCGGCGCCACAGCCTGCCTCTCCAGCGGCTTCTGACAAGCAAACTCCTTCTGTCCGTCGCGGAGGAACAGCACAAGGACGACGTCGCCGCGTTGTACGAAGCCGTGGGCGAGGGCCAGATCAAGGCTCAGGATGTCATCGACCGTCTGGTCGATCTCCTCGGAGGCGAATCCGAGGCCGAGGACGACCTCGAAGAAGAAACCTCGATCACGACCCACGCGCGGCCCAAGCACGCGGACTCGGGCGTGGTGGTCGACGGCGCCGACGGTGTCTACACCAAATTGGCACGGTGCTGCACTCCCGTTCCCCCGGACGAGATCATGGGCATCGTGACTCGCGGCAACGGCATCTCGGTGCACCGCGTGGATTGTCCCAACATGAGGCAGGCTCAGGACGATCCTCGCCGGATCGAGGTCCAGTGGGCTCCGACCAAATCATCCGTGTTCTTGGTCGAAATCCAGGTCGAGGCGCTCGACAGGAAATCGTTGCTTTCCGACGTGACTCGGATCCTCTCGGAAAGCCACGTCAATATCCTGTCGGCCAATGTGCATACCAATGTCTCCCGGCTCGCCATCTCGCGCTTCTCCTTCGAGATGGGCGATCCGAGGTACCTCGACCACGTCCTCAACACGGTGCGCGGCATCGACGGCGTCTACGACGTCTACCGGATCACCGGGTCCCGACCGACCCCGTCGGCCCAGGGCCAGGAGTGAGCCGGAGGTCCCAGTGGCCCCACGGTAGCCCTTCCGACAGCGCGTGAACCCGCCTGACGGCCCGTTTTCGGAACGCCAGACGAGGAACCGCTTCCAAGGCGGCACAGACCGTCTCCGGAGCACAACCCAGCCCTGGCGCGCGCAGCAATGTCGCCAGGGCGGTGTCGCCGTGTTTGTCCTGGTCAAAGGCCGCAAGGTCCACACATGTACGGAGGGGCGTGGTGACTCTCAGGGGGCCGATGCGCAGGGCCTCGTATGTGGTGTAGGTCGTGTAACGGTGGCGGACGAAGGCGGATTCCACCGGGTCCAAGGTGAGGCCGGATGGCCCAAAGGCCGTGCACTCGAGCAGCGCGGGCGGGGGAGCGCACCCGTAGATCCAGGCCGCGGTCAGGCGGTGGAGTATTGCTCGTTGTCGGCTCAGTGGCCGCAGGTGCAGTGCCGCCGCCGTGGCGCGGGATTCGGGGCAGGGCGGCGTGCTGCCGTACACAGAGTTAACATGCGGAACCAGTAGCCCGCGCGCCGTGAGGAGCAGTGCCTCGGCCTCCGTGAGGTGGAGGCCGGCAATCACCAAGGACGGCGGGGACCCGAGGTCCCGGTAATGAGCGGCCGTACGCGACACGGGGTCGAGGCGGCAGGCCCGATCCGCAGAATGATGTTGGTGCATGTGTCCATGAGACCTCATGCTCAGACCGAGGGGTGCGGATTCACCGAATCTGTGGACAGCTTCTGTGAACCCGTACCCCTCGGAGGGAACGAATAGCCTCGCCGCGGGCGGAAAGGTCTTGCGGACGACCGAGTCAGGGGCTCGGGGTCAGGGTCGGGTGTCAGGCGCCCGAGTCAAGCTGATCCAACCAGGCCCGACGAGCGTCGAGGTCTTCCCGGGCCTTGGCGGCAGCTTTGTCGTCCCCCGCGGACTCGGCCTTGCGAAGGTCCTCCTCCAGCTCCGAAATGGCATCCCTGAGCTGGGTGACCATGGAATCGGCTCTGGCCCGGGTTTCGGGATTGGTCCGCTCCCACTCGGCCTGTTCCGCCTCGGAGATGGCATCCTGGACCTTCTTGAGCTCATTCTCGATCCGCCGCAGGTCATTGCGGGGAACCATGCCAGCCGCATCCCACTCGTCCAGGATCGGAGCGAGCTGCGCTTTCGCCGCACCCGGATCCTTGACGGGCAGGATCGCGCGGGCCTTCTCGAGCAACGCTTCCTTGACCTTGAGATTTTCCGCGAACTCGCGATCAGTTTCGGCATTGGCGGCGGCCCGAGCGTTGAAGAAGACGTCCTGGGCGGCGCGAAAGCGAGCCCAGAGCGCATCGTCCTCCTTGCGCGAGGCCCGCGGCGCCTGCTTCCAGCGATCCATCAGGTCCCGGTACTTGGCGGACGTTTCACTCCAGTCCGTGGACCCGGACAACGATTCGGCCTCAGCAATGAGCGCTTCCTTGGCCTTCTTCGCTTTGGCGTTGTTCTGGTCCAGTTGGGAGAAGTAGGAGCGGCGGTGCTTGTCGAACGTGGACCGGGCCGTGCGGAAACGCTTCCAGAGCGCATCCTCGACCGATTTCGGTAGGCGATGTTCCTTCTGGGCGACCTTCCACGCATCGAAGAGGTCGTTCATCCGGGCGCTCGAGTTCTTCCAATGTGTTTCGGAAGGATCCTGGTCCGCCACATCTTCCGCCGCTTTGACGATGGCTTCACGTTCTTGATGCGCGCGCTGTTTTGCTTCCTCGGCCTCGTGCTTCTGCTCTTCGGTCAGGCGGGTGGCGGCGCCATCGAGGTCATCGAGCCGTTTCTCGAGGTTCTCGATGTCGCCGACCATGCCGCGTGCCTCGACCTGTTCCCTGAGGGAGCGGACGGAGCGTGCCACCGAAGCCGCATCGGCGCCTTGGGAGACACGGTTCTCGAGGAGAGCAATCTGAGTCTCCGTTTCGGAGAATTTCCGGGCGAAGTAGGTCAGGGCATCGTCGTCGCTGGCCTCGGGAAACGCCCCCACGGGAATGTCCTCGCCGCGCACCGTGACGTAGACGTGGCCATCAGCCCCGACCGAGCCGAACTTCTTGGCCTCGTCCAGCGGCCTCGGGGCTGCCGGGGGTGCGGCGGGTTTGGGAACGATGGGGGAACCCGGCAGGTTGGCCGGTGTGGGCTTGTCGTCGGGCTTCTTCTCAGTCACCGCTGAAACTCTTTCCGTGGGAGGGCCTGTCGGCCTCATGTATCGATGGTCGACGTCGCCCGGGACGAACCGGGCACTGGACTCCAATATATATGGGGCGTGCGTCACGTGAACCGGGTATTTCATGGAAAGATGAACGGTTTTCCCTGGAAGGGGCCGGGATCACGGTCCGCGCGGTTCGCCTGGGGACTGGCCACGGTTTAGGCTTGAAGGTGTTTGCGCGCCTCCCGCGCGCCCAAGAAGCAAGACTTTGAGGAGTGGCTCATGGCCCGCAAGGCGTCCTTGTCAGGTTTTCCGGAATTGCTGCCCGAGGAACGGGTGGTAGAGAACCATGTCCTGGATGTTCTGCGCCATACCTTCGAACTGCACGGGTTCTCCTCGATCGAGACCCGCTCCGTGGAAACCGTCGAGCAATTGTTGCAGAAGGGCGAGATCGACAAAGAGGTCTACGCGGTCTCACGACTCCAGGACGACGCCGACAGCAAGAAGGCCGAAAAGCTCGCGCTCCACTTCGATCTGACCGTTCCCTTCGCCCGGTACGTCGTCGAGAATGCCGGCTATCTGAACTTTCCGTTCATGCGGTATCAGATTCAGAAATCATGGCGTGGCGAGCGGCCGCAGGAGGGTCGTGCCCGCGAATTCACGCAGGCCGATATCGACGTCGTCGGAGAAGGCACGCTGCCGTTCCGGTACGACGTCGAGCTCGCCCTGATCGTGGTGGACGCGCTCTCTCAGTTGCCGCTGCCCGAATTCAGGCTCCGCGTCAATAACAGGAAGCTCTCCGAGGGGTTCTACCGTGGCATCGGACTGACCGATACCGCAGGGGTCCTGCGCTCGATCGACAAGTTGGAGAAGATCGGACCCGAAGCCGTGGCCCAGCTTCTCAAGGACGAGCTCGGCGCCACGGACGAGCAGGCACAAGCCGCCTTGGACCTTGCCTCGATCACAGCGGAAGACACCTCCTTCGCGGACCGGGTACGTTCTTTCGGCGTCGAGGACGACCTGCTCGAGGAGGGGCTGACGGAGTTGACCGAAGTCATTGAGCAGGCGTCGAAGCGCGCGCCCGGCAAGGTCATCGCGGACCTGTCAATCGCTCGGGGGCTGGACTACTACACGGGAACCGTCTACGAGACCGTCCTGCTCGGTCACGAACAGCTCGGATCCATCTGCTCCGGTGGCAGGTACGAGTCCTTGGCCTCGAATGGCAAGAAAACCTACCCGGGGGTCGGTCTCTCCATCGGCGTGACCCGGCTCGTTGCCCGGATGCTCTCGCAAGGTCTGGCGCGACCGACTCGTTCGGTACCCTCCGCGGTTCTGGTGGCCCTCACGAACGACGACGCCTGGTCGGAGGCTCAGGACGTCGCCGATCAGTTGAGGGATCGCGGCATCGCCTGCGAGGTCTCTGCCAGTGCCGCGAAATTCGGCAAGCAGATCAAGTACGCGGACCGACGGGGGATACCCTTCGTCTGGTTCCTGGGGACTGACGAGTCGGGCACGACCACGCATGAGGTCAAGGACATCCGCTCGGGTGAGCAGGTTGCCGCGGACCCCTCGACCTGGACTCCCGCCGAGGAGGATCTACGGCCTCGCGTGTACGGCACCGAGGAATAGACCGTCCCTGCCGCGGCTGTGGACAACGATCCTTGGCCCTCGCCGGGGCAGGTAGACTCTGCACAGAATCAGCACGGCGGGACCCCGCCGCCACATCGAAAGGACCGTGAGTGCTACGCACGCATACGCTCGGTGAATTGACCGCCGAGAACATCGGAGAAACCGTCACCCTGGCCGGCTGGGTTGCCCGCCGGCGCGATCACGGAGGGGTGGCCTTCGTCGATTTGCGCGACCGGGAGGGCGTGACCCAGTGCGTGTTCCACGATGAGGCAGATTTCGATGCGTTGCGCAACGAATACGTGCTCAAGGTCGAGGGAGTGGTCTCGCGTCGCCCCGAGGGGAACGACAACCCCAACCTGGTGACCGGTGAGGTCGAGGTCGAGGTCAACTCGGTAGAGGTGTTGAACACCTCCGCCCCGCTGCCGTTCCAGGTGGACGAGCATGTCGAGGTCGGCGAAGAGGCCCGTTTGCGGCACCGTTACCTCGACCTGCGCCGCCCGGCACCGGCGGCCGCCATGAAGTTGCGGTCTGAAGCGAGCCGCGTGGTGCGGGAGCTGCTCCACCAGGATGGGTACCTCGAGGTGGAGACGCCGACGATGACTCGGTCGACCCCTGAAGGTGCACGTGATTTCGTGGTGCCCGCGCGCTTGGCACCGGGGTCCTGGTACGCCCTCCCGCAGTCGCCGCAGTTGTTCAAGCAGCTTCTCCAGGTGGGCGGGATCGAACGGTACTTCCAGATCGCCCGTTGCTACAGGGACGAGGACTTTCGCGCCGACCGTCAGCCGGAATTCACCCAGCTGGACATCGAAGCCTCCTTCGTGGAGGAGGACGACGTCATCGACCTGGGCGAACAGATCGTGGCGGCCCTGTGGAAGCTGATTGACGTGGAGATCCCGCGCCCGATTCGCCGCATGACCTATCGCGAATCCATGGAGAAATACGGGTCGGACAAGCCGGACCTTCGCTTCGGTCTGGAATTGACGGAACTGACGGACTACTTCCGCGACACGACCTTCCGCGTCTTCAAGGCACCGTACGTCGGTTCCGTGGTGATGCCGGGTGGTGCTTCGCAGCCGCGCCGGACGCTGGACGCATGGCAGGAGTGGGCCAAGCAACGCGGGGCCAAGGGCCTCGCCTACGTTCTGGTCCAGGAAGACGGCAGCCTGACCGGACCCGTGGCCAAGAACATCACCGAGACCGAGCGCGAAGGGCTCGCAGAAGCAGCGGGGGCCAAGCCCGGCGACTGCATCTTCTTCGCGGCCGGTGACGCCAAGTCCTCCCGCGCCCTCCTGGGGTCCGCCCGTGTCGAGATCGGGCACCGGACCGGCCTCATCAAGGACGGCGACTGGGCCTTCGTGTGGATCGTCGACGCACCGATGTTCGAACCCGCCTCTGACGCCGAGGACTCGGGCGACGTCGCCCTGGGCAACTCTGCCTGGACGGCCGTGCACCACGCGTTCACGTCGCCGAAGCCCGAATTCATGGACACGTTCGATGAAGATCCCGGAGCCGCCTTGGCCTACGCCTACGACATTGTGTGCAACGGCAACGAAATCGGTGGCGGCTCAATCCGTATCCACCGCCGCGACGTGCAGGAACGTGTTTTCGAGGTCATGGGCATTTCGCAGGAGGAAGCCGACGAGAAATTCGGATTCCTGCTCGAGGCCTTCAAGTACGGAGCGCCCCCGCACGGCGGGATCGCCTTCGGTTGGGATCGTGTCGTCGCCCTGCTGGCGGGTTCGGAATCCATCCGTGACGTGATCGCGTTCCCGAAGACCGGCAACGGCTACGATCCGCTCACGGCGGCTCCGGCGCCGATTACGGCCCAACAGCGCAAGGAAACCGGGGTGGACGCCAAGCCGACCAAGACCGGCGAGAAGAAGCAGGGACCGGACCAGGGTCAGAGCGCCGAGAACAAGTAATCCGCTGCACCAGGCCCCGCTGGCTATCGGCCGCGGGGCCTGTTCTCTGCACCGTGCGAGGGTGAGTCACGTCCTGTCCCGGTCCGTGCTTCGGGCCGCGATCCGGGCCATGACCTCGGCGAGTTGGCGGACGGAGATCCCGAGACCTGTTGGCATGTCCACGTAACCCTGTTCGGCGGTGGCCCCGACCTCGGGATGCGTCCCTGGACGTAGCGTGACGCGTGCCCGCGTCGTCGTCGACTCGCCATTGGACGAGCTGTGCGCCGCGACGCTCCAGACGTTGTCCCACCTGACTCGCAACTCGTCGTGCCACGCGCCGTGTCGGCGTGACTCCACGAAGAATCCGGGGCCCTCAAGCACGAGACGCCGTTGCCGGACCAGCGGATGGATGGTCGCGATCATTCCGACGACCAGAAGAGCGGCGACGAGGCAGCACCCCCAGAATTGGAAGGACGCCACACCGTTCTTCACGAAGTCGCTGTACGCCATGCCGCCCGCCAGGATCCCGAGCAGGCCCAGGCCCACGGTCGCGAGAACAGCCTTGGTGGGACTCGTTCGGATGACTGCCCTCCCGGTCCTCATGAACTCGTCCCACGTCCGCTCCGCCTGCGCTCTTGCCATGCCCCTCGTCCTTCCACGGTCCCCAGGCCGAGGCTCCTGCCTCGCCGAGTTTTTCGTGGTACCGAGCTTATAGGCATACCTGGCTCTACCGCGGGCCCGGGTGCCCACTGGACCCTCGGATTCATCGTTGGCACTGATCCCCAGCGCTTCGGCGACGCATAGCGTTTTCAGTATGACAACGACAACGACTCACCTCGTCCGAGCCCACGGGCTCAGCAAAGCATTCGGAACCACCAGCGCCCTGACTGACGTGTCAGTCACCATCGGACATGGGGAATCCGTGGCCATCATGGGACCCTCTGGCTCCGGCAAGTCCACACTGATGCACGTCCTGTCCGGCATCTCCGGCGCGGACCGAGGATCCGTGATCCTCGACGACGCGGCTTCGAGCGCCGGAATCGATATCACCGGCTTGTCGTCGAGCCAGAGAACCCGATTGCGCAGGGACCGCATCGGGTTCGTCTTCCAGGAAGGATTGCTTCTGCCGGAACTCACCGCGCTGGAGAACGTCGCGGTGGCGATGATGACCTCCGGAACACCCCGCAGACAGGCGGAGACCGAAGCCGGCCGTTGGCTGTCGGCCCTGGGCCTTCACGGTATGGAAGACCGGCGCCCCGGTCAGCTCTCCGGTGGACAAGCCCAACGTGTTGCCATCGCCCGTGCCCAGGTCACTCGTCCGGACCTCGTGTTCGCCGACGAGCCGACGGGCGCGTTGGATACGGAGACCTCGCAACGAGTCCTGGACGCGCTGCTCGAAGCCACAGTCTCGCGGGGAGCTTCCCTGGTGGTGGTGACCCACGACCCCGCGGTGGCCGCCGGTTGCGCTCGCACCATTCGGCTTCAGGACGGTCGTATTGTCGACGACGGTCTGGGAGGCGGTCTGCGGTGAATCTGCTCTTCCTTCGCAAAACCTTCTCCGACCCGGCCACGTGGTCCCTTCCGGTCGTCGCCTTCATGCTCACGAGTGCCATGGCCTACACGGTCGTGGGCGGTGTCTCGTTCCTGCTACACGACGAGAGCCGCAACCAGCTGTTCTACATGCTCTGCGCGGCCCTGGCTGCGGTACTGCTGGCCGTCCCGATGACCTCCCTCATGTCCTCCGCGGCCCGACTCATGGCCCGGCAGCGGGAAAGGCGCCTGTCCACCCTCCGCCTCCTCGGCGCCTCGGGCTTCACGCTCAGGGCGCTGTCACTGATCGAATCGGGCACGCTGGCCGCGACCGGCATTGTCCTCGGTGTCGTACTCTACGGTCTGTTGACCCCTCTGGTCGGTTTGGTGCACCTGACTGGACACGCGATCGGGGCTTCAGGCCTGTGGCTGGGGCTTGAGGGGCTGCTCGGGGTCGGCGCGCTGCTTCTGGGCCTGGCCCTCGTCAGCGCGCTGAGCGGGCTCAGCCGCCTCGAGATCACCCCGCTGAGCGTCCGTTCGCGGGAACTTCCCCGCACGGTGCGCTGGATCCGGCTCGTCGCGGGCGGCCTGATCATCTTCGTCGCGGTGGTCTGCTCCGTGGCCGTGTCCTCGGGACTCGGGGGAGCCATGGTGTTCGCGTTCATCGTCATTTCACTGTCGATCCCTCTGATCGCGGTGAACCTCTTGGGGCCCCTGGTCCTGAAATGGATCGGGACCGCCGAGGCCAAGACCGCGCGCAACGCCGAACGCCTGATCGCTGCCAGAAACCTCCTCGAGTCGCCCCAGGAGATGTGGCGTCAGATCGGCAGCATCGCGTTCAGCGTGTACATGGCCGTGATGCTGGGATCGGGCGTCGCGATGTCGATGGCTGGCAGCACCGCCGACGCCGACCGCCAGGACCTGATCCTGATTCACGACGTCCGGACCGGAGTGCTCGTGACCCTGGTGATGTCTTTCCTCATGGTCGCTTTCTCCGTCGGCATCAACCAGACGGCGCAGGTTCTCGACCGTCAGGAGATGTACCGGGCGCTCTCACGCATGGGAATGTCGATCGACCGTCTCGGACGGGTCCGCCGGCTCTCGGTGATGCGGCCCCTGGTGCTCGTGGTGATCATTTCCGGGGTGGTGGCCGTGGTGACGTTGTTCCCGCTGGTGGGAGCCGGTCTCATCGCACAACCGGCCACGATGGGAGTCATCGCTGCTGCCGTCGTCTTCGGGATCTGCACCGTGTGGGCCGCGTGCGCGTCGACCACGCCCGTGCTCAGGCGAACCCTCGAGGAATAGGCGGCCTATCGCGGTGTCGAGGTCGCCACGAGCCGCGCGACGGCGGACTCTGCCTCATCCGGTATGCGCGTCCATGCGATGCCGGCTTGGGGCTCCCCGTCTTCCCTGGGGACGATCCAACCGAGGATCACCAGGGTCTGCGTCAGGGAATGCAGGGAATCGGCCAGGAGCCGACCGTCTTCGTCGAAGATTTCACCCGTGGCGGTGCTGAGTCTCCACCGGTGGTGGACGCAGATCTGACGGGCCCACTGTGACTCGTTCTGCACGTACCGAGGGGGAATGGTCAGCATGGTTTCGGTAATGGGCTGGGTTTTGTACGACATTTTCATCAACTCCTTGCCCGCCCTGGACGAGGACCGGTGACCCGGGCCTCACTGCCCATGGAACGCTGATTCCTACGAATTTTCAAGAGCTGTGAGAAACGTGTGACCAGGGGAAATATCGGTTCGACGTCCTTCGTGGGGCATTGGTGGCTACCTCTGGGCTCGCCCGGACGATGTCGGAGGTCGCGTGAGTCGGGCGCCGGGCGCCGGGCACCGGGCGGAACGGCTGAGCGCAGAATCTGAGCCCGGGCGCAGTCGGGCCTGGGCCGACGTAGGGCCGATGCCGGGTGCACCGCGCGCCGTTGGGTGGCGGTTACCCGATTGAGAGGCGATGACCCTCGTTAGGTGGCGCTTCAACCCCCACCTAACAGCGGGAAGAACCACCGAATCGGGCAACCGCCACCTAACCCCGGATGCTGCCCCACGTCGTAACCCCCACCCCACACGGCCCCCCCCACCAACACGGACGCCCACGCGGGCGACGGGATCAGGAGCGGCGCATGTCTGCGACCTGGTCGATCAAGGTCGCCCTTTCGGAGTCAGATATATGCACGCCGAGTTCCTCGACGGCGTCGATCGTGGCCTCGGGCGACAGGCGTTCCCTCCGGGTCGGGCGTCCCGCTTGCCGGACCGTCCGGGCTTCCTCCGTGACCGTCACGTGGCCCCCAGCGGTATGGCGCATGACCATCAGGTGATCCATGAACGGCCCGAACCCGTCGCGGGACGTGGTCAGATGCCCGGCGTGCACGTCCACCGGTACGACCGGGAGGCTGTCGCTGAAATGCTGCGGCTCGCCGTCCCGCCGGAACTCCCAGACCTGTGCTGCGGCCTCGGCGTGACGTACCGCTGTGAATTCGCGGTCGCCTTCCACATGGGGTCGCCCGTCGATTAACGGCATCGGCTCACGCACGCTGAAACCGAATCCCGGGTCGCACAGGTACTGGACCTGGTCGATCATCACGACAACGGTCATGTGGGTCCTGGTGTTGTTGGGAGAACCGACCCTCCCGAGGGCGCGCCGCACGTCGAAGCCGAGGCGTTCCAGGACCCCAGAGAACAACTGGGCGTGTTCGAAGCAGTAGCCCCCGCGATGGTCGGTGACCAAGGACGCTTGCACGCTGGTGGGGGAGACGCCCGGATGATCACCCAAGAGAATCTGCACATTGGAGAACGGCAAGGTCTCAACGTGCGCTCGGTGGAGGTCGCGCAGTAGTTCCACACCCGGTTCGCTACGGATGGCTTCCGACAGCCCGATGCATCGGAGGTATTCCGACACATCGTATTCATCGATGCCCCACGGCGACTCCTGCTGCACAGTCATGCTCCCAGCGTCTCACGCGGAGGCCGCGCCCCTAGGGACGATCGCGCGCCCCACTACTGGCTGTTCAGCTCCGACGCGAGCTGCGCGACGTGGCCCTCGGCGTTCACGTTGTACTCGGCGCGCGCAACCGTGCCGGCGGCGTCGATCACGAAAGTCGACCTCAACGGGCCTTCCGACGTCTCGCCGTTGATTGTCCGCTCGCCCCACGCGCCCCATTGCTTTGCGGCCGCGTGATCGGGATCCGAGAGGAGGGTGAAGGCCAAATCGTATTCCTCAACGAAACGAGCCAGTTCCTCAGGGCTGTCGCCGGAGACCCCGTAAACCTGGGCGGGCAAGGAGGAGAGGTTGTCTCGGAAATCGCAGGCTTCGGTCGTGCAACCAGGGGTGAAGGCCTTGGGAAAGAAGTACACGACAGAATCCTGGTCGTGCATGCCACCGATGGTGACGGTGCTGCCGTCGTGTGCCGTCAGATTGACGGCGGGTGCGACATCGCCTGTGCTGAGTTCGTTGGACATTTAGACTCCTTCGATTGGTCCGTACATTCCGAGGACGACGACGCCGCCCCCTAGCGTTTCAGGGTGCGGGCTCAGGCCGTTCCTCGGTCGAGCAACCGTCCCGTGGGCGTCTCGAAGTCCACGGGCTTGCCACCGACGTAGGTCTTGCGAACCTTACCGGAGAGGACCTTGCCCTGATAAGGGGTGATGGGGTTCTTGTGGTTGAGCCGGGAGGCATCGACCACGAAGCTCTCGTCCGCGGCGAAGATCGCGAAGTCGGCGTCGTACCCGAGGGACAAACGACCCTTCGAGCGGAGACCCACGCGTTCGGCCGGGCGTCGTGACATCCATTCGAGGACCCGCCCCAAAGGTATGCCGCGGCGTCGGGCTTCGGTCCATATCAGGGACAGGCCGAGTTGCAGGGAGGAGACGCCGCCCCAGGCCACACCGAAGTCCCCGTTGCCCACGTCCTTGAGCTCGATCGTCGAGGGGGAGTGGTCCGAGACGATGAAGTCGATGGTCCCATCCAACAGCCCCTCCCACAGCTTCTCCCGGTTGTCGACTTCGCGCACGGGCGGGCAGCACTTGAACGCCGTCGCGCCGTCGGGAATCTCCTCGGACAACAGCGTCAGGTAATGAGGGCAGGTCTCGACCGTGATGTCGAGACCGTCGCGCTTGGCCGTGGCGATCATCGGCAAGGCATCGGAGGAGGAGACGTGGAGGATGTGCGATCGGGCGCCCGTCCACCGGGTCCTTTCGATCACCTCGGCGATCGCGATGTTCTCGGCGCCGCGAGGTCGGGATTTCAGGAACCTGTCGTAGATGTCACCGTTCGGGCTGGGAGCCTTGTCAATGGTGCGGGAATCTTCCGCATGGACGATCATCAGCGAATCGAAGGTCTTGACCTCGGCCATGTCCGCTTCCATCTCGTCCGCCTCGAGGTGCGGGAATTCATCCACCCCGGAATGCAGCAGGAAACATTTGAACCCGAAGACGCCGTCGTCGTGAAGGGGGCGCAGATCCTTCTGATTTCCGGGAATCGCGCCACCCCAGAAACCCACGTCGACGAACGCGTTCTTGCGCGCGAACAACCGTTTGTACTCCAGGGCCGGGGCGTTCACCGTGGCGGGAACCGAATTCAGCGGCATGTCCACGATGGTCGTCACGCCGCCTGCGGCCGCCGCCCGCGTGGCGCTGGCGAAACCTTCCCACTCTGTCCGACCTGGTTCGTTGACGTGCACGTGCGTGTCCACCAAGCCCGGGATCAGGGTTTCGTCATCGGCAAGATCCACGACCTGGGAGGCTTCGAGATTCGCGCCCAGCGGTTCGATCGCCACGATCTTCCCGTTCCGGACGGCCACTTCGCGCGGGGAGAAGTCGTCGCCGCAGGACACTTGGCGGCCACGGACCACGAGGTCGAAACCCGTGGAACGGTCCGAAGACCCGGCGTCCCCCGCGGCAACCCCGGTGTTTCGCGCGGAACCCTCCGCAGAAGCGTCCGCGGAGTCGTCCCCAGAGCCGTACCGCGTGACGTAGGTGCTGATGAGTTCGCGGATGCGCTCCGGGTCGTTGGCGCGTTCGGCCAGACGAAGCTGCTCGGCACGCGCGGATTCCATCTCGGACTGACGGTCTTCGACGGCGGACCTCTGGGAATTGTCCCGTGCGGTCTCGTGCGGGGAGTCCTCGGGTTCCGGCGCTGACGCAGAGTCCTTGACCTTCGAACGCACCGTTCTCATCGCCTTCTTCGCGTTGTCCTCGGGCGTGACCGCCCAGTCGCGTGAGGTCTGCGTCGCCGAATCCTCGGCCGAGGTCTGTCCTGAAGCCTTCGCGCCCGATGCACCCGTGCCACGGCGGCCGGAAGAGTTGCGATCCGTGGGACCGGAATTCTTGGAACCGTTCTTGGCGTTCATGATGGTCTCCTTCCGTGACTGGGAATGATACCCGTCACAGTGACGTGGTCGAATGATCGGGCTCGGGAGAGTCGTCCGAAGCCCACGGCATGTCGGTCGCGTGCTCCCGTGCCACGGAGCCGCCGACCTCCCGAAGCAGGCGAGGAGCCTCTCGCATCGAATCGTGTGGCTCGTCGACCAGCGCAGAGAGCACGTACACGGCCCGGAACCCCGTGTCTCGCAGGAGCGGCCAGGGGAGCGTGGTCCTGCCGCAGACGACAACGACCGGCACGTCGGCCGCATCGCCGACCGAGAGCACCCCGAGAGGCGTCTTGCCGCCCAGGCTCTGCTCATCGAGGCTGCCCTCGCCCGTGACCACCAGGTCTGCGGTCTCGACGGCTTCCCGCAACGACACCAGATCGAGGACGACGTCGATACCGGGCCGGCGGATCGCCCCGAGGACCGCCAGAGCGGCGTAGCCCGTGCCGCCCGCAGCACCCGCACCCGCGGCATCCGCGGCGCGTCGGGCAGATTTGCCGAGCGCGGAGGAGAGACGGTCCCGCAGGCGGAGGAGCCCCGATTCGAGCCGGGCGACGTCGCGCTCGGTGGCTCCCTTCTGGGGAGCGAACACGGTCGCCGCGCCACGGGGGCCGGTGAGCGGGTTGTCGACGTCGGCCGCAAGCACGAACTCGGCCTCGGCGATCCCGGGGTGAATACCCGTGACGTCCACCCTGTCCAGCTTGGACAGGGACCCACCACCATCGGGAAGGTCGTGGCCCGCGGAATCCAACAGTCGAGCTCCCAAGGCCGCCATCAGTCCGGCGCCACCGTCGGTAGTTGCGCTTCCGCCCACGGCGAGAATGATGCGTGTGCATCCGGCGTCCAGCGCGGCGCGGACTAGTTCCCCCGTGCCACGGCTGGTGGCATCCAATGGGGCCCGTACGGGCTCGCCCTCGGCATCCTGCGGAAGGGCCGCAAGCCCCGAAGCAAGGGACATCTCGATCACGGCCTCGGTTCCGTGCCGGGCCCATGCGGCGTCCACAGCCCGCCCGACCGGGCCGGTCACGGTCACCTCGTGACGCTCGTACCCGGCCTCGACCGCGGCGTCGAGGGTGCCCTCGCCGCCGTCGGCCACGGGCAGGAGAATCACGTCGGCGTCGGGGAGGGCTTGTCGCATGCCCTCGCCCATGTGCTCGGCCGCTTCGCGCGCCGTCACGGACCCCTTGAACTTGTCCGGTGCGACCACAATGCGCACTGCTTCCTCCCAAGACTCGGTGCGGTGGGACGTCGGGGTGCTCGGAGGCGAGCCTGCCCCGACGTCCCGTGATTGATGATGATCCGGGGTCAGTCCATGACCGATATCGCGGTCGGCGCGTCGTCGCCGGACTCGGCCAGGGCCTCGAACTCCGTCACATTGTCCAATTCGGTGCCCATCGAGATGTTCGTGATCCGCTCCAGAACCGCCTCGACCACCACGGGCACCTGGTGCTCCTGCGACAGAGCCTTCGCCGAGGTCAGCGTCTCGTTGAGTTTCTCCGGATCCGTGACGCGCATGGCCTTGCAGCCGAGCCCTTCCACGACCTTCAGGTGGTCGACGCCGTATCCCTGCGTCTCCGGGGAATTGATGTTGTCGAACGCCAGGGAGACGTCCTGCTCCATCTTGAACCCCCGCTGCGACTGACGGATCAGCCCCAGATACGAGTTGTTGACGACCACGTGCACGTACGGAAGGTTGAACTGCGCCCCGACAGCCAATTCCTCGATCATGAACTGGAAGTCGTAGTCCCCGGACAGGGCGACGACGGTGCGGCCAGGCTGACCGCGGACGACGCCGAGGGCCGCGGGACACGTCCACCCCAAGGGGCCGGCCTGCCCAGCGTTGATCCACCGGCGAGGGCCGTACACGTGCATGAACTGGGCTCCGGCGATCTGTGAGAGACCGATAGTGGAAACGTAGGTCACGTCTTCGCCGAAGACCGAATTCATCTCCTCGTACACCCTCTGGGGTTTGATCGGGGTTTCGGTGAAGTGTGTCTTGCGCTGCATGAGGCCCTTGCGGTGCGCGCACTCCTTGGCCCAGATGCCGTAGTCCGGAACCGAGAAGCCTTCCTTGCGTTCGTGCGCGACCTCGAGAAGCATGTCGAGGGCCGCGCCCGCATCGGAGGCGATGCCCAAGTCGGGGGAGAAGACCCGGCCGATCTGGGTCGGGTCGACGTCGATGTGCACGAACGTCCGGCCTTCCCGGTACTTGTCGATCGACCCGGTGTGGCGGTTGGCCCACCGGTTGCCGATCCCCAGGACGAAATCGGATTCGAGGAACGTCTCGTTGGCGTACCGGTGCGAGGTCTGGATGCCGACCATGCCCGCCATGAGCGGATGATCGTCCGGAAGCGTGCCCCATCCCATCAGCGTGGGGACCACGGGGACACTCAGCAGCTCCGCCAGTTCGACCAGCTGGTCCGACGCGTCCGCATTGATGACTCCGCCGCCGGCCACGATCAGGGGGCGCTCGGCTGAGAACAGCATGTCCAGGACCTTTTCGGCCTGGGCGCGGCTCGCCGAGGGCCGCGGAACCACCATCGGCTCGTACAGATCGATGTCGAACTCGATCTCCGCCTGCTGGACGTCGAGTGGCAGGTCCAAGAGAACCGGTCCGGGACGTCCGGAACGCATGAGGTAGAAGGCCTTCTGGAAGGCGCCGGGAATTTGGCCGGGCTCCAGGACCGTCATGGCCATCTTGGTGACCGGCTCGGCGATCGACGAGATGTCGACGGCCTGGAAGTCCTCCTTGTGGAGTTTCGCCACCGGAGCCTGACCCGTGATGCAGAGGATCGGGATGGAGTCGGCGGAGGCCGAATACATGCCCGTGATCATGTCGGTGCCGGCGGGCCCGGACGTACCGATGCAGACGCCGATGTTGCCCGGAGCCGCCCTGGTGTAGCCCTCGGCCATGTGCGAGGCGCCTTCGACGTGACGGGCCAGCGTGTGGCGGATGCCGCCATGGGCTCTCATGGCCGAATAGAGCGGGTTGATAGCGGCACCGGGCAATCCGAAGGCCTCGGTTGCCCCTTCCTTCTCGAGGATCGCCACGATGGCGTCGACTGTGCGCATCTTGCTCATGATGTTCTCCTTGTCTTCGGGTCCGCTCCGCGGCTGCGCGCGGGCTCGACGTCCCTACTTCTGGTCGGTTCCGGAGAGGTCCTGGGCCAGCTTGAACAGCCCGGAGTGATCCAGGCCGCCGTCGCCACGGGCCACGAGGGCCGAGACCAACTGGGCCACCAGGCCGCCCAACGGAATAGTCACGCCGGCCTCCCTGGCCGCGGCGGTGACGATCCCCATGTCCTTGTTGTGCAGCGCGAGCCGGAAACCGGGATCGAAATTGCGGTCGAGCATCTTCTGGCCCTTCTGGTCCAGAACCTTGGACCCGGCCAGTCCGCCACCGAGGACCTTGAGTGCTGCGTCAGTGTCGACTCCATAGGCCTCGAGGAACACGACCGCCTCGGCCAGAAGCTCGATGTTTCCCGCAACGATGAGCTGGTTGGCCGCCTTGACGGTCTGGCCCGAGCCGGAGGGGCCGACGTGCACGATCGTCGAGCCGACGACGTCCAACACGTCCTTGGCGGCCTCGAAGTCTGCGTTCTCGCCGCCGACCATGATGGACAGGACGCCGTCGATCGCGCCTTGTTCGCCGCCGGATACCGGGGCATCCAAGGGGCGCAACCCGGCCTTGCGGGCCGCCTCGGCCAGTTCGCCGGCAATATCGGGTCGAATCGTGGAGGCGTCGATCCAGAGCGCGCCGTTTTCGGCGTTCGCGAAGACACCGTCGTCGCCCTCGACCACGGCCTGGACGTCGGGGGAGTCCGGGACCATGGTGATGACGGCCTCGGCGCCCTTCACGGCGTCGGCCACGGAATCGGCCGCGGTTCCGCCGGCCTCGGCGAGCGTCTGCGCCTTCTCCGGCGAGCGGTTGTAGCCGACGACGTCGTGGCCCGCCGCGACGAGGTTCTTTGCCATGGGCAGTCCCATGATTCCCAATCCGATGACTGCGATCCTGGTCATGTCCTTCTCCTTATGAGTTCTTACTGTTTTTTCTCGGTAGTGCTTGGGTCGTTCAGGCCCGGCGTTCGCGGGGAAGCCACGCGAACGGGTCTTCCTGCGAGGCCTTGTACTCGAGACCGATCACGCCCTGGTACCCCAGTTCCTCGGAACGATTGATCCATTGCTCGAGGGGAAGGTCGCCGGTTCCCGGCTCGTTGCGGCCCGGGTGGTCCGCAATCTGGATGTGGCCGAAATCGGCGGCGTGCTCTTCGACCACGCGAGCGACGTCGTCGCCGTTGGCCGCCAAATGATAGAAGTCGGCGAGCAGTTTGACGTTGTCCCGGTCGACTTTGGCGATGACGGACAGGGCGTCCGCCGCGGTCTTCAGCGGGTAGGCTTCGGTGCCCGAAACCGGCTCGACCAGGACGACGCCGTCAACGGCGGCGACGGCGTCTGCCGCCCGACGCAGGTTCTCGACGGCCAAGCGGTCCTGGGCCGCGGGGTTCTCCCCGTCCACGCGGTTGCCGTAGAGCGCATTGAAGGCCTTGCAACCGGTCGCGCGGGCGATCTTGAGGACGGGGTCGATGTTGGCGCGGAATTCCTCCGAGCGGGACTCCTGGGACAGGACCCCGCGTTCCCCACCGGGCATATCGCCTGCGTAGAAGTTCAACCCGGTCAGCTGCACGCCTGCGTCATCGAGGGCGCTCACGAAGGCCTCAATTTCGACGTCGGATGGGGTCGGCGTCTGAAAGGGCCACCAGAACTCTGCTCGAGTGAACCCGGCGTCCGCCACGGCCTGTGGGCGCTCATCGACGGGGCGGTCTGTCAGCAAGATCGAGGCGTTGACGGTGTAGCTCACGGTGTTCCTCCTGTGTGCGGTTGCGTGTCCCGACCTCTATAAATTTCGGGATGCGGAAGCTAACTTCTGTTCTATGAAAACACTAGGTGAGGTTGTGATGTGCGTCAACCATGAAATTCGGCGCTCCCTGCCCGGTGGATCGTGGTTCGTGGTGGCGGGTGGGCTGGCGCTGGGACCGGCGCGGGCCGCGTGCGCCATGGTGGCGGTCGAGGCACGGGCCGGGGCACGTCTGCGGCGGCGACGTGGCGGTATCGTGCGGAATTTCGGCCCGAAACGCACAAACCCGCCACCTCGCGGTCAAAGCTGCACGGGATTGCCACCTGGAGGGGGCGAGTGGCGATGTCGGGGGCGTGCGGGGTCCCAATGGGTGGCGTTTGTCCGATTGGGAGGCATTTCCCCAAGTTAGGAGGTGGTTGAAACCCCTCCAGCGAGGGGTAACCGGCTCTGAATCGGGTAACCGCCACACAACCCGCGGCCCCAGAGCCTGCGCGGCCCCAGAGCCTGCGCGGCCCGGTAGCCTGCGTGGTTGCCTGGTCCGAGGGTTACGGCTCGCGTGCTCGCCAAGAGAGTGGTGTCTTGGCCCGTACGATGCGAAGCCAAAACGTCCATCATGTCTCGTGCGGCGTGCTAGGCACCGCTGACTAGGGCAAACCGGACCAAGTCCGGTGGCAATCGAGAAAAGGCTCAGATGTCGATCAACTGCGGACCTGACTCCGAACCAGCCGCACGTCGGGGACGGTTCAAGCCGAAAAGTGAACCGAGCCAGCCGTGACCACGTTCAAGCCCCGACACAGCAGCCGCACGCACGCCCGACTCCCGAACCGGCCGCAATCACGTCCGACGCCGGCCCCGAGCCGGCCGCACGCGCGCTCAGCCCCGGCACCCGACCCCTTGACTCAGCCGCGGGCGTGGCCCCCGAGGGCCAGGGGCGCGTGCCGGTTGACGTCCTTGTAGAGCAGGTAGCGGAAAGGTTTGGGCCCACCGGCGTAGCAGGCCTGAGGGCAGAACGCCCTCAGCCACATGAAGTCGCCTTCCTGGACCTCGACCCAGTCCTCATTGAGTCGATAGACGGCCTGGCCTTCAAGGACGTAGAGGCCGTGCTCCATCACGTGGGTTTCCGCGAAGGGGATGATGCCGCCGGGTTGGAAGGTCACCACGGTCACGTGCATGTCGTGCCGGAGGTCCTCGGGGTCGACGAAGCGTGTCGTCGCCCATCGGCCCTCCGTCTCCGGCATGGGCGTGGGCTCGATGTCCCGGTCGCTCGTGACGAAGGACGCGGGGCGATCAAGCCCTGATACCTCCTGGTACCTTTTCCTGATCCACATGAACCGTGCGGGTGACTGATCGTGGTTGTGCGCAGACCAGTCGGCACCAGGGGCCAGAAATGCGTATCCTCCGTCCGTCAGCCGATGGGTCTGTCCGTCGAGGGTCAGATCGAGCGCGCCCTCGAGCAGGAACAGGACGGCTTCGGCGTCCGGATCCTCTTCCGGCCTGTCCGAGCCCCCGCCTGGGGAAACCTCGACCATGTACTGGGAGAAGGTCTCTGCGAACCCGGTCAGCGGGCGCGCGAGCACCCAGAGTCGGGTGTGTTCCCAAAAGGGCAGGACGGAGGCCACGATATCCCGCTGGGTCCCGCGGGGGATGACGGCATAGGCCTCGCGGAAGAGCGCACGATCGGTGAGCAGATCGGTCTGCGGGGGATGGCCGCCGTGGGTGGCCCAATAGGTGTGATCGCTCATGGTGTTTCTCCTGTCGTCGGTGGTGCTGCGGGCCCCGGCATCGCCACGGAGCGGACGGTTTGTCGATCCAGTCCGGCGCCGGCCAGGTCCTCCTCGGTCACGGCCCCGCAAAGGAGCCCGCGGTGCAAGTACACGGCCAGGGCGCGGGCCGTGGCCGGCTCGTCCGCCACATCCGCAGCCTCGATGCCCGGAACGGAACGACCCGAGTAGGCCAAGAGTCGACGGGCCGCATCGGGGAATGCACGTCGGTAGAAGTCATAGGTCGCGAGGTAACGGGTCGCGAGCTGATGAGCATGCAGGTCCCAGCCCTGATAGATGCCTCGACCCAGGGAACGGCGCACCAGTCGCGCGTGCAGCGCCCAGGTTCTCGACCGCTGGTCCGCGTCCCCGACGGGAAGCTGATTGGTAGAACCGTCCGACAGGTGCACCCCCGTCCCGGCGACCGCGACCTGCATGACGCTCTTCGCGTGGTCGGCGGCCGGGTGCTCCAGGGACTGGAATTCCCCGGAGATTCCGAGCGACGCCGAGTAGTCGTACGTGCCGTAGTGCAGAGAGGATACTCGGCCTTCGGCGGCCCGGAGCATCCCCGGAATCGGACAGGTTCCGTCCAGACCCAGGATCATGGGGGCCGTTTCCATCTGAATCTCGAATTCGAGCCGCCCGAGGGGCAGACCGAGGGTGTTCTCGAGAGCGCGGCAGGCCTCGACCATGACCCGTACCTGATCCGTATCGGAGACCTTGGGCAGGGTCAGGACCATCCCGGGAGGAAGACCGTCCGCGCTGACACCTGCCTCTGCGAGGCCGCCCTTGCGCACCAACGTGGTGAGGAACAGATCCAGCGACCGGAGACCCCGGCGGCGCGTCGACGCCTCGAAGCTCTTGAACCGGATGCCCGCGCAGGCCGGGGCCGGGGAGAGCCCGTGGTGCCTGTTGAGGGCAAAGGCGGCCACCGTGTGTGCCGCTTCGACAGCGGCGTCGTCCTCCTCCGCATCAGAGCGGAGCCCGAAGCCGTCTTCCAGGTCCAGGCGCAGATCCTCGATGGGCTCCGTACGCAGTTTCTCGGCCACACGGTCGACGACGTCGTCGGAACCCTCTCGATCGATCTCGGCGAGTTCGGCCAGGACGCCCAGGCCACCCGCGGCCTCGGCGGCGTCGAGGGCCGCCCGGCCCCACTCTGCCGGCGTCCGTTCGGTAACCAGGTCGGCGGGGACGTAGCACGTGTGCACGGGTTGTCGTCTGCCGTTGTCTCCCGGAAAGAACCGTTCGAGGTCGGCGTCCGTCCCCGCCAGCAACCGATCGGCTCGGGCGGCGAATTCTCCGGGCAGACTTCCTCTGCAAGTGTCCTTCTCGGTTCCCACCGCCGCGTCCTGCACGGCAACGGGCCGGCTCACGCCGATCCCTCCATCAATTCGTATGCGGGCAGAGTCAGGAAGTCGGGGTAGTCCTCGCGCAGAACCATGTCAGCGATCAGCCGGCCCGCCGGAACGAACCACTTCTCGAAGTTCTCGGCGTCGATCTCTCCCCGGAGCACCTCGAGCTGTCGGTCGAGCGCGTCCGAGACGAGTTCCCGCGTCGCGGTGTTCCCGGTGTCCGAGTAGACCACCGAATTCTTGATCTGCTGCCAGACCTGTGACCGTGAGATCTCCGCGGTGGCCGCGTCCTCCATCAAATTGTGGATCGCGACGGCGCCGTTCCCGGACAGCCAGACGGCGATGTACTTGATCGCGACGTACAGGTTGTCGTTCAACTCCGCCTCCGTACGGGTGTTCCCGGCGGAGGGGACATCGAGCAGTTGGTCCGCGGTAACCTCGACATCCGGCCGCTGACGGTCGACCTGATTGGGACGATCGCCCAGGACGTCATCGAAGACCTCCCTGCACACCGGAACCAGGTCCGGGTGGGCGACCCACGAACCGTCGAAACCGTCACCCGCTTCCCGGGTCTTGTCACTGCGCACCTTGTCGAAGGCCGCGCGATTGACCTCTTCATCCTTGCGCGAAGGAATGAAGGCCGCCATACCGCCCATCGCAAAGGCGTTGCGCTTGTGGCAGGTCTGCACGAGCAGATCCGTGTAGGCCCTCATCAAAGGCGAGGTCATGGTCACCGAGGAGCGATCGGCGAGGATGAACTTCTCGCCGGCGTCCCGGAAGAACTTGATGATCGAGAACAGGTAGTCCCACCGGCCGGCATTCAATCCTGATGCGTGGTCGCGCAATTCGTAGAGGATCTCGTCCATTTGGAATGCTGCCGGAATGGTCTCGATGAGCACCGTGGCCCGGATGGTCCCATGGTCGATCCCCAAATATTTCTCGGCGAAGGTGAAGACGTCGTCCCAGAGGCGAGCCTCGAGGTAGGACTCCATCTTGGGCAGGTAGTAATAGGGGCCCTCGCCGTTGTCGAGCAATTGTTGAGCGGTGTGGAAGAAGTGCAGCCCGAAATCGGTCAGGGCGCCGATTCCGGTTCTGCCGTCGACCGTAATGTTTTTTTCGGGAAGGTGCCAACCGCGAGGCCGGACGACGACGACCGCCCGCGGCCCGTCCTCGCGCAGCGCGTATTCCTTGCCCTTGGCCGAGGTGTACCGGAGGGACCCTCGGGCGGCAGCGCGCAGGTTGGCGACGGACTCGACCTGGTTGTACCAGCTCGGGCTGGCGGCGTCCTCGAGGTCCGCGAGCCAGACCTTGGCGCCCGAATTCAGGGCGTTAATGGCCATGTTCGGTGGGGACGCCGGGCCTGTCATCTCGACCCTGCGGTCACGGAGCGCCTCCGGGGCAGGGGCCACCGTCCAATCGCTCTCCCGCACGCTCCTGGTCTCCGGGAGGAAGTCGAGCGTTCCCTGCTCCACCGCCTTCCGTCTCTGGACCTCCCTCTGGTCCAGAAGCTCGTTGCGGCGGTCGGCGAACTCCTGGTGCAAGGCTTCGACGAAGGCGAGGGCCTCGTCGGTGAGGATCTCGTCCGCAACGGGAAGGTTGTCCGGTGTGCTGTGGGAGATGGTCATGATGACCTCCTGATCTGTGGTTGGTTGCGCTTGGTCTTCAGCGCCGTGACTGGGAGCGGGCGGTCGTCTCGACGGCGTCGGCGACGGCCTGGGAGACCGCGGGATCGAAGACGCTGGGAACGATGAAGTTCGGATTCCGTTCCTCGTCGTCCACGCAGTCGGCGATGGCCTGCGCGGCGGCGACCAACATGTCCTCGGTAATGTCGGTCGCCCCGGCGTCGAGCAGGCCGCGGAAGAGGCCTGGGAAGGCCAGGACGTTGTTGATCTGATTCGGGTAGTCGCTGCGCCCGGTCGCCACGACGGCGGCGTGCTTGGCGGCCTCGACGGGATCAACCTCGGGGTCCGGGTTGGCCATGGCAAAGACGACGGCGTCGTCGGCCATCGTCGCGATGTCCTCGCCGGAGAGCAGGTTGGGCGCTGACACGCCGATGAAGACGTCCGCTCCTTCGACGGCATCTCGGAGCGATCCGCTGAAATTGTTCTTGTTGGTGTTTTCGGCGAGCCATTGACGGTGCGGGTCCGTGTAGGTCTCGCCAGCGTGGATGGCTCCGTGGCGAGAGCACGCGATCACGTTGGCCACACCGTTGGCCAGGAGCAGCTGCACGATCGCATTGCCGGCGGCACCGACGCCTGAGACGACGACCTTGACGTCCCCGACGTTCTTCCCGACCTCGCGCAACGCGTTGTAGAGCGCGGCGAGCGTGACGATCGCCGTGCCGTGCTGGTCGTCGTGGAACACCGGGATATCGAGTTCCTCCCGCAAACGGGCCTCGATCTCGAAGCAGCGCGGCGCAGCGATGTCCTCGAGGTTCACGCCGCCGTAGACCGGGGCGAGTGCCTTGACGGTCCGGATGATTTCCTCCGTGTCCGTGGTGTCGAGGCAGACGGGCCAGGCGTCGACTTCGGCAAAGGCTTTGAAAAGTGCCGCCTTGCCTTCCATAACAGGCAGCGCGGCGGCAGGCCCGATGTCGCCGAGGCCCAGAACAGCGGTTCCGTCCGTGACCACAGCGACCGTGTTCCGCTTGATCGTGAGACGCCGAGCGTCGTCCGGATTCTCGTGGATGGCGGTGCAGACGCGAGCGACGCCGGGGGTATAGGCGCGGGACAAATCATCACGGTTTCGCAGGGAGACTCGGGGCGTGACCTCGATCTTGCCGCCGAGGTGGATCAGGAAGGTTCGGTCGGAGATGTGGTGGACGGCGACGCCGTCGAGAGCATTGATCGCGTCCAGGACTTCATCGCGGTGTTCTGCGTTGGACACGTTGCAACTGATGTCAACGATCACACTTTCGGCGTGGGACTCCACGACGTCGAGGGCAGTCACCTGGGCGCCGGCGCCCGATGCCGCGGTGGTGATCTCACTCGTTGACGTGAACGATGCGGGCGCCTCGATGCGCAGAACCATGGAATATCCGGGGCTGGGATTGGGCATGGGCGTATGTTTCCTTCCGTGAAGCGGAGGATGACTCACCCTCCGCGGAATCCGTATTGTGGAAAAACAATTCCATTTAGTGAATTCTAAATGTAGTATGCAACACATGACAAGAGTTTCTGAAATATGATTCTCGGGTTGCCGATCTCGGATCCCAGCTATTCTGGGGATCGGTGAACCGCCAGAATTTCCGGGCCGGGGCTGGACCAGGCTGGACCGGAGCGAACCACCACCGTGCGGTGACCATACAAAGGAGTATTCATGACAGAAGGCAAGGCCACGGGCGGCGTCCAATCCGTCGAGCGCGTCTTCGATCTGCTCAATATCATTACGGCGTCCGGCGGAGAGAGTTCGCTGAGCGAGCTGGCCGCCAAATCCGAGTTGCCCCTGCCCACGATCCACAGGTTGCTCAGGACTCTGGTTTTCCTGGGGTATGTGCGGCAGCTTCCCAACAGGAGCTACGCCCTGGGGCCGGGCCTGATCCGGCTTGGGTACACGGCGAGCCTGCAACTGGGGGCGCACGCGCAACCCGTCCTCAAGAAGCTCGTCGACCAGCTCGGCGAGTCCGCGAACATGGCGATGCTGGACGGGCACATGGTCGTCTACGTCGGCCAGGCCCAGTCCTCGCAGTCGATGAGGATGTTCACCGAGGTCGGACGTCGGGCACACACTCACGACACCGGCGTCGGCAAGGCCATTCTTGCCACGCTCCCCGAGTCTCAGGTGATCTCGATCGTTTCGTCGATGGGAATGCCGACGCCGACCAGGAAGAGCCTGGGCACCATGGAGGATCTGCTCGCGGATCTCGAGAAGATTCGGGAACGGGGGTACGCGATCGATGACGAGGAGCAGGAGGTCGGCGTCCGCTGCTTCTCCATGGCTCTTCCGGAGGCGCCGACGCCGACGGCCATTTCGGTCTCCGGTCCCGTGTCCCGAGTTGATTGGGACTTCGGGGAGCGCGCGGTGCCGTTGCTCCGGGAAGCCGCGGACGAGCTCTCTGCCCAGTTCGCGAAGGCCGGCTGAGTGGCGTCGGGTCGGAGAGATCCGACCCGACGCCCTCCGTCCGGTGTCCGTTCCGGTCACGTCCGCTCGTTCGCGGGTCGGGGTGGCGGGTCGATGACGGGTGATTCCACCACCTGGCCCGATGCCGTGACACAGGGGACCTCGACGCCGCTCGCGTCCACGATCTTGCCGTCCCGGACGACGTCGCCCTCGTGCAGTCGTCCGCGAAGTTGTTCGAGGGCTTCGATGGGCACGAACCGTGGGGGAGCGGAGGCGAAGACCGAGCTCTCGCCGGCCGGAGGGTTGCCCAGTTTCAATTCGTTGAACAAGAGGTTCAGCAGGACCGCGACGACGGCCGCCGAGCTGATTCCCGAGTGGAAGATCGTCTCGAACCAGGACGGGAAGCCGCTGTAGATGTCCGGCATGACCACCGGCAGCAGTCCGACTCCCAGCGAGGCCGAGACGATGATCAGGTTCGAGGTGCCCTCGTACTCGACCGTGCTCAGCGTCCTGATGCCGGAGGCGGCGACCGTGCCGAACAAGACGATTCCGGCGCCGCCCAGGACGGGAGGCGGAACCGCGGCAACCACGCGCCCGAGCACCGGGAGCAGCCCCAGGACGAGCATGATCACGCCGCCACAGGTGACCACGAACCGGGATTTGACCCCGGTGATGGCGACCAGACCCACATTCTGCGCAAAGGCGGATTGAGTGAATCCGTTGAAGACGGGAGCGGCGAAGGAAGCGGCCATGTCGGCCCGGAGGCCATCGCCGATACGTCGCCTGTCCACCCGGCTTCCGACGATCTGCCCGACGGCCAGGACGTCCGCCGTGGTCTCGGTGAGGATCACCAGCATCACGATGGTCATCGACACGATGGAAGCCAGATCGAAGGTCGGCAGCCCGAAGGCGAACGGCTGCGGAAAGGCGAACAGGGCGCCCTGACCGACATCGGAGAAGTCCGTCATGCCGAGCAGGGTTGCCACAACTGTGCCGAGCACGATCCCGACCAGGATGGACAGTCGAGAAACGGCCGCACTGCCGACTTTTGACAGCAGCAGGATGATGAGCAGCGTGGCGCCCGCGAGGCACACGCTCTTGACGATCGTCGAGGAATCTCCCGAGGCCGCGACGTCGGCGCCTCCCATGACCCATTCGGCCGCAGTGGGGAACAAGGACAGCCCGATGGTCGTGATCACGACGCCGGTCACGACCGGTGGGAAGAATCGGACGATGCGAGCGAAGAATGGCGCGATCAGGAAACCGATGAATGAGGAGACCATCACGGCACCAAAAACTGCTCGGATTCCTCCGTCCCCCGAGACGATGGCCGTCATGGTCGCCACGCTCGCGAACGACGTGCCCTGGACCAGCGGCAATTGGGAACCGAAGAACGGGATGCCGAAGGACTGCAAAACGGTGGCCAGGCCACCGATGAACAGACAACAGGCGACCAGGAGCGCCTGCTCGCCTCCGGACAACCCTGCGGCGCCGCCGACGATCAAGGGCGGGGCAATGATCCCGCCGTACATGGTCAGGACGTGCTGTAAGCCGTAGCCGAAGCTCGCGCCGATGCCGAGGTACTCGTCCTCGGAGCGCGGACCGCTTCCGGTCTGGATCTGTGTGGACATGGGAATGACCTTCCTTGTGCGTCGCCCGGGTAGGAAAAAGGCCGTGCCCCGTCCGTCAGGGACGGGACACGGCCCCTCTCACCGGTCGGTTCAGCAGAAGCCTGCGATTCCGTCCCAGGCTTCCTCGGCCTCCGGGGCGTCTTCCCGGCGGATCGTCGCCTCGATCAGGCCGTAGGGCCGGTCGGCGGCGTAGTGGGTCTCGTTATTGTTCGACTCCCCGCAGAAGCCCAGGTCGTAGACGAAATGGTGCTTGTTGGGGCACGAGAACTTGATCTCGTCGATCTCCGGGTGGGCTTCGATCACGGCCTGACCCATGAGGTACAGCGTCTCCTGGAGGGCCCGCGAGTAGTGGTCTGTGAACTTCTCCAGGATGATGGACTTGACGTCCTCGTAGGCGGCGTCGTAACCGACGTCGTCGGTGTTGTACCTCCACCTGGTCGCGATGTCGGTCGAGAGAACGCGGTCCTCGGTCTCCGGGAGGGTCGTGTACTGATCCTTGGGATAGCCGACGAACCCCGACTCCGTGGACCTCAGGACCGTCAGGCCCTTGAACCCGGAGATCACCGTGCGCCGGTCACCGTCGGCCACGACCACCGCGGTACGGATCTCGTCCTTGTTCTGGACGAAGCAGTGGTCGTGGTCGTTGATCCTGGCCCACGCGTGTTCATCGGCCGCCCAACGTCCGCCGCTGACCCAGTCGAACTCCGAGGTGAAGTGGTCAGCGAGGATTCCGAGGTATTCCTCCGGGGTGGTGATGTCGTGCTTCTGGGCCAACGCGAAAACGGTGTTCTTCTGGGTGTCCGTTGCCACGCAGTGCGCGTTGTCGCCGTGGGTGTGCACGGCGTCGAAGTCGCCTCGCAATTGGGAGGTGACCACGAGGTCGCGCAGCGTGTGTCGGTCCGTGGCGCGGTTGACCCGCACCACGTGGTTCTCGGCCTTGCCGTACTGGGTCTTTCCGAGGACAACGTTGGTCATGGTGTTCTGCTCCTGATGCATTTTCGTTGGATGGGGTGGACCGGCAATCGTCGACGAGGGGTCGGCTCCTGGGTCAACTGCCGCGGTATGTGGAATACGCGTAAGGGCTGAGCAGAAGAGGCACGTGGTAGTGCCCCTGCTGTTCCTGCACCGTGAAATCCACCGCGACGAACGGGTAGAACGTCTCCAGGCCCTGCCCGGAGAAGTACGGTTCGGTCGCGAAAATGATCCGGTAATGGCCGGATTCCAGGGTTTCTGGGCCGAGGTCGTTGACCCGGCCGTCCTCGTTGGTGGTGGCTGCGGCGATTTCCTCGCCGGAGCCATGGAGGAGCGTCACGTCGATTCCCGCGGCGGGTCGGCCGTGGACGGAATCGAGAACGTGGGCGGAAATGAAGCTCATGAAAGCATCCCTTCGATGCGCAGGACGGCGATTTCGCGCAGCTGCTCGGCTACTTCGGCGCGCTCCGCCGTGGGGGAGTTGTCCAGGCGCCGGTGGAGTTCCGACAGGATTTCTTCGTGCGAACGACCTGCGGCGCGGATCAGGAAGACGTGGCCGAAGCGGGATTCGTAGTCCCTGTTGCCGGCGGCGAGGGCCGCACGGGTCGATGGGGCCGATGGACCAAGGCTGGCTTGCTCGGACCGGGAATGCTTGGCTTCCTCGGATTCCGACTCGTCCCGCTGACCGATTTTCGGATGGTGGGAGAGGGCTTGGTCGATCTCGGCGTCGGTGAACGGGTGGGCGGCGTGTCGGGCGACTTCGAGCACGTCCGCGACCGAGCCGAACGGCCTGGCCGCGACAACCTCCCCGACCCAGCGGGGAATGTCCAGGGCCGGGCTGACGGCGTCCGTTGCGGAGGCGGGATCGAGAGCGTTGAACTCCGTGAGTCTCATGGACGCCTCCTGCTGTCTGATTTCGTATGGTGAAAGTTAATTTCCATTTCTAAACAGTGAACTGGATCACGAGCGGGAAGTCAAGGGGTGGTGACGATTTTCGTGGTGGGTTCTCGTGATGTGCTCGTGGAGACGTGACTGCCTGGGTGCATGCCGTGCTGCGGGGCGCAGTCCGGGTGAGTGCGCCGAGCTGGGGGATCTCGCACGGCGAAGCGGGTTGAGCGCCCATCTGTGCGGCCGGGCGGGTGGCTTGCCCGGCCTCGCTTGGGCCAAAAAATCCACAACAATGCGCCATATGACCTCTGGCGACACGTGGTGAGGGGTGCGTGAGGGCCGCCGGACTGAGTCTGTTGGCAGGTGCTTCACAGAAATGTCCGTCCCCCAGCGAAGGCGAAATTGCAGAGCATCACTCGAATAAAACTGTCACGAAATGGTCGTGACGATACACATGGGTCAGCTTGCAGTTATTGATGAGCTCACGAGAGCGTGAGTCACATCATATCTATCCCGTTCTTTCGTCTTCGAGAGACATCGTGAAAAAGAAGATTCTGTCCGGTGGTCGTGTTCCTTCCTCCCGAACATCTGACTGCTATCCCGGGAAACGTTTCCGCGTGGACCACGTACGGTGATGCGTTGGTGATCGACAGGGAATCCGCACCGATCCGGTTGAAGGGATATCGACGTCGTCCGCTTCCGCCCCTGAATCCGCAGTGATCACGGCCAGTCGACATCCTGGGCGAGGGCCGCGACCACGCTGATCGCGATGACCGCGGGGGACTTGCCCTCGATACCGGCGATCCCGATGGGGCAGGTGATGCGATCGATGGCCGTATCCTCGTGGTCCAATTCCCGCAAACGCTTCCTGAATCGGGCCCACTTGGCCGAGGAGCCGATCAGACCCACCGAGGCCAGGTCGTCTCTTCCCAGTGCCGTATCGCAGAGGATGAGGTCCTCTGCGTGGTCGTGGGACATGATGAGCACGTGACTTTCCGGAGGAAGGTCCTTGAGCACGGCTTCGGGAGCGGGTGCATGGTGCACCCGGAGTCTCGCTGGTCCGCCGTCCGGTTCCAGTGCGCGGGCCGCGTCGACGGCGACCTGTCGGCTGTCCGCAAGATGAACCGTAACGGGAAGCCGAGACAGCAACCGAACGATTTCGGTCCCCACGTGCCCGGCCCCGAAGATCGCGACCACAGGCGGTGCGGCGAAGGGCTCGAAGAGAACCTCGACCCTGCCGCCGCAGCATTGCCGGCCGTAGCGCGTGGTCGTGTGCTCGGTCAGGGACATCTCTTCGGTTCGGGGCTCGGCTTCTCCGTCAGTCAGCATGCGGCGAGCGGCGTCGGTGACGGTGGCTTCGAGGTTGCCCCCGCCGATGGTGTCCCAGGTCCGCTCCGCGGACACGACCATCTTGGTTCCTGCTGCTCTCGGGGCGTGGCCGCGCACCGAGATCAGGGTCACCAGGATCCCGCTCGTACCCTCGGACGTGAGGGACTCGAGGCCGGTGAGCCACTCCATCAGACCGACTCTGTCTCTGGCTGTGGCGACTGAGGCGGTCGACCTGTCTTCACGGGCGACGTTGCCTGATGACCCTCCGCATCCGTGGCGGGCTCGGGCTTGGCCGCCTGGGGTCCCGCTCCCGGCGCGGTGCCTACCTCTTCCTTCGCCTGCTCGGCGCGCTCGGATTCTCCTTCGGGCTCCGCGCCGCGGACCTCCTGGATCGCCCAGAAGACCTTCTCGGGAGTGGAGGGACATCCGAGATCCACCTCCGCGCCTTCCGGACCGAAGGCTTCCACCGCGGTCCGCAGAGCCTCGCGCACGCTCATGGCGAGCATCAAGGGCGGCTCGCCGACGGCTTTCGAACCATAGACGACGCCGGTTTCCGTCGCCCGCTCGTACAGGTGCACGTTGAACTCCTCGGGCAGTTCCGAAAAACTCGGGAGCTTGTACGTACTGGCGGCCTGGGTGGCGAGACGGCCGCGCCGGTCCCCGTCGGAGGTGTCCCACCGGAGTTCTTCGAGCGTGAGCCAACCGGTGCCCTGGACGAAGCCGCCTTCGATCTGACCGACGTCCACGAGCGGCGACAAGGAATCGCCGACGTCGTGGACGATGTCGGTGCGCAGCACTCGGTACGAACCAGTGAAGGCTTCGACCTCGACCTCGGTAGCCGCCGCGCCGTAAGCGAAGTACTTGAAGGGGGAACCGTGCATGGTCGAGGAGTCCCAATGGATACCCTCCGTGCGGTAATAGCCGGCCGCGAAGAGCTGGACGCGCTGCATGTAGGCATCCGAGACGACCTCCTCGAAAGGTACGGGATCTTTGCCCAACGCGGCGACGCCGTCATCCTCGAACCTGACGTCGTGAGGGTTCGCACCGAAGATGCCGCCGGCAACCTGGGCGAGTCGTTCTCGGATTTGTTCGCACGCGTTCTTCACGGCCCCACCATTGAGGTCAGCACCGGAACTCGCCGCGGTCGCCGAGGTATTCGGGACCTTGTCGGTACGCGTCGGCGCCAACCGTACGCGGTCCAGATGCACGCCCAGAGTGGTCGCCGCGACCTGCCGCATCTTCGTATGGAGACCTTGCCCCATCTCGGTTCCGCCGTGGTTGATGAGCACTGAACCGTCCTTGTAGACGTGCACCAGGGCGCCGGCCTGGTTGAATGCGGCGAAGTTGAAGGAGATGCCGAATTTGACCGGCGTCATCGCGAGTGATCGTTTGGTGTCCGTGTGGGCGGCGTTGTACTCGGCGATCTCGGCTTTCCGGCGCACGACGTCGGCCCTCTCGGACAGCGTGCCCCAAATATCGGGGAGCCTTTCGGCGTGACGCACGAGCTGGCCATACGGTGTGGTGTCGCCCGGCTGGTAGAAGTTGCGACGCCGCAATTCGCCCGCGTCGATCCGGAGCAGTGGGGCGCACCGGCCGAGAATGTTCTCCAGGACCAGCATCCCTTGGGGCCCACCGAATCCGCGGAACGCCGTCTGGGATGTCTTGTTCGTTTTCGCGATCCGTCCGTGCACGTGGATGTTGGGCACCATGTACGCGTTGTCGATGTGGCACATGGCCCGTGAGAGAACCGGCTCGGACAGGTCCATGGCCCATCCGCCGTCGGCGGTCAGCGTCGCATCCAGGCCCGTGATGCGGCCCTGGTCGTCGAAGCCGATATCCCATTCCGCGTGGAAGGGATGGCGCTTGCCGGTCATGGTGATGTCCTGGGTCCGGGTCAGACGGAGGCTCACGGGTCTGCCCGTTCGGACCGCCGCCAGGGCCGCGACGGCGGCGAGTCCGTGAGGCTGCATCTCCTTGCCGCCGAAGGCGCCGCCCATCCGGAGAGACTGGACCGTGACCTCGTGACTGGACAGGCCGAGCACGTGGGCAACGATCTCTTGGGTCTCGGTCGGGTGCTGGGTCGACGAGTTGACCAGGACCTGCCCGGATTCGTCCACTCTGGCGAAGGACGCGTGGGTTTCCAGGTAGAAGTGCTCCTGGCCGCCGAACTCGAAGGTCCCACGGAACCGATGCGTGGCTTTCTCCAACGCTTCATTGGGCTCGCCACGCTCCATGACGTGCTGCGGCCCCTGGAATCTGGCCGCGTCGATCGCTTCCGGAAGAGTGACGATCGAGGGCAGCGGTTCGTACTCGGCCTCAACCGCCTCGGCGCCCCGCCGTGCGGCCTCCGCCGTCTCGCCGATGACCCAACAGATCGCGTGGCCGAAGTACATGACCTCGGACGGGAACAGGGGCTCGTCGTGCTTGACGCCGGCGTCGTTGAGGCCGGGGACGTCGTCGGCCGTCAGGATCTCGACGACGCCCGGTACCTTCCGCGCTTCGTCGGTGTTCAGCTTCGTGACCAACGCGTGCGCGTGCGCGGACTGGACCGGCCAGGCGTGCAGGCTGCTCTTGTCTCTCGTGGCCAGATCATGCGTGTACAGGGCTTCGCCGGTGACGTGCTGCGCGGCGCTCTCGTGCGCGACTCTCGTCCCGACGCCGGCCGGACGCGGGTCGGCGGGTGCGTGCGTGACTGTCTTCATGATTTCGCTCCTACGAATTCGGAGGGTCGGAATTGGGCGTAGAACCGGAGCACAGATTGCTCGAGCATCGACGACCTGTACCGGGAGCTGGCACGGTGGTCGTCCATGGGTGTGCTCTCGGCGGTCATGAGCGACGACGCCTCGCGGACCGTTTCCTCGGTCCACGGCTTGTTGACCAGGTACTGTTCGGCGGCCTGCGCCCGGATGGGCGTCGCCGCGACGCCTCCCATGCCGATCCGGATCGATGAGATGCGGCCCTCGTCCAGCTGCATCGCAAAGGCCGTGGACACGGAGGAAATGTCGTCGAATCTCCGTTTGGCAACCTTGTAGAACGCCGTGGTCTCGGACAGAGGCAAGGGAATACGGATGGCCCGGATGAATTCCCCGGTCTTCCGGACGGTCTGCCGGTATCCAGTGAAGTACTCGGAGATCGGGACGGTGCGTTCGCCCTCGGTCGAGTACAGGACGAGCGAAGCATCCAGCGCCAGGAGCACGGGGGCCGAATCGCCGATGGGGGAGCCGGTTCCCAGATTGCCGCCGAAGGTCGCACTGTTGCGGATGAGTCGTGAGGCGAACTGCGGGAAGAGCTTGGCGAGCAGGGGCACGCTGCCGTCGAGGCGACGTTCGGCCTCGGACAGGGTCAAGGCTGCCCCGATCTCCACGTGGTCGTCTGCATGTCGGAGGGAGCGGAGCTCCTCGAGGTGGTCGATCGCGATCACATTCTCGGGGCGCGTGTGACGGATGTTCGTCTCGACGCCGACGTCGGTCGATCCGGCCAACAGCACGGCGTCGGGAGCCTCGGCGTAGCGACCGGCCAGATCGTCGAGATCCTGGGGGCGGGTGAAGAGAGCTTCGCCAGTGCGGGTCTCGCCGCGATCGACGACCGGCGCAGACGAGGACTGCCGGAGCGCCAGCGGGTCGTTGGAATCCGGGGTAGTCAACGCGTAGGCGGCATCCTTGATCGGGCGGTAGCCGGTGCATCTGCACAGGTTGCCGCTCAACGCGTGGAGGTCAAAGCCGTTCTCCCCGAGTTCACCGGACGGTGTGGAGGCGGAAGTGGTGGTGGCGGACGATGCGGCGGGTGATCCGGGACCGGATGCCGCCGTGGCGGTGGCCGACGCGGGAGCGGCGCCGGTCGGAGTCCGTTCGGGACGGTAGTACTCGGCGGCCATCGAACAGATGAATCCCGGAGTGCAGAATCCGCATTGGGAACCACCCCGGTAAGCCATTTCTTTCTGGACGGGGTGCAGATTCTCCACCGACCCCGGACCGGGACTGGTTCCGAGGCCTTCGGAGGTGACGACCTCCTGGCCATTGCAGGCCAGAGCCGGCACGAGGCACGCGTTGATCGAGGTCCACCGTGATGCCTCGTCCCCGTCGGGGCGTGCGATCAGTACGGCGCATGCGCCGCATTCGCCTTCGGCGCATCCTTCTTTGGCGCCGGTCAGCCCCAGATTGCGGAGCCAGTCCAGCAAGTTGAGGTAAACCGGTACGTCGGTATCAACGTGCTGCTGTCCGTTGACGGTGATGCTGAATGAACCCATCATCACGTCCTCCTTGTTGTGGTGGTGTGAGAAAGCCTGGGCCGGTGTGGTGTGTGTGAATCGGCGCGACCTGCACTTGTGGTGATGGCATGCGAGCTGTCGTCCTCGCCCCGATGGTCCGCGACGTCGAGGTCTCATGCTCTGGGGCCTCGTGAGGTGACGTCATCAGCACCGCGGTTCGGCGCCGACGTCGCAAGTTCGTGCCGCGCTCCTCTAATATTGAGTGAGGCGAACCACTCCGACCCATCCTGTGTGTGACCTGGCTCCCTACAAATATGGATTTTCGGTCATCCTAGCACCGATAATGAAATTTGGAATCCGCATCGCGGAAAACTGGCGGGTATTTTGGGTTGCGTGCAGCCCTGGGACGGCGTCGAGGTGGTGGAACACCCGCCGAGCTGGCACTGGCGTGCGATTTTTGGCCGAATGTGGTTCCAAATCTGCCACCTCATGTGTGGCGGATGCGCGGAATTGCCACCTCGCGCAGTGGGGGAGCCGGCCGCATCAGTGCACCGGCGGCAGTGGGACAATAGTGTCCGCGCGGCGTCTGTCGTATCCAGCGGACGACACATCGATCAACGATTTTGTTCGGATGACCTTGTGAAAATCTGCGTGACTCGGGTTACACTGGTCTCCACAATGCGGATTGCAAATACCGCATCATGAAATTACCGGTCAGTTTCCATGGAACCCGGGCGGGCATCGAGCCACTCTCGCCTCCGCGTTCGGGAAGGTTCCCACATGATGAGTAGCCAGAAGATCCCACGGTCCGGCGGCAGATCCTCGATACCCGCGTCCTCCGACAGACCGGAAGACACGTGGCTGCCGGTCGGCAAGCTGATCACCTTCGGTTTCCAACACGTCCTGACGATGTACGGGGGCATCATCGCGGTTCCGCTGGTGGTCGCGAACGCCATGCATCTCTCGCCAGGGCGTTCGGCCATCATGGTCACCGCGAGTCTGTTCGTCGGGGGACTGGCGACGATCCTGCAGAGCGTGGGCGTTCCGTTCTTCGGGGCAAAGCTCCCTGTGGTTCAGGGCGTCACTTTCGGCGGCGTCGCCACGATGCTGGCCATTCTGGCAACACCAGGTAGCGACATCACCACCGTGCTGGGCGCCGTGATCGTCGCGAGCATCATTGGCCTGCTGATTGCCCCCTTCTTCGCGTCCGTGGTCCGGTTTCTCCCACCCGTCGTGACCGGAACGGTCATCGCCGGCATCGGGTTGAGCCTGGTTCCCGTCGCCTCCGACTGGGCTATGGGCGGCGACGCCGAGGCCGGGGACTACGGGTCGATGCCCCATGTCATCCTGGCCTTTGTGACGCTCGCGATCACGCTGTTCTTCAGCAAGATCGGTTCCGCGGCACTGTCGCGGCTATCGATCCTGTTGGGTCTTGTGCTCGGCACCGTCGTCGGCATCTTCATGGGGCTCACGGACTTCTCCGACGTGGGCGACGGCGCCTGGGCGGCCCTGCCCGAGTTCTTCGGATTCGGGTGGCCCACCTTCGACCCCGCAGCGATCGTTTCCATGGTGATCGTGATCCTCGTGGCGATGACGGAATCCGTGGCGAACCTGCTCGCCGTCGGGGAAGTGGTCGGTAGCCGAGTGGGACGCCGCCGCATCTCCCGCGGCTTGCGCGCGGACATGCTCTCCTCCGCTGTGGCACCCGTGTTCGGATCGTTCACCCAGACCGCGTTCTCCCAGAACATCGGGTTGATCGCTCTGACCGGAGTGCGCAGCCGCTTCGTCGTCGCGACCGGCGGCGTGATCCTGGTGATCATGGGACTCCTGCCCGTCTTGGGCCAGGTGGTCGCCGCGATCCCGATGCCCGTGCTGGGCGGCGCGGGAATGGTGCTGTTCGGGACCGTGGCCGGATCGGGCATCCGTACCCTGAAGTCCGTCTCCTTCGAGGGGAACATGAACCTCGTGATCGTCTCCGTGTCCTTGGCCTTCGGCATGGTTCCCGTGGTTCAGCCCGACATCTACGAAGGCTTCCCGTCCTGGTTCCAGACCATCTTCACCTCGGGGATCTCTTCGACGGCGTTCATGGCCGTTCTCCTGAATCTCGTGTTCAACGAGATACACCTGGGAAATCCGAAGGGTGCGTCCGTCTTCGCGGCACGGCCTGTCCGATACATGACGTCATCGGATCTCCAGAAACTGCAAGAAGGCGATGTGGTGACGGACGGCAAACTCCTCGATCGCGACGGGGAAGAGGTCCCGACCGTGCCGGACTCGAGGACCGAAGAGATCCGGCAGGCCATCGATTCTGGGGAAGTCACCGACACGAGCGAAATCCGACTCATCCTGGACGGAACCAAGAAAACTCCGGCCGACCGCCCCGGCAACTGATCGCGGTCACCTCGCACAGAACATCAATCGCACACGCATCACAGTGAATGGAGGAAGGAAGCGATGAACATCATCGAATGGGATGAGGAGGTCGCGGACGACGCCGCGGCCGCACCCATCCGCATCATCACCGGTCACGTCGTGAGCCCGACTCGGGACCGGGCCCGGACGATCGACCTCGAGCACGGCGGAATTGCCGTGCAGGGTGAGCGCATTCTTGCCGTCGGACCTGCCGGTGAGGTCCTGGACAAGTACCCTTCGGCGTCGGTCGAGGCCCACGGGGACCGTCTGGTGGTTCCAGGTTTTGTGGACTGCCATGCCCACTACTCGCAGATGACGATGATCGCGTCCCCCGGGTTGCAGCTCCTGGAGTGGTTGGAGAATTACACGTTCCCCGCCGAAGGGCTCTTCGCCGACCGGTCGCACTGCGCGGCCATGGCGAATTTCTTCACCGACCAGCTCGTGGCACACGGGGTGACCTCGGCCTGTGTCTACGCCACGGTGCATCCGGAATCGGCGCGGGCACTCTTCCGCTCGGCCAGGTCGAAGAACCTCCGGATCATGACGGGCAAGGTGTGCATGGATCGGAATGCTCCCGACTACTTGCTCGATACCCCGGAGCAGGCCTATGAACAGAGCCTCGAACTTCTGGAGGAATGGCACGGGGTGGATCGTCTCGAATACGCCCTGACTCCGCGATTCGCCCCGACGTCGTCATCCCGCCAGTTGGAGCTCCTCGGCCGGATCGCGGAGGACCACCCGGAAATTCCGATCCAGACCCACCTGTCCGAGAACCCCTCGGAATGCGAATGGGTCGGGGAATTGTTTCCGGACGAGTCCGACTACACCGCCGTGTACGAGCGATTCGGCCTGGTCAGGAAACGATCGGTCTTCGGGCACGCGACTCACGTGTCAGAGAGCGAGCTCGACCGTCTCGGTGCGGCCCAGGCGTCCCTCGCACACTGCCCGACGTCGAATCTCTTTCTCGGATCGGGCCTTTTCCGGCTCAAGGAGAACCGGCGGACCCCGGGGCTCAGAATCGGGCTGGGGTCCGACGTCGGAGCGGGAACGAGCCTGTCTCCGCTGGCCTCGCTGAACGAGGCGTACAAGGTCAGTCGTTCCGTCGGCGAACCCCTCGAATCCTTCGAAGCCCTCCGTCTGGCGACCCTGGACGGGGCCGAGGCTTTGGGGACGGATCACGCCGTCGGCAGTCTCGAGCCGGGCAAGGAAGCCGACATCGTCGTGCTCGATCCGGAATCCACCCCCGTGCTGCGCCAGAGGACCGACTACGCGCAGACTACCGAGGAACTTCTTTTCGCAATGATGCTTCTCGGAGACGACCGGGCAGTCCACAGCGTTTACGTCGCTGGGACGAAGGCCAGGTGACGGAGACCCCGTCGGTACCTGCCAACCTGCTGATGACCATCACACGCTCGGAGCCCGACGCCGCCCGGTGAGAGGCGCTCCGTAAGGGTAAGAATTCTTATTCGCCAGTCCCCAGAAACAATCTCCATTCCGATGTCCCGGAATGGCAGGGAAACAGAGGCACCCAATGGCTGCAACCAATGTCAGAACAGAACAAAAATCCACGGACAAACGCTCCGCCCTGGACCGCTTTTTCGAAATCACCGCACGCGGATCCACGGTCAAGCAGGAGCTGCGCGGCGGTCTCGTCGCATTCGTGGCGATGGCGTACATAGTCGTCCTCAACCCGCAGATCCTCGGCGCCGCCACGGACGTCGAAGGCAACGGTCTCGACTTCGGCCAACTCACCGCGGTGACCGGCCTGGTCGCCGGCACCATCACGGTGCTCTTCGGACTCGTGGCCCGCCTCCCGTTCTCTCTCGCGGCCGGCCTGGGCATGAACAGCTTCCTGGCCGTCTCGGTGGTGCATGACGTGACCTGGCCCGAAGCCATGGGGCTCGTCATCATCAACGGTGTGATCATCGTATTCCTTGGGGCCACCGGCGTGCGGACAGCGATTTTCCACGCAGTCCCGGCGCCATTGAAGACAGCGATCACGGTCGGCATCGGGCTGTTCATCGCCTTCATCGGATTCGTGAACTCCGGATTCGTGACCAGAACCCCGGACGGCCCGCCCGTGCAGCTGGGCCAGGGCGGATCGATCACAGCGATGCCGACCATCATTTTCGTCTTTGCCCTGTTGCTGATCGGCGTGCTCGTGGTGCGCCGTGTCCCGGGCGGAATCCTGATCGGCATGGTCGTCGCGACCGTCGTATCCATCATCGTTCAGGCGATCGCACACCTGGGGACCGTCGGGGATCCGAAGAATCCGGACCCTCAGGGATGGAACCTGAGCGCGCCCGAGCTGCCCAGCCACATCGTCGCCCTGCCGGATTTCGGCCTGGTCGGTGAATTCGACCTGTTCGGCTCAATCCAGAGGGTCGGCATGCTGTCCGTGGTCATGCTGGTATTCACCCTGCTGTTCACCAACTTCTTCGACGCGATGGGCACCATGACGGGACTCGCGGGGAACGCCGGTCTGGCCAGGCCGGACGGAACCTTTCCTCGGATCCGTCAGGCATTCATCGTTGAAGGCATCGGTGCCATCGGCGGCGGCGCCGCATCTGCCTCCTCGAACACTGTGTTCGTGGACTCCGCCGCCGGTGTCGCGGAGGGTGCCCGAACGGGGCTGGCCGCGTGCGTCAGCGGTGGACTCTTCCTGGTATCGATGTTCTTCACGCCCTTGATCGAAGTCATTCCGATGGAGGCGGGGGCCGCAGCGCTCGTGATCGTCGGGGCCATGATGGTCATCCAGATCCAGGACATCGAGATGAAGGACTTCCGGGTCTCGTTGCCCGTGTTCCTGACAATCGTCTCGATGCCGCTGACCTATTCGATCGCGAACGGTATCGGAGTCGGGTTCATCTCCTGGGCACTGATCCACGTTCTGACCGGCAGAGGCCGCCAGGTGCACTGGTTGATGTGGGTGGTCTCGGCGGGATTCCTGTTGTACTTCACCCGAGATGGGATCACGGCTCTCCTCGGAGGCTGAGGATTCGTTGGGGCCCGGAGCTGGTCCGGGCACGGAGGGAAAAAGCTGCGGATCCACGACCAGTGAGGACCCGAGGAGCGGCGGCAAGGATGTCTTCGCGCCGAGCCTGCTGTGTTCGCGTCAATGTGTTTGTTCGCATGGTCAAAAATCGGACCACGTGGTCAAACAAGGCAACGGCACGGCAGGCGTCGGCGTGCGGTCGACGTGACCGTTCCGCCGGTCTCACCGGTCCGGAACCTGTCGCTGGCGCTCACCTCCCTTCGACGACCACCTCGCCCTCGAGGAGCGAGTTCGCGAGTACAGGAATCGCGGCACGTGTCCGACGAACGTCCTGGGGCGAGAGGTCCGCATAGATGATCTCGTCACCGGCCTCGGCGGAAGAGACCACCTCTCCCTTCGGACTTGCCACGTACGAGTGGCCCACTCCCGTCGGGCTGTCCTGCGCCGCGGTGGTGCCCGTGGCTCTCGGGTCCGCCTGACCGCACGCGAGGACGTAGGCTGTCGCATCCAACGCGCGTGCTCGGCCGAGCAGTTCCCACTGTTCGATCTTCCCGGGGCCTGACCCCCACGATGCGGACACGACGATCGCATCCGCACCCGAGCGCGCCTGGGCCGTGAAAAGAGCTGGGAAACGCACGTCGTAGCAGATGGCCAGCCCTATGGTGAGGCGACCGAAGGCGAAGGTGCGGATTGCCTCGCCGGGGGAGACGGCCTCTGATTCCTGGTGTCCGAACGCGTCGAAGAGGTGGACCTTGTCATAATGCACGGCTACCGCGCCGCCGTCGGGATCCACGCCCCGGGCCACGAGCGTGTTCCTCACGGTGCCGTTGGTTCCGGGCCGGAACATACCGGCGATGACGGTCACACCATTCTCACGGGCTATTGCCTCGAGGCACGTTGCCCACGGGCCGTCGAGTTCCTCGGCGGCCGCGGAGAGATCCGTACCAAAGGGGGTCTGCGCCGCTTCGGGGAAGACGACGAGGCTGGCGCCGTTCTCCGCGGCCTCCGCCGTCCGGTCGGCGATCGTACGCAGGTTGGATCGGGGATCCGCCACCGAGTTCATTTGCACGAGTGCTGCCTTCATTGTTCTGCTCCTTGATCGTGTTCGAGCGCGTCGTGGTTCGATGTCTTTTTCGAGGGTGTCCGATGCGCTGGGCACCGGGTTGGTCATGGTCTGGGCCGGTAGGCTTGTGAATCATGCAGAAGTTAACGGGACCCACAGCGCGCCAGAACGCCTACGATCGTCTGCGTGATCTCGTTCTGACCGACCCTTCCGTGCAAGGAACCTTTCTCAACGAAGGGGATCTCGTCGACAAGTTCGGGCTCTCCCGCACTCCCATCCGAGAAGCGCTCATCATGCTTGCCTCCGACGGGCTCGTCGAACTCATTACCCATCGCGGTGCCTACGTGCGTCCGAGCGATGACCGGGCGATCCGGGAGACGATGGAAATGCGTACCCTCATTGAGCTCGAGGCGGCCCGCCAAGTTCTTGCCTCCGACCGCGTGCCCCTGGAAACCATGAGCGACCTCCTGGAACAACAGGCGAATCTTGAGGTCTCTTCGGAGACGGTCCCGGACTTCATCTCGATAGACCAGCGGTTTCATGCGGCGATGGTGGATGCCCCCGGGAACAGGGTGATGTCGGATTTCTACACTCGCCTCCGGGTGATGCACGTGCGATTCGGAATCTCGGCGACGTGGACGAGTTCCCAGCGTCCTGCCGAAGTGCTCGACGAGCACACCCGCATTCTCGAGGCACTGCGCGCCGGGGACGCAACGGAGACCGAGGCCGCGATTCGGCACCACATCGAACGAACGCAGTGCCTCTTGCTCCACGAGACCCCGATGCCCTGAGATTCTCAGCGAGATCGGGACTCGACCGAGGCCCCGATCTCAGGCATCGGCCGAGCTCGCCTGCACCCTCTCGAGGTGCTCGAGATCTTCCCGGACATTATTGTCGCGTCCGAGCAGCAGCCCGATAATCGTGAGGACACACGTTCCAGCCAGATAGACGGCCACCCAGACCCAGGAATCCGTCGTGTCGAGGAGCAGTGTGAACATCATGGGGGCGATCGCTCCGCCGAGCACACCGGCGATGGTGTAGGCGAGCGAGGACCCGGTGTATCGCAGCCGCGGAGAGAATTGCTCGACGACGAAGGCCGCTTGGGGGCCGTACATGAGCGAGTGGAAGAACAGCCCGATGGGAATGCCGATGTACATCCACAGCGCGCTGCCGGCCTCCAATTGTGAGAAGAAGACGAACGTCCACACGACCGTTCCGACGGCCGAAATTCCGTAGAGCAGGCGCCGGTTGATCAGGTCGGAAACGTACCCGGCCAGCGGAATGCACACGACCTGGAATGCCGAGCCGAACATTACCGCGCCGAGGACGGTCGTTCGGTCCAGGCCGAGCACGAGGGTGCCGTACGTGAGGGTGAAGACGGTGAACAGCGCGTACGTGACGTCGGGGCCGATGCGGGAGAGGACCGCCGCAATCAGGAGCCTCAGCTCGTCCCGGAAGAGTTCGGAAATGGGTTTCTCCGCGCGCTGTCCGGACTTTTCGACGGCCTTGAAGACAGGGGTGTCCTCGAGCTTGAGGCGGATCCACAGCCCGAAGAGGACGAGCACCGCGGAAATGAGGAAAGCTACTCGCCATCCCCACGCAAAGAACGCGTCCTCGGGAAGGAGCAGGGTGAGGCCCGCGAAGACACCGTTGGCGAGGAGGTTACCGGCGGGTGGGCCGATCTGCGCGGCGGAGGACCAGAAACCGCGGTAACGCGGGTTGCCGTATTCGCTGGAGAGCAGGACGGCGCCGCCCCATTCGCCCCCGACGCCGACTCCCTGCGCAAACCGTAGGAGTACGAGGATGAGCGGGGCGAAGAACGAGATGCTCTGGTACGTGGGCAACAGCCCGATGAGGAATGTCGAGGCGCCAATCAGGACCAGAGTCCACACGAGGACCTTCTTGCGACCGACCTTGTCCCCGAGGCGTCCGAAGACGATCCCGCCGAGCGGGCGGGAGACATACCCGACGGCGTAGGTGGAGAAGGCGAGGAGAACGCCGACCATCGGATCGCCCGTGGGAAAGAAGAGTACCGGAAGCACGATCGCGGCGGCCGCCGAGTAGATCGCGAAGTCATACCACTCGAGCGTCGTTCCACTGAGACTCGCGGCGAATGCCTTGACGAGGTCCTTCTTGGCGACAGGGGGACGGGCAATGGCCGATGTGCTCATGACTGCCTTTCGTATCGGTGCCGTGTGACGCTCCACACGCAGTGATTGCGTCAACGTTATACTGGTTGTATACAATCGAACAACCCCGCCCGATCGATCGCGGCAACCCGAGAAGGAAGTAGGCCACCAATGCTCACATTCGAACTGACCGATGGGTCGACCATCGACGTCGAAGTCACTCGTCTGTTCAATGCGGGATACGCCGGGCGTGATCAGTCTTCGGTCCAGGCGCACATCGATGAACTCGCTGAACTGGGCGTCCCCGGTCCCACGGCCATTCCCGCGCTCTATCCGGTCTCTCCGTACCTCGCGCAGCAGACGGAAACCGTCGCCGTCCAGCGCGGCAAGTCTTCCGGTGAGGCCGAATGGGCCATTGTCGTGACCGACGAGGCGGTGCTCGTGACCGCAGCATGCGACCAGACCGACCGCGACCTTGAGACATACGGTGTGGCATGGAGCAAGAACGCCTCACCGGATGTACTGGCGAAGAAGGCCTGGCGGCTCGACGACGTCGCTGACCACATCGACGAGATCCGGATCGAGGCCTGGGTCGCCGACTCTTCGGGCAAGGAGACGCGGATTCAGGACGGCAGTTTTGCTGAGCTCCTTCCGCCGGAGCACTGGCTCGAGCAGTTGCGGGACAAGGGATATGCCCAGCCCGGGACCGTTCTCATTTCAGGCACGATTCCGATGAGCCCCGACGTGGACCAGTTCGCGCCGGAATGGCGCGTACGCCTCACGGACCCGACCAATGGCAACACGATCGAACTCGCGTATGCGGTGGAGCCCATGCCCGAGCCGGTCGGCTGAGGACTTCACGGCGAACAAAACGGACTGACGACCGGTCCCCATCACTCGTTCAGGAGAACCGATGATCCACCGTCTTGCTGCGGATGCCTTTGCCCCGTACGGAAAAGTTCTGGACAGTACGCTCCAGGTCGACGATTCCGCCCCGGCGTTCCATTCGGTGTCGAGCAGCTTCTACCGTGCCGCGCTCTTCGACCCGGGCGAGGGCGGAGAGGTCGACCTTCTCTGGGTCACGTACGATCGCACCGAAATACCCAGGACGCTGGAATCTCACCTTCTCACCGAGCAGGCACTCATTCCGATTTCGGGTTCCGTGGTCCAGCACGTCAGCCGGCCCGATCATCGGGACGGTGCCGTCGAATCCTTCCTCGTCCAGCCCGGTCAGGGGATCGTCATGGACCGCGGATGTCTGCACACCACCACGTCCGTCGACGGCAAAGCACTCTGTCTCATGGTGAGTCGAGCGAGCACGACGCAGGACTTGGCCGATTCGCTCGGCCACGGCGTCGAGCCGACAGAAACGGCGTTCGGCCCTTATTTCTCGTCGGATGATTCGACCTGAGCAGGCAAGTCGTCGCCGTTCGGCAGTGATCGGTGCTCGATGCGCTCCACTGATGCGGTGCGTGTACGCGAGCTTCGACACCGGCTCCCGTGCGGAGGGGTGTTGCTCCAATTTCTCCCCGAGAAAACTCGGAGTGGGGGGCTTTGTTGTCGATCCCGCCCGGCCTGCCGAGTGGAGTCACCTCAAATAGGGGTTGCCCAGGTCCAAGTCTCGAGCGGCCCTGTGGGGGAATCCGCCGGCGCCGTCATAGGCGGCCTTCACGATGCGCAAGGACTTCATCGCCTCGTTCGGGTCGATCCAGAATGTCTCGCCGTCCTCGTGACTCTCATAGAAATCCCTGATGAGCTCGATGTGGGAGGACCCCCAATATGCCTTGGCCCGATCCGAGGGGAGGCGCTCCTTGATCACTTCGTCCGGGGTGCCGTCCCCCGTCATCAAGAGTTCGGTTCCGGACCGCATGTTTCCGTGCTCCATGGCGATGTCCAGGGTCACCGGGAGATTGGTCGGGGCCGCGTTGGTCGCCATGAGGATGCTCCTCACGCCGGACTCATGGGTCAGGGTCAGCGTTGCGGTGTCCTCGACCTCGATGACCTCGCTCAGAGCGTCCGTGCCCACTCGTCCCCGGACCGCGACCACGGGACCCATAATCCATTGAAGGAGATCCACGGTGTGAATGGCCTGGTTGATCAGCAGGCCTCCACCGCTCGTGGCCCACGAACCTCGCCAGGGTTTCGAGGTGTAATACTCGGGCGGGCGGTGCCACGCCACGGTCGCCACGGCGCCGAGGGGCGCCCCGAACCGTCGGGAGTCGACCGTCTCCTTCATGGCCTGTGCCGAAAGGTTGTAACGATTCTGGAAGCACACACCCACGCGAGGTGAACGTCCGCTCTGGCTCTTCGTGTTCTCGGCAGCGGCCACGATGCGGTCGGCGCTGCTCAGATCCGAGCTGATCGGTTTTTCGGTCAGGACGTCGCAACCGGCCCCGAGGGCAGCCAGGATCACGCTTTCGTGCTCATGGTGCGGGGTGGTCACATGGACGACGTCGGGCGCGAATCGACGTATGGCATCCTCAACGGTCGATGCGGTCGGAACAGCCAGTTCGCACTCCGCGGCGTCGCGGCGTTCCGGGGCGACGTCGCACACACCGACCAGCTCGACATCGGAAATCGACCGGAGGGCCTCTGCGTGCACCGCGCTGACCGAACCGTAACCGACGATCAGGGCACGAAGAGTCACTGGTACCGGATCCCTTTCTCCTTGAGCAGGTCCGTGAATGCCGTGTGCGCCTCGGTGAACAGCTCGGGTCCCGAGAAGCCCCCGAGCTCGTGTGTCTTGGACAGGTGCGGTTCGAGGGAGAAGAACCCGTCGAATCCGTCCGCGACCAGAGCATCCAGGGTCTCACGGAGTTCGCCGTCCCCCTCACCGGTCACGACCACCTCGCCGTCGGACAGGTGGGCGTCCTTGACCTGGACGTATTCGAGGTAGGGCCGAATCGCGGAGTACCCCTCAGAGAAGGGCCGAACCCCACATTGGACGAAATTGGCCGAATCCCAGGCCGCCTTGAGCCGCGGGGAATCGACGCTGGCCAGTAGGTCCGCGCATCTGCGGGGAATATCGCCGTAGATCTTCTTCTCGTTCTCGTGGAGAAAAGTCACCCCGCCCTCTTCGGCGACGTCGGCCAGGGCACGCATGCGGTCGATCACCTCGGTTCGACAGTCGTCCGGGTCCACGCCCTCGGGAATGGAGAAGGAGAAGATGCGCACGTACGGCGCCCCGAGGACCCGAGCGACGTCGACGGCATGCTGGGCGCGCTCGAGGTGCGCGTCAATGGGATCCCGAAGCCCGATCTTGCCGATGGGTGAACCGATGCTCGATACCTTGAGGCCGTAGCGATCCAGGATCTCGGCCGCCTGCTCGAGTTGTTGGTCGTCCAGATCGAGGACGTTGGTGTCCCACGCGCTGCGGAATTCGATGTGACTCAGCCCCAGCGATCGTGCGTGGGAGCACTGCTGCTCCATGTCGGGGGAGATCTCGTCGGTGAATCCGGACAGCGTCCACATGCTCTGCTCCTCGTTGACGTCGGTGGCCTTCGGACCAGCCTGGCGGAGGACGCCGCCCACGACAACGGGTTGCCACTTGTTGCCTGGATCACAAGTTCGTCCATCGTGGAGGCCCGGCAACTGACGGCAACCGCTGGTTCGGTCGGGGCCACGGCCCCAGGATGTAGAAAAGCAACGGCACAGTGTGGTTTGGGCCACGTTGTGAGAGCGAAGGGCGACGACGATGTCACATGCAGCAGCCACCCGAACCGACGAGCACCAGGGCACGGCGCCCTCGAAAGGGGCGACGAGCAAACTGCCCCTGCGATCCTTCTTGGGCTACGCTGCGGGGGACGCGGGCAACAATCTCGCGTTCAACATGGTCAGCACGTTCCTCCTGCTGTACTACACCGACGTCGTCGGGATTCCGGCCGGTTACGCCGCGCCCATTTTCCTGATCGTTCGGATCTGGGACGGCATCGGAGACGTCATCGTCGGCCGGTGGGTCGACAGAACGACCAGCAAGTGGGGCAAATTCCGGCCGTGGATCTTGTGGTCCTGCTTGCCTCTCATGCTGTGCTCGGTCTGGGTCTTCTCCCTGCCGGACGTGGACAGTCTCACGATGAAGCTGTTCTGGGCTTACCTGTCCTACGGCGTGATGATGATGTTCTATTCGATGGTCAACATTCCGTACGGATCGCTCGCCTCGGCGATGACGCAGGTCCCGGTGGAGCGCGCAAAACTCGCGACGTTCCGCACCGTGGGCTCCCAGGTCGCCGTGATGCTGATCGCGGTGGTGGTCTCCCCGCTCGTGGAGCGATTCAGCTCGGCCAATCTCTATAAGGAGAAGGTCGCAGCCCTCGGCGGCGAGGACCGGGCCACCGACGCTCAGCTCTCCGCGGCCAAGGCGGCCGCGGCCCATGATGCGACCACGGGCCTCCAGGGATCGCTGACCACGATCACGGCGATCTTCGTGGTGCTCGGCGTCGCTCTCTACATCTTCACCTTCCTGACCGCGAAGGAGCGCGTGACCCGCCCCGCGGACGACCAGATCAGTTTGAAACAGGCCGTGTCCGTGCTGGCCAAGAACAAGGCCTTGATCTGGCTCTCCGTTGGGTCGGTCGTGGTCCTCACCTCGCACGTCTGCCTTCAGACGATGAGTATCTACTTCGCCCGCGACGTCATGGGCAATGCCGGTCTGTTCTCGATCCTGACGGTCATCCAGACGGCGTCGATCTTCGTCGCCGCGCCGTTCATCGGACGAGCCGTGGCACGATTCGGCAAGCGTTTCGTCTATCTCTCCGGGGCGGTCTCCTTCATGATCGGCGGCCTGCTCGTGTTCTTGTGCCCACCGTCCATGCCGTGGCTCGCCTGCGTCGCGTTCTTCTTCCTGGGCCTGGGAATCGGCCTGCTCAACACCCTCATGTGGGCGATGGAAGCGGACACGGTCGAGTACGGCGAATGGAAGACGGCGCGCCGCACGGAAGGGACCACCTATGCGGTCTTTTCCTTCGTTCGCAAACTAGGCCAGGCCTTCGGTGGCGCGGCCGCGGCAGGACTCATCGGCCTGACCGGCTACGTCGGGGGAGCAGCGGTCCAATCCGACCACGCGGTCATGGGCATCAGGCTGACCGCAGGGATTCTCCCGGCCGTCCTGTGCCTCATCGCGTTCTTCGTGATGATGCGCTACCCATTGACCGACTCCCTGTTCAGCCGAATCGTGGAAGAGAACGAGACCCGCAAACAACAGAAGCTTGCCATGGTCGACGGTCGAGCTGTCGCCCCCGAGCAGTCAACCGCCGAGAACGAGAAGTAGACAGAGGACAATGATGAACACAGTGAGCACCGACCAGACAATCCGATTGGGCATCGTGGGCTATGGCGCCCAAGGAACGACCTACGCCGGGTTCATTGCCGAAGGGCGCGTGCCCCACATGAGCATCGGGGCCGTCTGCGACACCGATCCTGCGCGCAGGGCGCAGGCCGAACAGGACCACCCCGGGGTCACGACCTTCGAGGACTATTCGGACCTGTTGGGATCCGACGTGGTCGACGCCGTGGTCACCTGCGTTCCCCACTACCTGCACCCAGACATGGGAATCCGGGCCCTGCGCCACGGAACACCCGTGCTGGTCGAGAAACCCGCTGGCGTCTACACACAGCAGGTGGCCGAACTCAACCGCGTCGCCGCGGAAACCCCCGACGTCCCTTTCGCCATCATGTTCAACCAGCGCAACAACCCCCTGTACCGCAGGATCAAGGAGATCATCGACGCGGGAGACATCGGGGCCTTGCGCCGCACCAACTGGATCATCACCACGTGGTGGAGGCCCCAGGGCTACTACGACCAGTCGGCCTGGCGGGCGACCTGGGGTGGCGAGGGCGGCGGCGTCCTCGTCAATCAGGCGCCTCACCAGCTCGACCTGATCCAATGGCTGTGCGGAGTGCCCCGCTCGGTCTTCGCCAAAGCCGCCTTCGGGTACAAACGGAACATCCCGGTGGAGGACGAGGTCACGGCCGTCCTGGACTACGGCAACGGAGCCACCGGAGTCTTCATCACGGCAACCCACGATCTTGTCGGAACCGACCGCCTGGAAATACTGGGGGACAAGGGCAAGATCGTCGTGGACGGCTCCAAGAAGGCACACGTCTTCCGCCTCCGGGAGGACGAGCAACGGATTTCCCAGAATTTGGGGATGGACGCCGTGCGCGGCCTCTTCCAGGGCCAACTCGATCCCCACGAGTTCTACGAGGAGGAGGACATCGAATTCGACTCGGTCTGGGGCGAACAACACACCGGCGTCCTGGAGAACTTCGCCCTCCATCTCCTGGACGGAACACCCTTGCTCGCCCCCGGCTCGGACGGCATCAACGGCGTCAGGCTCGCCAACGCGATCCACCTCTCCGCGTGGAAGAACGAGGAGGTCCCTCTGGACTTCGACGCCGCGGAGCACCTGTCCATGCTCAACGAACGCATCCTCGAGGAGGGCGAGTACCCGCAGCGTACCGGAACGGTTCAGTAACCGATCGACCTCAAGTACGCCCTCGAGTCCGCGAGACAGTCGAACGGATCGCGCCCGTAGAGCTCATCTTGTTCCACGAAGAAGTGCTCGGCACCTGCTTCGAGCGCAACCGGCAGAATCTCTGGCCAATTCATGTTCCCGGACCCCACCTCGGCGAACTGCGGCAGGAGGGCGAACCTCTGCATGAACTCCGCGTGCGCCTCCGGCGACCTGTCTTCCAATAGCGCCATATCCTCGGCCGGGAGCGGCACCACTCGGTAGTCCTTGACGTGGATGAGTTTGCAGACGCCGGAATACTCACGAAGCATGTCGATCGGATTCATGCCACCACGCTGGACCCAGTGAAGATCCACCTCGAACCGGACGGTGGGCGCGACCCGGCGAACGACGTCGAAGATTCGCTCGCCGTCGAACTGTGCAAGGTCCACGTGGTGGTTGTGGTAGCAGAGAGTGATGCCTTGGGCGGCGAGCTCCTGGGCTGCGGCCTCGCAGTCGCGTCCCCAAGCCTCGCAGGCCTCCTTGGACGCCATCGCGTCGAAGGGCATCATGCCGATACGGACGAATTCGACGCCGAGGCGCGAACAGTCCGAGACGACCTTGTCCATGTCGGTGTCGAGGGCATCCCCGGTCGCCGTCGGCGTCTTTCTGAGGGCCACAGAGAGGGCGCCCACCCGCAGCCCGAGGTCGACGACGCCGCGTTCGAGGGCCTGGGTGTTCTCCTCGTCCATCGGGATCTGGGAAACCTCGACCGAGTCGTACCCGAGGTCGACGATCCGTTGTAGGACCGGGTACATGCCTTCCTCGGACACTCGGTCCTTGAGCATCATCATTTGCACGCCCAGCGTCGTCATCTCGACTCCTTGTCTGCTCTTCTGTCTCCGTCGCCCGCGAAGGTGCGGGGTCCGGTTTCAGATCTACCGACGCCATGTAGCGCAGGTCACGTGATTGCCGCCGGTTGCAGAGTGCAATGTCGAGGGGTAACTAGCTGCGGACGTGCTCCCCGGCCCAGGCCTTGGTGTAGAAATCCTTGGAGTCCGTGGTGAGCAACTCCTTGTAGTCGTCGGGGTCGAGGGATTGGGCCGAATCGTCCGGAATGGTGTCGGTGAAGGCGGAAACACCCAGTCCGGCCTGGTGGTCCTTGACCTCGAGGCCGGCCGCTTCGAGCATCGTCGGATACATATTCAACTGGTCGATACCCGGCCGCAGGCGACGTTGGTTGTCCTCACCGGGGACCCAGACGCGGTTGAAGATCGAGCGGTTGTTGTTCTTGTCCAGCTGCTTGTGGAAGGAGTCGCTGGACTTCATGTGCTTGAGGTGGTCGCCCTGGATCACCACGGCGGTGTCGTCCAGGTAGCCCTTGTCCTTCATGTAGTCCAGGTAGTCGCCCACTTTGTCCATGGAGCATTGGTATACGGACGTCAGCTTGCTGTCCGTGTCCACGTTGCAGTAGTCGTAGGCCTTGGCCGGCTCGTGACTGTCCAGCGTGAGCGCGGAGAGGTTGAAGGGCTGGCCGGTTCTCTCCGATTCGGCGTGCAACTGGTCGATCTCGTCCTTGGCGTGGTCGAAGAGCCTTTCGTCATTGAGGCCCCAGTCCTTGCGGAAGTTTTTCTGCGGCTCCCCGGCCTTCTTCCAATCGTTGAGATCCTTGACCTCGTCGTAGCCGTGGTTCTGGAGGAAGGTGTCCTTGCTCGCGAATTCGGCACCGGCACCGCCCATGAACACGTTCTTGTATCCCTGCTGCTTGAAGATGTCGCTCATGCACGTGGTCCCGTTGAGATACGTGTCGATGTCGTCGGGGGGAGCGGTGTTTCCTCCGCCGTACCAGGGGGTGTCCGTTCCCTTGAGGGGAATACCGCACTGCGTGGAGACGAGTCCGGCCATGGTCCAGCCGCCGCCCTCGTACTGCTGGTAGTCATCGACCTTTTGCCAGTCCTGGGTGCGGTCCTCGAGCGGCGGGTACGGATTCTTCTCGAAGAGGCTTTCGTCGGAGAGGGTCTGTTCGCCCGACTCCAGATAGATGTTGACGATGTTGCGCTTCTTCGACGTGTCTGTCGTCTGCGGTTCGGCGTAGTAATCGCCGATGTCCTTGTCGGAACGCGTGGCACGAACCCAGTCGGACAGGTTCACGCTCGACGAGAACAGCGAAGCGCCGGTGACCACGAGGATCAGCACCAGTCCCGAGGCGACGCCGCGAGCAATAAGGCGCCGCTTCTTCGGGCGGGGATCCCAGGTACCGAGTCTTTTGCGACGGTTGCGTGCCCAGTGGGCCAGGGCAAGGAGGAGGGTGATCAGGAGGGGCAGTACGATGATCAGCCCGATCCCCAGCCATTCCCGGGGGTACCCGCTCTGCAGTTCAACGCCCTTGATGCTCATGGCCATCTGCCGAACGCTGACGGTGCCCCAGTTCCACCGGATGAACAGGGCGGCGCTGAGCAACGCAAGTCCGAGCCAGATCAGGACGTAGACGACAGTCGTCCCCAGGGCAGAGCCGAATCCACGGCTCGACTTAGGATTCTTCGCGGGCACAGTCACTCCTTGGCATAGTTCGCCCTAGCCACCCGGGGGAGGTGGCACACGGTGGACCACCCTAGCGAATTTTGAATGAAACTCCGCATGAGGTGCGCTCGTCTCGACAGGTGGGATGACCTTGGCACCAGCTCCCGATTCCCCTTACGTCCCCTTGCCGTCGCGTTCCGGTTGAGGACACGGCGGGGTGGTTGTGCGGCGATTCGGGCGGTGACGGTGTGTCGGGCGTGGTGGATGGCTGGCGAAGGGTAACGGTCCGGGAGAGGACGCGGCATGGTGGATCGTGCAGGGCTTCGGCTGAGAGCTCAGGGCTTCGGCTGGTGGATTCGCGAAGGGGGCGGGCCTTTGGAGGCCGGACCCTAGGCTTTCGCAGGTCGGTGCCGAGCGGCGGATGAGGCTCTTGTCGTTCTGCTCAGCGGAAGCGCCGCCGAATCCCCATATTGGGTGGCGGTTACCCGATTTGGCGCCGTTTACCTCCGTTAGGTGGGGGTTGAAACCCCACCTAACGACTGAAAACTCCTCCGGATCCGGTAACCGCCACCCAACGAAGCCGAACGGGGTCGACGTCGCAGGGCGGGTCGAGGCGTCAATGGCGTGCGTTTTCGGGCGTGGTGTGCTGGAGAGGCGGCAGGTTTGTGCGGTTTTGGGCGCAGAAATCGCACGGGAGTGCCACCTCGTGGGGAAGGGCCGCACAAGAATGCCGCCTCGGGAGTCACGGTATCGACCCCTCACGCCCACCACCCCAACCCCCCACTTAACCTTTTGTGACGTGGGGCATAGCCTGGGAGCAGACCCCGGGTCGGAGAAGACCCGGTGCTCATCAGAGCCGGGAGGGCAGAAAAGTGTCACAGAACGTTGCTCAGAAACTCATATCGAGCCATCTGGTCGAGGGGGACATGACCCCGGGCGAGGAAATCGCCATGAAGGTCGACCAGACCCTGACCCAGGACGCGACGGGGACCATGGTGATGCTCGAACTCGAGGCCATGGGCCTGGATCGCATCCAGACGGAATTGTCGGTCCAGTATGTGGACCACAATCTGTTGCAGACCGACGAGAAAAACCCCGATGACCACTTGTTCCTCCAATCCGCGGCACAGCGTTTCGGGTTGTGGTTCTCCAAGGCGGGCAACGGCGTCTCCCATCCGGTGCACCAGTCGCGTTTCGGCCGGCCCGGGGCAACCATGATCGGTTCCGACTCCCACACGTGCGCCGCGGGGGCCTTGGGCATGTTGGCCATCGGCGTCGGGGGACTGGAAGTCGCGATGGCCATGGCCGGTCAGCCCCTCTACGTCTCGATGCCGGAGGTGTGGGGCGTCGAACTGACCGGCGAGTTGCCGGATTGGGTTTCCGCGAAGGACGTCGTCCTGGAAATGCTGCGTCGCCACGATGTGAAGGGCGGCGTCGGTCGCGTGATCGAGTACCACGGGCCCGGTCTGAAGGGCCTGACGGCGATGGACCGCCACGTGATCGCCAATATGGGCGCCGAGCTCGGCGCCACGACGAGCATTTTCCCCGCCGACGACGCTGTGCGCGATTACCTCGAAGCCGTCGGCCGACCCGACGACTTCCAACGGATCGAGGCCGACGACGGCGCGACCTACGACGTCGAGGAGCACATCGACCTCTCAACCCTGGAGCCGCTCATTGCCAAGCCGTCCTCGCCGGGCAATGTGGTTCCGGTGGCCGAGGTCGAGAACGAGGACGTGTTCCAGGTGGTGGTCGGATCGTCCGCGAATCCTGGATTGCGGGATTTCGCGGTGGTCGCCGAGACCCTGCACGGTCAGCAGACCCATCGGCAGGTTTCGGTGGATGCGAATCCCACCTCCCGCGAGGTTCTGGCGGACCTCATCGCGGGGGGCTGGCTCACGTCGTTGGTGTCGGCTGGGGCACGTATTCACCAGTCCGGATGCATGGGGTGCATCGGTATGGGGCAGGCGCCGGCCACGGGGCGGAATTCGTTGCGCACGATGCCGCGCAATTTCCCGGGTCGGTCCGGCACGGAGGAGGACGCCGTGTGGCTGTGTTCTCCGGAGACGGCGGCCGCGGCCGCACTGACCGGAAAGATCACGGATCCGCGAACCTTGGGCGAGAGCCATGGCATCGACTGCCCCAAGCCGACCATGCCGGAGAAGTACAGCGTCAACGACGACATGTTGTTGCCTCCGCCGGAGAAGGAGGAGTCGTTGCAGGTTGAGCTCGTGAAGGGCCCGAACATTTCGTCCCTGCCCGAGTTCGATCCGCTCGACGACCGCCTCGAGGCGCCGGCCCTGTTGGTGATGGGGGACAACGTGTCGACGGATGAGATCATGCCCGCAGGCTCACGCGTCCTGCCGTATCGCAGCAATATTCCGAAGATTTCGGAGTTCAGTTTCACGCGGATCGACCCGAGTTACCCGGAACGTGCCGGGCAGGCGGAGGGTGGTCACGTGGTGATCGCAGGCGACAACTACGGCCAGGGTTCGTCCCGCGAGCACGCCGTGATCGCCCCGAGGTACCTCGGGTTGCGGGCGGTCATTGCGAAGTCCTTCGCCCGTATCCACTGGCAGAATCTGGCCAACTTCGGCATCCTCGCGCTGGAGTTCGACGACGACGCCGACTATGAGGCCGCGCGGCAGGACGACGTCGTCGTGTTGGAGGATCTGCGCAACGCCTTGACGGGTGGTCGCACCGTGAAGGCAACCATCGGCGGTCGCGAGACCACGCTGCACCACAGCCTGTCCGAGCGTCAGGTGGAGATGGTTCTGGCGGGGGGACGCATCCCGTTGACGGCCCAGTCGGTCTGAGGGCCTGTCCCACCCTTCTGAACAATGGACGTGTGCGTCGTGCCTTCCGGTCGTGTTTCGTGCCTTCCGGGGGCGGCGCCGCGGCGGAAGCGACCGAAGGCCCTCGTCACGTGTGACGTCGCCGAGTCGGAATCCTCGAATCACCGACCCGCGGGCATAGAGTCGGGGAAGAACGAAAGGGATCCAGATCACATGAACCAAGTCGTCACGACCGAAACCAGGGATTCCGCGCTGGTTATCACCCTGAACCGGCCGGAGAAGAAGAACGCCATCAACGCCGAGGTGGCCCGTGAGTTGCGAGCCGCGGTCGAAAAGCTGGAATCCGATCCGGACCTGCGCGTCGGCATCCTGACGGGTGCCTCGGGGACATTCTGCGCAGGGATGGACCTCAAGGCTGCGGCGAATGGCGAGAACGTGAGCATCGAGGGGCACGGGTTCGCCGGATTCGTGCAGACGGTCACCAGCAAGCCCATGATCGCCGCGATCGAAGGTTTCGCGCTGGGTGGAGGCCTGGAAATTGCCCTGAATTGCGACCTGATCGTTGCCGCCGACGCCGCGACCCTGGGGCTTCCCGAGGTCACGCGCGGTCTGATTCCCGGAGGAGGCGGAGCCATTCGTGTTCCGCAGCGCATCCCTCACCACCTGGCGATGGAACTGCTCCTGACGGGCCAAACCTTTACGGCCCAGAGGGGCCACGAGATCGGCTTGGTCAACCGGGTGACCGAGGAAGGACGCTCTCTCGAAACCGCCGCCGAGCTCGCGGCAGCGATATCCGCCAACGCGCCGTTGGCCTTGGCCGCCGTCAAGGACGTGGCCAGGATGGCCGAGAACACCACGGAGGAGGAGGCTTTCGCGGGTCAGGCGCGGATCGTCGATTCCTTGAAGCTGTCCGCAGACTTCGCCGAGGGGGCCGCGGCATTCGCCGAGCGTCGGAAACCCCAATGGCAGGGCCGCTGACCGGTCTGAACGGGCCGAACACCAGCGACCCGGAGCTCCAACGAACCATGACCAGACGGAAAGAAGAACCCACCATGTCCAAACCAGCCAACACGACGTCCGACTTTCTCGACTACACCTCGCTCCTCGGCCCGGAAGAGCAGGCGGAACTGAATCGAGTCCGCGAATACCTTGCCACGGAGATCAAGCCCCTGGCCGAGAAAGCATGGGACGCCAGCGAGTTCCCGAAAGACTTGTTCAAGAAACTGGCCCCCTTGGGAACCGCGGCGGGTAGTTACCCCGAGTACAGCAGAGTCCAGGTCACGCCCCACAGCGAACTGTTGGCCGGATTCATCCGGATCGAGATGAACAAGACCGATCCGTCCTTCGCCGTCGCTGCCGGGGTGCACACGGGTCTGGCCATGGGTTCCGTCGCAGGTGGTGGCGATGAGGAGCAGCGTCAACGCTGGTTGCCGGACATGGTGGACATGTCCCTGATCGGCGCGTTCGGACTGACCGAGCCGGAGGGCGGCTCGGACGTGTCCGGCGGAATGCGGACCACCGCCACGCGCGACGGCGACGAGTGGGTGCTCAACGGCGCCAAGCGTTGGATTGGCAACGCAACGTTCGCGGACCTGGTGGTGGTTTACGCCAGGGACACCGCGGACGACCAGGTCAAGGCCTTCGTGGTCGAGAAGGGGACCGAAGGGTTCCACGCCGAGAAGATCCAGGGCAAGATCTCCCTGCGCACGGTGGAGAACGCGGACCTGACCCTGACCAATGTTCGGGTGCCCGAGAAGAACCGTTTGCAGAACATCAACGGATTCCGGGACGTCGCGAAGATCCTGCGGGACACGCGGGGCGACGTCGCGTGGCAGGCCACCGGCGTCGCAATGCGTGCCTATGAGGTGGCCCGCGAGTACGCGACGACCCGGGTCCAGTTCGGGAAACCGATCGGTGGCTTCCAGATGATCCAGGACCTTTTGGTCAAGATGCTCAGCAACGTCACGGCCATGATGGGCATGGTCATCCGACTGGGCCAATTGGCCGAGAACAAGGAGGACAGCTCGGCGCAGGCGGCGCTGGCCAAGGCCTTTTGCACTACCCGCATGAGGGAGACAGTCGCCTGGGGCCGAGAGCTGTTCGGCGGGAACGGCATCGTGCTCGAGTACGAGATCGCCAAGCTGTTCGCCGACGCCGAGGCCATCTACTCCTTCGAAGGATCCCGTGAGATGAACACCCTGATCGTGGGCAAGAACATCACCGGACTCTCAGCCTTTGCGTGAGCCGTTGCGCTGTGCGGGGTCGCTGAAGATCTCGAAGGAACCGGTCTTCCAGTAGTTCTCGATGTTCTCCAGCGACTGCCCGCTCGTCTCGGGGACGAGGCGAAGCACGTAGAAGAACGCCGCGAGGGAGAGCACTCCGAACACCAGGAAGACCACGGATCCGTACGAGGCGATGGCCGGCGGAACCATGGAGGAGAAGATCGCGTTCATCAGGTACTGGGCGAACGTGACCACACCCATGCCGACCGCTCGCAGACGCAGGGGCAAAAGCTCCGGGACCAGGAGCCAGAACACGGGTCCCATGCCGAATCCGAAGGAGAACGTGTCGAGGAAGACGAGCACCACCGTGATCCACCCCGATTCGGGGAGGGCCCACAGGGCAACCATCGAGAGGGTCTGGCCGGCCATGGACCAAGCGAGCATCGTGACTCGGCCGACCCTGTCGATCATCGGGAGGGCCACGGCGGTCGAGATCACCAGAGCGATGCCGACGCTGTAGTTCGCGATCAGGCCCGCGTTGTTGCCGAGGCCTTCGAGCTTGCCGAAGATGATCGGGGCGTAGTAGATGACGGCGTTGATACCCGTGAAGACCTGGAAGAAAGTCAGGCCCAGGAGCAGGAGCACGGGTTTGCGGGCGTGCGAGATGAGGTCCTTGACCCCACCCCGGGTCGTATCGAGCATTTCTTTCATCTCGCGGACCTCGAGTTCCGCGATCTGCGGTGTCCCGCGCAGCGTGTGGAGAACCTTGAGTGCCTTGTTCTCGCGTCCCCGTGTCAGCAACCAGCGGGGGCTCGGGGGAGCGATGTACATGCCGATGAAGAAGACGACGGCCGGGACGGCGCCCAGGGCCAGGATCCATTGCCATGCCTCCGAGGGGGCGAGTGCGCCGCCGACGACGTACGCCGAGAGGATCCCGCAGTTGACCGCCAGCTGGTACAGGCCGGACAACATGCCCCGGATTCTCGTGGGAGCCAGCTCCGAGAGGTAGATCAGCCCGAACATGTTGGCGATTCCGACGCCGAGGCCCAGGAAGAATCGCCAGGCGCCGACCAAGCCCGCCGAGGTGGCCAGACCGCAACCGATCGATCCGACCACGAAGATCACGCCGGCCACGAGCAGTAGGTGCCTCCGGTCGAAGCGGAGGGAGGCCACGGAGGCCACGACGATCGCGGGAAGGGACCCGAACAGGAGCATCGACGTGATGGCTCCGACCGAGCCCTCCGACAATCCGAAGTCCTTGATCATGGGTGGGAGGGCCGCCGAAATGGCCCCGGAGTCGTATCCGTACAGGAGCCCGGACAAGCCTGCCAGGAACGCGATGAGGTATACGCGCGGCGGGATTTTTTCGTGGGCTCTGTCGAGGGTCTTCTGGGACGACGTCGATGTCTGGCTCATGCCGTGTTCCTCTCCGGCGAGCCCGCCGCCGAGGGACGGGCTGATTCTGATGGTCGAAATGTTCAGCTGCGGGGTTCTCGTGGGGGAGTTGCCCCGAGGTCGGGAACCGGTTCTTTGCCGATGTGGACTTCCATGTCGTCGAAGCCCGGCGTCGTCGGTCGCGACGCCGTGGGGCGGTCCAAATAGAAGACGGCGGTCGAGGCGATGTCGTCATGGAGCGGGAGGTAGCGCCAGCCGCTGCGCCATCCGAGGGCCTGGATATCGATCGACAGGTTCTCGTGGAAACGGATCGGGTCCGGGAGGTGCCAGCGGTACAGGCCGAAGCGCTGCTGACTTGCGTAGAGTCCGTCGGGTCGAATCACCTGGGGCATCCCGAGATAGGGGGTCGAGAACTCTTGGTATCCGTGGCCGGGTACGTCGAAGTTCCAGGCGCCGCCGAAGTAGTCCTCCGTACCGGTGCCGCAGATGGTGGGGTAGGCGTCGTCGCCGTCGAGGTAGAACTTGATCTCGCCCTCGCCCCACCAGCCGCTGGAATTGCTGCCCCAGGCGATGTATGTGCCCGCGTAGTGTCCGGATCCCTGAATGCCGTCCAGGATCGTGTGGGTCGTCTTGTCGGGCAGCGGGTTGCTGCGACGCCATTGGGCGTGGAAGTAGGCTTCGTCGCTGTAGTCGCCACCGATTTCGTAGGTGATCTGGAAGTAGACCGTAGCGACGACCTCGGAGGTGTTCTCGAGCGTCAACCGGGCCGATTCCTTGAAGGGCATGGGCCAGTAGGAGTTGAAGCCTCCCTGCGGGTTGGCGGCGATCGGTTGCGAGCTGACTTGGGAGAATTCGCCCCACCCGTTGCAGAAGAAGTCTCCGTACGGGACCTCGACGGCAGGTTCGGACGCGCCGTCCCAGAAGGCGCGCAGGAGCAGTGTGCGCCAATGGTCGGTGTGGGTGGTGATCCACACGTGGGTGATGCGTCCGGGTTCTCGGATATTGGCGAGGTCGAACGTCTCACCTGGGGCGATGTCGACGCTGGGCGAAATCTTCCACCCGTGGCCCAGGTCCCGCGCGGCCGCGGCGCCGGTCCCTTCCGTGGCGCGGCCTCCGCCTCCGGGGGCGCCGTCGAAGTTTTCGGGACTGATCGAACGGGTCGAAACATTGCGGAGGCGAGAGATGCCGGCGAGATCTGCGGCCATCACGGTTCACCACACTTCCTTGTGACGGAGAACATCATCTGAGTAATCGATTACCGACACGCTACGGGCGGCAAGCTGGGGTGTCAATAGGAATATTCGGTGTCGTGGGTGCGTGGTTTTCCTGGTGGGGGAAATCGTTTACTTACGGGCGGCGCGGGTGGTGAGAACGTCGTGGGTGGTGCGGGCAGCGGGTGGTCGGGTGGTCGGCCTGCCGAGTGGTCGGGCCTGCCTAGGTGGCACTCCCGTGCGGTTTT
>JAKDJD010000041.1 GCA_030454085.1 Kocuria sp.
TGCCGGGGCATTCGAGGCCCTCCTTGTTGCTCGGACTGTTACTTCGTCAGCTGGTCCAGAATCCCGTTGAGGGTCTCGGACGGGCGCATGGCCGAGTCGGCCTTGGCATCCTGAGGCCAGTAGTAGCCTCCCAACTCAACGGGGGAGCCCTGTACGGCCAGCAGCTCCTGCGCGATTTGGTCCTCATTCGACTTCAGGCTCTCGGAGATTCCGGAGAAGAGCTCCGCGAGGTCCTTGTCCCGAGTTTGGGCCGCCAATTCCTCGGCCCAGTAGGTGGCCAGGTAGAAGTGGCTGCCGCGGTTGTCGATTTCCCCGACCTTGCGCGAGGGGGACTTGTTCTCCTCGAGGAAGGTGCCGGTCGCCGCGTCGAGCGTGTCCGCGAGGATCTGTGCACGGTCGTTTCCGGTCGTGCTGGCCAAGTGCTCGAAGGAAGCGGCCAGCGCGAGGAACTCACCGAGCGAATCCCAACGCAGGTGGTTCTCCTCAACAAGCTGCTGCACATGCTTCGGTGCCGATCCACCCGCACCCGTCTCGAACAGGCCGCCGCCATTGATGAGCGGGACGACGGACAGCATCTTGGCCGAGGTCCCGAGCTCGAGGATCGGGAACAGATCCGTCAGGTAGTCGCGGAGCACGTTGCCGGTCACGGAGATCGTGTCGAGCCCCTGTCGGATTCTGTCGATCGAGAACTTGGTGGCCTCGACCGGCGAGAGGATGCGGAGGTCCAAGCCGTCCGTGTCCTCTTCCTTGAGGTACTCCTCGACCTTCGCAATGAGGTTCCTGTCGTGGGCGCGTTCCTCATCGAGCCAGAACACGGCGGGCGTACCCGAGTCGCGCGAGCGACGGACGGCCAGCTTGACCCAGTCACGCACCGCGACGTCCTTGGTCTGGCACGCACGCCAGATGTCGCCGGTCTCGACCTCGTGGGAAATCAGAGCCTCTCCCGCGGCGTTCAGAACCTCGACGACGCCCTTGCCCTCGATCTCGAAGGTCTTGTCGTGGGAACCGTATTCCTCGGCCTTCTGGGCCATCAGACCGACGTTGGGGACCGACCCCATGGTCGTCGGATCGAAGGCTCCGTTTTCGCGGCAGTCCTCGATCACGGCCTGGTACACGCCCGCGTACGAGGAGTCCGGGAGCACCGCGAGGGTGTCGTGTTCGTCGTCGTCGGCGCCCCACATGTGGCCTGACGTGCGGATCATGGCGGGCATGGACGCGTCCACGATCACGTCAGAGGGAACGTGCAGGTTGGTGATGCCCTTGCGGGAGTCGACCATCGCCAGAGATGGGCCTTCCTCGAGTCCGCGCTCGATTCCCTCCTTGACGCCCTGGGCAGTCTCCTCGTCGAGGAGGCCCAGTCCGTTCAGGATCGAGGCCAGACCATTATTGGGGGAGAGGCCGGCGGCGGCGAGCTTGTCGCCGTAGGTCTCGAAGACGTCCGAGAAGTAGGCCTTGACGGCGTGCCCGAACAAGATCGGATCGGAGACCTTCATCATCGTCGCCTTGAGGTGAACCGAGAAGAGCACATCTTCCTCGCGCGCACGGGCAACCTGGGCAGCCAGGAATTCGTCCAGAGCGGCCGCGCGCATCACGGTGCCGTCGATGATCTCGTCCTTGAGGACCTTCAGGCCGTCCTTGAGGACCGTCTGCGTTCCGTCCTCGCCGGTGAAGCGGATCGTCAGGGTGTCGTCCGAGGGCATGATCACGGACTGCTCGTTGGACTTGAAGTCGTCGGCGCCCATGGTCGCGACGTTGGTCTTGGAATCCTTCGACCAGGCGCCCATGGTGTGCGGGTTCTTCCTGGCGTAGTTCTTGACCGACTGCGGGGCGCGGCGGTCCGAATTGCCCTCACGCAGTACCGGGTTGACGGCCGATCCCTTGACCTTGTCGTAGCGAGCCCGGGCATCGGCGTCCGCATCGGACTTGATCTCGTCGGGGTAGTCCGGCAGGTCGTAGCCGTCAGCCTGCAACTCCTTGATGGCTGCCTTGAGCTGGGGCACGGAAGCCGAGATGTTCGGCAGCTTGATGATATTTGCCTCGGGGGTCTTGGCCAGCTCTCCCAATTCGGCCAGGGCATCATTGACCCGCTGGTCCTCGGGCAGGACATCGTTGAACTGGGCGAGGATACGGCCGGCGAGCGAGATGTCCCGGGTCTCGATATCAACGCCAGCGCTGTTCGCGTACGCCTCCACGATGGGCTTGAATGAGTAGGTCGCCAGCAGTGGCGCTTCGTCGGTGTGGGTGTAGATGATCTTCGACATGAGTTTTCGGCGTACTCCCTGCTTGATTTCGAGGGTTATTTCCATGGGCCAATATACCGGACCCGCCGGTTCGGACCTCATCGATGAACCAGTTGATGACGCCTCGCGCCATGACCCTCGAGCCCGTGGCCGAAGCGCGGCACCGCGCGAGACAAGAGCGGCAGACCTCCACGACGAGACGTGCGCCGACGAAACGCGGCGTCGTCCGGCCCCTTGTGGGGCAATAAGGTGGGGTCATGCCACGAATCACCGTTTCAGCAGTTGTCGTGACGGACCAGCAGGGTCGGGTCCTGACCGTTCGCAAGCGCAGAACCCACAGCTTCATGTTCCCCGGAGGCAAACCCGAACCGCAGGAGTCGGCGCTCGACGCGGCAGTTCGGGAAGTCCGTGAGGAGCTCGGTGTGGACATCCCGCGGCAGGCGCTGGAGTATCTGGGCCGGTGGGAGACCCAGGCGGCCAATGAGGCAGGGCATGAGCTGGTGGGCGAGGTCTTCCTGTGGAACAACTCCGGGGGAGGCCACGACCTCGCCAACATTTCTCCTCAGGCGGAGATCGAGGAACTGAGGTGGAGCCGTCCCGAAGAGTCTCTTCGGGACGGTGATATTGCACCGTTGACCCGTGACTGCGTTTTCCCTCTGCTGATCGAGCGGGCCGCGCGGAATGCGTGAGCGCATTCGAAGCACGTGGTGATGGAGAGATTCATGTGATGGGTGGGCGAATGCCCGCCCCGACTGCCGCCCGTACGGCCGCGAGCCTTTGGCCTCGCCGGATGGGGTCCTTCCCGCGCGACGTGGCAGTCTCGTCCGGATGGTGTCGCGAAAGACGCACGCGTTTGCCGCCTCGCGCCACGGATACCCGTGGGGATGTGACACGCAGCGCCGGCCGCGGAGAACTCTCCACGGCCGGCGCGCTGTTGTCCGCTCAGGTCACGGGCTTCTCGTCACGAGGGTGACTACTTCCTCGTGCGCCGTTCGAGGTAGTAGGAGATCAGCCCCTTGGTCGAGGAGTCCTCCTTGTCGAGAGCGGCGGTGTCGCCGCCGACCGCCGGGGCCAGGTCCTTGGCCAACTGTTTGCCGAGTTCCACTCCCCATTGGTCGAAGGAGTCAATGCCCCAGATCGTGCCCTGCACAAAGGTGATGTGCTCGTAGAGGGCGATCAGCTGGCCCAGGACCGAAGGAGTCAGTTCGGGTGCCATGATCGACGTCGTCGGCCGGTTTCCGGAGAAAACTCGGGCCGGAACAACAGCCTCATCGGTGCCTTCCGCCCGGACCTCATCCGCAGACTTGCCGAAGGCCAAGGCCTTGGTCTGGGCGAAGAAGTTCGCCAGGAAGAGCTCGTGCACGTCCGTATCGCCATCCTTGACGGGATGGCTGGGATTCGCGAAGGCGATGAAGTCGGCCGGGATGACCCGGGTACCCTGGTGAATCAGCTGATAGAAGGCGTGCTGGCCGTTCGTGCCCGGTTCACCCCAGAAGATTTCGCCGGTCTGGGTGTTCACGGGGGTGCCGTCCCACCGCACCGACTTGCCGTTGGACTCCATGGTCAGCTGCTGCAGGTAGGCAGGGAAGCGGTGCAGGTGCTGATCGTAGGGAAGCACGGCGTGCGATGATGCGTCGAAGAAATTGACGTACCAGACGTTGAGGAGCCCCATGAGGATCGGGAGATTCTTCTCCGCGGGCGCTGTCCGGAAATGCTCGTCCATCGTGTGGAATCCAGCGAGGAATTCTTCGAATGCGTCCGGGCCCAGAACGATCGCCAGGGACGTTCCGATCGCGGAGTCCACGGAATAACGGCCTCCGACCCAGTTCCAGAAACCGAAGGCGTTCTCCGGATCAATCCCGAAGGCCTCCACCTTGTCGAGGGCGGTGGACACGGCTACGAAGTGTTTGGCCACGGCGTCATTGTCCGAGCCTTCGTGAGCTCCGGACTCCTTGAGGCGATCGAGGAGCCAGGTCCTGCAGACGCGTGCATTCGTGAGGGTCTCCAGCGTGCCGAAGGTCTTGGAGGCGACGATGAAGAGAGTGGTCTCGGGGTCCAGATCCGCGACGGTCTCGGCCGCGTCCGTGGGATCGATATTCGAAATGAACCGGGCGGTCAAACCATCTTGACCGAAAGTTTTCAGCGCCTCGTACGCCATGACCGGGCCGAGATCGGATCCACCGATACCGATATTGACCACGGTCTCGATAGGGCGGCCGGTGATTCCCGTCCATTCTCCGGATCGGACTCGATCCGCGAAGTCGTAGACCTTTGCGAGGACCTCGTGGACGTCTTCGTCGATGTCTTGGCCGTCGACTCGGAGGCTCGGTTCACTTCCCTCCGGGCGCCGCAGGGCGGTGTGAAGAACGGCGCGGTCCTCGGTCACGTTGATGTGCTCACCGGCGAACATGCTGTCGCGTCGGCCTTCGACGTCGGCCGCATCGGCCAGCTGCAGGAGCAGATCGCGTGTGCGCGGGGTCAGAAGGTTCTTCGAAAGGTCGGCGACGAGGTCGCCCGCTTCCACCGTGAACTCCTCGGCCCGGCGCGGGTCCTCCTTGAACCAGGTCCTCAGGTCGGGTGTCAACTCGGCCTTGTGCCGCTCAAGCTCCTTCCACGAGTCGGTGGAGGTGATGTCGGGAATCTGTGGTGCACTCATGCCCCCATTGTCCTATGGCGGGCTCGGATATTCCACAGGTTGATCGTTGTCGGACAGGGGGAGGAGGGGCCCGCGCGGGTCCGTCATGCCACCCGAAAGTTGACACACTAATCTAACTGCCGGGTACACTACTCGTAAGTGTGCTTGCATTATGCAAGCTTCACCCATCGATAATTTGTGGCATATATCACTAAATATTTCGGTGGGACGAAAACTCACTTGCACGCATTACTTGATGAGGTACGTAAAGAGGATTGCATGGCTAACTTTTTAACCAGAAAACCTGACATACGGGTTGGGGGAGTGCCCGATCGCCTGCGCGACAAGATGAAGCGCGGCGCGATCGACAAGCGAGTTTTCATCCCCGCAGCTATCGTGATGGCCCTTTTTATTGGCATCACTATGCTTTTTCCCCACCAGGCCAACGAGGTCTTCGGGGCCCTCCAGACGGATGTCATCGGATACTTCGGCTGGTACTACACCGCTATTGTGGCCATTTTCGTGGTATTTGCTCTGTACCTGGGGTTCAGTCGGTTGGGTGACATCAAATTGGGTCCGGACGATTCCACGCCGGATTATTCCTTTATGACCTGGATGGCATTCCTGTTCGCGGCCGGCATGGGGATCGGCCTGGTGTTCTACGGCGCCTCCGAGCCGATTGCCCACTTCGCGTCGCCCCCGCCCGAGGTTGGGGGATCGAAGGAGCAACTGGCCCAGCAGAGCATGTCGTGGAGCTTCCTCCACTGGGGCCTTCACCCGTGGGCCATTTACGTGATCGTCGGAATGGCCATCGCCTATTCCGCCCACAGGAAGAAGCTCCCCCTGTCCATTCGCTTCTCGCTCAAGCCGTTGCTCGGTGACCGGATCAGCGGAGTCTGGGGCGATATCATCGACATCGTCGCCCTGGTGGGCGTGCTCTTCGGCGTGGCGACGTCGATGGGTCTCGGCGTCATGCAGATCGCCTCCGGCCTCGGATTCCTCAACATCGAGGCCACCGGCAATCTGGGATACACGATGATCATCATCGTGCTGTCCGCGGTGACATTGTTCTCCGTGGTCACCGGCCTGGAGAAGGGCATGAAGTGGTTGTCCAACGGCAACCTGGTTCTGGCGGCCATCATTGCTCTGTTCGTGTTGGTTATGGGCCCGACGGTCTTCCTGCTCCGCGAGTTCGTCCAGTCCATCGGCAACTACTTGCAGCACGTCATCGAGATGACGGCCTCGACCTTCGCCTTCGACGGCTCCGAAGGCCAGGAGTTCGCGGGAACCTGGACCACCTTCTACTGGGGCTGGTGGATTTCCTGGTCGGCCTTCGTGGGCATGTTTATTGCCCGAGTGTCCCGCGGACGCACGGTGCGTGAATTCGTCCTGGCGGTTCTCCTGATCCCCGCTGCGATGTCCTTCTTCTGGTTCTCCGTGATGGGCGGCACCGCGTTGCACACCGAGCTCTTCGGCAAGGGCGGCCTCGTGGACCTGGAGAGCGAAGGCGTTCTGTTCACGATGCTTCAGGACCTGCCGGCCTCCGGGGTGCTGATTTTCGGTTCCGTCATCCTGATCATCGTCTTCTTCGTGACCTCTGCCGACTCCGGCGCGTTGGTCCTGGGCATGATCTCGTCCTCCGGATCGCCGAATCCCAAGACCTGGGTCCGGGTCTTCTGGGTCCTGATCGCCGGAGGAACCGCGACCGCCCTGCTCTGGGCCGGCGGAGAGAACTCGTTGAATGCGATTCAGACGATCTCGATCCTCACTGCATTACCGTTCTCGATCGTCATCGTGTTCATGTGCATCTCGCTGTTCAAGTCCTTGCAGGCCGAACATCGGCTGTTCATCCGGGCTCAGCGGCGTCAGGTTCGCAACGAGCTCGCCGACGAGATTTCGGAGAACGTGAACAGTCAGGTCGAAGCCAGCTTCTCCCAGCTCGAGGAGCAGTGGAACGACCGCATGGAGGCTGAGGCCGCCGAAGCCGCAGAGAACGCGGTGGAGGCGCGAACGGGAATGACCACCAAGGTTGACGGCAAGAAGAAGAAATCCGGAAAGCTGCCGTGGAGGTCGTTCGACGACTGATCGCGGCTCACGCCGCCCGCTCGTTCCGTCGAGCACGTGATGGGAAGGCCCGTCCCCGAGGCAGGGGGCGGGCCTTCCGTGTGTCTGGGGGTAAGTCGAGGTTGAGGCGTCGCACGGGCGGCACCTCGATCACGCATGAGCCCGAGCTTCGGAGAACCTTGGGGATCGCATGGAATCTCTTCGACACGCCGGGAAAATCCTCATCTGCCTCCGTGTGGCGCGGTATCGCGCCTGCCGCGCGGTCGGAAGACATTCGGGAAACCGTGCGGTTACAAATGCGCAACAGTTGTGGTCTACACTTCTTTCATACGTTTCATGCATCACAACTATCGCCTAGTCAGCGGCAGGCTGGCCCTCTTCGCCAGGGGTGCATCGAGCGCGTTTGTCACACTGATCAATCACTCCTAGGAGGAGAAATGCGATTTTCGCGCATTTCCACATTCGCGAGCGTGGCGGCGATCTCCGTTCTCGCTCTCTCCGGTTGCGGGGGCGGCACCGCAGGCGGCGGAGAAACAGATTCTTCGGCGATCATCACCGCTGACAGCGTCGAGCCCCAGAACCCCCTGGTCCCGACCAACACATCCGAAAATGGTGGCGGCGTCGTCGTCGGAAGCATCTTCAGCGGTCTGATCGTCTACGACGAAGACGGGAAGCCGCAGAACGACCTGGCAGAGTCGATCGACTCCGACGACAACCAGAACTGGACCATCAAGATCAAGAAGGACAAGAAGTTCACCAACGGCGAGCCGGTCACCGCTCAGAGCTTCGTGGACTCCTGGAACTACGGTGCCGCCGTCAAGAACGCACAATCCGGTGCGAACTTCTTCAGCCCGATCGAAGGATACGACGATGTGTCCAAGGAAGGGGCCGAAGAGGACAAGATGTCCGGGTTGCAGGTGGTGGACGACAACACCTTCACCGTCAAACTCAAGTCCCCGCAGTCCGACTTCAACCTCCGGCTCGGCTATTCGGCGTATGTGCCGATGCCCGAATCCGCTTTCAAGGACATGAAGGCCTTTGGCGAGAACCCGGTGGGGTATGGGCCGTACAAGATGGCCAAGGAAGGTGCCTGGCAGCACAATACCCAGATCGACCTGGTCAAGAATGACGACTACGACGGCCCGCAAAAGGCCAAGAATGGTGGCGTCACCTTCAAGCTCTACCAGAACCCGGATACCGCGTATCAGGACCTTCTGGCGAACAACCTCGACGTCCTGCAACAGATCCCGACCTCGGCCTTGGGCAGTTACAAGGACGATCTGGGCGACCGCAGCCTGGACGAGCCGTACGCAGGAAACCAGACCATTGCGATTCCGTACTACCTCAAGAACTGGAGCGGCGAAGCCGGCAAGCTGCGTCGTCAGGCCCTGTCCATGGCTATCGACCGTGACGAGGTCATCAAGGTGATCCTGAACGGTACCCGGAAGCCGGCAACGGACATGACGGCACCTGTGCTGGAAGGCCACAAGGACGACGTCAAGAACTCGGAGAACACCAAGTTCGACAAGGACAAGGCCAAAGAGCTCTGGGAGCAGGCCGAGAAGATCCAGCCCTATGACACGTCCGAGAAGTTCACCGTGGCCTACAACGCCGACGCCGGTGGCCACAAGAAATGGGTCGACGCCGTGACCAACCAGATCAAGAACAACCTGGGCATCGAGGCTGAAGGAAAGTCCTACTCGACCTTCAAGGAAGTCCGCACCGATGCGACCTCCGGCAAACTGACCGGTGCCGTCCGGTCCGGCTGGCTGGGCGACTACCCGTCGCTCTACAACTTCATGGAGCCCACGTACACGAAGGGCGCCAACTCGAACGACTCCAAGTATGACAACCCGGAGTTCGAGAAGAAGCTGAACGAAGGCCTCCAGGCGAAGGACAAGGACGCGGCGAACAAGGCATTCCAGGAAGCAGATTCGATGCTCCTCGAGGACCTTCCCGCGATTCCGTTGTGGTACCAGCAGGCCAACATCGGTTGGTCGGAGAGCGTTTCGAACGTCAAGGCGTCCTGGAACGGCACTCCGATGTACTTCGACGTGGAGAAGTCCTCGTGACCCTGCCGGAAACGGCCTGACAAAACAGCAGATGGAGGGTCGCCCGGCGGCCCTCCATCTCCTCTTCCCCTCAGAGGCAGATATCTATGACAATCAAAGCAACCACAGGGCGGCCATGCGCCGACGTGACAGGGAAGGGGACGATCTGACCCATGTTGTGGTACCTCTTCAAGCGAATCCTCCAACTCATTCCCGTATTCCTGGGGGCAACCCTCCTGGTGTACTTCCTCGTCTTCATGCTCCCGGGAGACCCCCTGGCTGCCCTCTGCGGCGAGAAGGGCTGCACCCCCGGCGTCGCGGCGGCGCTGACCGAGAAATACCATCTCGACGATCCGTTCCTGGTCCAGTACGTGAACTACCTGGGCGGCCTCTTCGCCGGTGACCTGGGAGTCAACTTCTCCGGACGAGAAATCGGATCGATCCTCGAGAACGCCTTCCCCGTGACCGCGCGGCTGGCCATCGAAGCCCTCGTCTTCGAGGGAATTTTCGGTGTCGTCTTCGGCCTCTACGCCGGGCTCAAAAAGGGCAAGCTCTTCGACTCGACCGTTCTGGTCATTTCCCTCATCGTCATCGCTATCCCGATCTTCGTCCTGGCCTTCATGCTCCAGTTCTTCGTGGGCGTGCGGCTCGGAATCGCCAAGCCCACAGTCTCCGGAGCCGCCGGCTGGGGAGAACTGATTCTGCCTGCCGTGGTGCTCGGTCTGGTGTCCTTCGCCTACGTCCTGCGCCTGACCAGAACGTCGGTCGCGGAGAACGCGAACGCCGACTACGTGCGTACCGCAACGGCCAAGGGCCTGACACGCGGACGAGTGATCCGCGTGCACATTCTTCGCAATTCCATGATCCCGGTCGCGACGTTCCTCGGCGCGGACCTCGGGGCACTGATGGGCGGCGCCGTGGTCACGGAAGGCATCTTCAACGTGCCCGGAATCGGCTCACAGCTCTACAAGGCCCTGACCCTGGGCGACGCGCCGACCGTGGTCTCCATCGTGTCGATCATGGTCCTGATCTTCTGCGTGGCCAACCTCCTGGTTGATTTGCTCTACGCCTGGCTCGATCCGAGGATCCGCTATGCATAAATACGAAAACTCTGACACCGCGCCCTCCCAGAACGAGGGCATGACCGAATCGACGCGCGAGCGACTCCAGCCCGAGGCCGCCGAGCATGCCGTCGCGGGAAACCAAAAGGACCTGACGGGCTCCGCGCTCGCCGTCGAACACTACATCGCCGATATCGACGAGACCCCCGTCGCTGCGACGGACTCGACCGTTACCGATGAAGCGCCTCTCAGCCTCTGGCGGGATGCCTGGCGGCAGTTGAGGACCAAGCCGACGTTCATCATTTCGGTTCTGCTGATCGTCCTGGCGGTTGCCATCGCGTTCTTCCCGCAGCTGTTCTGGAGCGAGGACCCCTCGAGCGCCGAGTGTCTTCTCCAGAATTCCAACGGCAAGGCGTCCTCGGGCCACATCATGGGGTTCACGGCCCAGGGGTGCGACGTGTTTTCGCGCGTCATCGCCGGAACCAGGGCTTCGCTGACTGTGGGGCTCTTCGCGACGCTGGGCGTCGTCGTCATCGGCGGAATCATCGGCGCGATCGCTGGTTATTTCGGTGGCTGGGTCGACGCCGTCCTGGCCCGCCTGGGCGACATCTTCTTCGCTCTGCCCCTCATCCTCGGTGCGCTGGTCATCATGCAGCTCCCGGCATTCCGGGAGAACCGCGGTGTGTGGACGCTCGTTGCCATCCTGGTGCTACTGGGATGGCCCCAGGTCGCTCGCATCATGCGTGGCGCCGTGGTGGAGGTCCGCAACGCCGACTACGTGACGAGCGCCCGATCCCTGGGAGTCTCCTCCTTCAACGTACTGCTGAGGCACATCATCCCCAACGCCATGGCGCCGGTCATCGTGATCGCGACCATCTCCCTGGGTACATTCATCGTCGCGGAGTCGACGCTGTCCTACCTGGGCATTGGCCTGCCACCGGAAGTCATGAGCTGGGGAAATGACATCTCGGACGGTAAGGATGCCTTCCGCTCCAACCCGATGCCCGTGTTCTGGCCGGGCCTGGCCCTGTCCCTGACGGTTCTGAGCTTCATCATGCTGGGCGATGCCTTGCGCGATGCTCTCGACCCCAAGTCCCGGAAGAAGTGACCCATGACCGAACAAACATCACAACCACTCCTGGACATCAAGAACCTAGGAATCACGTTTTCCACCAGCACGGGCGACGTCGAGGCCGTCAAGGAATCGAGTTTTTCGGTGATGCCCGGTGAAACCGTGGCGATCGTCGGGGAATCCGGTTCGGGCAAATCGACCTCGGCCCTGGCCGCCATCGGGCTCCTGCCCAGCAACGGCAGGATCTCCGGCGGACAGATTTTCTTCGACGGCAAGGACATCACCCACATCGACGAATCGGAGAAGATCAAACTCCGCGGAAACCAGATCGGCATGGTTCCACAGGATCCCATGTCCAATCTGAACCCCGTGTGGAAGATCGGATTCCAGGTCAAGGAGACCCTCAAGGCCAACGGTCTTCCTTCGTCGGACAAGGATGTCAGTCGCGTCCTCGAACAGGCCGGACTTCCGGACGCCGATCGTCGCGCACGCCAGTACCCGCACGAATTCTCGGGCGGGATGCGACAGCGTGCCCTCATCGCCATCGGGCTTTCCTGCCAGCCGCGCCTGCTCATCGCCGACGAGCCGACGTCCGCGCTGGACGTGACGGTGCAACGAACGATTCTCGACCACTTGGAGGGGATGACCCAGGACCTGGGGACGGCGGTTCTGCTGATTACGCACGATCTCGGGCTGGCCGCGGAGCGCGCACGCAAGGTCGTGGTCATGTACAAAGGGCGGGTCGTCGAAGCGGGACCGGCGCTGGACCTGTTGCAGAATCCTCAGCATCCGTACACCAAGAAGCTCGTGGATTCGGCACCGTCTCTGGCCTCCCGCCGCATTCAGGTGGCGAGGGAGACGGGACAGGAGACCGACGAACTGCTCGCCGAGCGACCGAAAACAGAAATCCAGGCCTCGCTGCAACAAGATTTCGTCCAGATCGAAAACCTGTCGAAGGTGTTCAAACTCAGAGGCGCCTGGGGCAAGTCCGAACAGTTCACCGCGGTCGACGACGTCTCGTTCACGATCCCGCGCGGGACGACGACGGCGGTGGTCGGCGAATCCGGCTCCGGCAAGTCCACCATCGCGCGGATGCTCTTGGGGCTCGAATCGATCACTCGGGGCCGCATTTCCTTCGACGGCAGGGATATCGCCGGGCTCAGGGGCCGGGAGATGTTCAAGTTCAGACGACGTGTTCAGCCGATTTTCCAGGACCCCTACGGCTCGCTGGATCCGATGTACAACATCTTCCGGACGATCGAAGAGCCCATGCGTGTCCACAAAGTCGGTTCGAAGGCGGAACGCGAGAAGAAGGTCAAGAGCCTGCTCGACCAGGTGCAGCTCCCACAATCGATGATGGCTCGCTACCCCAACGAACTCTCGGGGGGACAGCGTCAGCGAGTTGCGATCGCGCGGGCACTGGCCTTGAACCCTGACTTGGTGGTGTGCGACGAAGCCGTCTCGGCCTTGGACGTCCTCGTGCAGGCGCAGATCCTGAACCTTCTGGCCGAACTCCAATCCGAATTGGGCCTTACCTATCTGTTCATTACCCACGATTTGGCGGTCGTCCGCCAGATCGCGGATCGGGTGTGCGTGATGGAGAAGGGCAAGATGGTCGAGACCGGATCCACCGATGCGGTGTTCGAGGACCCGCAGACCGATTACACCCAGAAGTTGCTCGCGGCCATCCCGGGTGCGGGACTCATGATCCCGCCCGAAGCCGCCTGACACCAGGTCTGGAGTCGAGTCCGAGGCCCGGGCGCCCGCCACCACAGGTCGGGGCCCGGGCCTCGGCGTTTGACGATGCGGCTATGATGGACATTGGCCCTAGAGGTCGCGCTAGATCGCGCCTGAAAATTATGCCGACGCTGTGGCATCCCATGACGTCACCCCAGCCACTGACCAGCAAAGCGAGCCTTATCGTATGACTGAAACTTCCAGCACCGCTACGCGCACCGACATCCGCAATGTCGCGATCGTGGCCCACGTTGACCACGGCAAGACCACCATCGTGGACGCCATGCTCAAGCAGACCCACGCATTCTCTGACCATGCGGACGTCGAAGATCGTGTGATGGACTCCGGTGATCTGGAACGCGAGAAGGGCATCACGATTCTCGCGAAGAACACCACCGTGGAGTACTCGGGTCAGCATTCGAACGGCGAGACGGTCACGATCAACGTCATCGATACCCCGGGCCACGCCGACTTCGGTGGCGAGGTCGAGCGCGGCCTGTCGATGGTCGACGGCGTCGTGCTCCTCGTCGACGCGTCAGAGGGCCCGTTGCCGCAGACGCGTTTCGTGCTCCGCAAGGCACTCGCGGCGAAGCTTCCGGTCATCCTGGTCGTGAACAAGGTCGACCGTCCGGACGCCCGCATCGAGGAAGTCGTTTCCGAGACCATGGACCTGCTCCTGGGCTTGGCCTCCGACCTTGCGGACGAGGTCCCCGACCTGGATCTCGACGCTGTTCTCGACGTCCCCGTGGTCTACGCCTCCGGCAAGGCGGGTCGTGCCTCGACCGATCAGCCCGCCGATGGTGAGATTCCGGACAATGAGGACCTCGAACCCCTGTTCAAGACGATCATGGATCACGTCCCGGCTCCGACGTACAACCCTGAAGGCGTCCTGCAGGCCCACGTGACGAACCTGGACTCCTCGCCCTTCCTGGGGCGTCTTGCTCTGTTGCGCGTTTTCAACGGAACCCTCAGGAAGGGGCAGACCGTAGCCTGGGCGCGCCAGGACGGCCAGCTCAAGAACGTCCGTATCTCGGAGTTGCTCAAGACCAAGGCCCTCGACCGTGTGCCGGCCGAAGAAGCAGGCCCCGGCGACATCGTCGCGGTCGCGGGCATCGAGGACATCACCATCGGTGAGACCCTGACCGACGCCGAGAACCCGGATCCGTTGCCTCTGATCACGGTCGATGAGCCCGCAATCTCGATGACCATCGGCATCAACACCTCGCCGATGGCGGGTCGTGTGAAAGGCGCCAAGGTCACCGCGCGCCAGGTCAAGGACCGCCTCGACAAGGAGCTCATCGGCAACGTGTCGATCCGCGTCCTCCCGACGCAGCGTCCCGACGCCTGGGAAGTCCAGGGCCGTGGTGAGCTCGCGCTGGCCATCTTGGTCGAGCAGATGCGCCGTGAAGGCTTCGAACTGACCGCGGGCAAGCCGCAGGTCGTCACCAAGATTGTCGACGGCAAGGTCCACGAGCCCATCGAATACATGACGATCGATGTTCCGGACGAATACATGGGCGCGGTGACTCAGCTCATGGCGGCCCGCAAGGGCCGTATGGAAACCATGACCAACAACGGCACCGGCTGGGTCCGCATGGAATTCCGAGTTCCGGCTCGCGGGCTGATCGGGTTCCGCACGCAGTTCCTGACCGAAACCCGTGGCGCGGGCATCTCGAACTCGTACGCCGACGGTTTCGAACCGTGGGCGGGCGACATCGAGTACCGCACGAACGGATCGTTGATCGCGGACCGCGCGGGCGTGGTGACCCCCTACGCGATGATGAACCTTCAGGAACGCGGCACGTTCTTCGTCGAGCCGACCTCCGAGGTGTACGAAGGCATGATCGTGGGCGAGAACTCACGCGCCGACGACATGGAGGTCAACATCACGAAGGAGAAGAAGCTGACCAACATGCGTTCGGCCAGCGCGGAGAGCTTCGAGAACCTGACGCCTCCGCGGAAGCTCACGCTGGAGGAATGCCTCGAATTCGCCCGCGAGGACGAATGCGTCGAGATCACGCCCGAGGCGATCCGCATCCGCAAGGTCATCCTGGACGCCCACGAGCGCGTGCGTGCGTTCCGAGCACGCAACCGCGCCAACTAGATCGAGGTACCGGACAGCACGCCTTCACCGATGACAACTCCCTCAACGCACGGTTCCCACCCCGAGCCGTTCTACCCCGAACAAGCCGAGTACACCGCGCCGGACGCGCTGGCGTCGCTCCTGCCGGAGTCCATGGACCCGCGGCACGTGACGATGCTGTTCATCCACGCGCACCCTGACGACGAATCCACGTCGACGGGCGCGACGATGAGCCATTACGCCCGGGCAGGGGCCGCGGTGGACTTGCTGACGATGTCTCGCGGCGAGATGGGGGAGGTCATCGGTGAACGGCATGCCGACCTGGACATCCGGAAGCGTCCGGACGACGATTCCGGGGACGCCCTGGGGGCGCTCCGCGAAACCGAATTGGAAGCGGCCTGCCGCGAACTCGGTGTTCGCAACCACTGGTTCGCCGAACGGCGGCGCGGCCCCGGATTCTTCCGGGATTCCGGTATGTCCTGGGGGAGGCACGGGAGGGCGACGTCGGCCGCGAATGCGGCATCCGACTGCCTGACGCGGGCGCCGCTGAAGGAATCGGCGGCAGCCATTGCCCGGGTGATCGAAAAGGTCCGGCCCGACGTCGTCGTGAGTTACGACGTCGATGGCGGGTACGGTCACCCCGACCACCGGCGGACCCACGAGGCGACCATGAAGGCCCTCGGGATGCTCTCCCGCAAGGCCCAGCCGTTGCTGGTCTGGGGCGTCGAGGGAGAAGCCGATCCGGACGACGACCGTCGGCAAGCGGTCGTCGAGGGCGATGCGGCCACCAAGAAGACCGCGATGGCCGCCCACGAGACCCAGGTCGAAGTGGGCGAGGGCATGAGCTTCCACTACTCGAACAACATCGAGCAGAACATCAGTGCGGCGGAGTCCTACCGGCTCCTCGCCGAATCGATCGACGTGTCCCAGGAGGACCCCGATGACGTGGCCGCCGGGCCGGTCAATTCCGTGATCGCGGGTGCCGGCGTCGGGCTGGTGGTCGGATTCATCGGGACCATGTTCCATGCCTCGATCAGCTATTTCTCCGGCTGGTACCTGCCCTGGGGCCTGGGTCTGGCCTTATTGCTGGTTTTGAGCGGGACCCTCTGGATTTCCCACTACACCCGTCGATCGTGGGCCACGGTTCTGCCCGGGCTCGTCGCTTTCATCGAGATCGGGTTCTTCGTCTACGCACGCTCCGACTCGTTGCTGGTGATCCCGAATCCGAAGGTCCCGATCGGGCAGGTCGGGATCGCCTGGATATTGGGGATCCTGGTCATGACCATGATCGGGCAGTGGATTTCCAACAGGACGATCCTGAAGTCGCGAGACGCTTAATCTTCGTCAAGACTTCATGGATCTTAACCGCCGGGCTCCCGGTCAGTGATACCCCATACAGTGGAGGGACCCGGGTAGGACGGCGCGTCGAGCCCGACTAGACTGATGGTTCAACAGACTTGCCGCGGAGCAACGAACCGAACCGCGACGACCGGCGGACCCGGTACCGATGAGAGGTTTGAATGACATACGTAATCGCCCAGCCCTGCGTCGACGTCAAAGATCGCGCCTGCGTCGAGGAATGCCCCGTTGACTGCATTTACGAAGGTGAGCGGTCCCTCTACATCCACCCGGATGAGTGCGTGGACTGCGGTGCCTGCGAACCAGTGTGCCCGGTCGAAGCGATCTATTACGAGGATGACGTCCCCGAAGAATGGGAGACCTACACCTCGGTCAACGCGGATTTCTTCGATGACCTGGGATCCCCGGGCGGAGCCGCCCGGACCGGTGCCCTCGACTACGACCACAAGTACATCGCGGACCTTCCGCCCCAGAACCAGGAGTAGGACCGCGACCCATGCCCGATTTCGGTCTCAGCCTGCCTGATTACCCTTGGAACGCTCTGGCGCCGTATCGCGAGCGTGCGGCCGCGCACCCGGACGGAACCGTGGACCTGTCGATCGGTACGCCGGTCGATCCGACTCCGGAGATCGTCCGCCGCGCGCTGGCCGACGGCGCCGACGCCCCCGGGTACCCGACCACGCAGGGAACCGTGGAGGTCCGCCAAGCCATTGCCCAGTGGTACCGGCGTCGCCGTGGGGCAGACAGTGTGGACGAGTCCTCGGTCATGCCCACGATCGGTTCCAAGGAGCTGGTGGCTTGGTTGCCGTACCTGCTCGGGCTGGGGGAGGGCGACGTCGTCGTCCGTCCCGTCGTTGCCTACCCGACCTACGACATCGGCGCGACTCTGGCCGGGGCGCGGGCGGTCGCGGCGGACGACCTGTCGGCCCTCGACGCCGAGACCCGATCCCAGGTCAAGCTCGTGTGGATCAACTCTCCTGGCAACCCGACCGGCAGCGTGCGGGACGCGGAATCGCTGAGCCGGCTTGTGGCAGATGCACGTGCGCTCGGCGCCGTGGTCGCCTCCGACGAATGCTATGCGGAACTGGGTTGGGGAGACTGGGACGAAGCCCGCGGTGGCCGTGCTGTGCCGTCCATTCTGGACACCACGGTCTCGGGCGGCGACCTGACAGGTCTGCTCTCGGTGTACTCCCTGTCCAAGCAGTCCAACCTTGCCGGCTATCGAGCTGCCTTCGTCGGCGGTGACCCGGGCATCATCGCGAACCTCATCAACTCTCGCAAGCACGCGGGCATGATCGTCCCGAGGCCTGTCCAGGACGCGATGACCGTGGCCTTGGGTGACGACGAGCACGTCCGGGAGCAGAAGGACCGGTACCGGCGACGTCGCGAGGCGTTGAAGCCCGCGGTCGAGGACTACGGCATGAGGATTGAAGACTCCGAGGCGGGCTTGTACCTGTGGGGGTCCATGGGTGAGGACACCTGGACCAGCGTAGGCCGCTTCGCGGACCTGGGGATCGTCGTCGGGCCCGGCGTTTTCTACGGCGACCATGGACAGGGACGCATCCGTATTTCCCTCACGGCGACGGACGAACGGATCGACGCCGCCGTACGGAGGTTGGCGCGCGGCTGATTCCCCGTGGCCGGCATCATTTGCCGGCCCGAGGATTCCGGTGCGCACGGCTACGTTTCGGCGTACCACGGAAAGGCGTCGGAGCCGCGCGTCAAGCGCCGCGAAATGTCTCTGCATATCGTTGGGATGATTCGTGACGATGTGTCGGCAAAGGGTAGGCTATACAGAGGAAATTTGTGTCCCCGCCCACGCCCGCGGCCTTCACCGTTGCGGAAGGGGCGGCGATTTTGTGTCGGCCCCAGGAAACCCCTCGAGCCCCAACGGATCGACGGAGGACACACGCAAACGGGAGGAAATATGACCGATAAAGCGACCTTCACTTTTGATGGTACGAGCGTCGACTGCCCCGCCGTCGAACCGACCGACGGATTCGGAGCTTTCGATATCGCTAAGCTCCGTTCCGAAACCGGCGGATACGTCACTTACGATCCCGGGTTCATGAACACCGCGAACGTCCAGTCGGCCGTCACCTACATCGACGGTGAGGCCGGAATTCTGCGGTACCGCGGGTATCCGATCGAGGACCTCGCGAAGAAGGCGAGCTTCGTCGAGGTTGCTTACCTGCTGATCTACGGTGAATTGCCCACGCAGCAGCAGCTGGATGAATTCGACCACATGATCCGCACGCACACCATGGTCCACGAGGACCTGAAGATCTTCTTCTCCGGTTTCCCGCGCACCGCGCACCCGATGCCGGTCCTGGCTTCCGCCGTATCGGCGCTGTCGACCTTTTACAGCGACTCCCTCGACCCGCACGACGAGCACGAGGTCGAGGTCTCCACGATCCGCCTGCTCTCCAAGGTCCCGACCCTTGCGGCGTACGCCTTCAAGAAGTCCAAGGGTGAGCCGATGCTCTACCCGCAGAATGATCTCAACTACGCCGAAAACTTCTTGCGTTTGTGCTTTGGTGTTCCGGCCGAGGACTACGAGGTGGATCCCGAGATCGCCGAGGCGCTCAACCTCCTCCTGATCCTCCACGCCGACCACGAGCAGAACTGCTCGACCTCCACGGTGCGCCTGGTGGGTTCGTCGGATGCCAACATGTTCGCTTCCGTCTCCGCCGGTATCAACGCCCTGTACGGTCCCAAGCACGGAGGGGCCAACGAAGCCGTTCTGAACATGCTGCGCAGCATCCAGTCCGAGGGCATCAGCCCCGAAGACTTCATGGAGAAGGTCAAGAACAAGGAAGAGGGCGTCCGCCTGATGGGCTTCGGCCACCGGGTGTACAAGAATTACGACCCGCGCGCCCGCATCGTCAAGGCCACCGCCGACAAGATCCTCCGCAAGATGGGTGGCGACGACGAGCTGCTCGATATCGCCATGCGCCTCGAGGACAAGGCCCTGGCGGACGACTACTTCGTGGAGCGCAAGCTCTACCCGAACGTCGACTTCTACACGGGTCTGATCTACAAGGCCATGGGCTTCCCGGAGCAGATGTTCACGGTTCTCTTTGCCATTGGTCGCCTGCCGGGTTGGATCGCACAGTGGCGGGAAATGATGCTGGACCCCTCGACCAAGATCGGTCGACCGCGTCAGGTCTACACGGGCGAAACGGAGCGTCGTTACCCCGGCGTCGAGTAATTCATGAGGTAGTGACGCACATCCGATGATTTCGGGCCGTCGCGTGCGCATCGGGTCGCCGAATGACCCGGTCTGCACACGGCGGCCCGTGGTGCGTTAAAGGAGGGTGGGCTTCGTGCGGGGGCGCGCCGCGGGCCGTGAGATGAGATCGGGAAGCCCTTTTGGGTGGCGGTTGCTTGTGGGGTTGGTGCGCTTTTGGGTGGCGGTTGCCCGATGGCGAGGCGTTTTCCGCCCGTAGGTGGGGTTTTAACCCCCTCCAACGGTGGGAAAACGGCACCGAATCGGGTAACCGCCACTGAACAGCCCGCAACAGGTGAGGTTTTAGCGTCCTCCAACG
>JAKDJD010000042.1 GCA_030454085.1 Kocuria sp.
GCCACTGGAGGGGGAAGCGGAAGGTCGGATGCCTCCCCGCCCCAAAGCTCGGCCCGCCCTCGCCCAAACGGCCAAGATCATTCTGGGGCTGATTGCCGTGGTCGCGGTGTCCGTGCCGATCTTTGCGGCCGAGTCCATGAAGGAAGGCCGCACTCTCGCCCACGAGCAATTCGAAACCACCCCGAGCTCCGAACTGGTGACGCCGGATGAGCTCGACGTCCTCCACCACGTCCCCGACTACGTTCCGCGCGATGACACACTCATGGTCAACCCATGGACTGGAGGGTCTCTCGCGTATGCGCTGACCGGACAGAAGGTCAGCTCCTACCACCTCCTCGAGACGCGCACCCCCGAGATCGATCGGCTGGACAAGACGTTGAACACCGCCCTGGCGGACCCCAGTGTGTGCCAGGACGTCGAGCGCGTCCGCGGGTACTATGTCCTGGACTTCGGCACACGCGAGATGAACGGCGTCAATCACGCATCCGTCTACGGCGGCCTGCGAGGACTCGAACAAACCGGCGTGGCCCAGACGGTGTACCAGACCGGAAACGCGAGGCTTCTGGAGGTCACCGCCTGCGGCTGATCCCATCGGTTAGAAATTTCACGATGACCCGGAAACCGCACGTGGGCGAAGCTACTAGGATTGTTGGAGTTTGCTCGAAATGCACCACTACTGATCGGAGCCATGGAGCCCATGGAATGGTTGAGCCTCGTCCCCGCCCTGGCCGTCTGCATCATTCTGCTGATCGTGCCGGGCCTTCTGGTCACGCTCGCCGTTCGCATGCGCGGATTCGACGCGGTCGCACTGGCTCCCGCGGTATCGATCGGCCTGATCGCCGTCAGCGCCGTGCTGGCTCCCATCGCCGGGATCGGGTGGGCCCTCTGGGTCCCGTTCGCGGGCGGGATCGTGACGGCACTCGTCTTCGGGCTCATCGCGTGGGGATTCAGGGCCGGCCGGATCGAGGACTATCCCGTCCGATCGACGCCCCGTGCCAGAACGAAGAACGGTACTTCCGCCAGTCACGACGACGTCGAACGGGCGCCGTGGAACTCCGAGGCGGGATCGGACGGATCGACGTCGTCCCGCGGCTCCTTCCGTTGGACCGGCCCCGGGCGTCTCGGCGGTGACCTGGTGCCGGCCCGGTGGTTCTCACGGGGCCAACTCGCCTACTGGGGCTCCTTCGTCATCGCGGCCTTGGTCATGCTCCGGACCATCACGAATGCCATCGGCGCACCGGATCGGTTCTCCCAGACCTTCGACAACAATTTCCATCTCAACGTCATCCGGTACATCGTCGAGCAGCACAACGCCTCGTCCATGACGGTCAGCGCAATGACCGCGGGCGGGGGCGCACCGACCTTCTACCCGGCGGCATGGCACGACGTCGTGTCCTTGGTCTTCACGGCCACCGGACAGGGCTCGATCCCCATGGCCACCAACGCCATGATCGTGACGGTCGCCGTCGTCGTCTGGCCGTTGTCGGTTCTGTACCTGATGCGATCGATGATGCGGTTCAACCTTCCGACCGTGCTCGCGGCAGGCGCCGTACTCTCAGGGTTCGCGGCCTTCCCGATCCTGCTGATGTACTTCGGCGTGCTCTACCCGAACTTCCTGGGCATCGCGCTGATCCCGGCGGGCCTCGGGCTCGTGATCAATGTGCTGCGGGTCTCCGCGATTCGCCGGGTGACCACGATTCAATCGATTCTCCTCGGCATCGTCGTGGCTCTCGGCATCGGATTCGCCCACCCCAACGCGGTCATGTCCCTGGTCATCATGACCGTCCCGATTCTTCTGGTGCGTGGGGCCGTGCAGATCTGGCGCGCGGTGAACCGCAGGACGAGGGTCGGCGTCGTGATCATTCAGGTCATCCTGATTGCCGCGGGACTCTGGGTGATCTGGTACCTGTGGGGCATAGTCCGACCGGAAGCCGGAGCCGCAACGTGGGGTCCGGCGACCTCGGATACCCAGGCGTTCGGCGAGGCCCTGCTCAACAGTCCCTTGAGCCTCACCCAGGCACAGTGGGTGCTCTCGATCCTCGCGATCCTGGGCACCCTCGTGGTCCTCTACACCCGACGCAACGTCTGGCTCGCCCTCGTCTACGGCGTGCTGATCTACTACTACATTTGCGTGCGCTGGCTCCAGTGGGACCAGGACCGAATGTGGGCCACCGGTGTCTGGTACAACGACCCCTATCGTCTGGCTGCCCTGCTGCCCGTGGCCGCGGTGCCCCTGGCCCTCGTCGGCATCCACTGCATCACGCAGGCCCTGATGGGTTCGGCCGTGGTCGAGCGGTGGAAGCACAGGGGATCGCAGGTGCTCGGCGTCGTCTCGGCCCTCACGGTCATCCTGGCGCTTGCGCTGACGCAGTTCGCCCGGCCCCTCAACGACATGGTCAACGCGTCCTACTGGAGCTACTATGCGTCCGAGGACGCCCAGCTGGTCGACAGCGACGAACTCGACGTCATCAATCACATCGACGATTACGTCCCGGACGAGGACACCGTCATCGTGAACCCGTGGACGGGTGGGGCACTCGCCTACGCCCTGGCCGACCGACACGTCACGGCCGCACACACGCTCTACACGCCCACCGATAACGCGAAGATCTTCGACGGCTCACTCAACCAGGCGAACCAAGACCCGAAGGTCTGCCAGGCCGTCAAGGACGACGACGCCGAGTACGTTCTGGACTTCGGAACCGACGAGGTCAATCAGGGCGACCACTCGGGCGCGTTCCAGGGGCTGCAGAACCTGGAGGAGAGCGGTGTGGCGACCCCCGTCTACCAATCCGGGGATGCCAAGCTGCTCAAGATCACGGCGTGCGAGTGACCCGTCGATCCGCACGACACGGGGGAACGCAGAGGGCACATCGCGTCCTCGGCGTTTCCCGGATTCAAGCAGATTCCGGCCGAAGACGTCGTTCGGGCGTTCGTCCGGTCGGTCGAAGGCGTCGAGAACGGGCAGGTCCTGACCGTTTGGGGCTGACTCTTGGGCGCACGCAATTCCGTGCGCGAGTCACGAGAGCCGAAGCGCTTCGGGTGCCCGGTCCCACACGTATTCTTCGCCGGTCCTCAGGTAGTTCCAGGGCGCAACCGGTAGGCTAAGGACCACTATGGCTAAAATTCCAGACGCTCACCCCACGTTGAGCTGCCTCATCATCATGCCCGCATGGAATGAGGAAGAAGTCATCGGGTCGACGATCCGTGAGCTTCAGTCCACCATGCCCGCCTACGACCTGCTGGTCGTCGACGACGGTTCCACGGACGACACCTCGCGCATTGCGCGTGCCGCGGGCGCGAGCGTTCTGCAACTGCCCTACAACATGGGCGTTGGGGGAGCGATGCGTGCGGGGTTCAAATACGCCCAGCGCCTGGACTACGACCGGGCGATCCAGGTGGACGCGGACGGGCAGCACGACCCCCGCGACATTGAAAGGGTCCTCGAAGGTCTGGAGCAGGCGGATATTTCCATTGGCGCCAGGTTCGCCGAACGAGGCACATACAAGGCCAAGGGCCCCCGCCGGTGGGCCATGGGAATGCTCGCCGGGATGTTCTCCCGCATAGCCAAGACCCGACTCACCGACGTCACCAGCGGCTTCCGGGCGGCCAACCGCCGCGCGATCGCCCAGTACTGCCGGTACTTCCCCGCCGAATACCTCGGGGACACCGTCGACTCTCTGGCCATGGCCCTTCGCGCCGGCCTTTCGGTCACGCAGGTCCCGGTCGAGATGAGGGCAAGGCAAGCCGGAACACCGTCCAACAACCCGTGGAAGTCCGCGATCTACCTGGTCAGGTCGATGTTCGCGTTCTTCATCTCGATGACGCGCAAACGCATTTCCCTGAACGACGCCGAGGGAGGCCACGAGTGAATACAGCATCCATATTCTTCCTGGTTCTTGGGCTGATCCTCGTCATCGCCGTGATCCGCCTGGTCAGGAACCTCAAGCTGCGTGAGAAGTACGCTGCCCTGTGGCTCCTCACGGCGGTCGTCATCGCGATCCTGATGATCTTCCCCAGACTCCTGGACTCTCTCGCGTCCCTCGTGGGCGTGGTGACACCCGTGAACCTGCTGTTCCTCATCGGCCTGGTTCTCCTCCTGGGGGTGTGCCTGCACCTCTCCCTCGAGATTTCGAGGCTCGAGGACGAGACCCGGGTCCTGGCGGAGGAAGCGGCGATCCAGCGTTCCCTGCTCAACCGCCAATTGGAGAACGTGGAGAGGAACCGCAACCCGACGTCGTCGATGCCCATCATCCAGGTTGACGCCACTGGGGAGCCCCACACGATAGAGACCCACGGGTCCAGCGCGGCTGGGACCGATGGCCGGAAGGACGAGAACTCGCGTCCTTCGGAACCAAAGACTGACCACCGGATCACCGGAGATCCCCACGACCCGACGGAGAAGCCATGACCGTTGACATTCTGTTCCCCTACTACGGAGACGTCGCCCTGATGAAGCAGGCCGTCCGCTCCGTGCTGCACCAGACCAACACGGACTGGCGGTTGATCGTCGTCGACGACGGCTATCCCGACGACTCGATCCCCGGCTGGTTCGAGTCCCTGAACGACGACCGCGTGACCTACATGCGCAACGAGAAGAACCTCGGAGCCAACGGGAACTACCGCAAGTGCCTGGGCTTCGTCGAGAACGAGCTCGTGGTGGTCATGGGCGCCGACGACGTCATGCTCCCCAACTACATCGACTGGTTCGTGCACGCCGCCGAGGCCCACCCCGAGGCGAACATCTTCCAGCCCGGGGTATTCGTGATCGACGAGAACAACGCGCCCTCGAACACCATGGTCGAGAAGACCAAGGCGTACTACCGTCCTGACCGCACCACGGTGCTCGACGGAGAGGGCCTGGCGGTCTCGATCCTCCGCGGTGATTGGCTGTACTTCCCCTCGCTCGGTTGGCGTGCGGAGACCATCGTGGGTCTCGGCTTCCGCGAAGGATTCGACGTCGTCCAGGACATGTGCCTGGTCATGGACGTTGCGATGACCGGTGGCGCGCTCTTCTACGACGAGACCGCGGCCTTCATGTACAGGCGCCACAAGGCATCGGACTCCTCCTGGCGCGCACTGGACGGCACCCGTTTCGATGAAGAGCGCCGTTTCTTCGAGACCATGGCCGAGGAAATGGGCGCCATGGGTTGGTCCAAGGCAGCCACCGTGGCCCGCCTGCACGTCTCCTCGCGTCTGCACGCGGCGAGCCTCTTGCCGAAGGCGGCACAAGCCAAGAACTGGGGCGGAGTCAAGAACCTGGCATCCCACCTGGTCAAGTAGGGCGTTACATGGTTCGTGCAGGTGAGGGCGAAGCCCCCGAGGTCAGCGGACTCGGTTCGGAGGTCACCGCGGAGAACACGGCCGGCCAGAGGTCTGTGACCAAGAAGGAATCCACCGGAATCCTTCTGGCCTCCATGGTCTCGGCGGTTTCGGCGTTGGGCGCAACTTTCATCGCCAAGCACGCGCTCGCGGGCGAAGAGGTCACGGAATTCCTGGTCTTCTGGTCCGCGCTCTTCGGGATCTACGGGATCGTTGCGGGCCTCCAGCAGGAGACGACGCGCGCGGTCGGGGCCGCCCAATTGCACACCGGAGATGCGGGACCCTCGCGTCCTGGGGCACGGGTCATGGCGGTCGCGGGCGGTTTCGGCATCGTCATCGCTCTGCTGGTCGCCGTCACGTCGCCGGTCTGGGCGCACGGACAAGTTCCCACCGGCACCGGATTCGCCGTGGCCATGCTCTGCATCGGACCGTGCCTGTATGCGATGCACTCGGCCATGAGTGGTGCCGCCGCCGGGCGCGACCAATGGTTCCAGTTCTCTGCCCTGGGCGGCGGCGAGGCGGGATGGCGTCTGATCGCGATGATCGCGGTGGCCCTGATCGCCGGGTCGATCGGCGGACTCGAGGCCGCCGCAGTCTCCCCGGTTCTGCTGTGGATGTTTATCGCCGTGTTCACCTCGGAGGGCCGCAAGACGTTCTCGGCGAGGGCCGACGTCGGCGCCGGCCGCTTCGTGCAGAACGTCCTGTTCGCGATGGGTTCCTCGGCCGCCTCTGCGGTCCTGATGGTCGGATTGCCGGTGGTCCTCAAGGCCAGCGCCGGCGCGGATGCATCGACGTACACGAAGATCTCCATGGGGGCGCTGATCCTCGCGATCTCCATTACGCGCTCGCCGATCATGATCCCGTTGCAGGCCTTCCAGGGTGTCGCCATTTCGGCTTTCCTCAAACAGCGGCATCGTCCCGTGGCCGCGATGCTCAAACCGTCGGCGGCGCTACTGGGGATCGGTCTCTTCGGGGCGATTCTGGCCTGGATCATCGGGCCGTGGCTGTTTTTCCTCATCTATGGTCCCAAGCCGGAGGAAGCGGCCGCGTATCACGACGTCATCCACGGATGGTTGCTGGGTACCCTGACCTTCGGTTCGGCGATCATGGCTTTGCTGGTCCTCTCCGGGACGGCCATCCTGGCCCTCAACGCGCACCGCATCTACATCTTGGGCTGGGTCGTGGCCGCCGCGATCGCCATCGGCCTGCTGTTCCTGCCGGTGGGGCTCGTGCCGCGCACGATCATCGCCCTCTACGTGGGACCGGCCTGCGGGTTCGCGATCCACCTGGCCGGCATGGTCGTGGCGTCGCGGAAATACCGCCCCGAGTAAGGCGGCGCTCGCCCGCACGCCCGCATGCGACCGGCGAGGTGGCAGTCTCGTGCAGAATTCGCGGGCAAAACCGCACAAACGCGCCACTTCGCGGGAGGGTGCGGGGTACCAGGTGCAGGTGCCAAGCGCAGACGCAGGTGCAGGTGCACAAAATTGCCGCCTCGAGGGGGTGCCGACGACGTCGTGCGCGGCCACGGTTCCGTGAGGTGGCGGTTACCCGATTGGGCGGGGGTTGCCGGCGACATCGTGGCCCTGAGAGTCGGTTGCGCGGTTTGGTTGGGTGGCGGTTGCCCGATTGCGAGGAGTTTTCCGCCGTTAGGTGGAGCTTTAACCCCCACCTAACGGCGGAAACATCTGCCGAATCGGGGAACCGCCACCTCACTCGGACGCCCGGGGCGGGATGCTCGGACGCCGGACGTACTCAGGCGCCTAGATCGTCAACGCCCTCCGGCCCCGGCCGCCGCCAGCGTCCCGGCCCCGTCGCCATCAGCGTCCCGGCCTCGGCCGCCCCAGAACGCCCCGGCCGCCGCCAGAACTCGGTCATCCATAGGTTTCCCGGTGCGCCTTCCGGAGTCGTTGGTACTTTTCGTTGGTTCGGGCCGTGTCCCATGCCTTCTTGAATATGCGCGCCGACTCCGCCTTCTCCGGGTCCTCAGGAGAGGCTTCCCGCTGCTCACGACCATGCGCTCCGCTGACGCCCTTCTTGTCCGCTGGCACGGGACCCTTGTACTTCTTTCCGCCGGGATACTTGGCGTAGCGCCGGGACCTGGTGTATCCCATCTGCAGGAACTTGCGGGCCATGTCCGCACCGACGATGTCCTCCTGCTCGAGGTAGTCCTCGAACATGCCGAGGATGGTTGAGCTGGATCGCTCGGCATCCTGGGGCGTCGCGAATTTCCAATGGGGGAGGATCTCGGACTTGTAGGGTTCGACCTTCAGAACCCCCTGCTCGCCCCGACCGATGCGGTACAACTCCGGATTCTTCCGGAGGTCTTCTTTCTCGACGTCGATCGAGTCATCGAATTCACGTGCCACCACATTGTTTATCCTAGCCACCGCCGGGTGTTGGTCGGCGTGGGCAGTCGGGCGCGGCGGTCGTCGTCCTTGCCTCAACCACCGATCAGGGCGACGCCGGCTACGACCAGCAGCGCCCCGAGCAGGCGCCGTCCCGGTCGGGATTCCTTGAAGACCACCCAAGCAAGCAACGAACCGACCACGATGCTCGTCTCCCTCAAAGGCGCAACCAAGGAAACGGGTTCGCTCTGCATTGCGGTCAGCACGAGGATGTAGGCCGCCGGCGATAGGACTCCGATGCTGACGATCACGGGCCAGTTCGTCTTCACCGAATCTCTCATGAGACGACGACGCGAACTATTCAGCCCACAGGTCATGAAAAGCGCCTGGTAGACCGCGGACAGAGAAAAATACGGGATGGGCGATTGTGCCAGGGCGGTGACGGAATGGTCGTCCCACAGGGTGTAACCGGCAATGAACGCCCCAGTGAGGATCCCCCAGCCGAGGCCGGCGAGCAGTCGCGACCCGTCCATGGCCCCCGGGTCCCTGCCTGGGGCGGCCGTCACCACGATTCCGCCAACGATCACGAGCGCACCCGCCAGCGCCCACCACCCGGGCCGCTCGGACAAGAAGGCGACGGCGACGATCATCGTCAGTATCGGCCCCGTTCCGCGGGCGGCGGGATAGACCACGCTGAGCGGGGCGCGATCGTACCCGGTCTGGAGCGCGAGGTTGTAGCCGATGTGGATGACGGCCGAGACCGCCGGCGCCCAGACGAGTGCGGGACCGTAGACGGACCAGCCGCCTTGCTGGACGACGCACACGATCCCGACCGGTGCCGTGACAAGGGCCGTGACCACCGCATACCACCAGACGAAGGTGTACGAATCACCATGCTTCGCCTTCGCGGCGAGATTCCACACGGCGTGGAGCACCGCGGCAGAGAGAACCATGGCCAATGCTGCTGCGCTCATCCGACCAGTCTAGAGAGGTGACCGCCGGTCGTTCGTGAGGCGTTGGGGCGTAGGGGGGGGGCACGCGACGCCCCTCGGGCAGACCGTTCATCCGGATGTGGCAACAAATGTTGCCCAGAGCAAAACTCGCCCCCGGCCAGGCTGAATTTCCGGAGGCGGGATGAGTATCCTTGGTCAGGTAAAGACGACCACAACGAGGTGGTCCAGTCTTCTGAGGAAGGTAATTGACGTGCCCTTAAACCAGCAGTCCGATCCCACCGAACCTGAGTCCACGAGCCCCACCGGCTCGAACGGGACGCACGGAGCCGACGGAGGGGACGGAGAGTCCTGGATCTCCACGTACTATCAGCACGCAACCCGAGACGATGTGGCCGAGTTCAGCGAGGCCGAGCTGGTCGAACGGGCGGAACTGCACCGGAAACTCGCCGAGACCCGCGAACCGCACGGCACCAACATCGAGGTCATCCACCACGGAGCCTCATGGATCCTCATGGTCGTCACCGACGACATGCCGTTTCTCGTCTCCTCGATCACCGCGGAGATCGCGGCTTCCTACGGCGGCTCGAACGCACTGTTCCACCCCTTGTTCCTGGTCCACAGGAACAAGGAGACGGGCGTGATCGAGAGCTTGCGGGGTCTGAACCTCAAACAGCAGGTGGCCAGCGGTGACACCGCTGTGTTGCCCAGCCTGGGGTCCGCCGCAGGTCGCGAGAGCGCGATCGAATCCTGGATTTCCGTGGAACTGATCGGGTGCGATGACGAAGCCACGGCGCAGAACGTCGTCGAGAGCGTGAGATCCGTTCTGCGGGATGCCCGCCATGCCGATGCCGACGCGGAAGCCGTGCGCGACAAGGTCCTGAACCTCTCCGAACGGGTCGGCAACCTGCCGGAACCCGGTCGGGAGAATTCCCAGAACACCCCCGATGCGGCGGAGCACCCCAAGGTGGTCCAGGAGTTCCTGAACTGGGTCGCTCGGGACAATTTCTTGTTCTTCGGGTACAAGGAACGCGACCTCAAGGACGGCCCCGACGGCCTGACAATCTCCGACCGGCCGGGTACGGGTCTCGGCATTCTCTCCGATCAGCACGACGACGCCGAGGAATCGGTCCACCACCGGGTCAAGCACCTCACGGGACTCTCGCAGGACAATGCGCGCGACTCCAAGATCGTCTACGTGACCAAGGCGAATTCCCGGTCGACGATCCACCGGCACGAATACCTGGATTACATCGGGATTCGCGACTTCGATGCGAACGGACGCGTCGTCGGCGAATACGTGATCCTGGGACTGTTCTCCCTCCAGGCCTACTCCCTGCCGGCCACGGAGGCTCCTCTGATGCGTGAGAGGGCCCGGGTGATCCGGAACCGGCTGGGGTTCCAGCCCGGATCGCACTCGGACAAGACGCTCACGGGCATGATCGAGGACTACCCGCGCCTCGAGATGCTCCAAGCCGACCAGGACTCCCTCACGGAGACCTTCGCCGGGATCATCGGGCTCGAGGAACGACGCCGCACCAGGCTGTTCCTCCGTCCGGACGAATTCGGGCGCTTCGTCTCCGCCGTCGTGTTCCTGCCCCGCGACCGGTACAACACGGGCGTTCGCATCCGCATCGAGAACGTTCTCCGCGAAGCCATGAATCTGGCGTCGATCGACTTCGAGGTCAAGCACTCGGCGTCGGCCCTCGCACGCCTCTTCCTGCGCCTGCGCCTGTCCGAGCCGAACCAGATCCCGGACATCGACGTTGCCGAGCTCGAGAAGAAGCTGCAGGACGCTACCCGCTCCTGGCCCGAATCTCTCGAAGCGGCCCTGGGAGGTCCGGGTGCGGCCATCGCCAAGCGCTGGTTGGACGCCGCCCCGGTCACTTACCGTGCCGACTACGAAATTTCCGAGGCCGTCGCCGACGCCGGGATCTTCGAGTCCCTCGAGTCCTCCGGTCCGGAACGCCCGGCCGCCGTGCGCATTCGCCGGCCTCGCGCGGAATCGGACGGCAACGGCGTCGAGAAGGAATACCGCCTCAAGACGTACCTGCGCGAACCGAAGACGCTGACCGAGCTCCTGCCGATCATGCAGAATCTCGGGCTCACCGTGATCGACCAGAAGCCCTACGACCTCTCGACCGCGGACGGGAGCGACTTCCTCCTGTACGACTTCGGGGTGACGTTCCCGGCCGGCGTGGACCCCGAGGACATCGGAGGGCTCTACGAGGACGCCCTGTGCGCCGTGCTCTCCGGGCGCGCCGAGTCCGATTCTCTGGACCGCTTGGTGCTCGCCGAGAAGCTTCCGTGGCACACGGTGGCCGTGCTGCGCGCATACGTGCGGTACCTGGTTCAGCTGGGGACGGGACTGTCCCACGCCTTCATGGCGGACACGCTCCTGGCCAACCCCCGAGTCACACGCCTGGTGGTGCGGCTCTTCGAGTCGAGCTTCGATCCGTCCACGGAGGAGACCGTTGACCAGCGCAAGGCACGGCGCGCCGAGATCACGGAGGAAATCGAGTCGGCCCTGAACGAAGTGCCCACGCTCGACGCCGACAAGATGCTCCGAGCCCTGGCGGAGGTCGTGGCGGCGACCGTCCGGACCAACGCGTACCAGCAGGGTCCGGCGATCGCCTTCAAGCTCATGCCCCAACAGATCACTTCGGCCCCACTGCCGCGGCCCAAGTACGAGATCTGGGTCTACTCGCCCCGAGTCGAGGGCGTGCATCTCCGTTTCGGCGACATCGCCCGCGGTGGTCTGCGCTGGTCGGATCGTCGGGAGGACTTCAGGACCGAGGTGCTCGGCCTGGTCAAGGCCCAGATGGTCAAGAACGCCGTCATTATCCCGACCGGAGCCAAGGGCGGCTTCTTCGCCAAGCAGCTGCCCGATCCCGCGGCGGACCGCGAAGCGTGGATGACCGAGGGGCGGGCCGCGTACAGCCTGTTCATCCGTTCGCTCCTGGACGTCACCGACAACCTGGTGACCTCGGAGAATGGGGAGGAATCGGTCGTGACGCCGGAGGGCGTCGTCGCACTGGACGGCGACGACACCTACCTCGTGGTTGCCGCCGACAAGGGCACCGCGGCGTTCTCGGACCTCGCGAACTCGATCTCGCAGGAATACGGGTTCTGGCTCGGTGACGCGTTCGCCTCGGGCGGTTCCGTGGGCTACGACCACAAGGCCATGGGCATCACCGCCCGTGGGGCGTGGGAATCGGTCAAGAGGCATTTCGCGGAGCTGGGCATCGACTGCCAGAACGAGGAATTCACGGCCGCAGGCATCGGCGACATGTCCGGTGACGTCTTCGGCAACGGGATGCTGCGCTCGGAACACACGCTCCTGGTCGCCGCTTTCGACCACCGGGACATCTTCATCGACCCGACGCCCGACGCGGCATCGTCCTTCGCCGAGCGTCAACGGCTCTACGACCTGCCGCGCTCCTCGTGGCAGGATTACGACAGGTCTCTGATTTCCGAAGGAGGCGGGGTCTTTTCCCGGTCAGAGAAGTCCATCTCCCTGACCCCGGAGATCCGCAAGGTCCTGGGACTGGACGACAGGGTCACTCATCTCGCCCCGGCCGAGCTGGTCTCTGCCATCCTCAAGGCCCCGGTGGACCTGGTCTACAACGGGGGCATCGGCACCTACATCAAGGCGTCGACCGAAACGAATGCGCAGGTCGGGGACAAGGCGAACGACGTTCTCCGTGTCAACGGTGCCGATATCCGGGCCCGCGTGATCGGTGAGGGCGGCAACCTGGGTCTGACCCAGCTCGGACGTATCGAGGCCGCTCGCCAGGGTGTTCTGGTCAACACGGACGCGATCGACAACTCGGCCGGCGTCGAGACCTCCGACCGCGAGGTCAACATCAAGATCATGGTCGACCGCCTGGTCTCCCGCGGATTGTTGGACCCCGGTGAGCGCGCCTCGTTCATCGAGGCCCAAACCGACGCCGTCCGGAGCCTTGTTCTGGAGACCAACCGGGAGCAGAACGGGTTGTTGCAGGCAGAGCGCATGGGCACCATGCCCACGACGGCGACCGCCGCCCGCCTCATGGATCATCTCGAGGAAGCCGCAGGGCTCAACCGCGCGATCGAGTTCCTTCCGACCGACGACGAGCTGGAAGAACGCGTCGCCGAGGGCTGGGGGCTCACCGGGCCGGAACTGGCCGTGCTCACCGCATACGTCAAGATCGACATTTCCGACTCGTTGCTCAGCAGTGGATTCGGCAACGATCCGTGGCTCTCGCGGATCCTGGACGAGTACTTCCCGGAGGCCGTGACCGCACGGTTCGGCGATCAGCTGGACGATCACCCGCTGCGTCGGGAGATCATCTGCACCCGAGTCGCCAACGAGATGGTCGACCTGGCCGGGATCACCTACGCCTACCGGGCGGTCGAAGAAACCGGCGCCTCCGTGGCGACGGTGGCCAGCGCTTTCCTGGTGACCCGCGAGCTCTTCGACATCCGTGATCTCATGGCGGCCCACCGGGAACTGCCGGCGAACATCGAGCCGACCGCCTGGCGCTCCATGGCACGGGAGATCCAGCGCGTCGTCGACCGCGCGACCCGCTGGCTGATCAACGAAGGCTCGTTGGCAACCGGCGACCTGCGCACCGAGGTTCCGGAGAACCTGCAGATCAAGGCCGTGATCGACCGGTACGCTCCGGCGCTCGCGCTCGCTCCGGAGGTCCCCGAGCTGCTCGGTTCGAGCGCCCGGAAGCGCCTGGACGAGCGCGAGGAGCAGGCGCTGTCCTGGGGGATCCCCTCGGACTTTGCCGCCCGCTGGGCTCGGTTGCTGGACGTGTACCCGCTCATGGACATCGCGACCCTCAACGAGGAGACCGAGTGCGATCTCCGCGAGTCCGCGCTGCTGTACTACGCCCTCTCGGACCGGTTTGACGTCGACCGGCTGCTCGTCGCCGTCTCCAAATTGTCGCGTGAGGACCGGTGGGAGACCCTGGCGCGTTCATCGTTGCGGTCGGACCTGTACGAGACGGTCGCGGCGCTCACGGTCACGGTGTCCCGGGAAGTCACCCAGGGAGAACTCGGAGGGGGTGCCGCGTCGTCGTGGCCCGCGGACTCCGTCGCGGCGAGGAAACTCGTGGATGCGTGGGAGGGCGAGCACCCGGTGCATTCCTCGCGGATCGAGCGCCTCATGGGCGAACTGGACCAGGAACTGGGAGCGGAATCCGCGCCGCGCATGTCGACCCTCTCGGTCGCGGTGCGCACCCTGCGCGGCCTGATCTAGCGCCTCGGGCGGCAAGCCTCACGAGGGGGGGCAGTTGGGGGACCGAATCTTCGCGATGGGCTCCCCAAACTGCCCCCTCGGCGTGAGGGACGCACGGGAACGCAACCCCGGCGTCCGGATCAGCCGCGCGTGATCACCACGATCGCGATGCCGGTGAGCGACAGGCCCGCGACGGCCGCGGCGGTCGAGAGCACGGCGACCGGGTCCGCCGACAGGCTCCCGTGGCGCACCCCGCGGGAGTGGCGGCCGTAGCGACGTCGTTGGGTTGCGTGGATCGCGGCGGCAATGAGCCACGCGAGAACGGTCAGAAAGACCACCCACCAGCCGAAGTGAGGCAGCCACCGCAGGAATCCGGCGCCGACGACGCCGACAGCGAGAAGCGTCCGACCCCAAGCGAGGACCGTCCGCTCCGGTTGCAGGCCGGCGTCCGCCGGGGCGTCGAGACGGTCGTGAACGCTCACCCCAGGACCATCCCGAGAATCAGGCAGGCCGCCACCGCGCCTCCCAGGCTCAGTAACGGAACAATCAGGGGCAGGGTCAGAGGCCTACCTCGTCGAAGCCGATTCTCGGTCTGCCACCACCGAACGGCGGCACCCAGGCTGATCAGGAATGCGATGGCAATGACCAGGATCGACAGAGCGCGGTGGATCCCTTCGGGAAAGACGCCGTCGCCAATGGTCTCCAGGGCGATGCCTCCGGCCAGAAAGGCCAGAGAAGTCCGGATCCACGCGAGAAAAGTCCGCTCGTTGGCGAGGGTGAACCGGGGGTCCGGCTCGGAACCGCCAGGGAGGACGGTGCGGGAGGCCCAGTCACGGTCCTTGGCTTCTTCGCTCATACATCCTCCGGATCGACGTCGTTCCCACCCTATATTGCTCCGTGTGACCCGTCACCGGAGCCGGTGACGACGTCATGAAATGCACCGGGCCAACGGGAGCATCCGAGCTCACCAACGGGCCCGCGTGAGACGTCCGCCCCCTCGTAGACCATCCCTGAGCGTGCGTAACGTTTTTCCACATCCTGGGCTGAGATCCTCAGCAGACCGTCACGGGTCCTACCCTTGGGAAAAAGTAACTTGAGCCATGCCCATGGCCGAAGACCGGAGGGAAGGGGGAGTCGGATGGCTCACCAGGAGAAGACCGAAACCACCGTCGAACGCGTGCGGTACGAGCTCCCGGAGGAGCAGGTCGATGCCTCGATCTTGAGGGACCTCGCGGAAGCGGGCCCCGATCGTCCTGCCGCGACCCGACTGTTCCGCCCTTCGACGGACGACGACCAGAACAGGATCGCCGGGAAGGAAGTTCGCCTTCGGGTCTACCTGCGTGAGCCTCGAGCCCTGTCCGATCTCCTGCCGATTCTGCAGAATCTGGGGCTCCACGTGGTCGACCAGATTCCCTACGACGTGCACACCAAGGACGGCGCAACGTTCGCCCTCTACGATTTCGGGGTCGTGTTCCCCGAGGGCGTGGACATCGACGAAGTCCTTCCCCTGGCCGAGGACGCTCTGTGCGCGGTGCTCGCCGGGCGTGCTGAACCCGGTTCCGCCAACCGGCTGGTTCTGTTCGAGTCCCTGCCGTGGCGAACCGTCGCCGTGCTGCGTGCATACTGCCGGTACCTGTTGCAGCTCGGAACCGAGTACAGCCGACCCTTCATGGCGGACGCCTTGGTCCAGAATGCGCCAGTGACCAAGTTGCTCGTGCAGCTGTTCCGCGTGGGCTTCGATCCCGAGTGGGAGCACGGGGCATCGGCCGAGCGGCGCCGCGAAAAGCAGGAGGAAGTCCGGGGAGAGATCCGCGCGGCTCTCGACGACGTCGCCGATCTCTCTCAGGACCGGTTCCTGCGGACGATGACGGAGGTCGTGTCCGCCACGGTCCGCACCAACGCGTACCTCGGCAAAGAAACTATTGCCCTCAAGTTGTTGCCTCGGAAGATCGAGGAGGCGCCACTGCCGCGACCGGCCTTCGAGATCTGGGTCTATGCGCCGCGCGTCGAGGGCGTCCATCTGAGGTTCGGCAAGGTAGCTCGCGGCGGGTTGAGGTGGTCCGACCGTCGCAACGACTTCCGCACGGAGATCCTGGGCCTGGTCAAGGCCCAAATGACCAAGAACTCCGTGATCATCCCGACCGGCGCCAAGGGTGGCTTCTTCCCGAAGAATGCCCCGGGCCGCGATGAGGACCCGGAGGGTTACCAGAGGGAGGGCGAAGAGTCCTACAGGCTGTTCATCCAATCCCTGCTGGACGTCACCGACAACCTGGTGACCACGGACAAGGGCGAGCACGAAGTGGTCTCCCCGGAGGGCGTGGTCGTGCTGGACGAGCCCGACCACTACCTCGTGGTCGCGGCGGACAAGGGCACGGCGACTTTCTCCGACTTCGCCAACTCGATCTCGCAAGAGAACGGTTTCTGGCTGGGGGATGCCTTCGCGTCGGGTGGTTCGGTGGGCTTCGATCACAAGGACATGGGCATCACCGCCAAGGGCGCTTGGGAGTCCGTCAAACGGCACTTCGCATCCCTCGGGGTCGACTGCCAGAGTGAGGACTTCACGGCCATCGGCATCGGCGGTATGGCCGGAGACGTGTTCGGGAACGGCATGCTCCTGTCGGAACACACCAAGCTGGTCGCGGCCTTCGACAGCCGCCATATTTTCCTGGATCCCGATCCCGATGTGGCGAAGTCCTATGCCGAACGTCGTCGGTTGTTCGATCTTCCCCGGCCGTACTGGACGGACTACGACACGTCGCTCATCTCCGAAGGTGGCGGGATCTACAAGCGAAGCGACAAGTCGGTCGCCATCACACCGCAGGTCCGGGAGGCCCTCGGTCTGAAGGACGAGGTCGAGCGGCTCTCACCCGCCGAACTCGTGTCGGAAATACTGCGCGCCCCGGTGGATCTGCTGTACACGGGAGGGGCGGGAACCTACGTCAAGGCAACCGCCGAAACCCATCAGGACGCGGGAGACAAGGACAACGACCCGCTGCGGATCGATGCTTCCGAGCTCAGGGCCAAGGTCGTCGGCGAAGGCGGAAACCTCGGCCTGACTCAGCGGGCCAGGATCGAGGCCGCCAAGAATGGGGTCCTGGTCAATACGGATGCGGTCGACAATTCGGCCGGCGTCGAGACCTCCGACCGGGAAGTCAACCTCAAGATTCTGGTGGACCGTTTGATCGAGCACGGTCACATCGACCGTGAGGAACGGGCCGGATTCATCGAGGAGCAGGTCGAAGAAGTCTCCGACATGGTTCTGTGCAGCAATCGGGACCAGAACATTCTGCTCCACGCCGAACGGCTCGGGACTCGGCCGACCAACAGTAGCGCCTCCCGATTCATCCATTTCCTCGAAGAGCATGCTGACCTCAACCGTGAGGTCGAGTTCCTGCCTTCGGACAAGGAACTCAGGAAGCGCCGTGAGAACGGGGAGAAGCTGACCAGCCCGGAACTGTCCGTGATGACGGCCTATTCCAAGATCGAGCTGACCCACGCACTCCTGGACGCAGGATTCGGCGACGACCCCTGGTTGGAGGAAGTCCTCCGCGAGTACTTCCCGCAGCCCGTCACGGAACGGTTTGCCGAGTACTTCGGGGAGCACCCGTTGCGACGCGAGATCATCTGCACGCGCGTGGCCAACGAGATCGTGGATACCGCGGGCATCGTCTTCGCCTACCGCGTCATGGAGGAAACCGGTGCGTCCGTCCTGACGGTCGCCCGCGCCTTCCTCGTGATCCGGGAACTGTTCGACCTGAGGAGACTCCGGAAGCTCCACCGGGACATTCCGGCCGACGCTGACCCCGAGGCCTGGCGGACCGTTATCCAGGACATCCAGCGGTTCACCGACCGTGCCGTGGGGTGGGCCATCCGCCACGGCGTCGTCGCCCGCAAGGACGAGTCCAAGGGCGGAGACGTCATCGCCGACGCCATCGAGGAGCTCGCTCCCGGCGTGGCGCTGCGGGACGACGTCGCGAGCCTGGTCGGGCAGAAGTCAGAGGCCTCGATCCGCCGGCGTCTCGAACAGGCCGAGGAATGGGGTCTGCCCGATGAACTGTCCCGCACCTGGGCGCAGCTGTGGGAGTCCCTGACCCTGCTGGATGTCGGCGTCGTCGCCGAGGAGTCAGGACTGGCGCCCCGCCAGGCGGCGCTGATGTACTTTGCGGTGGTGGACAGGTACGCGGTCCACGAGCTGTTGGCCGCGGTGACGGAGTTGCCCCGGGTCGGTCGGTGGGAATCCATCGCGCGAGCCTCCCTGAGGTCCGACCTGTACAAGGCCAGCGAGGAGTTCACGAAGCGTGTGCTCAAGGACCTTCCGACTTCCGACATGCCCCAGGATCCGGCCGAGGCGCGGTCGGCTCTTCTCCAGTGGGAGAACGAGCACCCGGCCTATGCTCCGAGTATCGCGCGTCTGACCGACGAGATGAACCTCGAGATCCAGGGCTACTCGGGCGGCTCGCGGCCCGTCGATCTGGCGACCCTTTCGGTGGCCGTCCGGACGCTGCTCCACCCGACGGGAGAGTTCTAGAACACCCCGCCGCGGGGCGCCCGGCGAGGGTACCCCGCGGCTCCGAGCATTGAGGAGAGGGCCAATGACGACCTCGCACACAGCCACCCCCATCGTCGATCCATTGAGGCAACGCCTGGGGAGTCGATTCCTCACGTCTGCTGAGGCGCTCCGTGACTTCTCGGGGGACCGGTCATTGGCCGTGGCCGAGGGCCAGCCTCTCGGGGTCGTCCTCGCGGAATCCGCCGACGACGTCTCGGTTGCCCTGGCTTGGGCGAACGAGACGAAGACCCCGGTGTCGGTCCGGGGCGGCGGTTCGGGGCTGTCGGGTGGCGCGGTGTCCTACCCCGGTGGACTCGTGGTGTCTCTTGAGGCGATGAATCGCGTGCTGGACATCGACGTGGAGAACCGATTGGCCGACGTCGAGCCCGGAGTCATCACCTCCGACCTGGACGAGCACGCCCGGAAGCACGGCCTGTTCTTCGCCCCGGACCCGGCGAGCGTCCACCTGTCCACGGTGGGAGGCAACATCGCGACCGACGCAGGCGGCCTCCGGTGCATCGCCCACGGGACCACGGAAGCCTCGGTCGCGGCGCTGGAAGTCGTTCTGGCCGATGGCAGCATCATCCATACCGGGGCAAGAACCATCAAGAACGCGACCGGGCTCAACATGACACCGCTCTTCGTGGGCTCGGAGGGCACACTGGGTGTCATCACCCGGGCGACCGTTCGGCTCAAACCGGTTCCGGAAGGAACCCCGAGGACGTTCTGCGCGAGCTTTGACACCATCGAGGCGGCCGGTCGTGCCGTAACCTCGATCGTTTCCTCGAATCCGCGGCCGGAGGTGCTCGAACTGATCGATGCGATCTGTGCGCGCCTCATCGAGGACTTCGAACCCAGCGGTCTTCCGCAGCCCGAAGCGGCCCTGCTCCTCGGGCAGACGGTGGGCCCGACGGGGCAGCGGGACGCGGAGATCTTGGTCGCCGCGTGCGAACACATGGGCGCCACCGTGACCCGGATCGAGGAAGGCAGCGACCTGCTCGAGGCTCGGAGGATTGCCAACGGCGCGCTCATGGCGGGCCGCTACGCGGTCCATTGCGACGTCGGGGTCCCGGTCGGGAATCTCGTGGAGATGATGCGGGGTGTGCAGGCCATTTCCGAAGAAGCGGGCCGCGGAGTCTCCATCCTTGCCCACGCCGGCGACGGCAACCTGCATCCGGCTGTCGAATCCGACGAAACACCCGAAGACCGCGCCGCGGCCGAGAAGATCGTGGACCGCATCACCGAACTCGCGATCAGCCTGGGCGGCGTGATCACCGGGGAACACGGCATCGGATCCATCAAGTATCGCGAACTGCCCCTCCAATTCGACGAGCCGACCCTCCGCGCGCAACGAGCCCTCAAAGCCGCACTCGATCCGCACGACATTCTGACGCCTGGCCGCGGAGTCTAGCCCGGG
>JAKDJD010000008.1 GCA_030454085.1 Kocuria sp.
TGCTAGGGGCGATCCGCGCTCGTTTATGTTCACGACGGAGTCTAAGCGGTGGGGGGGGGGGGGGGGGGGGCGGGGAGCCGCGGTGTTCTCAGAAGTCATTCGTGAAAATCCGTAGATACTCTCTCAATGGGTGGGTTTGGGGTGTCCGGTCCCGACGCCGACCGGCCCCCTCTCGGGGCCCGGCGTGATCCGATGCGGCCGCCTCAAAAAGATTGAGCGTCGCACTCGCCGTCTCCGGCAGCTCCGACGCTCGTACCGATTCTAGTCCACCCGGGGTCCGGTGCGTCGTGCCTGGTCGGCAACGAAGACAGCAGAAGGGTCAGGTGGTTGACCCCGGGCCGTGGCGTGCTATTGATGAAGAGTCCCGAGCATCGACAACCCCAACACCGCAAGGTCGTGGTCCTCCGTGAAGAAAACCAACCGTGCACTCGGTGCCGTGGCCGTGCTTGGTCTCGGCCTGGTTGCCTGTTCGGCGCCCGACGTCGACGGCGAAGGAAGCGGTTCCGGAGCGAGCGGTTCCGCCTCGTCCTCCGAGGCTGAATCGTCGGGCGGCAAGGACTCGGGGAAGACCGGGGGCTGCGGGGCCAGTACCATGCGGGCCGGGGAATCGTGGACCGTGCCCATCGAATCTGGCGGGAAACACCGGATGTACCAGGTCACGACGCCCGAGGGCTACCAGGCGGATGCCCAGTCGCCGGTCGTGCTGGCCTTCCACGGCATGTACGAGCACTCCGACACCATGAAGCAGCTCTCCGGCTTCTCCGACAAACCGGCCATCGCGGTCTACCCGCAGGGCCTCGACGGTGGTCAGGGAACGGCCTGGCAGGGAGCCGGCTATTCGCCGAAGACCGACGACGTGAAGTTCACGGAGGACATCCTCGACCGGGTCGAATCGGACCTGTGCGTGGACAAGGACCAAGTCTTCGCGGCCGGGTTCTCCAATGGGGGCGGATTCGTCAACCTGCTGGCCTGCCGCATGTCGGACCGCATCTCCGCGTTCGCCTCCGTCGCGGGAGCCTACTACGAGGGCACGCGAGACGGGTGCCAAAAGGCCTCCCCGGAGCCGTTCATGGAATTCCACGGAACCGAGGACGGCGTCATGACCTATCGTGGCGGCGACGGCAAGGGCGGCCAGTACCTTTCGGCCGAGGACTTCGTGGACGAGTGGGTGGTCCGGAACGGGTGTTCTCGCGACGCCGAGGTCGACCACCCCGTGGACGGGGTCGAACACCGGCTGTACGACCAGAAATGCCGTTCCGACACGGAAGTCCAGCAGTATCGCATCGACGGCGGCGGGCACACCTGGCCGGGTGCTCCCGTGCACGTGGGCCAGGGGAGAAACACCCCGGACCTGCACGCGACGGACCTGATCTGGGACTTCTTCACCGATCACCCCGCCACCTGACGGGTCGGAGTCCGCAAGCGTCTGTTCTCGGGAAGGCTTGGCGTTTCCGCCCCACCTGCCCGGCATCTAGTGTGGACGCATGACTTCTACTCCGGAATATCGTTCACTGGGCAATTCGGGACTCATGGTCTCCTCCGTGGGGCTGGGGTGCAACAACTTCGGGCGTGCAGGCACCCCGACCGAGACGCAGGAAGGCACCGACTCGGTCGTCTCGGCGGCGGTCGACTCGGGCATCACGCTGTTCGACGTCGCCGATGTCTACGGCAAGGAGCCCGGGACCTCGGAGCGGATGTTCGGCCAGGCCCTGCGCGGTCTGGGGAAGGCCGCGGACGACGTCGTCGTGGTCTCCAAATTCGGGATGGACATGAAGGGCACCAACGGTGCCGACCACGGTGCGCGAGGTTCGCGCCGTTACATCAACAGGGCCCTGGACGCCTCCCTCGAGCGTTTGGGGCGCGACCACATCGACCTGTACTTTTATCACACGCCCGACGGGGTGACTCCTCCCGAGGAGACCCTCGCGGCCCTCGACGATGTCGTCCGCGCCGGCAAGGTTCGTTACATCGGGACGTCCAACCATGCCGGGTGGCAGATCGCCGACGCCGACCACCTGGCTTCCGAGACGGGAGCGACCCGCTACGTCGCGGCCGAGAACCACTACAACCTGCTCGACCGCCGGGCAGAACTCGAGGTTCTGCCCGCTGCCCAGCGCTTCGGAATCGGCGTTCTTCCTTACTTCCCGCTGGCCAATGGTCTGCTGACCGGCAAATACCGCCATGGGACAGCACCGGACGGGTCGAGGCTGTCACACTCGAAGCCGGGTCTGCTCGAATCGACCGACTGGGACCAGATCGAGCGTTTCGTTGCCTTCGCCGCGGAACGCGATCTGAGTCCGCTGGACGTTGCGTTCTCGTGGTTGGCATCCCGCCCGCAGGTTGCTTCGGTCATCGCCGGGGCGACGTCGGCCGAGCAGGTGCGCACCAACGCTGCGGCGACGTCGTGGATTCCGGGCGACGACGACCTGGCGGAGCTGGACGAGATTTTCCCCGCACCGGAGAAGATCGCGCTGTTCTGAGGAGCGTCGTATGTGACCCCGACAAGTCCAGATGTCAGGACAAACCCTAGACACGTGTGCTGAGTCACGCTAGGTTGTTCTGCAACGCCAGGCCGTCCAGAGCGGCCGGTCACTCGGGAGAATTCTTTCCCCGACGAGACAACGGACAAAGGAGTCTCCGATGACGAACTCAGCAACCGATACCACCAGTGCCCATCTTCCCCCACTGACACCCGGGCCGTACCGGCGACGTCTGGGGCTGATGTCCGTCGTTGCCTGCTTCGGTGGACTGCTCTTCGGGTACGACACCGGGGTCATCAACGGGGCGCTGCGTCCCATGGCGGACGAACTGGGTCTCACGGCCTTTACGGAGGGGGTCGCGACGAGCTCGCTCGTTTTCGCGGCCGCTTTCGGCGCCTTCTTCGGGGGCAGAATTTCTGATGCCATCGGACGACGCAAAACCATCATCATCCTGGCCGTGCTGTTCTTCCTGGGTACGGTCGTCGTCGTCCTCACCCCCAACGTGGGATTGCTGGTCACTGGCCGCGTATGCCTCGGACTCGCCGTGGGTGGCGCCTCCACGGTGGTCCCGGTGTTCCTCGCCGAACTCGCCCCCTACGAAATTCGCGGCTCCCTCTCGGGGCGCAACGAAGTCGCCATCGTCATCGGGCAACTCTCGGCCTTCGTCGTCAACGCGGTTCTGGGGAGCACCCTGGGTCACCTCGACCACGTCTGGCGGTACATGTTCGCGGTCTGTGCGATCCCCGCGGTGTGCCTGTTCATCGGGATGCTCCGCATGCCCGAATCGCCTCGCTGGTTGGTCGATCGCGGACGTCACCAGGAAGCACTCGAAGTCCTCCGAACCGTGCGGCCTGAGGGTCGCGCGGAAGCCGAGATCCTCGACGTCGAGGATGTCACGGAAGAAGAGCGAGAGGCTCGCACCGGTCTCGGAGCGATCCTGGCCAACAAGTGGTTGCTCCGGATCCTTCTGGTCGGTATCGGAGTGGCCATGGCCCAACAACTGACCGGCATCAACTCGATCATGTACTACGGCCAGATCGTGCTGATCCAGTCCGGATTCGGGGCAAATGCGGCGCTGATCGCCAACATTGCTCCCGGAATCGTCGCGGTGATCGGTGGATTCATCGCCCTGTACATGATGGACCGGGTCGACCGGAGGACCGTATTCACGCTGGGCCTGACCCTGACGACGGTCTGCCACACCCTCATCGGCGTTTCCTCCCGCTGGATTCCGGAGGACAACCCCATCCGTCCCTGGGTCCTCCTTTTCCTGATCGTGGCCTTCGTGGCGTCCATGCAGACATTCCTCAATGTCGCCGCCTGGGTCTGGTTGGCCGAAATCTTCCCCCTCCACATGCGCGGCGTCGCGATTGGCGTCTCGGTCTTCTTCGGGTGGTTGACCAACGGACTGTTGGCCCTCTTCTTCCCGCAGATGGTCGCGAGCTTGGGGATCACCGTGGTGTTCTTCCTGTTCGCCGGCATCAACCTGGTGGCTCTGATCTTTGTGAGGACGCAGGTTCCTGAGACCCGCGGGCGCACTTTGGAGGGCCTGGAGGAAGACGTGACCACCGGCCAGATCTACGTCGTCAAGAAATAGTCGGTTCGCGGGAGGCCCTTGGGGAGGGCTCTGGGGTTGTGGGAGTCTGGGCCTCTCGGGTTCTGGGCGTCTCGGGTCCTGGGTGCCTGGGTGCCTGGGACGGGGTCCTCAGGGTCGAGGCGGCAACTCTGTGCAGCCTCCTTCCGCGAGGTGGCAGATTTGAGCGAGTTTGGCTACAGAATTCGCACGGGATTGCCACCTCGCGCCGGCTTCCGCACGGGATTGCCACCTCGCGGGGGTATCGAAAGGGCCGATGTCGGTGTCGCGCGCTTGCGAAGGCCTGTTCGGTGGCGGTTACCCGATCGAGAGTGGGTTGCCCGCCGACGTCGTGCGCATGACGTCGCTTGTTGGGTGGCGGTTACCCGATCACGTGGAGTTATCTGCCGTGAGGTGGGGGTTTAACCGCCACCTGACGGCGGTTGGCAGCACCGAATCGGGTAACCCCCACCTAACGCGGGATGCTGCGGGTGCGGCGACATTTCGACAGCGATGGGCCGACTCTCTACTGCGAAGATCGGCCGATCCCGTGCCCGTCAGTGACCGACCGGCACGGGCCGTCGGTAATCGACCAGCCGACCCCGCCTGCCAGTAACCGACCGGCCCCCCCGCCAGCGACTCGCCAGCGACCCGCCAGCGACCGACCGCCGCACCCGGCTCCTGCCCGTCAGCGGAGGCCGGCTCGCTGTGCCGCGTCGAACAGGGTGCGGGACGCGAGTTCGAGGCCTTCGATGGCGCCCATCGAGGTGTCCTCGTGCTCGATGTTGACGCACATCTCCTCGCCCGTGGCCTCTTCCGTTTCGGCCAGCGCGCGCAGGAATTCGGCCCAGTAGTCGGCGTCGTGCCCGATGCCGACGGTCACGAAGTCCCAAGCGGAATCCTGCGGCCATTCATTGGCGTATTCGTCACCGCCCATGTGGGTGCGGGGTTCCTCGGGGCCGAGGCGGCGGAACCGTTCGTCCAGGACCCCGTGGATTTCCGCGTTTTCACGGTTGATCCGCACGTCCTTGGCGGCCGCGTGGTAGACCAGCGGCCCCAGCCACCGGACGCAGGCAACCGGGTCCATTTGCTGCCAAAAGAGGTGGGAGGCATCGAGCTCGACGCCGATATTGGTGGCTCCGATCCGATCCACCAGTCGTCGAGCCGTCGCCGGGTTGAAGACAAGGTTCTGGGGGTGGAGTTCGAGCGCCACTTTGACGTCGTTCTGCCTGGCGAGTTCGTCGATCTCGGTCCAGAACTCGCTGGCCCGATCCCACTGCCACTCCAACGAGTCCAGGGCGCGCGACCCCCACGCGTTGATGTTCCATGCGGGGTAGTGGGCGTCCGGGTCCGACCCCGGTAGACCCGACATCGTGACGACCCGCTTCTGTCCCAAGGCGGCGGCCGCGCGGATCGAGCGCCGGATGTCGTCGGCGTCGTCGGGGCCGATGGCCGGGTCAGGATTGAGCGGATTCCCGTTGCAATTCAGCCCCAGGATCTCCAGCCCGCGGTCCTCGTATCGTTTCAAGTAGTCCTTGGCGGCTGCATCAGAGGAGAGGATCTCGTCGATCGGGAGGTGATTCGGCGGGAGGAAGCCGCCGGAATTGACCTCGACGCCGTCCAGTCCGAGCTTCACCACTTCGTCGAGTGCTTCGTCCAGGGAGAGGTCGTGGAGGATCGCGTTGTAGACGCCGATTTTCATTGAGGGCTCCTTTGCGGTCGTGCAGAAGATGCGGTCGAGGAGGGCGGCTCGGGGAAGTGTCGACCCTGCGAACGTAACCCCCGTCACGTCACGGTACACTGAGCAACGGACTTTGTCTGCACAAAACATTGACAGGACAAAGTCCATAGGGCACTCTGTAATGAGTAAGACGGATCACCATGGGTGGTCCGAGGCGAGGCGCCGAAGAGGGCGTTTGGTCCAACAGCGGACCGACGTTCCGGTAGCAGACGAACCGCGGGAAGGACTAGCCAGCTCATGAGCTACGACTTGCTCACCATGGGACGGATCAGTGTTGACATCTATCCCAACGACATCGGAGTGGGCCTGGAGGATGTGACCTCATTCGGCAAGTACTTGGGCGGTTCGCCGTCCAACGTGGCCGTCGCCGCCGCGAAGCACGGGCGGAAACCGGCCGTGATCACCCGTACCGGGGACGACCCCTTCGGTGAATACCTCCACCGCGAACTGCGTCGGTACGGCGTCGATGACGCCCATGTCGCCCCCGTGGCAGGACTCCAGACTCCGGCAACGTTCTGTGCGATCAAACCCCCGGAAGACTTCCCGCTCTACTTCTACGGCCGGTTCCCGACCGCGCCGGATCTCCAGATCAAACCGGAGGAGATCGACGTGCAGGCGGTCAAGGACAGCCGTATCTTCTGGTCCACGGTGACGGGCCTCTGTCAGGACCCCAGCCGTTCCGCTCAGCTCGAGGCGCACCGGGCCCGTCCTCGCGAAGAGTTGGGGGAGGACCAGCACACCGTCCTGGATCTCGACTACCGGCCGATGTTCTGGGATTCGATCGAGGACGCCACAGAACAGGTCCGGGAGAACCTGAAGTACGTGACCATCGCGATCGGCAACCGCGAGGAATGCGCGGTCGCAGTCGGGGACGGATCCCCTGAAGAGCAGGCGGATCGGTTGCTCGACGCCGGCGTCAAAATCGCCGTCGTGAAAATGGGCTCCAAGGGGGTCATGGCCAAGACCGCGAATGAGACGGTGATTTCGGAGCCGGTCGCTGTGGAGACCCGCAACGGGCTCGGAGCGGGTGACTCCTTCGGTGGGGCCTTCTGCCACGGGATCCTCTCCGGGTGGGACATGCAGAACGTGCTGGACTTTGCGAACGCTGCCGGCGCGATCGTCGCCTCGCGCATCGCCTGCTCGGAGGACATGCCGTCCACGGCCGAGGTCCTGGGGCTGCTCAACGAGCGCGGAAGGGGTTTTGCGGCATGAGCACCGAAAACAACCGCGGGCACGGGATTCCCCGATTCCCCGCTCCCGAGATCGGCTCGGACGATCCGACCAGGTACGAAGACCTCACGCGGATTCGTCTCGAAGACCCCGAGGCCGTGCAACGGGCCGCCGATGCGCGGACGCGCCACCCCGGCGTCGTCTACGGCAAGCAGAACTTCATCGTTGCCGCCGACCATCCGGCCCGCGGTGCCCTCAAAGTCAGGGGCGATCATGAGGCCATGGCCGACCGGCGTGACCTCCTCGATCGTTTGCGAACGGCGCTCCAGAACCCCGACGTCGACGGCGTCCTGGCCTCTCCCGACGTGCTGGACGACCTGCTCCTGCTGGGCGCGCTCGACGGCAAGCTCGTCTTCGGTTCCATGAACCGTGGTGGCTTGTCGGGACTGGTCAACGAGATCGACGACCGTTTCACCGCCCACAATGCGGAGACCCTGAAAAGGCTCGGGGCCGACGGCGGCAAAATGCTGACCCGGATCCACTATGGGGACGAGAACACCACCGCGACCCTTGAGGCCAGTGCACATGCCGTGAACGATCTCGCCGAGAACGGCCTGTACGCGATGGTCGAGCCCTTCATCTCGACCATTCGCAACGGCGGGGTCGCCAACGACCTCAGCACGGAGGCCGTGATCAAGTCCGTCGGTATCGCGTCCTCGTTGGGCGCTTCGAGCGCCTGGACCTGGATGAAGCTGCCGGTGGTCCAGGACATGGAGCGCGTGATGGCGTCGACCACCCTCCCCACGGTGCTCCTGGGCGGAGACCCGACGGCCGCACCCGACGAGATCTTCTCGACGTGGCGTGACGCTCTCGCCCTACCAGGCGTCCAGGGCCTCACGGTGGGTCGAACACTTCTGTACCCGGAGGACGACGACGTCGAAGGCGCCGTTGCCACCGCGGCGTCGCTCCTGAGCGACAGACGAGACCAGAGCGCGAAAGAGAGGGCCTCATGACTGCTCAGACCATGACCGTAGGGCAGGCGCTCGTTCGCTTCCTGAGCCAGCAGTACACCGTGGATCGCATTGGGTCCGAGGAGTACCGCGAGCGGACCGTTCCCGGCATGTTCGGCATCTTCGGTCACGGCAACGTTGCCGGGGTGGGCCAGGCCCTGCGTCAGTTCCAGGGCCAGGATCCCAGCATCATGCCCTATTACCAGGGGCGGAACGAGCAAGCGATGGTTCACCAGGCCACCGGTTACGCCCGTCATACCAGGCGTCGGGCAACCTACGGTTCGACCACCTCCATCGGCCCCGGTTCCACCAACCTCGTGACCGGCGCGGCGCTCGCGACCACCAATCGCCTGCCGGCACTGCTGTTCCCGTCCGACGTCTTCGCCACGCGGACGACGGACCCGGTCCTGCAGCAACTCGAGCGTCCCGACGCCTATGACGTCACCGTCAATGACACGCTTCGGCCGGTCTCACGGTACTTCGACCGCGTGTGGCGCCCGGAGCAATTGTTCTCCGCGCTACTCAACGGCCTGCGGGTGCTGACCGACCCGGTCGAAACGGGGGCCGTGACGATCGCCCTCCCCCAGGACGTCCAGGCCGAACGCATCGATGTTCCCCAGGAATTCCTGGCGGAGCGAGAGTGGAGAATCCGCCGGCCCGAGGCCGAGGACGAAGACATCCGCGAGGCCATGGTCAAGATCCGGTCCGCGAAGAAGCCCGTGATCATCGCCGGCGGCGGGGTGCACTATGCCTTCGCGGTCAACGAACTGCGCCAGTTCGCCGAGTCCACCGGCATCCCGGTCGCGTACACGCAGGCCGGTGTCGGCGTCATGGACTGGGACCACCCGTTGTGCCTGGGGGCTGTGGGTTCGACCGGTTCGACTGCTTCCAACGCTCTCGTGGCCGAATCCGACCTGATCATCGGGATCGGAACGCGGTACGAGGACTTCACGACCGCGTCGCGGACGGCTTTCCAGAATCCGGAGGTCTCCTTCGTCAACATCAACGTGGCCTCCTTCGACGCGTACAAGCAGGGAACGCAGGTTCCCGTGGTCGCCGATGCCCGCAAGGCACTGGTGAAGATGAACGACGCCGTCTCGGGGATCCTCGTCCCGGAGGAGCTCTCGGGTCGCGTCGCCGAAGAGAAGAAGCGGTGGGACTCGATTGCCGACGCCGCGTTCGCCGAGAGGTACCGGCCGCTTCCCTCCCAGAACGAAATCATCGGGACCGTGAACGAAGCGATGGACGATCGCGACGTCGTGATCTGCGCTGCGGGATCCCTGCCTGGTGACCTGCACAAACTCTGGCGCGTCAAGGATCCGTACGGCTACCACGTGGAGTACGCCTACTCGTGCATGGGCTACGAGATCGCGGGCGGTCTGGGCGTGAAGCGCGCGAGCCTCCACGAACAGGACGACCGCGACGTCGTCGTGATGGTCGGTGACGGTTCGTACCTGATGATGCACACCGAGTTGGTCACCGCGGTCGCCGAGGGAATCAAACTGATCGTCGTGCTGATCCAGAACCACGGATACGCCTCGATCGGGGCCCTCTCGGAGTCCCTCGGATCCCAACGGTTCGGGACCAAGTATCGCTACCACGACGACGAGGGCATGTCCTTCGACTCCGGAGAGACCCTGCCCATCGATCTTGCGACGAACGCCGAGTCCCTGGGTGTCCACGTGATCCGCGTGGAACCGGGGGAGAACGTGGGGAAGGACCTGGGCGAGGCCGTCAAGCGGGCCAAGGCCGCTCCCGAGGGCTCCGGCCCCATCCTGATCCATGTTGATTCGGACCCCCTGATCGATGCGCCCGACTCGGAGTCCTGGTGGGACGTTCCGGTGGCATCGGTCTCGGACCTGTCCTCCACACAGGAGGCGTACAAGGTTTACGAAAGCAAGAAATCCACACAGAAGCCCCTTCTGGGCTGACGGACGGATACGAACACCCCCGCCGAGTGCAAGAATTTGGCACCAATCCCCGTAAGGAGAAGAAGTTGACCACAGACATCAAGCACTTCATCAATGGAAGTGAAACCGATGGATCGGGCGAGCGCCGCCAGGACGTCTACAACCCTGCCACCGGTGCCGTGACCGGCAACCTGCACCTGGGTGCCAAGGAGGACCTGGAAGCCGCTGTCGCCTCGGCCAAGAAGGCCGGGGAGGCGTGGGCCGAGATGTCCCTCGCCAAGAAGTCCGCGGTGCTGTTCAAGTTCCGCGAGCTGGTCCATGCCAATACGGACGAACTCGCCCGCATCATCACCGCCGAGCACGGCAAGGTGCTTTCGGACGCGAAGGGTGAAGTGAGCCGCGGTCTCGAGGTCATCGAGTTCGCGTGCGGCATCTCCGAACAGCTCAAGGGCGAATACTCCGATCAGGTGTCGACCGGTGTTGACGTGTTCTCGTTCCGGCAGCCGCTCGGCGTGGTTGCGGGCATCACGCCCTTCAACTTCCCGGTCATGGTCCCGCTCTGGATGTCACCGGTCGCGATCGCCACGGGCAACGCCTTCATCCTCAAGCCGTCCGAGCGCGACCCCTCCGCGTCGATGCTGCTCGCCAAGCTGTGGAAGGAAGCCGGGCTCCCGGACGGTGTCTTCAACGTCCTGCACGGCGACAAGGAAATGGTCGACGGGCTGCTGACCCACCCGGACGTGGACGGGATCTCCTTCGTGGGGTCCACCCCGATCGCGAAGTACGTCTACGAGACCGGAACCCAGAACGGCAAGCGCGTTCAGGCCCTGGGAGGCGCGAAGAACCACGCCGTCGTCATGCCGGACGCCGACATGACCATGGCTGCGGAACACCTCAACGCGGCCGCGTTCGGGTCCGCGGGCCAGCGGTGCATGGCCATTTCTGTGGCGGTTGCCGTGGGCGACGCCGCCGACGAGGTCGTTTCCCGAGTCAAGGATCTGGCCTCCGGGATCAAGGTCACCGAGGGCACCGACCCCGAGGCGGATATGGGTCCGGTCATCACCCCGGCCTCCAAGGAGCGCATCACCCGCATCGTTGGGGAGGCGCAGGAATCGGGCGCCGCGGTCGTCCTGGACGGCCGAGACCTGGTGGTCAAGGACCACGAGGAAGGCTTCTTCGTGGGCCCGACCATTCTCGACAAGGTCAACAAGGAGATGAGCGCCTACGAGGAGGAAATCTTCGGGCCGGTCCTCGTGGTCATCCGCGCGGAATCCCTTGAAGAAGCCATCGAGATCATCAACGCGAACCCCTACGGGAACGGCACCGCCGTCTTCACGTCCAATGGGGCCGTGGCCCGCACCTTCCAGCGCAAGGTCCGGGTGGGCATGATCGGCATCAACGTTCCCCTCCCGGTGCCGGTCGCCTGGCACTCCTTCGGTGGCTGGAAGAACTCGTTGTTCGGCGACCTGCACATCTATGGGCCGGACGGAATCAAGTTCTACACCCGCGGCAAGGTCGTTACCCAGCGGTGGCCCGAGCCGAAGGCGGTCTCCGGCGCATCGTTCGCGATGCCCGCCAGCTCCGACGGCTAATCCGCGTCGAGGGCCCAGGGACACCGCCTCCGGTGGCCCGGGGCTCCGCGCCCCCACCGCGCGGGCACCTCGCGGCCTTTCAGGTCGCGAGGTGCCCGAGCACCCCTCTTTTCGCACTTTCACCGTCGAAAGCGAGTGCCAGCGATGACCGCTCCCACCCTCGAAAACAACCTCATCATCGGAACGGCCCCCGACTCATGGGGCGTGTGGTTCCCCGATGACGATCAGCAGACCCCGTGGCAGCGATTCCTCGATGAGGTGGCCGAGTCCGGTTACCGATGGATCGAGCTCGGACCGTACGGGTATCTCCCCGCGGAGCCGGAAACGCTCGCCAAGGAGCTCAAGGAACGCGATCTGAGCATCAGCGCCGGCACGGTCTTCACCGCATTCCACCGTGGCGCGGACCAGTGGGACGCCGCGTGGGAGCCGGCGCGCCGAGTCGCCGAGCTGACCGCGGCCATGGGAGCGCACCACGTGGTCGTCATTCCCGCCCTGTGGCGGGACGACAAGACGGGCCGCGCCCTCGAGGACCGAACGCTGACCGACCACCAATGGGACGACCTGGCCGCCGGGCACGACAAGCTCGGGCAGCGTCTCCAGAGCGAGTACGGTCTCTTCCAGCAATTCCATTCCCACGCGGATTCGCACGTGGAGACCATGGACCAGATTGAGAAATTCCTGGCCATGACGGACCCCAAGCTCGTGACCCTCTGCCTGGACACCGGTCACGCAGAATACGGTGGGGCGTCGTCGGTCGAACTGATCGAGAAGTACCCTGAGCGCATTGGATACCTCCATCTGAAGCAGGTCCACCCGGATACCCTGGCCAAGGTTCGCGCCGAGGACATGACCTTCAAGGATGCGACGGCTGCCGGAGTCATGTGTGAGCCCCCGAAGGGGCTTCCCGACCTGCGCGCAGTCATCGAAGCCTCGGAGAAGCTGGAGCGTCCGCTGTACGGCATCGTGGAACAGGACATGTACCCCGTGGCCAGCTTCGACGATCCTCTGCCGATCGCATCGCGCACCCGCAAGTACCTCCTGAGCTGCGGCGCACGCACCGTGGTCGCCTGACACGGGTCCACGGATCCGAAACTTTTGAAAGGAACAACCACCATGAACGAAATCCTGCGCGTCGGAGTCGTCGGGGCGGGCCGAATGGGCTCCGACCACATTGTGCGTCTCCAGAATCGTATGAAGAACGTGCGCGTCGCCGCCGTCGTCGATATCGACGAACCCAAGGCCCAGGCCGCCATCGAGGGGATCGAGGGGGCGAAGGTCTTCACGGACTTCACCGAGGCCCTCGATTCGGGAGAGGTCGACGCCGTGATGGTCGCGACCCCCGGGTTCCTGCACGAGCAGGTTCTTCTTCCCGCGCTGGCCAAGGGCTTCCCCGTGTTTTGCGAGAAGCCGCTGACCCCCGATTCCGAGTCGGCGTGGCGCGTGGTCGAGGCCGAGCAGTCGATGGGCAAGAGGTTGATCCAGGTCGGTTTCATGCGGCGATTCGACCAGGGCTACCGCACGATCCGCTCGGCCGTTCGCTCGGGGGAACACGGCGAGTTGCTCGCCCTGGACTGCGAGCACATCAATCCCGGCGTTCCGGACGATTACACCGGGCGGAACCTGATCGATGACACCGTGGTCCACGAATTCGACATTGTCCGCTATCTGACGGGCGAGGAGGTTACCTCGGTCGAAGTGCGGGCGTGCAAGAGCTCTTCCCGAGCCAAAGAGGGGCTCGTGGACCCCGCGCAGGTTCTCATGGAGACCGAATCCGGGATCCGCGTGTCCGTCAGTACCCACGTGACTGCCGAATACGGGTACGCCGTGACCACCCGGGCCGTGTTCGAGAGGAACCACCTGGAGGAAGGCGTCGACCAGGTGACTCCCGGCTTCGAAGAGAGGTTCGTGGACGCTTACGACACCGAGATCCAGGAATGGATCGACGGATGTCTGGCCGGCGAGGTCGCCGGACCCGACGCCTGGGACGGCTACGCGGCCGCGGCCGGCTGCGAAGCGGGCCTCGAGGCGATCGCGGACCCGGGGACCTCGGTGGACGTGAAACTCAAGCCGAAACCGGATCTCTACCGTTGATCCCGGTCCCTGTCCCCAACTGACTCGATTTCTTCGTTGGAAACTTTGAACTGACCCCTATTGTGCATATGATAGGACAAATAAGGGTCACCCCGAAAACCGGGGCTTGTCCGCGTCACCGCGGCAAGCCCCATTTTCGGATCACTTTTGCATTGCGACCCAAATCACAGGCATGAACGGTCGCCCGCCGACACTGGATGAGGAGAACACGTGAAGATCGCCCTCGATCCCACCCCTTTCCACGCAACGCATTCCCTGCTCGAGTTCCCCCGCTTGGTCAAGGACCTCGGGTACGACTACCTGCAAATGACCCCGCACCCCGACTTCATCCCATTCTTCAACCATCCCAAGGCTGACGACGACCTCGTCGGTCAGTTGGGTGCGGCCTGCAAGGACGCCGGCGTCGAAATTGCCTCGATCCTGCCCGTGATGCGCTGGTCCTCCCCGGACCCTGACGCTCGTGAGGCCGCCGTCCGGAATTGGAAGCGGATCATCCGGATCGCCGTCGACCTGGGTGTCCAACAGCTCAACACGGAATTCCAGGGGCGCCCGGAACTCGCCGAGGAATCCGAGCGTGCTTTCTACCGGTCGATGGAGGAGCTGCTCCCCATCATCGAGCGCGAAGGCCTGCACATCGCTATCGACCCCCACCCCGATGATTTCGTCGAGCGGGGCCTCGACGCCTGGAGGGTGATCCGCGGGGCCAATTCCAAGAACCTGGGCATGGTTTACGTCGCCTGCCACACCTTCCACATGGAGGACGAACCCTTGGAGATCATGCGCGCTGCTGGAGACCGCATCAGGGTCGCTCACGTGGCGGACTCCATGGACCACCACCGCTCCAACGGGTTGCGGTACATCACCAACCCTCCCGGAAGTCCCGCCCGAGTCCACCAGCACCTCAAGATCGGCGACGGCGACGTCGACTGGCAGGAATTCTTCGGTGGCCTCAATGAGATCGGTTTCCTCGACTCCGAGGACACGGTCATGGTTTCGAGCGTCTTCGCAGAGAACGAAGACGCCTCCGCAGTCTCCCGCTATCAACTGGACACCATGACGGACATGGTTGATGCGGCTCGCCAGGGCGTCATGCCCACTAATCACCAATAATCAACAACCGCTCCGAGGGGCGAGGAAGCCTCTCGGGCGCTATCGAAGGAGTCATCATGAGTGGCCCTGCAACGGAGAAACCCTCCAGACCGCTTCCGCCCCTGACCGAAGGGGCACACAAACGGCGCCTGGGTCTGGTCGCCCTCGTCGCAACCTTTGGCGGCCTGCTGTTCGGCTACGACACCGGCGTCATCAACGGAGCTCTCGAACCGATGTCGGCGGAGCTCGGGCTCAAGGCCGATACCCAGGGTCTCGTCACGAGTTCTTTGCTCGTGGGTGCGGCCGTTGGTGCCGTGAGCATCGGCAAGCTCTCGGACGCCTGGGGGCGTCGCAAGACGATCATCATGCTCGCCGTCCTGTTCTTCCTCGGAACGGCCGTGTGCGTGTTCGCGCCGGACATCATTGTCCTGCTCATCGGTCGCTTCCTCCTCGGCATGGCCGTGGGCGGCGCATCGACAGTGGTTCCCGTGTTCCTCGCGGAGCTCGCACCGTACGAGATCCGTGGCTCGCTCTCCGGGCGCAACGAAATGATGATCGTCGTGGGCCAGCTCGCGGCCTTCGTGGTCAACGCAGTCCTGGGCAACACGCTCGGCCACATGGATCACGTCTGGCGCGTCATGCTCGCGATTTGTGCCCTCCCGGCCATTTGCCTGTTCTTCGGGATGCTCCGCATGCCCGAGTCGCCCCGTTGGTTGATCAACCAGGGACGTCACGATGAAGCCCTGACCGTCCTGAAGACCATCCGCTCCGAGGAGCGGGCCATCGCCGAGATCGAGGACGTCCAGCAGGTCAGCGAGCTCGAGAAGAAGGAGAGCGAGACCGGGCTCAAATCGGTCCTCAAGAACAAGTGGTTGTTGCGCATCCTGTTGGTCGGCATTGCGCTCGCGGTCTTCCAGCAGCTCACCGGCATCAACTCGATCATGTACTACGGTTCGATCGTTCTCGAGCAGTCCGGATTCGCGCTCAACGCGGCGCTCGTCGCCAACATCGCTCCCGGTGTCATCGCAGTGATCGGTGCGTTCATCGCTCTGTGGATGATGGAGAAGATCAATCGTCGCACCACGGTCATCACCGGGTACACGCTCGTGACCCTGTTCCACGTGCTGATCGGTATCGCGTCCTTTGCCGTTCCTGCCGACTCCGCCGCCCGCCCCTACATCATCCTGATTCTGGTGGTGTGTTTCGTGGGGTCCATGCAGACCTTCCTGAACGTCGCAACCTGGGTTCTGCTCTCCGAGATCTTCCCGTTGCACATGCGCGCGGTGGGCATGGGATTCTCCGTCTTCTGCATGTGGATCGCCAACGCCCTCGTGAGCTACTTCTTCCCGGTCGCTCTCGAGGCGGTGGGCCTGACGGGGTCGTTCTTCGGTTTCGCCGTCATCAACGCGATCGCGATCCTCGTGATGTTCAAGTACCTGCCCGAAACCCGCGGCCGGACCCTCGAATCGGTCGAGGAAGACGTCACGACAGGCGCCATCTTCGCGGTGGGACGAAAGAAGTAGTAGCCACCACGATGCACTGACGCGGCGGTCCACCCCACCCGATGACCCGGGCGGGGAGGGCCGCCGCGTCGTGTGTCGGCGTCATTCTTGCAATACCGAGGCTACGGACGGAGCATCAGTACATGACTTGCATCACCATTCCGGAAACCATGCGCGCCGCCATCTGGCAAGGGGATTCTCCCCGACTCACCACCGAGGACATCCCCGTTCCGGTCCCTTCGCGAGACGAAGCACTCGTGCGCATCACGTCCTGCGGGGTGTGCCACACGGACCTCCACGTGCTCAAGGGTGAAGTCGCCTTCCCCGCTCCGGGCGTCATCGGCCATGAGGTCAGCGGCGATGTCGTCGCGATCGGCGAAGGCACCGTGGACGCCGGCGGGATCGAGGTGGGGACTCCCGTGATCGGCGCGTTCATCATGCCCTGCACGGAGTGCGAACAGTGCCTCCAGGGAAGGGACGACCTGTGCGAGAAGTTCTTCGGAGAAAACCGGCTCAAAGGCAATCTGTTCGACGGGACCTCTCGCTTGACCACGGCCGACGGCCGGCGTCTTTCCATGTATTCGATGGCCGGCATGGCCGAATACTCGGTCGTGCCGATCTCCGCCCTGACCCCGCGCCCCAAAAACGTCCCGGCGGAAGAGGGTGCAATTCTCGGATGCGCCGCGTTCACGGCCTATGGGGCCGTGCGAAAATCCGGTCTGGTGGAAGGAGAGACGGTCGCGGTTGTGGCCGTCGGCGGCGTCGGCACCAGCCTGATCCAGGTCGCGAAACACCAGGGGGCATCCAAGGTCATCGCGATCGACGTCGCCGACGAGAAGCTCGAAGCTGCTCGCCGTCTCGGCGCGGATGAAGTCGTCAACTCGACCACCACGGATCCTCAGGAAGCGGTTCGGGAGATGACCGATGGCAAGGGTGTCCATGTGGCTTTCGAGGCACTGGGCCGGCCCGAGACCTTCACGCAAGCGGCGTCCCTCCTGCGCGAAGGAGGCAGAATGATCGCCATCGGCATTGCCCCGGGCGGGGTCTACGGGGAGGTCGAGATCAGTCCGCTGGTGCGCCGAGGCCAGACCGTCACCGGGTCCTTCGGAGCCGTGACCAGGGTGGACCTTCCCGCGGTCGCCCAGCTCGCAGCGGATGGCGGATACCGTCTGAAAGAGGCGGTGACCAGGCGCTACTCCCTGGAGGACGTTGATGAGGCATATCAGGCCCTCGATCGGGGCGAGATCACCGGACGCGCGATTGTCGTCATGTGAGACGTCGCGAAGCGAGGGGCCGGGGTCGGTCGTGGGCGGACCACAATGGAGCCATGAGCACACGCACAAGACCGAAAGCCGCGACCGTTGCGTCCCTGGCAGCGGCCGCCTATGTCTTCACCACGGTCATGCTGGGCACGACCCTTCCAACCCCCTTGTATCCGCAATACCAGTCGGAATTCGGATTTCGCGGCACGGTCACGACCGAGTTGTTCGCGATCTACGCGGGCGGCGTGATCCTCGGCCTGATTCTCTTCGGCAGACTCTCGGAAATGCTCGGCCGGCGACCCGTCCTGTTGGTCGGGGTGATTCTCTCGATCGCTTCCGCGGTGCTGTTCTGCATAGGCACTCAGGAATGGTTGCTGTTTGTGGGCAGGGTGCTTTCCGGGTTCGCCGCCGGCCTGCTGACATCCACCGGAACCGTCAGCGTCATGGAGAATGCCCCCGTGGGCCGCGAACGGCTCGGTGGGGCGGTGGCAACGGCCGCCAACATCGGTGGCCTGGGGCTGGGCATCGTGTTGGCCGGCGTCGCATCGCAAGTCGCGCTGGTCGCGTTTCCGGATGGCTGGTCACTGCGTGCACCGTACGTGCTGCACGTGGTGATGCTGGTCCTCGCCGGTCTGGCCCTGCTTCCCATGCGGGACCCGATCGAACGACGACGCGGTGCCTTCCGCCTCCAGATGCCCGGCGTTCCGGCCGAGACCCGGCACGTTTTCGGTCCGGCGTCGCTGGGTGCCGTGGTCGGATTCGCCACGATGGGCATTTACTCGTCGGTCGTGCCCAACGTGCTGTCCCAGATGCTCGCCGTGACGGCCCCCGCCGCGTTGGGCCTGGTCATCGGCGCCGTCTTCCTGGCTTCGGCCGCGGCGCAGGTTGCGTTGAAAAGCCTGTCCGATCGTTGGCTCATTCTCTGCGGTTCGCTGTCCCTGGCCTGCGGGATGCTTCTCGGTATCCTGACGCTGTGCTTCGAGTCCTTGCCGTTGCTTGTTCTCGCGGCGATCCTGAACGGGGCGGGACAGGGCCTGCTGTTCATGACCGGGTTGCGGGTCGTGACCGCCGCGACCGCTTCCGAACACCGAACCGAGGTCACCACGAGCTATTTCGTCGTCGCGTACCTGTCCATCTCGGTCCCCTCCGTCACGGCCGGATTGCTGATCCCCGTTCTCGGGCTGGCGGCCACGGGTCTGCTCTCGTTCTCGGTCCTGGGCCTTGCCGCGCTGGCGGGGCTGTTCAATCTCCGCCGATTCTCCTCGAGCTGAAAATGCCGCCTCGGCACTAGGTCGCACCGCACCCACTTCTCCCGCCGGCACCGCACCCCCTCCGGCCGGCTCGCCTAGCCGGCCGTCACTCGCATCGTGTGCTCGACCAGGGCCTTCGTTGCCGGTTTGAGCTGGGCCCCGCGTCGGGTCAGCGCGTGCACATCCCGGTACAGATCGGGGGAGTTGTCCGCGGGCCACTCGATCGCGTGGGCCGGCCGCTCGATGGGGGTCAGCCCGTTGTCGAACACCATGTCGGGAAGGAACGCGGCGGCCATGCCCGCGCGGACCAGGTCGTGGTGGAAGCGCAGGTCCGAGGATTCGTAACTGACCCGGGGCTCGAAGCCTGCGCGACGGCACGTGCTCAGGGCCCATTCCGCGGCCGTGCTCCCGGCGGGTTCGAGGACCCACGGCACCTCCGCCAGGTCCTGGAGAGAGTCCACCGGCCACGGGGAGTAGGCGACGATGCGGTCCCGGAACAGGTGCACCGAATTCAACTCGGTCTCGACCGGCTGCGGCCGGCCCGAGAATTCGTCCGTGATGGCGACGTCGATGCGCCGGCCGACCAGGCTCGAAATCGCCGCCGTCGGCTCCTGGAGCGCGAACTCGACCGTGACCTGCGGATACGAGGCCTTCATCCGGTGCAGGATCTCGGCGAAGTACGAGACGGCGAAGGATCCGAAGGACGCGAGCCGCACCGTTCCGTGGACGTCGCTGAGCGCGGCGTCGACATCGGCCTCCGCGCTCTCCAGGATGCCGACCACCTGATCCGCCCTCCGTGCCAGTTTCTTGCCCATCGGGGTCAGGAGGGTTCGGCGGCCGACCCGCTCGGTCAGGGGGATACCGACTTCCCTCTCCAGCAGGGCGAGTTGCTGGGATACGGCGGCGGGGCTGATCTCGTGGGCACGGGCGACGGCGGCGAGGCTCCCGCGGGAGTCCAGTTCGCGCAACTGGATCAGTCGTTGGACGTTCAGCATGGTCGGTCCTTATCGGGGAAAGGGGAATCTTTAACTACAACTTAACCCTATGGGCAAGTTGCCCCTTCTTCTTCCCCTTGTCAGCCACGCATAGCATCGATATCACCACGAAGCGAGAGGTGGCTCACAGAGCTCGAGAGGAGGGGGAATTGTCCCGACAGAACGTGGACGGCACCAGGGAGGCCCCGTTTTCCGCGGAAGAGTTCGAAGCTCGTCGCCAGCGGGTCCGGGAACTGGCCGTCGCCGAGGGCTTCGATGCCCTCCTGGTCGCGGATCCGGCCAACATCTATTACCTGACCGGCTACGATGCCTGGTCCTTCTATACGCCGCAGTTGCTGTTCGTCCCGGTCGACGGCGAGCTCCGATTCTTCGCCCGGGAGATGGACGCCAATGGCGCCCACAGGACCATCACCCAGGTTCCCGGGGATCGGATCTTCGGCTATCCGGAGACGTACATCCACCAGGTCGATGTCCATCCCGGCGACTGGATTGCCGAGTCCCTGCGTGAATTGGGCTACGGCGGGGCGTTGCGCGTCGGCTATGAGGGCGACGCCGCCTTCTTCACCGTCCGCACGTATCGATCCCTCGTGGACGGCCTGCCGAGCTGGAACCTCGTCGAGTCCCACAACCTCGTGAATTGGGCACGCCTCATCAAGTCCGACGCCGAGATCGCTTATATGCGAAAGGCAGGCCGGATCTGTGAGATCGCCATGGACACTGCCTTCGCCGGGCTCCGTCCCGGTCGCCCCCAGAACCAGATCGCCGCAGACGTCATGGCGGCCCAGGCGAGGGGCGACGGCGACGTGGACGGCGACTACGCATCGATTGTCCCCATGTTCCCCACCGGCGCCGGCGCGGATACCCCGCATCTGACGTGGGCGGATACTCCCACTCCTCAAGGGCTGCCGATCTCGGTCGAATTGGCCGGCGCCCACCGTCGGTACCACGCGCCGTTGGCCCGGACCGCCATCATCGGCAGTCCTCAACCGGACCTCGAGCGCCTGGCCGGCGTCACGGACGAGGCACTGGAAGCGGCCCTTGAGGTCGTCCGCGAGGGGAGCACCAGCGACGACGTCGCCCGAGCATTCACCGCCGTGCTTGACCGGAACGGGTACTCCAAGAATTCCCGGTTGGGCTATTCGATCGGCGTCGGCTATCCGCCGGACTGGGGCGAACGGACCGTGAGCATCAGGGAAGGCGACACCACGGTTCTGCACACCAACATGACTTTTCATCTCATCGCCGGCATGTGGCTGACCGGCATGGGATACGAGGTCTCGGAATCCATCAGGGTCACGCCCACCGGATGCGAGACCTTCAGCAGCATTCCGCACGGCCTCATCAGACTCGACTCAGGGAGGTAACCATGACAACCCCAACCATCTCCACGACCCGCCTGGCCAGCAGAGCCAGCGAGCTGAAGGGGTCCGTGATCGATGCCTCGACGGCTCTCCTCGCCAGTCAGACCCATGACATCGTCCGTTTTGCAATGGGTGCGCCCAATGACGAGCTGATCCCCACGGAAGACTTCGGGCGCATCCTCGGGACCGCCGCGGAGGGTCGCTTCGGCTACGGCGCGAGCGAGGGAGAAGCCGACCTGGTCGACCAGATCGTTCGCTACCAGGCTTCGCGCGGCATCGAGACCAGCCCCGAACGCATCGTCGTGACGACGGGCGGGATGCAGGGGCTCGACATCGCGTTCAAAATGCTCGTGGACCCGGGCGACGGCGTCATCGTGGAATGCCCCACGTACACCAACGGCATCGGTACGGCCCTGAGCTATCAGGCCTCCGTGATCGAGGCGCCGATGGATGAGAACGGGCTCGTGGTCGAAGCGTTGCCCGATCTGGTCGACAACTTCGGGAAGACCCCCAAGGCCATTTACACGATCCCCAATTTCCAGAACCCGAGCGGGACCACAATGACGCGGGAACGCCGCGAAATGCTCCTGGAGCTCGCCGAGAAGTGGGATGCGTACATCGTCGACGACGACCCCTACGGCGCCCTTCGGTTCGAGGGCGAGGAAGTTCCCGGGTTCCTGGAACTCAGCCCCGGAAATCCCAGGATCATCCAGGTCCGCACGTTCTCCAAGACACTGGCCCCGGGCCTGCGCGTGGGCTGGATGGAGCTGGACCCCTCCCTCCGGGACATCGCGGTCAACGCAAAACCGGCCATGGATACGTGCACCAGTGTTCCGATGCAGAAGGTCGTCTCGGACTACCTCGCGGAAGGGAAACTGGACGAGCACATCGACTGGCTGCGTTCGATCTACCGGGAGCGCAAGGAAGCGATGACTCAGGCCCTCGCGGAGCGTTTCGGTGACGACATCCGTTCCACGGACCCCGACGGCGGTTTCTTCCTGTGGATCGATCTCCAGGGCAAGTACTCAGGGATCGACACCGAAGAACTGTTCCCGCTCGCGCTGCGCCACGGTGTCGCCTACATCCCGGGGCCGGCCTTCACCGACTCGGGGAGCCAGCGCCATTCGTTGCGTCTGTGCTTCGCCACATCCTCGCCCGAACGGATCCGCGAGGGTGTCGAGAGGCTCGGGACCGCACTGGACGAGTTCGCGGAGCAGCAACGGGGGACCCTCTGATGACATCGACCGACCTCGCCGCCACGGACACGCGGCGCGCGGAGAAGGTGACCGAAAGGATCGACGCCGAGAGCATCGTCGCGCTCGCGGAGGAACTGATTCGTGCCGGTGGCGAGAACCCCGGCGGCACCGAGGAAGCGACCGTCGTCTCCTTGTCCGGTGCGCTCGCCGCGATCGGGGCCCGGATCGAGGTAGACGAGGTGGCTCCAGGCCGTTCGAACCTGACGGCCAGGCTTGGAGGAGACGGCACCGGGAACGGTGGCGTCCTCTTCCTCGGCCACAGTGATGTGGTCCCCGCCGGTGCCGGGTGGACAGCCGACCCGTTCGAACCGCGTCGGTGGGGAAACCGCCTGATAGGACGCGGGTCCTCCGATATGAAGGGCGGGCTGGCTTCTGTCGTGGTCGCCATGAACGCCGTTCACGCGGTCGCGCCCGAGGTCCCCATGACGCTGCTGGTCACGGTCGACGAAGAATGCGACGCGGCCGGGGCACAACACTACGTGGCCTCCGAACCGGCGGGGGAGTACACCGGCTGTGTGGCCGCCGAGCCGACGGGCATGAAGATCATCACGGCGTGCCGGGGAGCAACCAATCTCAGGCTCGAGATCACCGGCGCCAGCGCCCATGCCGGCAACCCGGACGACGGCGCGAGTGCGATCCTCGCCGCGAGCGACGTCATCGGCACGATCGAGGCCGACGATGTCGCCCTGAGGGCCCACCCGGATACGGAACTTGGCCGGGCGTGCTGGAACGTGGGGTCGATCCGCGGCGGTCACGGAACCTCGATCGTTGCGGACCAGTGCGAGCTCGCGTTGGACCGCCGGACGCTGCCCGGCGAGGACCCCGCCACGATCCTGTCCGAGATCCTGGCCGGGGCCACGCGGGCCGTGCGCGGACGAAACCGTGCGGGAGCGGAACGGATCTCGCTGACCGGTTCCATCGACATGATCATGCCGGGGTTCAGAACGGACCCCGAGGACGACTTCGTGACCGGGTGCCAGGACGCGGTACGGCGTGCTGGCGGTAGCGGGGAGACCGGGGTGTGGACGGCCGCGTGCGAAGGCGGCTTCGTCAACCGCGTCCACCAGATCCCCACGGTGGTTCTCGGCCCCGGCGACGTCAACAACCAAGCCCATCAACCCGACGAAAGCGTGGAGATACCTGAACTGCTGGAGGCGGCGAGAACCTACGCGCTCATAGCCCTCCGCTCATCGAAGTCCATGACCGCCTGACCAACCCCCACTGAACGGGTGGACACCCACCCTTGCACCTTCGGGAGGACCCCATGTCCCAGAGTCCTGTCTACGAACCGCCCCCGATCACTTCCGAGATCGACATGACGGTCGACGAGAAGAAGACGGCGCGAAAGTCCGTCGCCGGTTCGGCCATCGGCAATGCCATCGAATGGTTCGACTACGGCATCTACGGCTACCTGCTCGTCTACATTTCGGACCTCTTCTTCACGTTCGACGACGACGGCAGCGCGCTCGCGCGCGTCATGGCCCTGGGGACCTTTGCCGTCTCCTTCCTCGTCCGGCCCCTGGGCGGGTTCATCTTCGGCCCGTTGGGCGACAAGTTCGGACGTCAGAAGGTCTTGGTTCTCACCATCGCCCTGATCAGTACGTCCACGGCGTGTATCGGGCTGCTGCCGACCTACGACACGGCCGGTTTTCTGGCGCCGATCGCACTGATCCTGCTGCGCGCGATCCAGGGATTCTCGGCGGGCGGCGAGTACGCCGGCGCGGCGGTCTTCATGGCCGAACATGCTCCGGACAACCGCCGCGGGATCTACGGATGCTTCCTCGAATTCGGGACGCTCGTCGGGTACAGCGGTGCCGCTATCCTCTGCACCGTCCTGACCCTGATTGTCGGTGAGGACGGCATGATGGCGGGCTGGTGGAGGCTCCCCTTCGTCCTCACGATTCTCATGGGCATCCTTGCCCTGTGGATGCGGCGTCACCTGCACGATCCGGAGACGTTCACCGAGGACGTCGAGGAAGAGGGCGATCAGCCCTCCGCCCTCAAGGCACTCGGGAACCTGTTGAAGACCTACCCGCTCCAGGTGCTCAAGCTCATTGGGTTCGTGACGCTGCTCAACATCGCGTTCTACCTCGTGCTGACCTACATGCCGAGCTACCTTTCCGCGACACTCGGCCACAGCACAGCCCAGTCGAACTTCTCCCTGGTCATCATCCAGCTGATCATGATCGCGGTCATCGTTCCCTTCGGCGCACTGAGCGACAAGATCGGGCGGCGTCCGATCCTCATCGTCGCCTCGTCCGGGTTCGTGCTGCTCTCGGTTCCGGCCATGATGCTGATTCAGGTCGATTCCTTCGTGACCCAACTGCTCGGCATCGGGATCCTCGGGCTCTTCCTGGTCATGCTCATCTCTACGATCTCGGCGACGTTGCCTGCGCTGTTCCCGACCAAGGTCCGGTATTCCGGGTTCGCCGTCGGGTACAACATCTCGACTGCGATCTTCGGCGGCACGGCCGGCATGGTCAACGAGCTGCTGATCAACAAGACCGGGAACCCCTTGGTTCCGGGTTGGTATCTCGCGGCCGCGGGCGTCGTCGGGCTGATCGCGGTCCTCACCTTCCGGGAGACTGCGGGCCGGTCCCTGCGGGGGAACGTGGTTCCCGGCACGGACGACGACCTGCGGACGGCCCGCGGAGAAGAACTGATCGGTGCCAAGACCGGTTCGACGCCGACGGTCGGCCGGACCGACGCTTCCGACGAGAATTCGACGAAAGGATAGACAGTGACGGAACAGCAACCAGTGGCCCTGGTGACCGGGGCGAACTCCGGAATCGGCGTGGAAATTGCCCGGCGCCTGGTCGAAGACGGATTCTTGGTGATCCTCTCCGGTCGTAACGATGAACGGGGCCAAGCGGTGACCTCGGAGCTCGGCCAGAACGCCCGGTGGGTCAGGGCCGACCTGTCCGATTCCGAGGACATCCAGCGGCTGGTGGGCGAGGCCGTGTCCATGGGCGGGCGCCTGGACGTCCTGGTCAACAACGCCGGGGTGGACCTTGTCGGCTCGGTTCTGGATCTCCCGGAGGAAAAACTCCGCGAGAACTTCGAGATCAACGTCTTCGGGACCATTTCCGCGCTGCAGGCGGCTGGCCGCGTCATGCGGGACCAGGGGGACGGCGGGGCGATCATCAACATCACCTCGCGCTTGGCCCTGATTGGTGTTCCCACCATGAGCCTCTACGGCGCCGGCAAGGGTGCGATCCAGTCATTGACGACGGCGGCCGCCGTCGAGCTCGCACCCCACAACATTCGGGTCAACGCCGTGGCCCCGGGCATGGCACGGACCCCGTTGTACGACAGCTGGGTCGCCGACCAGGACGACCCGGAGGGCACGGAGAAAGACGTCGCCGGAAAGATCCCGCTCGGACGGATCGCCGAGCCCTCGGACGTCGCGGCCGCCGTTTCCTACCTGGCCAGTTCCGGCGCAGCGTACGTCACCGGAACCACGATTCCGGTCGAGGGCGGATACATCTCGCAATGAACACCGTTGAGTCAGAAAGGACCACGATCATGACCACCACTATCGAGAACAACGCCTCAGAAGCCACGAACAGGGCTCCGGTCGACGGCCCCGCCCTGTGGCCTGCCCAGGCGCAGGCGCCGCAGGTCATCGGGCGACAGCTCGTGATCGAAGGCGGCGAGGGCTCCTACATCGTCACGCGGGAGGGCCAACGGCTCTTCGACGGGACGGCCGGCTTGTGGCACGCCAATATCGGCCACTCCCGGCCCGAGCTCGCCCAGGCGGCCTACGACCAGATGATGAAGCTGGAGACGTACCACACCTTCGCCCGCTTCACGAACGACAAGGCGGATACCCTCGCGGAGAAGCTGGCCGAGGTTTCGCCCATCCCGGACCCCAAGATCATCCTGAACAGCGGCGGGTCGGACGCGATCGACGTCGCCTGCAAGCTCGCCCGGAGGCACTGGCAGCGCGAGGGGCGCTCCTCGAAACAGATCATCCTGAGCCGAGAATTCGCGTACCACGGGTTGCACGCCTACGGCACGAGCATCGCCGGACTGGAGTTCAATCGTGAGGGGTACGGCACCGAGTCCTTGGTCCCGGAGACGGCCCGTATCTCGCTGGACGACCCCGAGCAGGTGCGTCGTGTGGTCGAGGAGATCGGTGCGGAGAACATCGCCGCCATCGTGACCGAACCGGTTCAGGGGACCGGTGGTGTGAATCCGCCGTCGGAGGGATACCTGGAGACAATTCAGGAACTCTGCCGCGACAACGACATTCTGCTGATCCTCGACGAGGTCATCACCGGCTTCGGGCGCCTCGGCACGATGTTCGCCACGGAACGCTACGGGCTCGAACCCGACCTGGTGACCTTCGCCAAGGGCGTGACCTCGGGCTATGCCCCGCTGGGCGGGATCTTCGTGAGCCCCCGCATCTGGGAGCCCTTCTACGAGGATTCCCCCGACACTCCGATCTTCCGGCACGGTTCGACCTATGCGGGGCACGCCACCGCATCCGCCGTTGCCATCAAGCACCTCGAGATCCTGCAGAACGAGAACCTGGTCCAGCGGGTGCACGATCTGGAGCCCACGTTCGGTGCGGCCCTGGACTCCTTGGCCTCCCGTAACGACGACGTCGTCGAGGTCAGGTACGCCGGACTGCTGGGCGGAGTGACCCTCCGCGACGAGGTTTCCGCGGGCGCGGTCTGCGACCGCATGGTCGACAAGGGATTCGTCTCGAGGCCCTTGCGCGGCAACACCCTCCAGGTCAGCCCACCTTTCATCATGACCGAACAGGAACTCGACGACTTCCTCGCCGCCATGGACGAGGCCATCCGCGAGGAGGCAGCATCGTGAACGCACGGACCAGCACCGCAACCGTGGCCCCACCCGATAGTGCCGGAGTCGAGAGGGCGGACGACGTCGTTCGCGGCCTCGACCTGGCCGACACCGGGATCGCCGTCACGGATCCCGGGACGGGGGAGACGATCGCGCACGTCCCGGACGCGCATCACACCGACATCACGCGGACCCTGGGCGCGGCCCACCGGGCCGGTGCCGATTGGGCGCAGACCACGCCTCGCGAAAGGTCGAACGTCCTGCACCGCTGGTGGGAACTGCTGAACGAGAACGCCGAGGAGATCGCGCTGCTGATCACCAGGGAAATGGGTAAGACCCTCCCTGAGGCCAGGGGCGAGGTCAAGTACGGCAACGACTTCGTCCGGTGGTATGCCGAGCAGTCCGTGCGCTCGGGCGGGAACTTCCAGGAGGCTCCGGACGGCGGATCTCGTATCGTGACCCGTCGAAGCCCTGTGGGTCTGGCGGTCCTCATCACACCGTGGAACTTCCCGTTGGCCATGGCGACCCGGAAGATCGCCCCCGCACTCGCGGCTGGATGTCCCGCGGTGATCAAACCGGCCACGGCGACCCCGCTGACGGCGTACTACGCCGTCCAGCTCGCGCACGAGGCCGGAGTCCCGGAGGACCTTGTCCAGGTGGTGACCACGTCCAGTTCGAGCATGTTCAGTGAGACCGCGCTCCGGGACGAGTACACCCGGAAGGTCTCCTTCACCGGGTCCACCGAGGTTGGACGGACCCTGCTGGGCCTGGCTTCCGAGCGGGTCCTGCGGACGTCCATGGAACTTGGCGGGAACGCCCCGCTGATCGTCTTCGACGACGCCGACGTGGAACGAGCCGCCGCCGGTGCCGCCGCTGCCAAGCTCCGGAACGGCGGTCAGTCCTGCATCGCGGCCAACCGGATGTACGTGCAGAGCGGGATCGCCGACGATTTCGTGTCCGCATTCCGGGAGCAGATGGAGTCGGTCCGCATCGGTCACGGCCTCACCGAGGGCGTGGGAATCGGCCCCCTGATCAACGAGTCCGCCGTGCGGGACATGGCGGGGCTGGTCGAGGGCGCTGTTGAGGACGGGGCCGAATTGCTGACCGGCGGTCACGCACCCGAGGGCACGGGCAACTACTTCGAGCCGACCGTGCTGGACCGCGTCTCCTCGAAGGCACGAATCACGGGCACGGAGATTTTCGGCCCGATCGCGGCGATCCAGCGCTTCGACGACGAGGACGAAGCCATCGCGCGGGCCAACGATACGGAGTTCGGGCTGGCCGGGTACGTCTTCACGGAGAGTCTCGACCGAGCGTTCCGGGCGGCCGACCGGTTGGAAACCGGCTTGGTGGGGATCAACCAGGGCGTCCCGTCCAACGCTGCGGCCCCCTTCGGCGGCGTCAAGCAGTCGGGACTCGGCAGAGAGGGCGGGGCCGAAGGCCTCGAGGAATACCAGAACATTCGCTTCTACAACATCGCGTCCCGCTAGGGAACACAGGCAATATCAGAAGGAGAGAAACCATGCGCATTTCGGTCGTCAAGGAGATCAAACCGCAGGAAGAGCGGGTCGGCCTCACTCCCGCGAATGTGTCCGAACTGGTCCGGAGCGGCCACACCGTTTTCGTCGAGTCCGGAGCCGGTGTCTCGGCGGGGTTCGGGGATGCCGCCTACCAGGAAGTCGGCGCGACGATGACGGACCAGGACGATGCCTGGGCCCAGGCCGAGCTCCTGATCAAGGTCAAGGAGCCGATCGAGGCCGAATACCGTTACCTGCGTTCAGACCTGACACTTTTCACCTACCTGCACCTGGCCGCGGACCGGGCCCTGACGGAGGCCCTGCTCGAGGCCGGCACACTGTCCATCGCCTACGAAACGGTCCAGGACGAGACCGGGCTCCCGCTGCTCACCCCGATGAGCGAGATCGCGGGTCGGCTCGCGGTGCACGCCGCCGCGCGCCACCTCACTCGTGACGGGAACGGACCGGGCAAGCTGCTGGGCGGAGCGCCCGGCGTGGCTCCGGGGCGCGTGGTGATCATCGGCGGTGGCGCCGTGGGTGCCAACGCGGCCCTGCTGGCCCTGGGCATGCAAGCCGAGGTCACGGTCCTCGACATGTCGCCGAAGCGGATCCGTGAACTCGAGAACATCCTGGATCGGCGCGCTCGCGTGCTGATGTCCAACCCGGTCACCGTCGAGGAAGAACTCAAGAACGCCGACGTCGTGATCGGTGCCGTGCTCGTTCCCGGTCGAGCGGCCCCGAAGGTCGTGACCAGGGATCAGCTGTCCTTGCTCAAGAAGGATGCGCTGCTCATCGACGTCGCCATCGACCAGGGCGGTGCCTTCGAGACCTCGCACGCAACGACGTACCACGATCCGATCTTCGAGGTCGACGGAATCCGGCACTACTGCGTGGCCAACATGCCCGGCACGGTTCCCGAGACCGCGACCAAGGCGCTGACCAACGCGACCATGCCGTTCATCAAGTCAATCGCGAGCAACGGGGCGGAGTACGCGATCGTCTCGGATGCGGCCATCGCCAAGGGCGTCAACACCGCGAGCGGCCGGCTGGTGCAGCCGGGCGTCATGGCCGCGTTCCCGGACTTGGCGAAGGAAGCCCCCGATGCGTCGGGCGCGAACGGGACCCCGACCACGGCGGGCGCGCCGGCCTGATGCGGCGGGTCTGGGGCTGTGTCCTGGCCCGAGGTGGCACTGTTGTGCGGTTTGAGGGGTGATCTCCGCACTAGGTTGCCACCTCGTGTGGAGGTGCCGCACGAAACTGCCACTTCGACCGACCCAGCCCCAGCCAAGCCCCGCCCCCGCCTGCTCTCAGGGCACCACGACGGTGCTGGTCAGTGAGGTCAGACTCGGTTCCCGCGGCGTCGACCCAAATCCGAAGTCGGGGGTGGGGTCGACCGGTGTCATGTCCCCGAGGGCGCAACCCGCCCAGGAACCGAACGAATGGTGTATCGCGTGCAGGTCGGTGGCCGCGTACCACTCGGTTCTCCCGTTGCCCGCGGTCCCCAGGGTGCGCACGCCGGGGAGAATCCAGGGGGCCACGCGGTCGGTGACCCTGGCGAAGGCGAGGCTCGTCCCGAGTTTTCGAGGAATCCCACGGAGGGCCCACCCGAGGGGACGCCGGGCCCCGACGTCGAAGGTCCATTCCAGAGGCCCGGCCCGAACCGACCACCGGGCTCCGGGGGATGCCCCCGGAGCCTTGTCCCCAGCATCGACTCGTACCGGAGCGATGCGGATTCTGTCGAAGGTGTAGGTCGCCGAGACGAAGTCCGCGACCCACTGGTCGGGGGCGATCAGCTCGCGGGCGCCGTCGGGATGCGCGACCATGACATCCGCGAACGGGCCGTGCGGAGTTCTGGACCAGGACCCCAGAACCATGCGGGTCCCACCGGCCGTTCCGACCCCGGCAATGTGCCCGGTAAAACGGTGCCGCCCCGCGGCCGAGTCGTGTTCCGCCGGCATGGTCCCCCCCTCCGTTGGCAGACGGTGTTTCTCTCAGAATGACACAAGAACTGCCGCAGGCACCGTCACAGGAGCAGGTACGCAATCGGCGTCGTGATGACCAGCGAAATGACCACACGCTCGAACCAGATCACGATCAGCTTCCAGAACTTGAGCGGGATTTCCGTGGCCAGGATGGAAGGGACCATCGCGGAGAGGAAGATGATGCCGGACACCGAGACCACGGCGACCACGAATCGGAGGATGATGCTCTCGTCGGGGCCTACCTGTGCCGAGGGAAGGAACATCTCTACCAGACCGACGCCCACGGCCTTGCCGGCCAGCAACGGTTCGGGCAGCCGGACCAGCCACGCGATCGGATAGAAGATCCAGGCGATCCAATCGAAGATCGGTGTGTGCTTGGCCAGCAGCAGTCCGATCAGACCGACCGACATGATGGACGGCAGGATCGAGGCCGTCATCAGCACGCCGTCCTTGAAATTCGCCCAGATGACTCGCGCCACGCCAGGGGACTCGCGCAGGGTTCCGAGGGCCTGGCCCAGAGCGACGCCAAAACGGTTGCGCGTGATCTTCTGCTCCGGTGTCGGCACCGATCCGGGGCAGTATTCGTCCGGCACGCGTGAGAGCGGGGGAATGCGGACCGTGATCGCCGTGACCACGAACGTCACCACGAGGGAGACGAAGAAGTACATCAGCCAGTGGTCCATCAGGTCCAGGGCCTTGGCCACCACGACCATGAACGTCACGGACACGGTCGAGAACCCGGCGGCGACGATGGCCGCCTCCCTGGCGGTGTATCCGCCGGACTTGTAGACGCGGTTGGTGATGAGGAGGCCCAATGAGTAGGAGCCCACGAAACTTGCGACGGCGTCGACCGCTGATCTGCCGGGTGTCCGCCAGATCGGCCTCATGACGGGGCGAACGAAGACGCCCACGAATTCCATGAGGCCGAATCCGATGAGGAAACCGAGGAAGATCGCTCCGATCGGGACGATCAGCCCCACCGATTGCACGAGGGTTTTCCAGAGAAAGGGGCCGATATCGGGGTCGGCGAGCCAGGACGGCGGACGGGTCACCATCAGCAGGGCCGCGATCAGGCCGACGACGTTGAGCAGCGAGAAGACAATCTTGGTGGGGGTCTGCTTCCAGCTTCCCGTGACGAAAGGCCGGGCGGAGCCGACCACGATCAGAGCCAGCATCAACCACGGGACCACGGGACCGGCGTACTGCCGGACGAGCGTGACCAAGTGGTCCAGGGGTATGGAGGATTTGCCGTCCATGGTCACCGGAACGAAGAACACCACCAGGCCGATCAGCGACAGCACGATCAGCTTGGCGGCGTCCTTCCATACTCCGGGTGTACCGACCGGGACCATGGCAGCGGTCTGCGTCTCCGCCCGTGTTCTTTCAGTCATCACCGAACCCCTGAGAACTCACCAACAGTTGTCTATACAACGTTACACGAGCCACAGGCTGCTGTGTTGAGAGCCACGAGCCCTAGCGGAGTGGCTTGACCTCTTCGGGGCGACCGGATGCCAGGGACCGCCGGGCCGCATCGAGCAGTTCGACGCCGTGTGTCCCCGAGGTCGGAGGGCTTTCGTTGAGCCCCTCGCCGGCCACCATGGCCACGAAGTCCTGCATCTCCAGCACGAAGGCTTCGGCGAACCGGTCCTGATAGCTCTCGAACGTCTCCCCGGGGGCCTCGATGCGGCCGTCCGGGGCGATGCGGGTCATGGCGACCCGGTCCGTCTCGCCCACGGAATAGGAATTTTCGGTTCCGTGGACCACGGTCCTGACATCCTGCCCCACCGCGTGCCCCCTCATAGCGGACAGCGTGGCGGTGAAGCCGCTGGGGAAGGTCAGGAACGCGGCGGCCGTGTCGAACTCGTTGTTGTCTTCGTAGGATCCGAAGGCTTCCGCGGAACCCGTGGCGTACACGGTTTCCGCCTGTTCGCCCACGAGCCATGGGACGAGGTCGAAGCCGTGGGCCATCATGTCCGCGAAGATCCCGCCAGACCCTGAGAGTCCTGCGGGATCGGCGGCGTACTTGTCGTGGTCGACGCTCACGATCGATCGCAACCGTCCTGCACGGCCGGCGTCCACCAAGCCCTTGAGGGTTCGGTACTCCCTGCTGTGGCGGCGATGGAACCCGACCATCACGGTGTCCTCCGCTCCTGCGGCATCGATGTCCTGCACCAAAGAGGTGAACTCTTTCGCCGTGAGAGCCAGCGGCTTTTCCACGAACACGGGCAGCCCGCGGCGGACCGCGTGTCTGACGAGCTCCGGATGAGTGGACCCGGGGGTCGCGATGACGACGCCGTCGGCAGAGTCGAGTGCAGCGGAGGCGTCCGTGGTGGTGCTCAGCCGCACACCCGCTCCCTCGAACCCCGCGCGCTCCGAGACCCGGGTCGCGTGGTCACGCACGCGGGCGGCGTCGCGCCCGATCAATTCGACCTCGGTGACGCCCTCCGTTCGCATCAGGTTGGCGGCGTGCATCTGACCGATGGTTCCGGCTCCCACAATGGCGATCCTCATATCAGCGGACCTCCACTTCGGCGCCGGACTGTTCAGCGGACTCCGCGATGGCCTGAATGATCCTGAGCGTGTGGAGGCCTTCGGCGAAGGACCCGCACGGTGCCAGGTCGCTCCGGGTGCCCGAGACCTGTTCGAGGAATGCCCTGGCCTGGATGGCGAAGTTGTCGTTGTAATTCCATCCGACGCCGGGGGCATCCATGGCGCATGAATCCGGGTACAGCGGGGTGTCGCCGTTCAGGATCACGCGTCGTTGGCCCCGAGTGTCGGGCGCGGTCTGGGCGTCGTCGTACATGTATTCCCCGGGCTTGGTGATGTCGAAGGATGCCTGGGCTCGAGGGCCGACCACGTGGTACGTCTGCGAGTTCGGGGTCCCGAAGGCCACGCGGGAGATCGTGTAGGTGCCCACCGCGCCGTTGGCGAAGGTGCAGGTGAAGGTCAGGAAGTCTTCGTTCTCGACGGGTTCGACCTCATCCGAGACCTCCACGTGACCATGGCCAACGACGGCGCCCAGGGGCACATGCCGTTGCTTGTAGATCGTGTCCATGGAGGCGCCGCGCACGGAGGTGACCGGACCGTTGAGATATTCGCCGGTGTCGATCACGTGAGACCCGAGGTCGCCCAGCGCGCCGGAACCGGGGCCGCCTTTGTAACGCCAGGACATTGGGGCCTTCTCGTCGCACGAGTAGTCGCACAGGTATGTCGAGATGAAGTTGGTGACGGGGCCGAAATCACCGGAGTCGATCTTCTGCTTGATCGCGTTGAGGGCCGGCATTCTGCGGACCGTGTAGCCGACGGAGGTGATGAGGGGCCGGCCGGCGGCATCGGTCTTCTGGCCGTATTCCTTCTCCAGCTCGACCATTGCTTCGGCGTCCTCCAGGGTGCCAGCGAGCGGCTTCTCGCAAAGGACGTGCTTGCCCGCCTCGAGGAGCCCCTGTGCGATCGGCAGATGCAACGCATTGCCGACGACGACGCTCACCGCGTCGATCTCAGGGTCCTGAGCGACCTCGGTCCAGTCCGAGTACGTCTTCTCGAACCCGTACCGGCGTGCGGTGTCCTGCCCGAGTTCGACGTTCATGTCGGCAATCGCGGCGAGGCGGACATCGGGGAATGCGGAGTCGAAGACCGAACCCGCCTGCCGATACCCGTAGGCGTGGGCCCGCCCTGCCATTCCGGCGCCGATGACGGCAACTGAGAGCTTCTTGTCGCTCATGGATCCTCCTTGAACATAATGACCGATTGTCAGGACAAGTATTCTGAGTTGCAGATCACAATTCAAGGGGTTGGGGCATGGTTTCCGGGTCGGTCGCGGATGAGGGGTGAACACGATGGGTGGTAGGTGCCAGGCCACGCTGCCGGTGCGGTCACCTTCGACGTCCGCGGGGCCGCCCTCCGACGCCGCCGAGAGGTGGATCTCTGCACCTACTGGGGGAAACGCCGAAATTGCCTGAATTGTTTGCCGTGCACGTTCCCTTGCGGGGAATGCTGAGTTGCCCCCTCCTGCCGATGAGCATTCTTTGCGGGGAAAGAAGATTGTCGCGCATGAGGTGAAACACGTGAGTTGAGTCAACCCACCTCATCGGAAATTTTGGACTTCCGACTGTATTTCCTTGTCAAACCAACATTGCGCATCTCGGGCGGCATGATGGAGCCCGGAGCGGTCGACGTTCCGGCCTCCGAGGTGCACCTCCGTACCTCCTCGTCGCGTGTAAAATCGATCCGGATTCTCTGTCCCGCTGTGTTGCCGCAAGCGGGACGTCTGCCGTTTCTCCGTGTCGGTGGCGTTAATTCTTTTTGAGGTGGGGGCCTTGAATTTTGTTGTCGGGCATAACCGGGATCGCGATTCCTATCAGGTTCCGGCTGCGTTGGCCGAAGTGTCCGTGTTGGATACTTTCGTCACCGACTATTACGAGGGTCGCGGATTCTCCGTGCCCACACTGAGTCATCGACGCACACCACTCATCGAGCCGTCACGAGTCCGTCAGTCCTTCGGGGCTTTCGCGGCTCAGCTTCCGTACGAGGTCAAGCGACGGATCAGCAGATCGGTCGACTTCCCGACGGTCCTGGTCGAGGCCCGCCTGGGGGCGACGATTGCCCGGGTGGCCGCGCAGAAGCCCGAGGCGGATCTTTTGCTGTACTCCGGCTCGGCCCTCCAGGCTTTCCAAGGTCCGTCCACCGGGCGCCGGATTCTGTTCCAGTATCACGTCTCACCCCAGTTCATCGTGGATACTCTCTCCTCGGTCGATGAGCTCGCAGGAACCCGTCCATGGCAGCGTGAGGCTGAGGTGCTGGACCCCTCCATGCAACGCTTGCATGAAGAGGAAGTGCGCTTGGCGGACAGCGCCATCTGCGCCTCGACCTTCACCAAGAACGGACTGATCCGCCAAGGCATGGGCGGCGAGGACATTACGGTGGCTCCTTACGGAGGACCCCCCGCGGTCCGCACGATCGAAGACCCCGCGCGGGGGGAGAAATGTTCATGCTTGTTCGTGGGACAGGGGGTTGCCCGCAAGGGTTTGCATATCCTCATTGAAGCTTGGCGTAGGGCATGTCTGAAAAATGCCGATCTGACCATAGTCGCTTCGCGTCTGGACCCGGAGATCGCGGATTTCGGACGGAACGTACCGAATATCCGCTTCGTCGGTCGCCTTTCCGAGGAGGAACTGAGCCGCCACATGAAGGTGGCGGACACTCTGGTCCTGCCGTCTCTCATTGAGGGTTTCGGCCTGGTCCTGGGAGAGGGGCTGTCCCGGGGGTGCAGGATTCTAGCGAGTTCCCACACAGGGCTGGTGGACATGGGTTTGCCAGAAGACCTTGGGGTTGTCGTGGACCCGGGGTCTGTCAGCTCCCTGGTCGAGGGACTCCAACGAATTGTTGATACCTACGACCATCGGAGGTCCTACCGGGAGGCGCTTTTCGAACATTCGGAGAGACTTTCCTGGGGCGGTTTCCGAAGGAAAGTTCGTCAGGGCGCAGGGTTGCCTATGGACACCGGCCACACTGCTGCGGTCAGGAAGGGAGAGTAGCCATGCGTGTGCTCATCATGGTTCATCGATTCCACCCGGACTTCGGCGGAGTCGAGGTCACGGCGGAGCTTCTTGCGAGGGGTTTCGTCGAGCGCCATCAGGCCGAAGTCGTGGTGGTCACACATACTCGTGAGACCGGGCCGCACAAGGACTTTCCGTTCACGGTCTTGCGTGAGCCCAGCCCGTTGCAGCTGTGGAAGGCCATCGCTGGAGCCGATGTCGTATTCCACAACAACCCGTGCATGCAGTTCTACTGGCCCCAGCTGTTCCTTCGAAAGCCGTGGCTCGTGGCGCTCCGTACCTGGATCACGCTTCCGGGCGAGAAGTTCGGGCCGCTGAACACGATCAAGTATTGGTTCAAATATCGTCTCGTGGAACGGGCAGACACTCTGGTCTCGAATTCCCAGGTGCTGGCCGGCCACGTCCGCGGCGACGTCGAAGTTATCTATAACAGCTTCCGGGAAGACATCTTTCGTGTCACCAATACGGATCCCAGGGATCCTTCTTCGCTCGTCTACGTGGGGAGGCTGAGCGCGGACAAGGGAGTCGATCTCTTGCTCCTAGCTATGAAGAACCTCAAGGACAAGGGTCTTTCCCCCAAGCTCAACGTCATTGGTGACGGCGATTACCGGCCGACGATCGAGTCCTTGATCCGCAACCTCGGGCTTCACGAGGACGTGACTCTTCTCGGCTCGATGAAGGGCGCAGCAATTTCCGAAGAACTCAATCGCCATGCGATCGGCGTGGTCCCCTCCCGAATCCCGGAGCCCTTCGGAACGGTCGTGCTCGAGAATGCGGCATCCGGATGCGTCACTCTCGTGGCCGACCACGGTGGTCTGCCCGAAGCCATTGGGGACGCGGGGGCACGATTCCGCCCCAACGATGTCGGCTCCCTGACGGATGAGCTCGAGCGGTTGATGACCGACGATGAATACCTCGCATCGATCAGGGCTCGCGTTCCGGCGCACGTGCAGAAGTACAGCGTCGCCGCTTTCGTGGACAATTTCTATGACGCCTTGGAGCGTACGGTTCGGAAGGCGCGCCGTGGCAGATAGGGCTGAGCCACGCAGAATCCTTCTCCTGGCCGTCCGGAACGTTACCGGAGTCCGCACGGGGCGCATCGCGGTGCTCGAATCCGCAGTCCATGGTCTGCAACGGCACGGGCACCACGTCGACGTCCTCGCCATCACTCACGAGGACGGACCCGCTGCATGGCTGGGATGCGAGGTCCGCAGGGTTCATCCCCCGCGCCTCGGCGCACTCGCCGCGCTCGTGCCTTGCGCTCTCCTCAGGGGCCGGTCTCTCAATGAGGCGTTGTTCAGTGGCCGGGCACTGATCCACAAGGTTCGGGAGATCGCCCGAGAACTGAACAGCGACGTCGTCGTCGGGGACGGTCTGAGGGCGTGGGAACTCGCACGAACCGTGGGGCTGCCCGTGGTCATGCACTTGGATGATCTTCTCTCCGAGCGGTATTCCTCCGCGACTTTCCGCGACAACAACGATTCCGTCCTGGGGTATTTCGGGGACCGGATTCCTCGCCTCGCGCGTCCCGGGGTCGAGGCCGTGGCCAAGTGCCTGCTCGGTGTCGAAGCGAAACTGGCTCGCAGGCGTGAGGACGCGATTGCTCGTGAAGCCAGCGTTGTGGCACTGACCAGCCATGAGGAAGCACAGCGTCTGTCGCTCCGGGTGGGGCGAGAAGTGTTGGGAATCCCCATGGCGGTGCAGCAAGGGCGACTCTGCTCGCCCGATCAGGCTGATGCCGGAACCCTGACGTTCCTGGGAGTCCTGCATTACGGACCCAATATTGCGGCATTGCGCTACATCAGGGACGAGCTGGTGCCGGAACTGGAGAGGCGCGGCCGGCGCGTGCGGATCCGCGTCATCGGCAAGGCGACCCGGGACCAGATCCAGGAGTTCTCGGGCGCACCCTTCGAGTTCTTGGGGTATGTGGAGAATCTGCCGACCGAGATGTCGGTGAGCCGCATGCTCATCTCGCCGATCCAGGCAGGGACAGGGGTCAAGACCAAGGTCCTCGATGCGCTGAGCATCGGCCTACCCGTCGTGGCGACCACGATGGGCGTGGCGGGCATCCCAGTGCGGCACGGCGTCAGCGCGTTGATCGCGGACACGACGGACGGCCTGGCCGACGCAGTCGAGGACCTCCTGGATCATCCCGAACGAGCGCGCGACATCGGCCGGGCCGGATACGACCTGCTCGGAATGCGTATGGCGCCCGAACACATTTACAACGCCTGGGGAGCGGCCGTCGAACAGGCCGTCGGTGAGGAGAGCGATGCGCACTGACCTTTTGGAGAATGGACGACTGGGCGAATTCGAGAGTACGGCTCTCGGTGTGGGAACCGCACGGCTCGGTGCTTTCTGGCAGAAGCGTGGAATCCCGGAGGGCACGGCCGCTTTGAGTCAGGCACTCGACCTGGGTATCGGTTTGGTGGACACGGCGGATGTCTACGCTCGGGGGATCAGCGAGAGGATCGTCGGACGCGTGGTGAGGACCCGGCCGAGCACGGTGGTCATGACCAAGGTCGGTCTCCTCAAGACCCCCCTCGGTCTGGCCTCCGCGGCCTTCGGTGGAGAGCACCGTCCGGGGTTCACCGGTTTGCGCGCTGCCGGACGGGCGGATACTTGTTTTACCCCGAAATACCTTCGCGCGGCGGCTCATCGGTGTCTGAAACGACAGGGCCGGGACGAACTGGACGTCCTGCTGCTACACGAACCCCGTGCGGCGGATGTGCGGCGTGACGACGTCGTCCGCGAGCTGAACCGCATGAAACAGTCCGGGATGATCCGGGCATGGGGGGCGTCCGTCCGGGACGCTACTGCTGCGAAGGCGCTTGTGGATGCACCGGGTGCCACCTGGCTCCAGATCCCCGTCAATCTCGGTGACACCTCGATTCTGGACACCGTGCGGTCCCATCCGGGGCGGGAACGCGTCACGACCGTCGGGATCGCGGTACTCGGCGACGGATCGCTCATGCGGCGAGCCGCAGCGTCGGGCCTGGACGGCTCGCGAATCGTCGCCGCGCTGGTCGAAGGAGTTCACGGGATGGACGGCGTGGACGCGGTTCTGCTGGGCATGAGCAACCCGCGGCACGTCAGGGACAACGTGGGCGCCATCATGCGGGGAGCGCTGGAGGAAGACATCAGACGCCTGGAGGAGACGCTGTGAAAACAACAATGTCGAAGAATCAGCTGACGGACGCACGGGACCTGCCCGCCGGAGCCCGTCTGTCCGCCACGGTCCTGGTGGTCGGCACCGGTCCCGCTGGAGCCACCGTGGCTCGGGAACTGGCGCCGACCGGCGTCGACATCCTGATGCTCGAAGGCGGTGACGTGCGCGGATCCACCGAAGCGGACGACACCCTCAAGGGTGAGGCCTCGTCCCAGGCCGTCGAGCCTCTGGAGAAGGCACGAACCAAGAGGCTCGGCGGAGCCTCGATGCAGTGGGGTGGCCGGGCCTACCCCTTCGACCGGCTGGACTTCGAAGAGCGTCGCCACGATGACTTCTCGACCGAGGCATGGCCGGTCACACGGGACCAGTTGCTTCCGTACTATCGCCGCGCGGCCCAGGCCCTCGATCTGCGATCCTTCGAGTGGACCGGGGCGCAGGCCATCCCTGGGGACCCCGAGGACCTGATCGGCCCGTCGAAGACCATCAACTCGAAGGCCGTGTGGCGGTGGTCGCCACCCATTCGCTTCGCCGGAGCTCTCAGCAAGGATCTTGCCTCCTACCCGAACATTCGCGTCATGCACCACGCGAACGTGACCCACGTGGTGCAGAATCCTGAAACCGGCGTCATTGATCGCGTCGAGGGCCAGACGCAACCGGGCCGGCATTTCACCGCGAGGGGCATGCACGTGGTCATTGCCGCGGGTGGTCTGGAGACCGCCCGCATTCTCCTGAATTCCGGGGTCCGGGACGATCACGACCAGATCGGCCGTCATTACATGATCCATCCGATTGCTGAGGTCGGCGAGCTCCGGGTCAGGGACCCCAAGGCCGTCGGACACTCGGTGACCCCGACCAAGAGTCACGACGGTGTGTGGGTCCGCCGCCTGCTGCAGCTCGAGGAGCAGGTTCGGCGCGAACAGGGTCTTCTCAACATGGGGTTTGCCGTGTGGTACCAGGATCCCCGGACTCCCGACCACGGCGACCCGCTCCTGTCTTCGTTCGCGCTGGTCCGCAAACTGCTCACGATGACCGGTGGGTTCAAGGGCACGGGTATGCACCGCAGGTACGCCAGACTCGAGGATCCTCGCGGTCATGTGCTCAATGTCCTCAGAGGGCTCCCTGCGATCGGTGCCTTCGGTGTGCGATGGGTTCGGGACAGGATTCTCGATCCACGCACCCTTCCCATGTTCTCGCGCTACTCGAAACAGGGCGTCTACCGCATCCGATTCGACGCCGAGCAATCGCCCGATCCGGAACAGCGCGTGGTTCTGTCCACGACGGAAAGGGACGCCTTTGGGGTTCCGCGCCTCGATGTCCGCCACCGGGTGTCCGATGCCGACCGCCGCAACTACCACCGATCCCTGGAGATCCTGGCCCAAGGGATCAAGGAGTCCGGGTGGGGAACGTATACCCCGCCGACCCTGGACGACATGCTCGGGATGACTCTCGTGGACGCGACCCATCAGATGGGTCTGGTGCGCATGGGGTTCGATCCCACGCGTTCGGTCGTGGACCCGAATCTGCGCGTGTGGTCGTCTCCGAACCTCTATCTGGCGACCACGGGAACCTTCCCGACCGCCGGTATGGCGGGCCCGACGCTCACGGATGTGGCCCTGTCCATCCGACTGGCCGACCACCTGGCCCGAAAACTGCAAAGGGAGGGCGACCGATGAGGGACCTGACGGGTTTCCAAGGGTACGGCTACGACAAGGGTCGGCCCAAAGCGGTTCAGGCCCTGTGGCTGGCCGTCCAAGGCACGGTTCTCCAACGCTGGTGGTGTCCGCCGAAAATCCGTACAGCGATACTGCGCGCCTTCGGGGCAAGAATCGAGGAGAACGTTCTCATTCGCCACGGGGTAACCATTCACTGGCCGTGGAAACTGCATATCAAGAAGAATTCATGGGTCGGCGTCGGAACGTGGATTCTGAATCTCGAACCGGTCACGATCGGCGAAAACACGTGCCTCAGCCAGGACACCTTTTTATGTACTGGGTCACATAAATTCGATCACCCGAATTTCGAGTTCGACAACGGGCCGATCACCGTTGGCGACCGTTGCTGGATTGCCGCCAGGGCCACGGTACTGCGCGGTGTCGAGATCGGCGACGACTCACTGGTCGGGGCGCAGGCGCTGGTTGCGAAGTCCGTGCCCGAGGGCTCCACAGTGCTGGCGCCCTTGGGGAGGATTGTGGCCGGAAAGGGTGAGGATGCGGAATCGATTTCTCCCCAGGATGTGGTTCGTTCAAGGGCCAGCGGGAAAGATTCCCTGGGCTGACTAGGTCGTTTGTTGACAATATCGAGCTGTTATAAGATTTTCGGCGAATATTTCGTTGGCCCGACTTGGGGGAACATTCGAGGCAGCGAATATCGGGTTCTGGGGGAACAATTTGAGAATTCTTCACGTGGTCACGATGGTTGACCCTCATGGTTCGTTGGGCGGGCCCCTGCGGGTGTCCTGCAACCAGCTTTCGGAGCTGAAAGAACAGGGGCATGAGGTTCTCCTTCTTGCCGCCGCGGAAGGTTACCAAGGCAACGTGCCCAGCGAATACTGCGGGGTGCCCGTCAAGCTGTTTCCTGCTCTGCGTCTTGTGCGAGACAGCTTCGCGGGCGTCTCTTCACCCGGACTGCTCCGTTGGCTTGTGGCTCACGGGCGGTCCTTCGACGTCGCCCACATACACATGGCTCGTGACCTCGTCACACTCCCGGCGGCCAGGCTTCTCCAGATGTTTCGCGTGCCGACCGTGTTGCAGACCCACGGGATGATCGACCCGAGTTCCCGGAAACTGGCCAAGCCCCTGGACTCCTTCATGACGCGACCGGCACTCAATGCAGCAAAAAAGATCCTGGCGCTCACGAACGCAGAGACCGAAGACCTGTGTGCCGTTGATTCCCGGCTCACGTCCGATTCTGTTGAGGTGGTCCGCAACGGCGTCCCCATGGCTCCCGCCAGAGCCCGGCCTGAGCGCCCGTCTCCCGATGTCCTGTTCCTTGCCCGTGTCCAGGAGCGCAAGCGTCCGCTTGTTTTCGTCGAAGCAGCCCAGCGCTTGGCCCCTCGGCATCCTGACGCGACCTTCACCCTTGTCGGACCGGATGAGGGTGAAGGCGATGCGGTCCGGGCCCGGCTCAGGTCCGATGACGCCGCGGGGCGCATCCGATGGGTCGGATCCCTTCCCGCCCACCAGACCCTCGATCGCATGGCCGAATCCGCAGTCTACGTTCTCCCTTCCCGCAAAGAACCCTTCCCTATGTCGGTTCTGGAAGCGATGAGCACTGGTCTGCCCGTCGTTGTCATGGAGGACTGCGGACTGGCCCCGGACGTCACGACTTCCGGGGGCGGTCTGGTGGTTGGATTCGGGCCGGATGAGCTCGTCCACGTGATCGACCGTCTGCTGGACAATTCAGAGGACCGCCGGCGCATGGGGGCCGCGGGAAGAGCGTTCGTGGCCGGTCACGCGACCATGGAGCGCATCGCCCAACAACTCGCTCACCTGTACGAGGGCGTGGCTGACTGAATGACGCTTACCCTGATCCTTATGGGGGCCTCCCTCATTTTCGCGTTACTGTTCGCCTCCCGGCCCCTGATTCTCGTCTCGGCCCCGATCCTGATACGCCTGTTTCTCCCGGCGTACCAGGCCAGCGAATGGTTCAACGGGCTGCACCCCGCCGGATACATGGTCATGGCATCGGCACTCGTCCAGACCATTTTCTACTGGCCCCGGGTGAAGAAGGTTTTGCGGTCGTCGTACCTCGAGATTGCCGTCTTCCTCTTGTTCTGCGCCCTGATCATGGCCAACGTGCTGTCGATCTTCAACTCGTTCACGGGCAGCCTGATCAACATCGCGGTTGTTTATCTTCCGCCCTTCGTGCTGTACCTGATGTTCAAGATGGTCGTCTTCAGATCGGGATTCGAGGGTTTGCGCAAGGTCGCCTGGGCCATGCATCTGGCGATGCTGGTGCAGATGTATATGGCCATCCGGCAGCACATCACCGGACACATTATCGTCTTCGAGGAGACCGCCAAGTCGGCTCTGTGGCAACTGCAAGGAATTGACGAGATCGAGCGCAGTCAGGGTTTCGTGGAGACGGGACTGGACTTCACCGCGCTCTGCGCCTTCATGGTTGCCCTGACCTACTTCATCCGGAATCCCATCCTTCGGTGGGCATTCATCGGTCTGTATCTATACGGCGCGTTGCTCGGTAATGGTCGCGCATCCGTTGTGGCCGCCGCGGTCACGGCGGTGGTGGTGATTCTAGCCGGGAAGGAACGCATCCCGACAAAGCTCGCAGGGCTGGTCCTCATGGGCGGAACTGCCGTCTGGTTGTTGGGGACCGAGGCTGGTCAGGCGCTGAACGCGAAGATTGAGGACGACGGCGGGTCTTCCGAGCTCAGGGAAGAAGCCTACCGATGGGTCGAGGGCCACTGGCACCTCTTCACCTTCTCTGGGTACCCGGGAAGTCGTGATTTCCGGGGGTCGGGGATCCTGGGGTCTTCCCTCGAGAACGCGTATCTGATCGTAGGAGCGGATTACGGCCTCATCACCGCGGCGGTGCTTCTTCTTCTGCAGTTTTTCCTTGCTGTTCGGAACATGCGCAACACCGCGGGAATCGTGATGGCAGTCGGTGCCCTGGATCTTGTGGTGAACAACCTGACCAACAGCGGCTTTACGTCGAATCAGGCGGGGGCGTACCTGCTCTGGATCGCTCTGGGATTCGCGACGATCGGGAAGCACGGCTCCGAGTACGGATACGCGGGCTGTCGACCGGGCTTACTTGCTCAGTGGCGAAGAAACACACCATCAGCTCGGCCGGAGAACACCGGGTCAGCACCATCGAACGAAACAGTGTTAGTTGGGGGACAAACACATGGATAACATCAGTTTGGTTGTGATCGGGCAGGGATATGTCGGTCTGCCTTTGGCACGCGAGGCCACACGGGCGGGAATCACCGTGGTCGGACTCGACCTTTCCATGGCCGTCGTCGACGGGCTCAACTCCGGGCGCTCCCATGTCGACGACCTCTCGGATGCGGATGTTTCCGAAATGCTCGATGCCGGCTACAAGGCGACCTCGGATTACTCGGCCGTCCGGAGTGCGGACTACGTGGTGGTTTGCGTCCCCACTCCCCTGAGCGCTGACGGCAACCCGGACCTCGCACCGGTCGAAGCTTCGATGCGGTCGATCGCGAAGAACCTCGTCCGAGAAACGACGGTGATCCTGGAATCGACTACCTAGCCGGGAACCACGGATGTGTTGGTCAAGGGCATCTTCGATGATCAGGGCCTGACCATCGACGAAGACTACTTCCTTGCCTTTTCCCCGGAACGGATCGACCCCGGCAACTCGACTTTCGGGCTGCGGAACACCCCCAAGGTCGTGGGTGGCGTGACCGAGGAGTCGGGGCGACGCGCCGTCGCACTGTACGAGCGCGTCGTCGATACCGTCGTTCCGGTGCGAGGAGCTCGCGAAGCGGAGACTGCGAAGCTTCTCGAGAACACGTACCGGCACATCAATATCGCGCTGGTCAATGAGATGGCCAAGTTCTGCCACGAATTGAACATTGATCTTTGGGAAGTCATCGATGCGGCCTCGACCAAACCCTTCGGATTCCAGCCCTTCTACCCAGGACCCGGCGTTGGCGGTCATTGCATCCCGATCGACCCGAATTATCTCTCCTACGAGGTTAAGAAGTCTCTCGGATACCCCTTCCGGTTCGTGGAACTGGCGCAGGAAATCAACCAGTCGATGCCCCGATACGTGGCCGAACGAGCGGCGGAGATCCTGAACGAGGACGGAAAATCCGTGAAATCGGCCAAGATCCTCCTTCTGGGCGTCACGTACAAACCGGATATCGCGGATCAGCGCGAGTCCCCGGCGGTTCCCGTGGCCCGGGAACTGGCCAAACGCGGTGCGGACCTGTCTTACTTCGACCCCCACGTCGAGGCCTGGAAGTCCGGCCCGCGATTCGTGACCAAGACCGAAAACGACCATCTGGACCAAGCGCTGAGCGACGCAGACTTGGCCATTCTTTTGCAGAAGCACGGAGAATTCGATGTTGACTCCCTGGCACAAAAATCGCGGCGATTCTTCGACACCCGCGGATGTACCGACCGGTCCCACGCCGTCCGTCTCTAGTTCGCCGGAACCAGGCACGGAGGAGGAAGCCGCCCCAACGGAGTTCAAGGTGTGCTTCGTGTGCACCGGAAATGTCTGCCGGTCGCCGCTGGCCATGGGATACCTCAACGACATCACGGGAGACATCCCCGTGCGAGCAGAGTCCGGGGGTACGGGAGCCAACCCGGAGGTCGAGGTGCCCCAGGAGATCCTGGACATCGCCTCCTCCCGTGGATTTGACTTGTCCGCTCACCGGCCACGGGCCATCACCGTGGATGGAATCAACGAGGCAGACCTGGTGCTGACTGCGACCACCGAGCAGCGATCCGAGGTTCTGTCCGCGACTCCAAGGGCGCTGAAAAAGACCTTCACGCTGAAGGAATTCGCGCGGTTGGCAGAGCTCGTCGAGTGGGAACCCGTGGATTCCTTCAGCTCCGCGGAGAACCTCGTCCAGAAGTGCTCCGCGTTCGTTGCGGAGGCTTCCTCCCGCCGCTCCCAGGTCGGTCGGGACGCGGAGGCCGATCTGGACATCGTCGACCCCTATCTCCAGGACGCGGCGGTCTACCGCCAAACCGGGGAAGAGGTCTTCATGGCCATCGACCAGTTCCTGCGAAAGATGTTCCGCTGAGGCGCTGCGGAGAGCGGGAACCACAAAACGTATTGGAGAGACAAGTAGGTATGGGCGAGAAGAACCCAGTATTGATCGATGGAACCGCGTCGGAAAAGAGTTCGGGGCTGGTTCAGGCGTTTGTGCGCACTGTTCGCCGCCGCTGGTACTTTCTGGTGATCGGTGTGGTCGTCGGTGCGTTGGTCGGCGTCGGCGTTTCGGTCCTCCAACCACGTGTTTACGCGGCCGACGCTACGGGGATTGTCACAACCGACAACAACAACAGCATTGGTCTGGCCTCGACCACGGACACCCTCGCCAAGTCGAAGGCGACCCAGTACAAGAGTCTCGCAGCCTCCCGCGGTGTGGCCGAGGACGCCATCCGGTCCACCGGATTCGACCTCACGCCGCAGCAGGCACTCGGCATGGTTTCGGTCGCCGTCCCTTTGGACACGGCGCAGATCCAGGTCACGGTTCGGTCCCAGGACCCCGACAGCGCTCGGGAACTCGCGGATGCGTGGATCAAGTCCCTGTCTACGAACGTCGAACGGGTCGAGACCGGAGGCAACACGGCCGCGCCCAAGGATTCTTCCGATTCTGAGGAATCTGAAGAATCACAGGCCGATCCGGCCAATTCGGTGCTCAAATTCATCGAATACGTTCAAGCCGAGACCCCGACCTCGCCTATATCCCCGAACGTGAAGTTGAACGCTGCGCTGGGGGCATTGGTTCTGCTGGTTGTGGTTCTGCTTCTGCTCCTGCTGCAGGCCTTCCGGGACCGCAGTATCCGTTCGGTCGAGATCCTCCGAGAGGTCATGGGCAATTCCCCCTTGCTGGGGACCGTGCCGTTGTCCGATTCGCTGAGCGAATCGCGATTGATCCCACCTGAGTCCTTGGGCGCCCAAGCGCATCGGCGTGACTTCGGCGTGGTGGAGTCGTTCAAAGAGATCCGGACCAATCTGCAATTCATGAATCCGGACCGGCCTCCCCGGCGGTTCGTGGTGACCTCCTGCCTCCCCGAGGACGGGAAGTCCACCGTGGCGGACAACCTCGCTATTGCCCTCGCCCAGGGCGGTGACCCGGTCTACCTCGTGGATGCCGATCTGCGGCGTCCCACGGTTGCCAAGAGGTTCGGTCTGATCACGGATGTCGGGCTGACCGACGTCATCATCGGCCGGGCCGACATGGACGATGTCATCCAGGAAGTGCATACGTATCCGAACCTGTTCGTCTTGGCGGCGGGGCACACTCCGCCGAATCCGTCGGAGATCCTCGCTTCGGAACGTTTCTCAACCATGATCGATCGGCTGGCCGAGAAGGGCACGGTCATCATGGATGCTCCGCCGTTGCTCCCGGTCAGCGACTCGGCAATCATTGCCACCAAATTCGACGGAGCCCTGGTTGTCGTCGAGGCCGGCGGCACCACGCGCGATCAGCTCGGAAAGTCGTTGCAGAATCTCGAACAGATCAACGCACAGTTGTTGGGCACGGTGTTGAACAAGGTGCCCACGCGGGGTAGCGAGGCCGGCTACTACAGCTACTACGGAAAGAACTACTACTACGAGGCTGAGAAGGAGTCCTCGCGGAGCGGGAGGCGTTCGCGGAAGAAGGGTTTAGACCGGAAGACTGGAAAGGCAAAGAGCGGCGTCTGACGTCGCCCAGGCACCGATCATGTCCGAATCCGAATCGGCTCGCGGACTCTCGAAGGGGCGGGCCCCCGAGAACACCTCAGTACAGAATCCGACCTCTATGGGTCGGGGCTCTTCTATTCTCTGCTGAGTAACCTCTTGGCGCCCGTCGCCGGCCTGGCCATTGCCCCCATTCTGTCCCATGGGCTTGGCGAGGCCGGTCGAGGGGCGCTCGGGGGAGTGACCTCCATCGTGCTGGTCGCCTCTTCAGCGGGTGCCTTCGGCATGCCCGAAGCTCTCACCTTCTTTGCCGCGCGATACGTTCGGCGACGTCGTTCTGTGCTGCGCCTGGCCCTCTGGACACTGCTGTCTCTCGGGGCGCTCTGCGCCCTCGCGGTGTGGGGTCTGAGCCCGTTCCTCTCGAGCGGTCACGGGAAGGAGTATCGGACACTCCTGCTGCTCACGGCCGTGGCTCTGGTCCCGAACATGCTGATCCTCCTCCCGAGGGCGTACGCCGCCGCGACAGGTCAGTGGAAGTACCAGGCCTTGGAACAAGGGTTGTTCTCGGTGCTCCGGCTGGTCGCGTTGGTGGTTCTGCTCTGGACCGGACATCTGACGGTGCTCAACGCCGTGCTCGTGACACTGGCTTCTCCCGTGCTCGGTGCCCTCTCCTACGTGCCCGTGCTCCGGGGGTTTCGAGGCGGCGGGGCGCCGCCCGTCCGGGAAGAACCTCAGAGGGCGGGGGAGATGTGGGCCTACGGGTCGAAGATCTGGCTCGGTTCTCTCTCCGGCATCATTCTCAGCCGGATCGACCAGACGGTCATGATCAAGTTGACCACCCTGGAGCAGCAGGGGCTGTACGCCGTTGCCGTGACCATCGGGGAGATTCCGTCTGTGCTCTCCAACGCGTTCCGCAACGTGGTTTTCGCCGCGGATTCCGCGGATACGGGGGACGGTGCCACCTCGGAGTATGCCGATCGACGCCTGACCACGATGGCGCGGATTACCTTGATTCTGACGGTCCTGACCGCGTTGCCGATCGCTGCGACGTCGTTCCTCTGGGTGGGGCCAGTCTTCGGGGCGGAGTTCTCCGCGTCGATCCCGATGCTCCTGGTGCTCCTTGCCGCCGCAGTGATGGGGGCACCCGGCTCAGTGGCGGGTGCGGGACTCTCGGGCCGGGGCCGTCCGGATTTGCGGAGCAGGTCCATGGCCATCGGGGCCGTCTTCAACCTCATCGTGCTTCTAGGGGCAACGCCCTTCCTGGGCGGCATGGGAGCGGCATTGTCCACCCTCGTCGGGAGTGCTGTGGCCGGGAACCTGAATATCTATTATTTGTGCCGTCATTTCGGATTCAGCCTCCCGGCGTTTTACGCGGTCTCTCGTAGGGACGTCGCCATGATGACGAAGGCGGCGGGGAAAATCCTTCAGAGAATGGGAGTCACACGATGACAGAAACGCCTTTGGATTTGCAGGTCTCTCGGCCGTTGCGCATCCCGTGGAAGGCGGCGGTCATGGCCAGGCTTCGCCTGATCAACAGGTTCTCCTCTACGACCGTTCTGGGAGAGGCCCCTGTCGCCGTGAATATCACCTCGTACGGGCACCGCCTCTCGACGGTATGGCTCGCGATCGAGTCCATCGCTCAGGGACGTGTTAAACCACAACGTATGATTCTGTGGATCGACGACGATACTTTCGACGTCAAGAACTATCCCCAGCTCCTTCGCCTGCAACGACGCGGTCTCGAGATTCTCACGTGTGAGAACTTCGGCCCTTTCAAGAAGTTCTATCCCTATATCCGGATGACGGAGGCGCAAGGACTCGCCCTGGTCACGGCCGACGACGACCTCTTGTATCCGGCCGGCTGGTTGGAGCGAATGAGCATCGCTCATCAGCGGTATCCCCACGACCTGATTGCTGTGCGGTGCCATCAATGGACTCTGGCGAAGGGCGGAACCGAGGCGGCCCCGTATTCGCGTTGGGGCACTGCTCAAGCGCCCAGCCTGAGTCACGCCAATTTCGTGACAGGGGGAAGCGGCGCCGTCTTTCCCCTGGCTCTACAGGAACGCATCCTGCGGGATGGCACGGACTTCACGAAGACTTGCCCGCGTGCGGACGACATCTGGATCAACATTGAGGCGATCCGGGCAGGTATCAAAGCGCGATTCGTCTCTCCGACGGGTCTGACTTACATTTCCATACCCGGGCTCCAGCAGAAATCCTCCCTGCACCAGAGCAACGTGGCCGAGAACGGCAACGATGCCCAAATCCGCGCAACACTGACCACCGAGGATATTCGGGTTCTGGCCGCCGAGGCCCCCGTCATCGACTGAACTTCACTCCGAGGAGAAAGAACGGCAATGGTTCACGGCATGTCATTGAAAGATGTATCGGCCGATGCCCCCTGGCAACTGCCCTCACGGCGTTCCCTATTTCGGGCTTTAGGCGTAGGGGCCGCGGTACTGGGCACAGCGGGTTGTGCCCAGGAACCGTTGAAGCGGAGCTCGTCTCCCAACTCATTGTCGAGCAGCGCGTCTCCGAGCGAGGATGCCCGACGTCGATCGTCCCGCAAGAAGTGGGTACACGTCGGGGACTCGTTCACCCGATTGTCCCACTTGGTCCCAGCGTGCGCAGCCATGACCGGTTTCCAACACATGGACGCGAGTATCCCGGCGGACAATTCGCTCACCGCGACAATTAGAACGGGAAGCGACCCATTGAGGGCACGGGTAGACGGCGACAAGATACCGGCCGAGGGAAGTGTGGAAATTCTCGACTTCGATCCGGCGGGCTTTCGGATGCTGGAGGGTTGGGAGTACAAGGTCGAAATACATGGTGTTCGGGGAGTCATGATCTTGCAACCGCCCACGAAGAAGACTCTGTTCACGCGCGAACGCGAAGGCGAGGCGGTCGATGCTACCGGGCGGGTCGACATCCTCATGGACCCGGGCCACGAACAGGGCATAGGTACCGAGGGTTTCCACCATAACTATTCGGTTGTTTTCGCGCTGGGACGCAACGACATCGATCTCGGGGAGCCCGTTGATGACCTGGTGAAGAACATTCGGACCATGATCGAGAAGCACCCGGCCGATGAGCTGAGGTATGTGGTGACCGAGATTCCCGCCTGGCAGGACGAGAAGAACGGTACTCCGGAGCGTGAAGAACTCGATGCCTGGAACGGAAGGCTCAAACAGGAGTTCGGGGATGCATTCATTGAACCCTTCCGGTGGCTTATCGATCATCGGGAAAAGTCATTCGCTTTGGCCGGTCAGGAGATGACCGACGAGGACCGAGCCGCCGGGGACGAGGGCGTCATACCTGTTTCCCTGACCCTGGGCGATCGGGGCCACCTCAGCGAGGCCGGCGGAAAAGCATGCGCCGCGGGCGTCGTCGAAGAACTCAAACGCCTGAACCTCGTGCGGTGAGAGATTTAGTACCCAAAATTCTCACCACATGATGAGGAAGGGTCGCTGACAATGAAATCCGGATCCGGGAATGATCTCCAGGTCCGCGCCGCGCTGACCCCTGAGGAGGTTCGGTATCCGGCCGCAGAGGAACCCTTCATCGACTGGCCTTCACTCGAGAAGAAAGAACAACAATGGTTTATGGCAAATCAGTGCCAGATGCATCGGCGAATGCTCTCGGGCAGCGGATCTCGCGGCGTTCAGTGCTCCGATCCCTGGGTATAGGCGCAACGGTGGTCACCACGGCAGGGTGCGCCCAGGAACCTGTGAAGAGGTCTTCAACCCCTACCCCTGAGGCCACGCCTGAGCCCTCAACCGTGGCAACACCAAAACGGTCTTCTCGCAAACGGTGGGTGCATTTCGGCGATTCCTTCACCCGAGTCTCCAAGGTCGCTCCGGCTCTCGGAGAATTAACTGGTTACATGCACCTGGATGCGAGTGTTCCTGGTGATAATTCCCTGACCGCGGCTATTAGGTCCGGCAGCATCGGTCTCAAAGGTGAGGTTCTTGGAGGTAAGATTCCCTCTTCCGGCGATATTGAAGTGCTCAACTTTGCACCGCATGGATACAAAATGCTGGAGCAATGGGATTATAACGCAGAAATTTTGGGGGTTCGGGGAATTCTGATTCTACGTTCGACAGACGGGAAAGTTCATTTTGAACGGAATCGCCCCGGTCATGAAGTGGATGCTCCGGGAGCTTCCGAAATTATCTTGGACCCGACCCATGAACAGCAGCATTTGGGCCAAGGGTTCCATACGAATTCTTCGATCGTGTTCGCGATCGGACGCAACGATCTCGACACTCAACAGGAAGTTGGCGGCTTGGTCGACCATATTAGGGTCATGATCGACAAGCATCCCGCCGAGCAGGTGGAGTTCGTGGTGACCGAGATACCTCCGTGGCAGAACGAGAAAATCGGAACCCCTGAACGCGAAAAGCTCGACGCATGGAACAACCGCCTCAAGGAGGAGTTCGGAGACAGATACATCGAGCCGGTCCAGTGGGTACTCAAGCACCTGGAAAAGTCCTTGTCGCTGGCGGACAAGAGAATGACCCGCCTAGACAGGCCGTCCGTGGAAAGCGGAGTCATACCCGTGTCGCTGAAGGAGGACGAGCGCGGGCACTTCAGCATCGATGGGGGAAAGCATGGGCCATGGGAATGTACGAAGAGTTCAAACGCCTGCACTTGGTGTGATGCTCGATCACAGCTCGCCGAATGACCTTCTGCGCCAGGGGAGAGGACGGCGGGCATGCCGAATGGTCGTCCCATGGCGGTCTTGGAGAAGTCCGAATACTGGAAAGAGAACCGGATTCGCGCCACGCCGACCTCTGCGGCCATTCGGATTGTGGTTGCAGTGCCCCCTCGTTGACTGAGTTGTGTCCCCAGGAGAAGGAATAGCCATGATTCAGAGCAAACCAGTGATGGCTGAATCGGTCGCTGACCCCTGCCGACTGGCCTCGCGGCGTTCGTTGCTCCGGGCGGTAGGCATGGGCGCGATCGGGGTCATGGCCACGGGGTGCGCGCAGGAGCCGTTGGGAAGGACCGCTTCGCCGAGCCCGATTGCGAGCAGCACGTCTCCGAGTGGGCAGACTCGTCGACTCTCCTCCCCAGGTGAGTGGGTGCACTTCGGAGATTCCTTCACGAATCTTTCAAGATTGGTTCCAGCCTGTGCGGAACTCACCGGTTACGAGCACATGGATGCGAGCACGATCGAAGACACGTCGCTGGTCGTGGCGATCAGATCCGGCTGCGAGCCTCTGAGGGCACGGCTCGACGGCGGCAGAATTCCGCCCAAGGGCAGCATCGAGGTGCTCGACTTCGAGCCCTCAGCCTTTCAGATGCACGAGGGAGTGGAACTCCGGGTCGAAATAAATGGTGTTCGGGGAGCGATCATTCGGCCAAGGTCCTCGAAGAAGACGTGGTTCAGACGCGCCTGGCCCGGCGAGGAACTCGAGATCTCGGGATCCGTCGACATCGCAGTGGACCCGCACCACGAGCAGTCCATCGGGACACTAGGGTTCCACCGAAACTTTTCCGTCGTCTTCGCCCTCGGCCGAAACGAGATAGACACCGGCGGATCCGTCGATGGTCTGGTGAAGAACATTCGCACCATGATCGAGAAGCATCCGGCTGAGGAACTGACGTATGTGGTGACCGAGATCCCCGCGTGGCAGGCGGAGAAGTTCGGCAGCCCGGAACGCGCGAAGGTCGATGCGTGGAACGGAAGGCTCAAACAGGAATTCGAGGACGCGTTCATCGAGCCCTTCCGGTGGCTGATCGAACACCGGGAGAAGTCATTCGCCGTGGCGGATCAGAGGATGACAGGCAAGGACCGGGCCGCCGAGGACAACGGAGTCATTCCTGCCTCCCTGACCCTGGACGACCGCGGTCATCTCAGCATTCCCGGAGGAAAAGCGTGGGCCGCGGGCTTGTTCGAGGAATTCAAGCGTCTGCACTTGGTCTGATGCGGGCGCCACTCGTGGAAGGTTGTCTTCAGATGAAAAGGAAGGAAAACGGGCGATGAAAGAAGAACGGTCTCTTCGCGGATATCCCACACGGGGCAACAACGGTCCGCGAGAAGATCTCGTCTTTGCCGCGACCGGAAAGAATGCGGAGCCAACCTGGATCGAGGCACGGAAGCCGGACGGACATCCCACGGCGGCGGCCTATGAGAAGTTCGGGTTTGACCCCGAGGCTCCAGGCGACAGCCTCCTGGCGGTGACCGATGGCGTGCGGAGGGTGGACATTCTCGATTCTTCGGGATCGCTTTCACCTCGGCTTCTCCGGTATTCGTCCAAGCACAACGGTGGTCTGATCCCGGCTGCCGCCGGTGGCGTCAAGTCCGACGCCGTGCTCGAGCGCAATCCGAACATGGGCATGGCATGGGAACCGAAGAGCGGAACCGATGATACCGAAGCGTTGAATCGCCTGGTGGTCTCCGTCTCCGAGAACGGTGGAGGCACGGTGGTTCTTCCTCCCGGTGCGACGCTGGCGAGCGTGACCCTCGCTCCAGGAGTCTCACTGGCTGGATCCGGTCAGCGAATCACGAAGCTTGTTCTCCCCAACGGAGCGAACAGACCCATCGTCGCCGTGACACCATCCGCTTCCGGCCACAAGAACTACCGCACAGAGGTTCGTGACGTGACCTTGGAGGGAAACAGGTTCAACCAAACGGTGTGGTCCAAGGGGGCCAAATGGGCCCGGAACTCTCTTGAGAACCCGGCAACCATGCCCCATGGAATTTGGATTATACGATCAGAACCCAAGCCCGACCAGGACGACGAAGGCCTCGATCTCTACAACTTGGTTGTCAACGTGAGAATCAACGATGTCTACGGCACGGCCGTCTTCGGGTGGAGAGGGAATGGGGGTACTGTTTTCCACAATGTGGTGGCCATCAGGCCTGGTGTTGGCTTCATCTCGCCGCCTGATTGTTCCTGGTCGGACTGCACCGTGGGGCAAGCGGAATTCACCGGAGTCCGTTCCCTGCACGGATCTGTGAACTATTCGAATGTCAAAACGTGGATGTCCGGAACCGCAGTTCTCAAACACCCGGCGCCGGACGGAAATGCGTATCGGCGGCGGTGGGCCAATGGCTGGGAATTCCGTGGAAATGGGGCCGACGTCACCGTTTCCTCGTCCTCATCCCAGAACCATTCCGGGCACGGTCTGTGGATTACCCCGGGAACGGAAGGCGCCAATATCCAGATCTCCGTGGACGCGAACAATACCGTACCGCCGTGGGCCATGCGAGCCGACGATGACCTGGAACCGTGGCTGACCAACGAAGAGACAATAGAGCGCCAGGTTTATGGTGATGACGGCCGGACCCGAGCCGATAACCCGGTACGTGCCACAACTTCCTCCGGGCACGTCGGAGCCTTGATCGAAGGGTCGAGAAACGTTCTGAACATTTCGTCGAACACAGCAGCGGAGCAGGATCGTGGAACTTTCTACGGATGGCAGAAGCATGCCCTCGCCTTCGGGGCCGAGGCGCGCGAAAACATGATCACGGTGTCACACCATTCACTGACCGAAAATCGGCCCTCTGGCGAGGTCATTAGAGGGGGCGCCACCGGCCGGAACTTTGTTCTGGGCAACGGGCGGATCCTCGATCAGGTTTCCGACTAGGAGGAAATTCATGACCACCATGATTCGAACTCAATCGAAAATCAGCAATGACCTGGCCGAGTACCTTCTGCCGGATCTTGGAGTACCCGTTGCGGCCCGCTGGGTCGCGTCGATCATGAACCCTGAGGACCCCAACCGGATTCCCGAGGCCATGGGGCTGAGCCGCACGGCCGCCGTCCGGACCACGCCCGCGGATGTGCGAGTCATCGACAGTGCGGACGGCAAAGCACTCCAGATCACCAAGGGGTCGTATCAATCGGGGCAGTTTGCCTTTCGGCACTCGCGGACCGCGGCATTCACGATGATCGGCGTCTTCTCATGCCCCGGTCCGACGGGACCCATCGCGGACTTCGGACCGTGCCGGTTACAGAGGACAGGGACCTACTCTCTGCAACGTGACAAGGATCTGATCCATGTCGAATCGCGCGACCGGAATGTCGTTCTCGTCGCCAGTTTCGACGGGGCGAACAGTCATCTGACGGTCAACGGCAAGCGTGCGTTCGGTGACCTGGCCGCGGGGAACAAGCCGGATTTCCAGTCCATGTTCGTGCATCCTACGGGACGATCACGTGGTACGAATTCGCCATCCTCGACTTCGCGGTCTCACCCGACCAAGCGGATGAGATCGTGAACGTCATGCGCGGAATCTACCCGAATCTCCTGGGGCGATAGCCGCACATCGTGTGTCGTTCTGCCCGCCGCGGGTACCTCGGCGAAGCGGCGAAAAAGCGTGCGGTGCCTCCGCCGACTCCAGTCGTGCGGGGGATCCTGTGCCAGGATATGGAGCATGGAAAAGACCTCTGACCGGAATGATCGCCCGACGATCCGCGATGTGGCGGCCGAAGCGGGAGTCTCCAAGTCCTTGGTCTCCCTTGCATTCCAGGACTCGTCGCGCGTGAGCTCCGAACGTCTGGACAGAATCCGCGCCGCCGCGGACCGCCTCGGGTACCGGCCCAATCTCCTGGCCAGGACACTGGCCACGGAGGGGTCGCCTTTCGTGGGAATACTGGTGGTCGATATGGCGAATCCGGTGCTGACCGAAATCGCCGAGGCCGCGAGAGCGGAGCTGCACCGCCACGGTCGCTACGGCCTGGTGGCCAGCGCTACCGACGTCGGCTCGGCCTACCGGGGTGAAAGATATGGAGAGATCAACGAACAGGTTCTCGATATGTTTCGTGACCTCCGCCCGCGCGGTCTCGTGATTGTTGGAACGTCCGTCGAGGATGCGCGCCTGCCGGTCGGGATGCCTGTGGTTTTTGCCAGTGCGGCGGCCGAGCCCGGGTCGGACCACCCATCTATCCGTGCGGACGACGAGGCGGGCATTCGCCTGGTCATGGATCACTTGGTCGAACAGGGACACCGGGACATCGGTTTCGTCGGAGGCGAGGGAGGTGGTGTCTCGAGAGGGCGCCACGCGGCGTACCTGAGTTTCGTCCGCGAGCGGGGACTGCCGGAGCGAGCCATGAGGGCGGCCTTCTCCGAAGAAGAAGGTTTCGAGGCCGCCACCATGATGTTGACTTCTGACTCCCGGCCGACGGCGATCGTAGCGGTCAGCGATCTGGTGGCCCTGGGTGTGCAGTCTGCCGCCGACTCCATGAGTTTGCGAGTTCCCGAGGATCTTGCCGTCACAGGATTCGACAACACATCGATTGCCGCCATGTCGCGTATCTCGTTAACCTCGGTCGACCCCAGAAACCGTGACATCGGGCAACTGGCGGCGGACACGATTGCGGAATCGATCGCCCGGACCGGTCGTAACAGCGAAAACGTAACCCTTGTGCCGGAACTGGTGGTCCGACGCTCGACGGCCGGGTAGGCCTCCGGCACAGGGAAAAGTCTCACCTTGACCTGTGCATTGGGTCACCCTAAAGTGTGTTGGACCGGTCCACAGTGACTTCGGTTCGATAGGCAAGGGTGCCTTGGAGCCCAATTTTGGACCGGTCCAAAATCTGGAATGGCGTATTTGTACGACGTCGACGTCAACCGAAAGGCACACCATGGTCAGCAAGGAACTCCTGATCGGAGGCATCTGGGAGAAAGCGAGTAACGGTTCCGCGCCTCGGGGCGTCACGTCTCCGTTCGATGGGCGAGTCGTCGGGCAGGTGGAGTCTGCCGCCGCCGAGGACGTCGAGCGAGCCATCCGTGCGGCGGAACACGGCGCTGCGAAATGGCGCCGGACCCCGGCCCACGAGCGCTCGGATATCCTCCTCAAAGCTGCTGACCTTGCGGACCAGAGGGCGGAGGAGATCGGCCGCATATTGAGCGCGGAAAACGGAAAGACGCTGGGTGAGGCCACCGGCGAAGCCAAGCGCTCGGGGGACATCATCCGTCTCGCCGCATTCGAGGGAACGCAGCTCTATGGGCAGTCCCTGCCCTTGGACGCCAACCGAGGCACCGGACTGGACAAGCTCGGCTTCACTATTCGTCAGCCAGTCGGAGTGGTTGCTGCGATCAGTCCCTTCAACTATCCGGCGCTGTTGGTCAATCACAAGGTTGCTCCCGCTCTGGCCGCAGGCAACGCAGTCATTCTCAAACCTGCCGGAGCAACCCCGTTGACGGCGCTCGCGCTCGCGGAGTGCTTCGTGGATGCGGGTCTGCCGGAAGGCGTTCTGTCCGTTTTGACCGGATCAGGAAAAACCATTGGCGATGCACTCACCTCGGACCCCAGGGTTCGGAAGATCAGCTTCACCGGGTCCACCGCGGTTGGGGAGCATATCGCTGCTACCGCCGGGGTGAAAAAGCTTTCCCTCGAATTGGGCTCCTCCGCACCCGTGGTCGTGCTTCCGGACGCCGACATCGATCTCGCGGCCAGCGCCGTTGCGGCGGGCGGATACATCAACGCAGGCCAGGTATGTATTTCGGTCCAGCGAGTTGTGGCTCATCGCGATGTCGCGACCGACTTCCTGGATGCCCTCAAGGCCAAGGTTTCCGAGCACCGAACCGGCGATCCCTCGGACGACAAGACAACCGTGGGCACGCTCATCGATGAGCGAGAAGCCCAGCGCGTTGAACAGGCCTTCCGTCTGGCCGTCGACGAAGGCGCGACCTTGGCTCAGGGCGGCGAGCGGGACGGCGCGATTGTGCAACCCACGATCCTCTCCAACGTGGATCCGCGATCCTCAATCGCCCAGCAAGAACTCTTCGGCCCCGGCGTGGCCGTGTCCATGGCCCAGGATGTCGGCGAAGCACTGGATCTCGCGAATTCGACCGACTACGGTCTCGCGGCCGGCGTGTTCACCAAGGACAACGACAATGCAGTTCGTGCCGCGCGTGAGATCGACGCGGGCGTTGTACATATCAACTGGACGCCCTTGTGGCGTGCGGACCTCATGCCATACGGAGGGTTGAAGGCTTCCGGCGTCGGCAAAGAAGGCCCCCGTGCGGCGGTAGCCGAAATGACCGAGGAAAAGGCCGTGATCCTGCATGGCCGGCCCTGGGACCAGTAACCCCATCTTTTTCCCTGACAGACCACTCGTTGAATGCAAGGAAGCATCATGACTCATCAGGACCCGACGATTCGACTCACCGTCGCCCAAGCCATCGTCAAATTCATCAGCAACCAGTATTCGATCATGGACGGCGAACGGCGCCGTTTCATCCCGGCCGCCGGAGGGATCTTCGGGCACGGAAACGTGTCCGGATTCAGCCAGGCGTTCTCCCAGTACTCGGATTCGATCCCGTTTATCCAGGGGCGCAATGAGCAGTCTCTCGGGCACATCGGTTCGGGCCTCGCCAAGGCGACTCAGCGACGCCAGACCCTCGCCGTGACGGCCTCAATCGGTCCCGGGGCCATGAACCTGGTGACGGCCTCGGCTTTGGCCACCGTCAATCGGCTGCCCTTGTTGCTCCTGCCGGGCGACACGTACGCGACGCGACGACAGGGTGTGGTCCTGCAACAGCTCGAGGACCCCAGCGATCCGGGTCTGACCGTGAATGACGCATTCCGGCCCGTGTCCCGTTTCTTCGACCGGATCACCCGACCCGAGCAGCTCATCACTTCTCTGCCCCAGGCCTTCCGGGTCCTTGCGAACCCGGTCGAGACCGGCGCCGTCGTGCTCTCTGTCTCGCAGGACCTGCAGTCCATGGCGTATGACTTCCCGGTTGAGCTCTTCCGCGAGCGGGACTGGCCCATTCGACGCACCGCTCCTCAGTCGGAGGAGATTCATGCGATCGCAGAAGCGATCCGTGGTGCGGAGAAGCCCTTGATTATTGCCGGCGGCGGGGTCCACTACTCGTTGGCGCAGGAGAAGCTGCAGCAACTCGGGGAGGCCACCGGCATCCCCGTTGCCGAAACTTTCGGGGGCAAGGGCGCCATCCAGCACGACGCGGACTGGTTCCTCGGGGGTCTCGGGTTGGAGGGCAATCCGGCCACCAACCGACTCGTGGCCCAGGCCGACCTGATCCTTTCGATCGGTACTCGCCTGACCGATTTCTCCACGGGTTCACAGACCATGTTCAAGAACCCCGATGTGCGATTCGCCGCAATCAATATCGCGGAAATCGACGCCATCAAACAGGGCGGCATCGCCGCCGTCTCCGACGCTCGGCGAGGCATCGAGGATCTGCTGTCCGACCTCGAGGGCTACGGGGTCTCCCAGGACTGGTCCAGCGAGATCCGTAGTCAGAAGGACGAATGGCGTCCGCAGCGTGCCGCAGCGCTGGACCCTGACACGGTGTTCGACAAGAACGCACCCGAACACGCCGATCTCAACATCCCTGACACGGACGCCGTGCTGACCCAAGGGCAGCTGATCGGCCTGATGCAGGAGCACTCCCAGAGCGGCGACGTCGTGATCGCCGCGGCGGGCGGCCCTCCCGGGGACCTCCTCAAGGTCTGGGACGCGACCGAAGGGCGCCATGCACACCTCGAATTCGGTTTCTCGTGCATGGGGTACGAGATTCCTGCCGGTATCGGGGTGCGGCTGGCGAATCCCGAGGAAGAAAAGCGCGTCTCGGTATTCATCGGGGACGGTACGTTCCTCATGAACCCCACGGAGATCCTCACCGCGGCCCAGGAAGGTCTCAAAGTGACCTACGTGGTTTCGGAAAACCACGGTTTCCAGGTGATCCGTCGTCTCCAGATGATGAAATTCGGCGAACAATTCGGGAACGATTTCCGGTATCGCGGCCACGACGAGCAGGGGCGGCTCTCGGGCGACTACCTCCAGGTGGGGCTCGAGAACATCGGTGAAGGTCTCGGTGCCAAGGTGATTCGAGCGACCTCTGCCGAGGAGGTTCGTACCGCCCTGGACGAAACCAGAAGCCACGAGGGCCCAGTCATGATCGTTGTGCCCACCGTTCCCCTGGTGGACCTGCCCGGATCGGAAGTTTTCTGGGACGTGGCACCGGCTGAAGTCAGCGAACAGGAGTGGGTCTCGCCCTTGCGGACCGAGTACGAAGAGGGACTGCGGGATCAGAGGTGGCACGTATGAGTCCGACTCCATTGGACAAGGGAAAGTTGGCCCAGCGCATCCGCTCGGGTGAACTGACGCATGGTGCTTTCTGCGGCATCGGGCATCCCGCGGCCGCGGAAATCATGGCAGCCGCCGGCCTGGACTGGGTTCTGCTGGACCTCGAGCACGGCGGATCGGACGAATCCCACATCGGCCAAGTTGTGGCTTCCACGGGCGGCTACGGTACGGCGACACTGGTGCGCGTCGAGTCCTTGGAGCGTATTCGTATCGGTCGGGCGCTGGACGCGGGTGCGGCCGGAATCATGTTGCCCCGAATCAACGATGCCATCCAGGTCGAGGAAACGTTGCGTTACTTCCGGTACCCACCCCAGGGGATGCGCGGAGTTGCTACGTACAACCGTTCCGTCCGGTGGGGTCTTGATACGGGTGCGTTGGACACCGCGAACAGTGAAGCCCTGTGCATTGTCCAGATCGAAACTCTTGGCGCCCTCAATGAGGTGGAAGAGATAGCCGTGCTGGACGGAGTCGATGTGCTGTTCATCGGACCGCTCGATCTCTCCTACGCCTTGGGAACACCGCGCAATTTCGAGTCGGAGGAATTCAAGGACGCCGTGGACCGCGTCCTCAATGCCGCGCGGAAGGCCGGGATTTCCGCAGGGATTCTCAGTGCCAACACCGATGTGGCGGAAAAGCGTGCCGCACAAGGATTCACCTTCCTCCCGGTGGGGTCGGATTCGACCCTTTTGGCAAATGCAGCTCGCGACGTCGTCACTCGCCTGGAGGGATCGCACAATGACTGAATCCGCTCAGCAGAACCGTCACGTCGTCATAGGGCTGGGACCGGTTCCGCCCGAAGAAGTCGAGACCGTACTCGGACCTGACGTGGATTTCGTCGCGGAGCCCGGACCGCAGGACCTCGCCGTCGCGGAAGGCGCGATAGTCCGAGCCGCGGTGACGGTCGGCGAGGCCGAACTCGAGCGCATGCCCGAGCTCAAAGTCATTGCCCGAACGGGAGTGGGAGTCGACGACGTCGACGTGCCCGCGGCGCAGCGGCGGGGTATTCCTGTTGCCATCACTCCGGGAACCAATACCAATGCCGTAGCCGAAGGGGCTTTCGCCCACATCCTGCACTTGGTCAAGTCGTTGGACCCGCTGACACGGTTGGTGCGCGAAGGCCGGTGGGCCGAGCGATCCGGAGTTCCGGTGGGTGACCTCGAGGGCGCGACCCTGGGCATCGTGGGCTACGGGCGTATCGGCCGGCGCGTGGCCCACATCGCTCGGGCCTTCGGGATGGAGATCCTGGCCTACGACCCCGTGGCCCCGGTCGACCCCGAGATCCGCGCAGAAACCGTGGAAGAGCTCCTCAAGGGTTCCGACGTCGTTTCTCTGCATCTTCCGTTGGTCGAACAAACCAGAAACCTCATCGACCGGGACGCCTTGGCTACCATGCGCCCCGGGGCGGTGCTGATCAACGTCAGTCGTGGTGGGATCGTGGATGAGAATGCGCTCTTGGAGGCCTTGGAGGAAGGGCGCATTTCCGGTGCCGGACTGGATGCCTTCGACCCTGAGCCGGCCCAGGACCACCCGCTGTATCACCACCCCAATACGGTGCTGACCCCGCACGTGATGGGACTGAGCAAGAACGCAGCCAGCGCGACCTTCCACGATGCGGCCGTCGCGGTTCGTGCCGTTCTGGACGGTGGTCAACCCGCTGCCGTGGCGTAGACCCGAGGAGGGCGGTCGCTATCCCCAGGGGCACCGCCCTCCCGCTATTTGTATTGACATTAGAACAAGCCGAAAAATAAGCTGAATCAACGATGGACCGGTCCAATTCTCCGGTCGGACGATCTCAACGAGGAGAAATCATGGCAGAACAGCAAACCGTTGGAGTGGGGCTCATCAGTGTTGGTTGGATGGGCAAAGTCCATTCCCGGGCCTATGCCAACATTCCAGTCTTCTACCCGGAGCTGGGGATCAAACCTCGTTTGGTGATCGCCGCCGATACGGCTGAGGACCGTGCCGAATACGCGGTCGACGTACTGGGTTATGAAAAAGGGACCACCGACTACCATGAGGTCCTCAACAATCCCGACGTGGATGTCGTCTCAATCTGTGCGCCGAACTTCCTGCATGCCCAGATTGCCCAGGACGCCGCGGCCGCGGGCAAGGCCTTCTGGCTCGAAAAGCCCGCCGGGCGATCCGCAGAGGAGACGCAAGCCATTTCCGACGCGGCGGATCGGGCCGGAGTGGTCAGCGCCGTGGGGTTCAACTACCGGAACGCGCCCGCCATCGAATATGCGCGCCAACTCGTGGCCGATGGCAAATTGGGGAGAATCACCAACGTTCGCGGTGCGTTCTTCGCCGACTACTCTGCGGACCCCCGAGGTGCCCTGTCATGGCGCTTTGTCCGCGATCTGGCGGGCTCCGGTGTTCTCGGAGATCTGATGGGACACCTGATCGATCTGACGCACTACGTGGTGGGACCCGTCCAGGAAGTCACGGCCGCGACCTCGACGGTCTACTCCGAGCGTCCCGAACTGCCGATGGGCAGCGGAACCCACTTTGCCATCGTGGAGAACGGCGACATGAAGCCCGTGGAGAACGAGGACTACGCTTCGATGATCGTCCGCTACGCCCAGCCCGATTCCTCGGGCTCGGCATCGCCCGTTATCGGAACGCTGGAGGCCTCCCGCGTGGCCAACGGTCCGCGTGCGTCCTACGGCGTGGAGGTCTACGGAACCGAAGGGTCTTTCCGCTGGGACTTCGAGAGGATGAATGAGCTCCAGCTCGCGCTCAACACCGCGCCCCACGTTGGTTACACCACGGTCATGGCTGGCGCGGAATTCGGAGACTTTTCAGTTTTCCAGCCAGGCGCCGGGACTCCCATGGGATATGACGACCTCAAGACCATCGAGGCCAAGAAGTTCCTCCTCGCGTTCCTGGGACAGGACTCCCAGCACGCAGATATCAAGGACGGCCTGTCCGCCAACCGTGTGGTTTCCGCGGCCGAGAAGTCGGCGGAAAGCGGCAGCTGGCAGAAGGTCGACCAGGTTTCCAACACCAGCGCGCAGGGGAAGGGCGGAAAATAGTCGTGCAAGAACTTTTGAAGGACAAAGTCGTCCTGGTCACGGGCGGTTCTCAGGGCCTGGGGCTTGCCATCGCGCAGGCCGCGGCTCGGGAAGGCGCCCGTGGCGTCGCAATCGTCGGGCGTCATGAGGACAAACTGGCCACAGCCGAAAGGAGCCTCGGGGAATTCGCTGCCGAGACCTTCAGTGTCGTCGCCGATTTGGAGTCCCCTGGGGAGGCCGAGCGCGTCGTCGCCGAAACCGTCAACAAATTCGGCCAGATCGACTCCCTGGTCAACGCCGCGGGGGTCACCACGCGGGGGTCGCTGGAGGACACGAGCCGTGAGCTCCTCGGCCAGCATCTCGCGGTCAATCTCGTGGCGCCGTTCATGACGATGCAGGCCGCGGTCTCCGATATGAAGCGCCGCGGGGAGCCGGGGACGATTCTCAACATTCTCACGATGTCGATGCACGGCGGTCAGCCGTACCTCGCTCCGTACGTGGCCTCCAAGGCCGGACTGGCCGCGGCAACCAAGAACGCTTCCTACTCGCACCGGTGGGACAGGATCCGTATCAACGGGTTGAACATCGGGTGGACACAGACTCCGGGCGAAGAGGTCATCCAGAAAACGTTCCACGATGCTTCGGACTCTTGGTTGACGGAGGCTTCCGCATCGCAGCCCATGGGCAAATTGGGCCAACCCGACGAAATCGCGGACGCTGTGGTCTTCCTCCTTTCGGAGCGCAGCGGTGTCGTCACGGGATCGATCATTGACTGGGATCAGATGATCCTGGGAACGCACGACTGAAACACATACCTCAAGGAAGAGGAATCATCATGACGAAATTGGCCACCGCCCCCATCACTTGGGGCGTTATCGAGGTGCCGGACTGGGGAATTCAGCTCAAACCCGAGCAGGTCCTCCAGGACATGACGGAGCTCGGATTCTCGGCCACGGAATTCGGGCCGGAGGGTTTCCTCCCGGACGATCCCGAAGGCCGTTCGAGGGTCTTGAAGGAGCACGGTCTCTCGGCCGTCGGAGGTTTCTTCCCTGCGGTTCTGCACCGTGAGGACCAGGACCCGTTGCCGCAGATCCACAAAGAACTTGAAGCGTACGCGGCAGCAGGGGCCGACGTGATGGTCCTGTCTGCGAACTCCGGACAGGCCGGATACGACACTCGTCCGGATCTCAGCGAGGCCGAGTGGGATACCCTCCTCCGCAACCTCAACACCATCAATGAGGCAGCCGCTGAGGTGGGCGTCACCGCGACTCTGCACCCGCACATGGGAACGCTGGTACAGACTCCTGAGGAAACCGAACGGGTTCTCGCCGGGTCGGCCATTGGCCTCTGCGTGGATACCGGGCATTACACCCTGGCCGGCGGTGACCCGCTGGCGCTGGTGCGCGAGCACCCTCATCGGGTCGCCCACATCCACCTCAAGGATGTGGATCTTTCCGTGGCCAAGCAAGTTGCCGACGGCGAATTCGACTACCGGGAAGGGTGCCGTCGCGGAATGTACCAAGCATTGGGCAAAGGCGACGCGAAGATCGCAGACATCGTCAAGGGTCTTCAGGACACCGGTTACAAGGGGTGGTATGTCCTCGAGCAGGATACCGTTCTGGACACTGAAGAAGACGCCGCCAAAGCCCATGAGGATGCCCGATATTCCGCCCAGTTCATCAAAGAACTGATCTGAGAGGGGATCCCATGACGCAGAAAATTCGCATTGGTTTGATCGGAACAGGCCGAATCGGTCAGGTTCATTTCCAGAATCTGGTTGCATCCCCGGACACAGAATTGACCTGGATCGCGGATGCTTTCCCGGAGACGGCGCGCGCATTGGGGGAGACCATCGGCGCCAAGGTCACGGCGGACCCCCTCGAACTGATCAATTCGGGCGACGTGGACGGCGTGGTCATAGCGTCCCCGACACCTACGCACGTGGAACTCATCGAGGCCTCCGTCGACGCCGGAGTCGCCGTTCTGTGCGAGAAGCCGATCGACCTCGATATCGGACGTGTCGATGCTCTGAGGAGCAAGGTGGCCGCCTCCGAGGTTCCGGTGGCGATGGGGTTCAACCGCAGAATGGATCCGGCATTCGCTGAGGTGCGGCAAAGGGTCCAGGCAGGGGAGATCGGGAACCTTGAAGAGGTGACCATCATCAGTCGCGACCCGGCGCCGCCTCCCGCAGCCTACCTGGGCGTTTCCGGCGGAATCTTCCGGGATATGACCATTCACGACCTCGACATGGCACGGTATTTCGCGCCCAACATCGTGGACGTGAGCGCGACGGGATCCTGCCTTTTCGACGAAGGCGCTCGCCAGCACGGAGATTTCGACAGCGCGGTCGTCACCCTGACGTCAGAGGACGGCACACTGATCTCGATCACGAATTCTCGGCACAGTGCAACAGGGCATGACCAGCGCTTGGAGGCCTTCGGGTCCGCCGGTGCTCTCAACGTGCTCAACTCGTCGACGTCGCTGGTCACCCTGTCCAACGCGGCGTCGGTCGAGTCCAAGGCCACCTATCAGGAGTTCTTCCTGGAGCGTTACGCTGCGGCGTACCTTCTCGAGCTGGAAGAATTCGTGAAGTGGATCAAGGGCGAGGAATCGCGAAGCCCCACGTACGAAGACGGGCGAGCCGCACTGATCCTCGCCGACGCCGCTCAGAACTCGGCGGAAACCGGCCGGAAGGTTACGGTCGACCTGGGTTCCTGATGAAGTCTCAGTCTTCGATCTTGCCGATCGGTTCGCGCTTTTCGGCCTGGAATCTGTCTTCGGTGCGGCCGTAGGCCCAGTAGCCGGAGATCGAGATCTGCTCGCGCGGGATCTCGCGTTCCTTGAGGAGACGGCGCACCTGTTTGATCGATTCCCGCTCACCGTGGGCGAAGACGTCAACTTTGCCTTCGGGCCATTCCCGTTCGGTCATCAACGTGGCCAGCCGGTTCGGGTCGGCGCCTGCGCCCTCCTTGGCGTGCCACACGATCTCCAGGCCTTCCGGTGCGGTGATGTCCTGGCGGTCTTCGTCGTCGTCGAGAACGATGAAAGCGTACCCGCGGGCGTCGGACGGGAGGGCCTCGATGCCGGACGCGATCGCGGGCAGGGCCGACGCGTCGCCCGCGAAGAGATGCCAGTCCGCGGTGGGGTCCGGGGAATACTTGCCGCCGGGTCCCATCAGAAGCAACGGGTCACCGGGGGAGGCCGAAGCGGCCCAAGGTGCGGCGAGTCCCTCGGTCCCGTGGGTCACGAAGTCGATCGTCAGCCGGCCCGCCTCGTGGTCCACGGAACGGACGGTGTAAGTGCGGGTCACGGGGACGTCTTCGGGCGGCAGCGTCTCCCGCAGTTCCATCATGTCGAAGGGGGCCGTGAGATTCAGTTCGGGTTTCGCGAAAACGAGCTTGACGTATTGGTCCGTGCACCCGTTGTCCTCGAAGGAGGAGAACCCTTCCCCACCCAGAACGAGCCGAACCATATGAGGGGTGAGTTCGCGGCGTTCGAGGACCTCGAGGACGGTTTGGGGTTTGCGCTTGGGCGATGGCATAAGGCTCCGATCCGCAGTTTGCTTAGGCTTACCTCACTCTATCTTTCGACGGTCTGCAGCCCAAAGGTCATGCCGCGAGCGGAATTATATTAAGAGATAGACGGCGCCCAGGACCGTCACCACGATCACGGCGAGGTCGAAGGTCTTCTGCTGAATCTTCTGTGCAGCCCACCGTCCGAAGAGGGCGCCCGCGACCACACCGGGAACCAGAATGAGGTCCATGAGCAGCGTGTGCGAGGTGATGAGGCCGAGCCCGATCGATACGGGGAGCTTGAGTACATTCATGGTCGCAAAAAACCACGCGGCCGTGCCCAGAAAGGCATTGACTGGGAAACGGGCCGCGAGGAAATACATGGACATGACGGGTCCGCCGGCATTCGCGACCATAGTCGTGAAGCCGCCCAGGGATCCGTAACCGGTGGCGGCTGCCCATGACGCGGATACGGGGTCATCCGTGATCCTGACTTTTTTCCTGCGTTGCCACAAGGTCAGTCCCATCAGCATCAGCAGCAGTATGCCGATCACGCGCTGGACCACCGCGTCACCGGCGAATGCCAGGAACACGCCGCCGATCGCCAGGCCGATCAGAACCGCGGGAATCATGCGCACCAGAGTCGGCCAGTCGGCGTGTCGGCGATAGGTCCACAGGGCGAATGCGTCACCGACGAGCAAAAGGACCAGCAGTGCCCCCGTGGACGGTTTCGCGGGCAGTACCGCCGCGAAGATTGCTACGGCGAGCGTGTTGATCCCTGGGAGCGCAGTCTTGGAGAACCCCACCAATGCGGCGGCCAGGGCCAGGCCGGTCCAAGCGAGCCAGGTCAATTCGGGTAGCACGGTTGCTTAGCTGCCGAAAGGCAGACGTGAGTCGATCTCCTGCTCGTCCCACTGCTGACGGACCCAGCCGTGGTGGGGGTCGTCGCTGATGAGCCATTTGCGGACCGGCCCCGGGCCGGCCATCACGTTGAGGTAGTAGAGGTCGTATCCGGGAGGGGCCATGGCTGGGCCGTGCCAGCCGTACGGGACCAGGACTACGTCGCCGGTCCGCACCTCAGCGTTGACATTGATGGGTCGATCGTCGGACGCGTAGACGCGTTGGTAACCGATCGCATCGGTGGCTTCCTTCGGTGCATCCGGGGTCACCCGCGTTTCGAAGTAGTAGATCTCCTCGAGTCGGGTCTCCTCGCCTTCCTTCTCCTCGTCGTGCTTGTGCGGAGGGTAGGAGGACCAGTTGCCCGCGGGTGTCAGAACCTCGCACACGATGAAACGGTCCGCTTCGAGCGCTGCGGGTGTGCCGAAGTTGCGCACCTCTCGGGAGCAGTTGCCGGCACCGCGCAGTTCGAGCGGTGCCTCGTCCTTGGTGATCAGCCGCGTCGGGAATTCGTTCGAAGCCGGTGCGGAAGCGATGGCCACACGGACCCCGGTCGCGCCGGAGAGCAGGACGGCCTTGTTGACGCCGGTATAGAGGACATCGGTGGGACCGTGGAAGACGGATTCCCGGCCGGAGAGCTCGTAGGTCCGGCCGTCGACCACGGCGGTTACGTCCCCGGACAGGGGAATGATGATGCGTTCTTCGGCCACGGCGTCCAGGGTGACGGTCTCGCCCGAGAGGGTCGCCGTCTTGAGGCCGGTGTGCTCCCAGCCCTCGATCTGCTGGGCCGAGTCGTAGGCGCCGAGGGAGACATCCCACGGACCGTCGGCCGCCTTGCCCAATGGATATACCCAATTCGTCATGTGTGCATCCTTTCGAATGGTCTTCCGGATCGGAGGAATCTGTGGTCAGGCCGAGAGCGTCATCTCGAAGGAGTAGGAATCGGCGCGATACACATGCCGTCCTGTTTCCGCTCGACGGCCGATATCGTCCGTCGCGGTACGGGACATGGTCACCAGCGCGGAACCGGAGCTGGTCTGGAGCAACTGGGCCTGGTCGTTCGTCGCGACGGCCGCACCGATTTTCTGCTGGGCCAGCCTGAAATTGATGCCTTGCTGCCGCAGGAGCGTGTAGAGGCCTCGGCTCTCGAGGCCTTCCCGAGTCAACTCGGCGATCTCGATCGGAACCCAATTTTCCATGATCGCCAAGGGGGTCCCTGCCCGGTTGCGGACGCGCTTGAAGTAGTACACGGTCGAGCCCGGTTTCAGGTTGAGCCGGGCCGCGACGTCGTCCGGTGCCTCGATCTCCTCGAATTCCAGGACCTTGGTCGTGGGCTGGGCCCGGTCGTCATTCAGGTCCTCGTACAGCGAGGTCAATCCGACGGAGCGACGGATCTCCGAGGCGACCACCTGGGTCCCCACGCCGCGTTTGCGAACGAGAAGACCTGATCGAACGAGCTCATCCATTGCCTTGCGCACCGTGGGGCGGGAGAGGTGGAGGTCCTTGGCCAGGGAGAGCTCATTGTCGAGCATCGTCCCGGGCGGAAGATTTCCTTCCGCGATGGCTGTTTCGATCCCGTGGACCAGCTGGTGGTACAGCGGCACGGGCGACGAGCGGTCGATCGTCACGTCGATAGATGCTGTCATGGTCTAGCTCCGTCGTTGGTTCCCGACTGTGTCCTTTGTCAGGACAATAGGATTTGATCGTAGCACGCCGACTCGACGCGTGGCCTGAACAGCTCCTGCACCAGCCTTTGACCAGTACATTTCCACACTGTGACTCGGCGTATGAGGTCGAACATACTGCTTTGGAGTAGACATAAGAAGTCCCCCACGCACCCTGCCCCAGGAGGTCCTGCCGTGATGTCTTCCCGTTCGGTATCGACACGAAGAAACGGGTCCGACGGCGCGGCGCCGCTCGAGAAGAAGATGACCGGACCCATGCGCCTGGCCGCGATGGTGCTCACGGTGGGCGGCCTCCTGTTCGGTTACGACACCGGGGTCATCAACGGTGCCCTGCCGTCCATGGCCGCAGACTTCTCGATGGACGAGAAGTACGAGGGGTTCGTGACCTCTGCTCTCCAGTTCGGCGCCATCTTCGGTGCAGTCTTCGGGGGTCGATTCTCGGACCGACATGGGAGGCATCGCACGGTTGTCCTGGTCGCCGCCCTGTTCACGGTCGGTGCCATCGGATCGGTCCTTTCGCCGCACTGGTGGGTCCTTTCCCTCTTTCGTGTGGTCCTGGGGCTGGCCGTCGGCGGAGCATCGGTGACCGTTCCCGTGTATCTGGCGGAACTCGCACCGACCCACCTGCGCGGAAGAATCATCTCGCAGAACGAGTTCATGGTGGTCTTCGGCCAGCTCCTGGCCTTCGCCTTCAATGCCGGAATCGCCGGGGTAGCCGACGCCGAGCAGGCCAGCACCTGGCGCTGGATGCTCGCGATCTGCATCGCCCCCGCCATCGCCCTGTGGGCCGGAATGATTGCGGTCCCGGAATCACCCCGCTGGCTGGCCAGGGGCGGACGGGTCGACGAAATGCTCGAGGTCCTGCGGAAAGTCCGGGAGCACGCGTTCACCTCCGTCGAGCTCGACGAGGTCAGGGAATTGGCCGAACGAGACGAGCAGGCGGCCCAGGGCACCGTGTCCGACCTCGTGCGGACCCCCTGGATTCGGCGGATCCTGGTGATCGGCGTCGGCATGGCGATCATCAACCAGATCTCAGGCATCAACGTGGTCCAGTACTACGGCGTCACGATCCTGACCGACGCAGGATTCACCGGCAATACGGCGTTCGTGGTGAACCTGCTGATTGGGCTGGCGGGCGTCGTCGGCGTCGGCGTCGCGCTCGCGATCATGACCCGGGTGCGGCGCAAGCTCATGCTCAGCACGGGCCTGACCGGGACCATCGTGATGCTCTCCCTGCTGGCCGCTACCTCCGTATTCATGAGCGATGACGTCGTGGCCAAGCGGTGGATCGTCCTTTTCTCGATCGTCGTGTTCGTGGGGATCTCCCAGTGCGCGATCGGCACGATGACCTGGCTCTACATGTCCGAAATTTTCCCGCTCACTGTGCGAGGGGCGGCCATGGGAATCAGCACCGGCGTCCAGTGGACAGTGAACTTCCTGGTCGCGCTGTTCTTCCCCCTGCTCTCCGCGGCGTGGGGGTTCGGCATGACCATCGCGGTCTTCGTGGTCTTGCAGATCGTGGCTCTCGCGTGGGTCCGACTCAAGGTTCCGGAAACCAAGGACAAGTCCCTCGAACGCATTGAACGAGAATTCCGGGACGCATAGACCGGGCTGGGACGGGGCCACGAGGAGGAGCGGAGCGAGTAACGTGGGGCAGACGGCGCGCGGGGCAGCGAGGCCCCGGCCTGCGAACCACAACAGGAGGTCTTTGTGAGGCTTTGGTCCCTTCACCCGTCCTACCTGGACGCCAAAGGGCTCGTTGCCGCCTGGCGTGAGGCCCTGCTGGCGCAGAAGGTCCTCGCGGGAGCGACCCACGGGTACCGTCAGCACCCGCAGTTGGTCCGGTTCAGGGGCACGGACGAGCCCCGGGCGGCGATGTCCGCTTTCCTCCGCGGTATCCATCGGGAAGCCACCGCACGCGGATACAAGTTCGACGTCGAGAAGATCATCCGGGGACCTCTCCTGGCCGGGGAGACCGAGCTCGCCGAGCCGGGACCGGACTGGATCGACGTTCCCGAGAACGCTTCGTCTCCTGCCCCGGCGGCCGCGGCCGCGGGGGAGGACGCCGCCCCCGTGCGGGCACGTGCGGCCTCGGCTCCCGAAAGGGCACAGGCCACGACGGACACCCGGACCGTTCCTCTGATCCCCGTCCGCCAGGGGCAACTCGACTACGAGGCGGAACTGCTGACCTTCAAATTGCGCCTGCGCGCACCGAAACTGGTCGCGCGGCTCGAAACCGACCTGAGAAACGCACGACTCGAGATCCATCCCCTGTTCACGACCGTCCCGGGCGGCATCGAACCCTGGGAGAAAGTGAGAGACGACCTATGAGCACGTTTCGGAACACATCCGACATTACCCACCCACGTTCGGTCGTCACCGAATGGTATGCGAGCCCCGGCGCCGTCGTCCGGCTGAGTCCGCCCTGGAACACCAAGGTCCTCACGGAGCCGACGAACGGGCTCGACGTCGGCTCGGAGACGCAACTGCTGATGGGGGTGCAGTGGGCCGAAGGGCTCTTGCCAGGAAGCATCCCCGTGCGGCCGGGAACCCGTTGGACGGCGGAACACACCCAGTACGCGCCCGGCCGGAGCTTCACCGACGAGATGAAGAAGGGTCCGTTGAAGTCCTGGACCCACCACCACGAATTCGCTGACGGAGGGCCGGGAAGCACGATCGTCTCCGACACGGTCACCTACGAGCTGCCGGGTGGATTGGACCGGAAGTTCTCCTTCGGCGCGACCGCGTTCGAGAAGGAACTCGACCGAGTCTTCGCCTTCCGAACCGATCAGACGCAGGCGGACCTCGACTTCGCTTCCTTCCTGGACGACGTCCGCACCCGAGCAGGGGCCGCGGCCGGAACGCTGACCGTGGCCGTCGCGGGAGCCTCCGGAATGGTGGGGACCCAGGTCTCCGCGCTCTTGCGTGCGGCCGGACACAGGGTCCTGCACCTCAGGCGGCGCAATGGGTTCAGCGGAACCATCGGGTCGGACGAGATCGCCTGGGACCCGGACCAGCACAGGTTGGACCCCCAAACGCTCGTCGGCGTCGACGCCGTGATCAACCTTGCCGGCGCGGCAATCGCCGGACCCTTCACGGACAAGCATCGTCGCGCGGTGCTGGAGTCCCGCCTCAACAGCACCGAAACGATCGTCGCCGCGATGCGCGAGGTCGCCGACAACGGCGGGCCCCGGACCCTGGTCAACGCATCGGCCAGCGGATACTACGGGCACGACGCCGACGTCGTCACCGAGAACGACGGTCCCGGCGAAGATTTCCTCGCCGACGTCTGCACCCAGTGGGAAGCGGCCGCCCTGAAAGCCGAAGACTTCGGCACACGCGTGGTCCTGGTCAGGACGGGTCTTGTTCTCAGCTCATCGGGTGGCCTCCTGGCCGCGCAACTGCCGCTGTACTTCGCGGGCGCAGGAGGGCCGCTCGGTGGCGGCGACCAGTGGCAGCCCTGGATCAGCCTCGAGGATCTCGCGCAGATTTACGCCTTCGCCGTCGCCGACCCCCAGGTGAACGGTCCGCTTAACGCGGCGGCGCCCCACCCGGTGCGGCAGAAGGAATTCGCGAAGACCCTCGCCTCGATCCTGCATCGTCCGAGCGCGGTGCCCACGCCCAGGCAGGCCCCCGGCCTCCTTCTCGGGAAGCAGGGCGCTCGCGAACTCGCGCTGAGCTCGGCCGCGTTGGTGCCCCGGGTCTTGGAGAACCGCGGGTACACGTTCCGATTCGACCAACTGGAGTCAGCGCTCCGACACACACTGGGAAGGACGGCTCATTGACCCCATCGCACGAACCGTGCGGGAACCGGCCGTCATCCGAAGGCCTCCCGGGCGGCGATGCCCCTGACTCCACGGCGTCGCCCAACGAGCCCGCCACGATCACCGGAGCGCTGCCCGAAGTCATCGTCTCGGACGAAACGGACGCACCCAAGGCGACCAACAACCTGAGGACCGGCTTCATCCTCGCGTTCGTCTCCTATGGGCTCTGGGGGTTTCTGCCTCTCTACTTCGCGGCGATCAAACCGACCGGGGCATTCGAGATCCTTGGATGGCGCATCTTCTTCTCGTTGATCCTGTGCGCCCTCTTGGTGACCGTGACGCGCTCCTGGGGCAAGGTCGCGGCCGTGTTCCGGAACAAGCGGGTCAATTTCACGCTCGGTCTGGCCGGCGGGATCGTGTCCATCAACTGGCTGGTCTACATCATCGCGACGACGACCGGGCACGTCCTGGAGGCTTCGCTCGGATACTTCATCAACCCCGTCGCGACGATCGTCCTCGGGGTCTTCGTGTTGCACGAAAAGCTTCGTCGGCTCCAGTGGGCGGCGGTGGGTGTCAGCCTCGTCGCCATCGTGGTTCTGAGTGTGGAGTACGGCGCGTTGCCCTGGATGTCCCTGGTGATCGCGGGCAGCTTCGCGCTTTATGGGCTCGTCAAGAAGAACGTCGGTGGTCGCGTTGACTCCCTCAGCGGGTTGACCTTCGAGACCGCGTGGTTGTTCATTCCGGCCGTCGTCGTGCTGGTCCTGGTCCACACCGTGGGCGGAGGACTTGCCTTCGGCCATATCGGCGCCCTGCGCACGACCCTGCTGGTGGGCACCGGTGCGATGACCCTGGTGCCGCTGCTGACCTTCGCCGGTGCCGCGTCCCGACTTCCGTTGTCCTACGTGGGGATGGTCCAGTATTTCAACCCGATCATGCAGTTTCTGGCCGGGTACCTGTTGCTGGGGGAGGAAATGACCACGGGCCAATGGTTCGGCTTCGCCATCGTGTGGGTCGCGATCGTCCTGCTCATCATCGACGCCGCGCGGGCCGCACGGACGTATCGCCGGGCGGTGCGCCGCGCGAGGCAGGCCGGTGAATCCTGACCGTCCGGGTTCACGGATGGCTCGGCTCATGGGGGTCTGTGTCTGGGGCCACTGACTCTTTGGTACGATTTCGTCGCTGGCCTATCCCGGTCCAGCTCGACCGCCCCCTTGAGAGGCTCACATGACCAACAACAATCGTTCCGGGAATGCCCAAGACACGCCGTGGGCAGACGATTCGGGCGGCCACGATCCGGAGAATGCCCAGACGGCCGTCGGCGACGTCGTCACCAAGAGTCGGTTGCCCAAACCGGAGTCCAAGCGTTCCATCCTTCTGGGTGCCCTGTTCCTCATGGCCACCTCGGCCATCGGCCCGGGATTCATCACCCAGACGGCGACCTTCACCGTGAAGATGGGGGCCGCCTTCGCGTTCGCGATCTTCCTGTCGATCATCGTAGATATAGCGGTCCAGTTGAACGTGTGGCGCGTGATCGGAGTGAGCGGTCTCCGGGCCGGCGAACTCGGGAACAAGCTCCTGCCCGGAGTGGGTGTGCTGCTGGGGATCTTCGTGGTCTTCGGCGGGTTCGTGTTCAACGTCGGCAACGTCGCGGGCGGCGGCCTGGGCATCAATGCCATGACCGGGCTCGATTCCACGTGGGGCGGGATCCTGACCGCGGTGCTTGCGGTTCTGGTTTTCCTGTCCAAGAAGGCCGGGGTCGCTCTCGACAAGATCGTGGTGGTCCTCGGCGTCGTCATGATCCTGATTACCGGGTACGTGGCGGTTGTCTCCGGGCCGCCCATCGGTGATGCGCTCCGCCAGACCGTTCTGCCCGACACCGTGGATGTCGCCGTGATCACGACCCTGATCGGGGGAACCGTGGGCGGCTACATCACGTATGCTGGCGCGCACCGCATGATCGATGCGGGAGTCTCCGGGCCCGACGACGTCCGTTCCATATCCAACGCGTCCATCACCTCGATCGTCGTGACCGGTGTGATGCGCTACCTCCTGTTCCTGGCCATCCTGGGTGTCGTGGCCGGGGGCGCCGCACTGACCAGCTCGAACCTCGCCGCCGAGGCTTTCCAGCACGCCGCGGGCGACATCGGTCTGCGCTTGTTCGGCGTGATCCTGTGGGCCGCCTCGATCTCGAGCGTCATCGGAGCCGCCTACACCTCGGTTTCCTTCATGACCACTCGGGAGACCAAGACCTGGATCCGCAATGCTCTGACGGTCGGCATGATCGTGCTGTCGACCATCGTGTTCATGACCCTGGGGAAGGCTCCCGGAACCTTGCTGGTCATCGCCGGAACGATCAACGGACTGATCCTCCCGCTCGGGTTCACGGTGATTCTGGTGGTCGCCGTCTTCCGGCGTGACCTGCTGGGTGGCTACAAGTACCCCAAGTGGTTGGTCTGTGCCGGCGTTCTGGTGTGGTTGCTGACCCTCTACCTCGGCGCGGGGGCCGTTGGGCAAATCTCGACCCTGTGGAACGGGTAGGCGGGTCGGCTCGCCGGAGCCAACCCGCTTCGCCGCGACCACGTCGGCTCGGGTCGTGGCCTACCCGGCGTTGCTGACCACGCCCATCACGGTCCCGGCGGCAATTTTCTCGCCCGGCTCGACGGACCCGCGGCGGAAGACGCCCGAGGCCGGTGACTCCAGTGGCATCTCGGTCTTCATGGCTTCCAACGTCGCGAGTGTCTGACCTTCGTCGACGGTTGCTCCGTCCTCGACCTCCCACCTGACCAAGGAACCGTTCAAGGACGCGCTGACCTCGACCTCCGAGGCATCGGCGCCGCTCGAGGAAGTGCCCTGGGCCCCGTCGTCGGGCGAGAACCGTACCCCTCCGAGTCCATCGGCCAGACCGCGGCCTATCGCGGACAAGGCGTCGGCGGGGAATCTGACTCTGGTCAACCTGCCTTCGACCTCTACCCCTGCCGTCACCGAGCCGCGGGGTCCCGTGTTCTGGTCTCCGAACAACGTGTCGTCCGCGTACCGGGGTGCCGCGTATCCACCATCCGGTTCCAGGCTCGGCGTCAGGACCTCCTCGATCCAGGTCGTGGAGATCGAGAACGGAGAACTCGTGAAGTCCTCCTGTTCGAGGACAGCCCGGTGGAAGGGGAGGGTTGTCGAAACCCCGGAGACGGTCAATTCCGCCAGGGCGCGTCGGGCCCGCGCGAGCGCGGCATCGCGGGTTGTTCCGGTGACGATGAGCTTGCCCAGCATGGAATCGAAGTCACCGGCAACCGTGGACCCTGCCACCACCCCCGCGTCCCATCTGATGCCCGGCCCCGTGGGAACAGTGATGCCCGAGATCGTGCCGCCGGCCGGAAGGAACCCACGGCCGGGATCCTCCGCGTTGATGCGGAACTCGAGGGAGTGCCGTTGCGCACGCGGTGCCTCCTCGAAAGGCAGGTGTCCGCCTGCGGCGACGTCGAGCTGCAAGCCCACCAGGTCGACTCCGAAGGTTTCCTCAGTGACCGGGTGCTCGACCTGGATGCGCGTGTTGACTTCCAGGAACGAGATCAGACCGTCGGAAGCCACCAGGAACTCGACGGTCCCGGCATTGACGTATCCGGCTTCCCGGAAGATCGCGGCAGAGGCTCGTTCGATCTCGGTCACCTGCTCATCAGTCAGGAATGGTGCCGGGGCCTCCTCCACGAGCTTCTGGTTCCGGCGCTGGAGCGAGCAGTCACGGGTGCCCACCACCACGACGCCACCGTGCGAGTCCGCTACCACCTGGGCCTCCACGTGACGGGGCTTGTCCAGGAAGCGCTCCACGAAGCATTCGCTGCGACCGAAGGCGCCCTGGGCCTCGCGGGCGGCGGATTCGAAGGCGGACTCGACTTCGGTGATGTCCTTGACCACGCGCATGCCCCGGCCACCGCCGCCGTGAGCGGCCTTGATGATGATGGGCAAGCCGTGCTCTTCCGCGAAGGCTCGGGCCTCGTGGGCATCGGCCAGTGGGCCATCGGTGCCGGGAGCGAGCGGTGCTCCCGCGGACGTCGCGATCTCCCGGGCGCGGATCTTGTCTCCGAGCGCCTCGATGGTTTCGGGGGAGGGCCCGATCCAGGTGAGACCGGCGCCGGAGACGGCTCGTGCAAAATCTGCCGACTCGGCCAGAAAGCCGTACCCGGGATGAACATCGGTCGCCCCGGAACGTTGCGCGATGCCGATGAGCTTGTCGATATTCAGGTACGTGTCCGCAGGAGAATCCCCGTCGAGGGCATAGGCCTCGTCGGCGAGGTGGACGTGCGGGGACTCGGCATCAGAATCCGCGTACACGGCGACGGTGCCGATGCCCCGCTCGGCGCAGGCGTGGAGCACACGGACTGCGATCTCGGACCGATTCGCGATCATGACTTTGCGCATGGTGATTTCTCCGATGTGTGTGATGGGTACGAGCTAGGAAGCATCGAGGACGAGACCGATCAGCGAGCCGGGAGGCGCTTGGGCCAAGAGGCGAAGGTGGTCCGGCTCCACGACTCCGATCACGGGATAGCCGCCGGTCACGGGGTGGTCCGCCATGAAGATCACGGGATTGCCGGATGGCGGAACCTGGACGGCCCCCTCCACAATGCCTTCGCTGGGCAGTTCGCGGCCCTGGGCCTCGGCCGTACGTTCAAGGGGAGAAGGCAGCTCGTCCGTCGCTTGGTCCGATGACCATCGTGCCAGCCGGGCGCCCACCCTGTTGCTGGCCTCCGTGACGCTCCACGTCGTTTCCGCCAGCTTGCGCACCGATGCGGAGGTGAACCAGTCGAGCCGTGGACCGGGCGATATCCGGATATCCGTGACCTCCCGCCCCAGTGGAAGGTCAGCGCCGGACACCGGCGAGCCGACGGAGCGACGTGGCTGTGGACCACAACGGACGACGTCGTTCTTGGCCAGCGGTTTCGGACCGAGAGAAGCCAACGTGTCCGTGGCGGAGCTGCCCAGAACGGGTGAGGTCCTGATCCCGCCGCGCACGGCAAGACAGAACCGCAACCCTCGGTCCGGTGAGCCGATGGTGAGTCTTTGTCCGGCGAGAAGAGCGAAGGGGCGGTTCCCGGGCACCCGGTCAGCGGTGCCCGAGTCGCGGATCCTCAGGTCTCCTTCGGCGCCGGTGACAGCCAGGACGACGTCACGGAGAGCGGTGACTGACAATTGCCCGGCCGTGTTCTCGAGGACGGGCTCCGAGAGGTCGTTGCCGACCAATCGGTTCGCCGATTCGGCGGCCGCGGGGTCGGCCCAGCCCGAGGGGCTCACTCCCCAGCCGGTGTGTCCCTGGCGGCCCCGGTCCTGGATCAAAGTCGCGAGTCCGGGGCTGTCTATGCGCAAGGCGTCGCTCGCGCCGTCGTTCTCCTCGGTCAGGGCGGCGACAGGATTCCCGGTCGAGTGGTGGTCATCGCCGGGGCCGATTCCCCGTGATGCGTCAGCCTTGTCCCGGACTGTCACAGACTTCCGACGAGGGCAGAATCGAACGGTCGTGCCGGGTGTGATGAGGGCCGGAACGTCTCGTTCGAGGTCCCAGACGTCAGCATCGGTGGTTCCGATCAGCTGCCAGCCGCCGGGCGAAGCGCTCGGGTACACCGCGGAGAATTCACCGGCCAGGCCGACGGACCCCGCTGGAACCCTGGTCCGCGGACTGCTGCGTCTGGGAACGGTCAGCGGAGCCTCGCCCTCGGCGGCGACGAGGTAGGCAAATCCCGGAGAGAAACCCGAGAAGGCGGCCCTCCAGGTGGTTTCGCTGTGGCGACGCACGACCTCCTCCACGGAGGCACCCACGTGCTGTGCAACGTCGTCCAGGTCCTCTCCGCTGTACTCCACCGGGATCTCGACAACGCTCGCTCCGGCCGAGAGACCTTCTTTCCCGCGCATGCTCGACAGGCGACGCGTGCACGCCCGTTCTTCCGCCGGCGAGAGAGGGCAACGGAACCGTACGAGCAAGGTCGATGCCGCAGGAATGAGTTCGAGCTGACCCCGCAAGGGGTCTTCGGACAGAGCCGTATGCAGGGAAAGAACGTCTTCGATTCCGTCGCAATCGACCAGAAGGGCGGAGCGGCCCGTGGGATGTATCCGACGGGGCTGCTGATCCGGCATCCTTGCTCCTGACATCTCGCCGACATTGCTTGTTTCATCGTAAACGACGGGACGACCGTGAGACGGGGTTGTCCACAGGCCGACGGCCGCCCCGCGCGAAGTGCGGGGGCGGCCGTCGGGGGACCATCGTTGGTACAGAGCGAGACCCGATCAGTGGTAGGACATCTTCCACTTTTCCTCGACATGCGTCGTCCTCACTTGGACGAGGACGTTGTCATCGTCCTTGGCCGCGTCGGGGAAGGAAACATCCTTTTTCTGCCCCTCGGAGACGTTCTCGTGGAAGGTCCGGTTGCCCTTCAGATCGTAGGCCTCGATCTCGAAGGACTCGTGACCCAAGTTCTCGAAGGTCGCGTCCTTCTTTGGACCCTGATAGACGTAAGCAACGGTCCCGTTGCTCTCCAGAGGCTGGTCCCCTTCCGACTTGATGGCATTCTTGTCGTACAGCTTGACCTCCCAAGAACCTTCGGTCGCGTCGACGTGGAATCCCTGGGGGTTGCCGTAGAGGCCGTCCAGATCGATCCAGCTCGATCCGGCCGAGGTGTCGATGTCGTTGGCGTACAGGCCTGAATCCTCGCCCTTGTCGTCCATTCCCCAGACGGCGAAGTTGGACTCGCCCTCGTACCAGTATTCGGCGTAGTAGACGTGGCCGTCCTTGAGCTTGTCCGTCTTGACTCTCTGATCGCCCTCGCCGGAGATCGTCTCGACAGGTTCGGCATCATTTCCGGGAATGTTGGCCTGGTCCGGGCGTGAGCCTGACGGGGCGGAACCCGTCCCGGAGGCTTGGGGCGAGCCGCTGGCCGTGCTGGACTCCGTGGCGTACGACGACGCCGTCTGTGATTCTTCCGGGTCCCCGGACTTTCCGATGATCCCGGCCAGAACGAGAACCAGGGCCACGATCAGAACCAGCAGGATCGCGCCGATGATGGACAGGATGCCTGCGGTCGTCGTGAAGAAGTTCTTTTTTCGCGGTGTTTGGCCGCCGGGATAGCCGTTCCACTGGGTGCTGCCACCCTGGCCCGGGCCGCCTTGGCCGTTGTGCCAGCTGTCGGACGTGCCATGGGGTGAGGGCCCCGCCATGGGCTGCTGGGGTCTGTCCGCATCTCCCTGCAGGGTTTTGTCCTCCGAGGGGAGCTGGGCATCCTGGGCGTCGTGGCCGAACTCGCCCTGGTCCTTGGGGGATGAACCGTCCGCTCCGGGTTCCGGCGGGACGAATGAGGGGTCGTCGGGGTGATCGGAGGGAACAGGGTTGCCGTTGTTGTCGACCCAGAAGGGCCATCCCTGGGGCGCGGGTCCCCAGCTGGGATCGGGGCGCCACCCGGGGTCCGGCCTCCATCCCTCGGGCGGGGGCGGCCAATGCGGCGGAGGATTGAACCGTAGTGACATAGGAGGATTCCTTCGGAAAGAAATGTGATTAACGATTCAAGTGTGGCATGTATGCTCAAAACTTTCTCAGAGTCCCGTCCAGGTCAGGCGGGGCATTCCTGGACGTATGACGACGCCGGCGCCGGTGTGGACCCAACTGGAATCCTGGGATCTGCTCCCAAAGGTCGCAGATCGTGGGAACCGCAGCCCGCCACCCCATAGAGTGGAGTGTATGGAAGACCCCATCTCCCCGAAGTCCTCAACGCCCCCGTGGGCATCCGGAGAACAGCCGATCCCGGCCTCGCAGACCGGATGGCCCCCAGCGGCCCGGGAGGCAGGGTTGGGGCGCGGTGACGGCACGGAAGAAGCGGCTCGCGCCTACCAATCAGCCGGAGCCCCCAAATTCAACGATGTCCCGGTGGAACCTTTGCCGTACCACCGTTTGTGGAAAGCGGATCCCTTTCATCGGTGGTGGAAGCCACTGGTCGAATTCTGCATTTCGGGCCCTCTTTATCTCCTGCTGGCCATCCTTGTCTCCGTACCGATGCTCGTGGCACCACTGCTGACCGGATCCGCACCTGTGACCATCGGACCCAATGGATATCCGGAAGGGATGTTTTCGAGTCCCTTCACTTTCCTGATCATGTTCTTGAGCATTGCCCTCATGGCCCCGTGCATGATCCTGGGGCGACTCATCATGGGGCCCCGGCCGTTGGGTCTGCTCTTTTCGGTCGCCGGCAGGCTGAGATGGACCTGGTTGGCAACCTGTCTCACCATCGGACTCGTACTCTTTGTCATCGTCCAGGGGCTCACGGTCCTGCTGTCGGCGGCCACGAGCTCCGAGATGCCGACGCCGAGTTTCGACGCCCGAACCGGTGTGTGGATTCTCCTGATCATCCTGATCGTGGTGCCGATTCAGTGCGCCGCGGAAGAGATGGTGTTCCGAGGGTTCCTCATGCAAACGGTCGGCCGCTGGCTCAAGCATCCCCTCTGGGCGGTCCTCATTCCGGCGCCGTTCTTCGTCCTGAGCCACGGGTACGGTCTGTGGGGGCTTATCAGCGTCGGGATCCTGGCGGTGATCGCAGGGGTGCTGTGTATCGCCACGGGCGGGCTGGAGGCCTCGATCGGTCTGCACGTCAGCAACAACGTGACCACTGTCCTGTTGGGGCTCTTCGGGCTCGCCGATCCGTTCGGAGCCGTCGAAACCGGCCCTTCGGATGCAATCGTGACCCTGGTGGTCGAAGGGCTCTACGCGGTCCTCGTTCTCTGGGCCGCACGACGTCGCCGCATTCCTGCCCGGCGCGACCCCGCCGCCACCTGGCGGGCCTGGCCGGGCTGGGCCCTGCAGAATGCGGGCGTCGGTTCCCGCGTCCCCACAACTCACTGACAACCAGGAGGAACCCATGACCGAGCACGGCACCGGAACCACAACCCTCGACCCGCGGGGCAATGCGGAGGATCTCGCACAATTCGTCGCCGCCTCACCCTCGTCCTACCATGCGGTTCGTCAGACGGCCCGGCGCCTGGAGGCGGCAGGCTTCGTTCAACAACACGAAACGGAAGATTTCGACGGTGGCCCCGGCGGACGGTACGTGGTCCGCGACGGAGCCGTCGTCGCCTGGTACACCCCGGCCGCGGCGACACCGGACCAGGGCTTCAGGATCGTGGGGGCACACACCGATTCGCCGACGTTCAAGGTCAAACCGCAATCGTCGATCGATCGGTTCGGGTGGCACCAGGTCGGCGTCGAAGTGTACGGAGGCGCGCTTCTCAACTCGTGGCTGGACCGTGAATTGTGCCTTGCCGGACGGCTGAGCGTGAGACAGGACGATGGGCGAATCGAGGAGAAGCTCGTCGCGACAGGGCCGGTGGCCCGCATCCCCCAGCTGGCGATCCACCTCGATCGCTCCGCCAACGAAGGCCTCACCTTGGACCGCCAGAACCACGTTCAGCCCGTGTGGGGCGCGGGAAACCCGCCGAGCGACGTGCTGGGCTATCTCGCCGCTCACGAGGTGAACGGCGAATCGATCGATCCGGGGTCGGTGATGGGGTACGAGATTGTCCTCGCCGACACCCAGGAGGGCCGACTCTTTGGCCAGAACGACGAGTTCCTGGCATCCGGCCGCCTGGACAACCTCTCCTCGGTCCATGCCGGGCTCGAAGCACTCGTCCGGGCTTCCGACGGTGAAGCAACACGGGACGAGACCCTGGTCCTGGCCGCTTTCGACCATGAGGAAATCGGGTCGGCATCGCGGTCCGGGGCCGCCGGTCCGATTCTCGACGACATCCTGGTCCGGATTTCGGCCGCTCGCGGCGGAAGCCCGGCCGAATACCGACGCGCGCTCGCTGGTTCCGTGTGCCTTTCTGCGGATGCCGGTCACTTGGTGCATCCGAATTACCCCGGACATCACGACCCCGTGAACCAGCCGAAACCGGGGGCGGGCCCCTTGCTCAAGATCAACGCGAACCAGCGGTACGCGACCGACGCCGTCGGCGCGGCGATCTGGGCGCGGGCATGTGAGAGTGCCGGAGTCGGGTACCAGGAATTCGTGTCCAACAACGATGTTCCCTGCGGTTCGACGATCGGACCGATCACCGCCACGCGCCTGGGCATACGGACCATCGACGTCGGACTCGGGCTTCTGTCGATGCACTCTGCCCGCGAAATGTGCCACGTCGAAGACCTCTGGGCCCTGGGCCAGGCTATCGGAGGCTTCTACCGGAACGACTGAGCGCCGGCAGCGCACGACGCCGCCCCGGGGCTGACTGTCGCGAATTGTTCTCGCGAACCAGATTGGCCCGGGGCGGCGTCGTGCGATGTGCCGATTACTCCTTGGGGAAGCTGGCCGGATGAGCTCCGGCCATCTCCTCGACTACGCGAATGACCTGGCACGAGTACCCGAACTCGTTGTCGTACCACACGTAGACGACCACGGAGTTGCCGGAGACGATCGTCGCCAAACCGTCGACGATGCCGGCCCGGCGCGATCCGACGAAGTCTGTCGAGACGACTTCGTGCGAGTCCGTGTAGTCGATCTGCTTCCGCAGGGTCGAGTTCAGGGACATGTCACGCAGATAGGCGTTCAGCGAATCCTTCGAATCGGGCGCCTCGTCCAGTTGCAGGTTCAGGATAGCCATCGACACGTCGGGGGTGGGAACGCGGATGGCGTTGCCCGTGAGCTTCCCCTTGAGCTGGGGGAGCGCCTTGGCCACGGCCTTTGCCGCCCCGGTCTCGGTCAACACCATGTTCAATGCTGCGGACCGGCCTCGGCGGTCTCCCTTGTGGAAGTTGTCGATGAGGTTCTGGTCGTTGGTGAACGAGTGAACGGTTTCGACGTGTCCGTGCGAGACGCCGTATTCGTCGTCCAGAACCTTGAGGACCGGTGTGATCGCGTTGGTCGTGCAGGAGGCGGCGGAGACGATGCGGTCGTCGTCGGAAAGGATGTCGTGGTTGACCCCGCAGACGATGTTCTTCAGCTCCCCCTTGCCGGGAGCGGTCAGGAGAACCTTCGCCGCGCCCTTGGCCCGGAGATGCTGGGACAGGCCTTCTTCGTCCCGCCAGCGGCCCGTGTTGTCGATGATCAGGGCGTTGTCGATGCCGTACTCGGTGTAGTCCACGGTGGCCGGGTCCGAGGAGTAGATGAACTGGATCGGCACGCCGTTGGCGGTCACGATGTTGGTCTCGGGGTCCACCTGGATGGTTCCGCGGAATGCTCCGTGGACCGAGTCGCGACGAAGCAGGGATGCCCTCTTGAACAGGTCTTCTTCGCCGTTCTTGCGTACGACGACGGCACGCAGGTTCAGTCCCGAACCGAGGCCGCGCTCGATCAGTATGCGAGCCAGGAGCCGGCCGATTCGGCCAAAACCGTAGAGAACGATGTCCTGGCTCTTGCGTTCCTCCTGGCCCTGGAGGCCGACGACGTCGGCGAGCTGGTCGCGCAACCATCCTTTGACATCGGAGTCATTTCCTTGGGTCTTGTGCAATTTGTTGAGTCTGGCCAGATCGACGGAGGCCGGACCCAATTCGAGTTCGTCCAGCGCCTCGACCAGCGGGTACGTCTCTTCGAGGCTGAGCTCGACCGTATCGATCTGCCTGGCCCAACGGTGGGCCTTGATGATGTCGGTGACCGACTGGTTGAGCAGGCTGCGGCCGTGAATGTTCACGACCACGCGGTTCTCGCGGTGCAACCGGCCGATCAGCGGGATCATGGCTTCGGCGAGCTCTTCGCGGCGGGACCATTCGGTGGGGGTGACAGGGCTGGTCACAGTTAGACCTTCACTTTCTCGTTCCGGGGCTTCGCTGACCCGGACGTGATCTTCGAACGCATGCTCGTGCTGAGCATTTTCCAGCGTAGATGATCGGGGCGGGCAATTTTTGCGAAATGTGGGGTTCGTGGATGGAAAACAACGTGTCGCGTGCCACATTTGGAGATCGGTATCCGCAACCCTTCACGAGGATGGTCCCTCGGCTTCCGGCCTCGATAGACTGGGCGCATGCTAACTGTGATCGGCGAGGCACTCGTAGACATCGTGAAGAAGGGCGGGGAGGTTCCCAGAACCCACCCCGGAGGCAGTCCCCTGAACGTTGCCGTGGGGCTGTCTCGGCTGGGGCACAGGACCAGATTCATTGGCAGGTACGGCCGGGACGAGCACGGCAACGTCATTGACGAGCATCTTCGGGACTCCGGGGTCGAACTGCCGATCGGGCCCGACGACGAGCCGACGTCGGTCGCCGAGTCCGAACTCGACGAAACCGGTGCCGCATCCTACGATTTCCGGCTGGACTGGAATCTCGAGGCGGCTCGCGACAGGTTGGGGGAGCTCCTGGCGGAGACGGATCTGCTGCACGTCGGTTCGATTGGAGCGATGCTCGAGCCGGGAGCCTCGACCGTTGTCGAGGCCGTCCGCCAAGCCTCGCCGCACGCGCTGATTGCCTACGATCCCAATTGCCGTCCGACGATCATTCCCGACTCGTCCGAGGCTCGGGAGCGGGCCGAATCCGTGGTCACCTGCGCCGACGTCGTGAAAGCATCGGACGAGGACCTGCTGTGGCTCTATCCTCATCGTACGGTCGAGGAATCCGCCCGGGCCTGGCTCGAATCCGGGGTGGGTCTCGTGGTCGTCACTCGCGGAGAGTGGGGCCCGTGGGCCATCAGCCGTGGCTCTGGCGGGAACGGGGTTCGTCTCCAGCCTCCTCGCGTGGAGGTCTCGGACACCGTGGGCGCCGGAGACTCCTTCATGGCGGCCCTCCTGTCGGCACTGGTGGATCGGGGCATCTGCGGCGCACGGAGCCGAGAAGGACTCGATGCGCTGACGGCGGAGGACTTGCAGGATGTGCTGCGGCGGGCGGTCGTGGCGGCCGCCCTGACCGTTTCCCGGAAAGGCGCCGACTCGCCGAGCCGTGAAGAACTGGAAGAGTATCTGAAGCGAGAGAAGGAGAACGAGAATGCTGGATCGTGAACCGTACGCCGGTCTGCCGCAACTGCCCGAATTCACGCTGACCTCTGATGACGTGGCAGAAAACCAGCCTCTGGCGCTCGACCAGGCCTCGGGCGCCATGGGTATCGAAGGCGGCAAGGACATCGCTCCCCATCTCTCATGGTCGGGAGCCCCGGAAGGGACCAAGAGCTACGTGGTCACCTGCTTCGATCCCGATGCTCCCACGCCCTCCGGCTTCTGGCATCTGTGCGTGTCCAACATTCCCGCGGACGTCACGGAGCTGCCGA
>JAKDJD010000043.1 GCA_030454085.1 Kocuria sp.
CTGCTTGCAAAGCAGATGCGCTACCAATTGCGCCACGCCCCCGAGGGTCAGTCAACCGTGTCGGTGGAAGCCTTCCAGGTTTCCTTGGTTTCCTGAGCGTCCTTCACACGTTTGGTCACCACAAAGGCTACGGCGCCGGCTGCAAGAGCCACCAGCGTTTTCCTCATGGGAACCTCCTCGTGAAAAGGATCGTGGGCGTACCAGGAATTGAACCTGGGACCTCTTCGTTATCAGCGAAGCGCTCTAACCGTCTGAGCTATACGCCCTTATTGGCCCTCGGACCGAGATTAAACATTACATGACGACCCGGTCCGGGCCAAATCAGACCAGGGGTGACCTCCCGCACAGGGAGGCACCCTGATCAGTCGTCCGTCAGTGTGACTCCCACGCCGCCTACGAGGCGGGCGGCGATGTTGTACAGGAAAGCCGAAATGACGCCCAGAAGGGTCATCAGCACTACGTTCACGATGGACAAGATCGTCGCGTAGAGCGCCACCTGACCCAGAGACAAGTAGTCCGTGATGGACACGGCGTTGCCCTGGCTCGAGAGCATGGACAGCACCGAGTCGATGCCACCGAAGATGCCCGTGATGTCGAAGACGAGCCACAGGATCACGCTGACCACGACCACGACGATCCCGACTGCCACGGACAACAGGAAAACCAGTTTGGCGATCGACCAGAGATCAACCTTGGCCACGGTCAGGTGCGCGCGACGCACCTTGGACCGGGGCGCGGGTCGAACGAGCGGCCGGCCGTTCGAGGAGGCCTGGCGCTTGTTCCCGTTCGAGGGTCCGTTCGAGGGAGCGGACTTGGAAGCGGTCACCGAATCTCCGCGTCCGGAACCAGCGGCCGATTTGCGTCGGTTGTCCGCGGGCTTTTGCGCAGAGGAGCTCGCGGACGCGGAAGGTTTCCCTGCCGCGTTACCAGGATTGTTCGTGCTCACTCATTACCTCCGTGTGATGAAGTTTCCGACTCGGCCGGAGTATCGGTCTGTTCAGTACCGTTGTCCAACGGTACTTCATTTTCGCTGTCCAGCACCTCAACGGAACCGTCGTCGGCAATCTCTTGGCCTTCGTCAATTCCCTTGTCCTGATTTCGGGCGATGGAAAGAATCCTGTCGTTCTTGCCAGGTTTGGCAAATATTACGCCCATGGTGTCTCGGCCCTTGGCAGGAACTTCCGACACGAGGGACCGGGCGACCTTACCGGACTGCATGACGACCAAAACTTCGTCCTCGGCACCGACGATCAGGCCACCGACCAGATCTCCGCGGTCCTCGACGAGTTTGGCGACCTTGATGCCCAGACCGCCACGCCCCTGGACCCGGTATTCATCGACCTTGGTCCTCTTGGCGTAGCCGCCTTCGGTCACCACGAAGACGTAGGAATCATCGGTCACCACGTTGGCGGCCAACAGCTCGTCGCCGTCCCTGAACTTCATGCCGGTCACACCGCTGGTTGCGCGGCCCATCGGACGGAGCGCGTCGTCGGTCGCCGTGAACCTGAGGGACTGCCCCTTGCGGGAGATGAGCATGAGGTCGTCGTCCGAGTGGGTGAGTTGCGCGGAGATGAGTTCGTCGTCCTCCCGCAGGTTGATCGCGATGACGCCCGAGGTCCGGTTCGTGTCGTAGTCGCTGAGGCGTGATTTCTTGATCAGACCGTGCTTGGTGGCCAGAACCAGGTACGGCGCATCCTCATAGGTGCGCAATGCCATGACCCTCTGGATCTTCTCGTCCGGTTGGAAGGCCAGCAGGTTGGCCACGTGCTGCCCCTTCGCGTCCCGGCCTGCCTCGATGAGTTCGTAGGCCTTGGTCCGGTAGACGCGCCCGAAGTTTGTGAAGAACAGGATCCAGTTGTGGGTGGTCGTGACCACGAGATGCTCGACGACGTCGTCGCCGCGCAGTTGAGCCCCGCGAATCCCCTTGCCGCCACGGTGTTGGGATCTGTACTGGTCGATGCGGGTCCTCTTGACGTATCCGCCGCGCGTGATCGTGACGACCATGTCTTCTTCGGGGATGAGATCCTCGATCGACATGTCGCCGTCGTAGCCCATGAGGATCTGCGTCCGACGGTCGTCGCCGTAACGGTTGACGACATCCCGCATTTCCTCCGAAATGAGGTCGCGTTGGCGCTGTTCGGAGGCGATGATCTCCTTGTATTCCTCGATCAGACGCATGAGTTCGTCATGCCGGTCCTGGATCTTCTTGCGCTCCAGTGCGGCGAGACGGCGCAGCTGCATGTTCAGGATGGCCTGGGCCTGGGCTTCGTCGATGTCCAGGAATTCCATGAGCCCCGTGCGGGCGTCGTCGGCCGTGGACGAGTTGCGGATCAGCTGGATAACCTCGTCGAGGGCGTCCAGAGCCTTGAGGAGTCCCCGCAGAATGTGGGCTTCTTCCTCGGCCTGGCGCAGCCGGAACCGCGTTCTCCGGACGATGACTTCCATCTGGTGCTGGACCCAGTGGCGGATGAAGGCATCCAGTGAAAGCGTCCGGGGCACGCCGTCCACGATCGCGAGCATGTTGGCGGAGAAGTTCTCCTGCAACTGGGTGTGCTTGTAGAGATTGTTCAGCACCACCTTGGCGACCGCGTCCCGCTTGAGGACGATGACGAGGCGCTGGCCCGTGCGGCCCGAAGTCTCGTCCCGGAGATCGGCGATGCCGCTGATCTTGCCTTCACGGATCAGATCGGCGATCTTGATCGCCAGGTTGTCCGGATTGGCCTGGTAGGGCAGTTCCGTGATCACGAGGCACGTGCGCCCGTGGATTTCCTCCACATTGACGACCGCGCGCATCGTGATTGATCCACGACCGGTCCGGTAGGCGTCCTCGATTCCCTTGTGGCCCAGGATCTGGGCGCCCGTGGGGAAATCGGGTCCCTTGATGCGGGCGATCAGGGCGTCGAGCAATTCCTCGTTCTCCGCCTCGGGGTGTTCCAGGTACCACTGAACACCTTCGGCGACCTCTCGCAGGTTGTGCGGGGGAATGTTGGTCGCCATACCCACGGCGATGCCGGAGGAACCGTTGACCAGCAGATTGGGGAACCGGGCCGGAAGGACCACGGGTTCCTGGTTCTTGCCGTCGTAGTTGTCCTGGAAGTCGACGGTGTCTTCCTGGATGTCCCGCACCATTTCCATGGCCAGTGGCGCCATCTTGCACTCGGTATACCGAGGTGCAGCGGCGCCGTCGTTGCCGGGTGAGCCAAAGTTTCCCTGGCCCAGCGCGAGCGGATACCTCATGATCCAGTTCTGGATCAGACGCACCAAGGTGTCGTAGATGGCGGAGTCGCCGTGGGGGTGATACTGACCCATGACCTCGCCGACCACGCGGGCGCACTTGTTGAAGGAGCGGTCCGGCCGGTATCCGCCGTCGTACATCGCGTAGATGACGCGACGGTGAACCGGTTTGAGGCCATCTCGCACGTCCGGAAGCGCACGGCCGACGATCACGGCCATCGCGTAATCGAGGTACGACCGCTGCATCTCGGTCTGGAGGTCCACGTGCTCGACTCGGTCGGTACCCGTGCTGGCCGCGACGTCGCCGCCCACGACCTCGCCCTCGATGGGGGCGCCCTCCTGAGGATTCTGATTCGAACCGTTGTCTTCGGTGCTCATGTTTCTCTGTGTTCCGTCCTGCTGAAAGTCTTCAGTCCCTCGGTGTCGATATATGCGTCATGCTCAATATTCGGCATCGGCTAGATATCGAGGAACCGGATGTCCTTGGCGTTCTTCTGAATGAATTCGCGGCGGGATTCGACGTCCTCGCCCATCAGCACAGAGAAGACCTGGTCGGCCGCGGCGGCATCGTCCATGGTCACCTGGAGAAGCGTCCTGTGCTCCGGGTCCATGGTCGTTTCCCACAGCTCGCTGTAGTCCATCTCGCCCAGACCCTTGTAACGCTGGATGCCGTTCTCCTTGGGAAGGCGCTGGTTATTGGCCAGGCCGCGGGCAACTGCCTCGTCCCTTTCCGCATCCGTGAACACGTAGTCGTCCGGGGCATTGGACCACTTGATCCGGTACAGCGGAGGTTGGGCGAGATACACGTATCCGGCTTCGATCAGCGGCCGCATGAAGCGGAAGAGCAAGGTCAGCAGAAGGGTGGTGATGTGCTGGCCGTCAACATCGGCATCCGCCATGAGAACGATCTTGTGGTACCGGGCCTTCTCGATCTGGAACTCTTCGCCGATGCCCGCACCGAATGCGGTGATCATGGACTGGACCTCGGCGTTGGAGAGGGCACGATCAAGCCGCGCACGCTCCACGTTCAGGATCTTGCCTCGCAGGGGAAGGATCGCCTGCCGTTCGGGGTCTCGCCCCTGGACCGCGGAACCACCCGCAGAGTCACCCTCGACGAGGTAAATTTCCGAGATCTCCGGATTCTTGGACGAGCAGTCCTTGAGTTTCCCCGGCATTCCGCCGGACTCCAACAGACCTTTGCGGCGTGTGGTTTCACGGGCCTTGCGCGCGGCCATGCGGGCCTGAGCGGCGGTGATCGAACGCCGGACGATGTCCTTGGCCTCGTTGGGGTTGCGTTCGAGCCAGTCCCCCATCTGGTCCCAAACCTCGCGTTGCACGAAGGTCTTGACCTCCGAGTTCCCGAGCTTGGTCTTGGTCTGGCCCTCGAACTGGGGCTCGGCGATCTTGACGGAAATCACCGCGGTGAGACCCTCGCGGACGTCGTCGCCCGTGAGATTTTCGTCCTTCTCCCGCAGCAGCTTGTTGTCCCGTGCGTACCGGTTGATCAGTGAAGTCAGCGCCGTGCGGAAGCCTTCCTCGTGGGTTCCGCCTTCGTGGGTGTTGATGGTGTTGGCATAGGTATGGACCGATTCCTTGTAGGACTCGGTCCACTGCATGGCCAGCTCGAGGGAGAGCTTCTTCTCGGAGTCCTCGACCTCCAGCGCGATGACGTCATCGTGGATCACGTTGGTCTTCTGACTCGCGTTGAGGAACTTGACGTAGTCGAGGAGGCCGTCGTCGTACTGGTAGACGACCACGCGGTAGCCCTCGGACGTGGTGCCTTCCTCATTGATCTTCTGCTCCGAAGTTTTCTTCTCCTCAGCAACCTCGTCTTCGAAGTCGGCGGCTTCGCGCTCATCCGTCAGGGTGATACGCAGTCCCTTGTTCAGGAATGCCATCTGCTGGAATCGGGCGCGAAGGGTCTCGTAGTCGAAATCGACCGTCTCGAAGATCTCGGGGTCCGGGTAGAAGACCTGTTCGGTCCCGGTCTCGCTGGTTTCGGCACCGCGTTCGAGCGGCTGGTCGATGAAGCCTCCCTTGTGGAAGCTCGTGGTCCAGACGTGCCCCTGATTGCGCACCGTGGTGATCACCCGCGTGGAGAGAGCGTTGACCACGGAGATGCCGACACCGTGCAGACCGCCGGACACCGCGTATCCCCCGCCACCGAACTTTCCGCCCGCGTGAAGAACGGTCATGACCACTTCAACGGTCGGTTTGCCTTCGGTCGGGTGCATGTCCACGGGGATGCCTCGGCCGTTGTCCACGACCCTGACGCCTCCATCGGCGAGCAACGTGATCTCGATGTGATCGCAGTATCCGGCGAGCGCCTCATCGACGGAGTTGTCCACGACCTCGTAGACGAGGTGGTGCAGGCCGCGTTCTCCGGTGGAACCGATGTACATGCCCGGTCGTTTGCGGACCGCTTCCAGTCCCTTGAGGACCGTAATGTCGCTCGCACCGTATTCGTGAATTTCTTCGGCTGCCACTTTGAGGTTTCAGCTCCTAGCTTCCAGACCCTCATGGGGTCCGGTCTGGGGATGGCGGGCAGGTGCGCGAAATCGATAACATTGCGATGTACTCGGATCGCGAAAGCTGGCCACCGTTGGATCTGACGTCCATTCTACCGGACTCGGACGCTCACAGGGGCCAATTTGCTCCGCTCAGAGCATCCTTTGAGGAGGTCAGTGGCTTTCACAGGCCTTCGACGGCCCTTAGACGCCGTCGGACCCTCGCCCCTGTGGGTTCACGCTCAGACAGGCCCGAGCCCAAGAGAAGCGGAATGAGCCCGTCGCCCCATTCACGATCCTCACCATCCGAAAAGCCCACCGCGATCCGCCGCGGTGGTCGAGAAGAAAGCGAAAAGTTCGAAATGACCGATCAGCATCTGCCGAATCTCACGGAGTGGCTCGAGATGGTCGCGGTCGAACTCGACCTGCCGGCCGACGTGGTGGCGCCCGGCCCGATTCTCGATATGACCAAGGACGTGGCTCACGGCATCGTCCGCCCCGGAGCCCCAACGAGTTCCTACCTCGTTGGCGTTGCCCTGGGACTCCATCTGGCCGCACAGTCCGAGGCGGGAGAGGACGCCGTGCCCGCCGAAGACCAGCTCAAGGAGCTCTCGGAGCAGGTACGTGATCTGGTCGCCCGAACCCGTCGCGAGGCCGGCGCCGAGCCGGAAGCGAAGGACTAGAGTCCAATGAGCCGCAGCGAATCCCGCACCAGAGTCATCCGCGTTGATCAGGAAGGTCATCGCGATTCCCGGGCCGACATGGTGGCCACCGAAGAACCGCTCGAAATCCGGGTCAACGGCCGACGTCTCGCCGTGACAATGAGGACGCCGACCGAGGACTTCTCCCTGGCCGCCGGGTTCCTTCTGAGCGAGGGTGTCATCACCGACGGCAAACAGGTCTCATCCATTCGGTACTGCCGCAAGGACTTCGGCCCAGGAGCCGAGGACGGGGACAACACGGTCGACGTCGTCCTGCACAAGTGGGTCCTCCCGCCGTTCCACTACCAGGAACGCAATGTTCTGATGTCCAGCGCCTGTGGCATGTGCGGCCGAACGAGCATTGACCAGGTGCACCAGAAGTCTCTTTTCCCCGTGGCCGAGGACCCGATGCGTCTCTCGGAGGACTTCGTTCTGGGGATGCCGGAGACCCTGCGGGCCAAACAAAAGGTCTTCGACCGCACGGGCGGACTCCATGCGGCGGGCTTGTTCGACGGACAAACCGGCGAACTGGTCTCGATCCGGGAGGACGTGGGCAGGCACAACGCCGTGGACAAGGTCCTGGGCCGGGCACTGCTCGACGGAAAACTCCCCCTGAGCAACCACGTGCTGATGGTTTCCGGGAGGGCGAGTTTCGAACTCACCCAGAAAGCCGCGATGGCGGGCATTCCGATGCTGGCCTCCGTCTCGGCGCCGTCCTCCTTGGCCGTCGACCTCGCGAAGGACGCCGGTATGACTCTGGCCGGCTTCGTGCGCGGCAACCGCTTCGTCATCTACAGCGGGGACCACCGAGTGGTACCTACTGCGGAACTCGCCTACCCGTAGGTGTCCCGCGGGCCGCGGCCCCCGGGTGCCACTCTGCGTCCTTTGCGCCAGCTCGGAACGTTGGGTCCGAAGACGCTGATCTTGGTCACGATCCCCGGGCCGAGTTCGGTCTCGAAAGTGTGCATGAGTTGTGCCGTCATGGTGCGCAGGATGGTGGCGTAATTGGTCGAGTCGCACCGGATCACGACCTCGGAGTTCTCATAGTTCTCCGGCGTCGAGTGCGCGGCGATCGAGGGGCCCACAATGTCCGACCAACGTGCCAGGACGCTACTGACCGCAACGGGTTCTTTCCACCCGCGTGAGGCGATCATGTGATCGAGCACGGATCCGAGACCCTGTGGGTCCCGCGAGGATTTGCCAGGCCCCGTATATCCTCCGAGGGTGCGCGGGTCCCAGCCCTCTTCACGCCAACGCCTCTTCGTCGATGTGCCGGGCTCGGCGGAGACGACGTCGCCGAAGTCGTGGATGATCTTCTTGGCGGCATTTCCCGTCAGCCGCCCCTCGCCCCTCTGCTTCGCAGCGGTGCGCAGGCGTTGCAGGAGCGACGCCGGGGCATCGACGCGATTCTGTTCCATCGAGCGACGGGCGCTCTCTCCCCTGGGATCGTCGGACCGGAATGAGCTCACGAGGATCCCTCGCTTTCCGGCGGATCAATGTCGCCCTCGGACCCCCGATCGGTGTCGGTCGCCGTGACATCGCCGACGACGACGGCCTGGCCCGGCTCGACTCGCACAATCCTCCGGGCGGAATCCAATTCTTCGGGAAGGTCCTGTTCGACCGCACACGTCACAAGGACTTGTTCGGCGCCGGATACGATGCGAGCCAGCCGAGAACGACGCTTGGCATCGAGCTCGGCAAAGACGTCGTCGAGAATCAGGATCGGAGACGCCGTGGGATCCTCGTGATCCGCTTGGTGGAGATACCAGGATCCGAGCCGCAAGGACAACGCGTAGGACCAGGTCTCTCCGTGAGAGGCATATCCCTTGGCGGGAATATCTCCCAGCATGAGTGCGATCTCGTCCCGGTGCGGACCCACGAGACTCATTCCGCGCTCGATCTCGTCGGTCGCTCGCTCTTCGAGAGCCGACTCCATCATGGACCCCAATTCCGGGAGCGGAATACGAGCCAGGGACACGATGTCCGAACCGTCCCGGGGTCCCAGCGCGGAGGATTCGTAGACGAATCCGAGATCCTTGCCCCCGTCGGTCAGCTGCCCGTACGCGTGGTCCGCTTGCGGCAACAGGGCAGCGAGAATCTGAAACCGCGCCTGCATGATGCGTGAACCCAGGTTGACCAGTTGTCCGTTCCAGACGTCGAGCGTGGCCCGTTCGTCGTCGCTCAGTTTCCTGCCCGGACCCTGTTTGCGCAACGACTTGAGCAACGCGTTCCTCTGGCGCAGGACTTTCTCGTAGTCCGCGCGGTATCCACCCAGAACGGGGCGAAGAGAAACCGCAAGGTCGTCCACGAAACGGCGTCGTCCGGCAGGGTCCCCTTTGATCAGATCGAGGTCTTCCGGCGAGAACAGGACCGTCTGGCATATGCCCAGCGCCTCCCGAACCCGCACGGGGGCGGCACGATTGATGCGTACCCGATTCGCCTTGCCAGGAGTGATTTCGAGTTCCATGACGGTCTGCTGGTGTCCCCGGACCACCCGAGACCTGATATACGAACGGTCAGCTCCCACTCGGATGAGCGGGGAATCGTTGCTGACTCGGTGGGAGGCCAGATTTGCGCTGTAATCGACGGCCTCGACGATGTTGGTCTTGCCCACACCATTCGGGCCGACCATGACGGTCAGCCCGGTGGTCAGCGGGAGATCCAGGAACCCATAGGTCCTGAAGTCCATGAGCGAGAGGTGATCGATGTACACCTCGCGGCCCCTTTATTGGTTGGGCAGGCGTACTGGCATCAGCAGATAACGGTAGTCCCTGCCGTCGTCGCCCTCGAGGTCGTCCTGAGCCGACATCACCGCTGGTTTTGGCGGCGTCGTGAACGAGAAGCGCACGTATTCGCTGCCGAAAGCGTGAAGACCTTCGCTCAGGTAGACCGGGTTGAAGGCAACCGTGATGTCGTCGCCGTCGAGTCGGGCATCAAGGATTTCGTTGGCCTGGGCGTCTTCGCCGGTTCCGGCGTCGAGCGCAAGCTGTCCCTGCGAGAACGCGAGGCGAACGGGCGTGTTTCTCTCCGCGACCAGGGACACGCGGCGTACGGCCTCGACCAGTTCGGAGGTCTTCACGACGGCGTGGATCGGCGTCTGATCGGGAAAAAGAGACCGGATCTTCGGGTACTCGCCGTCGACCAACAGGCTCGTGGTGCGTCGTCCGCCGGATTCGAAACCGACCAACTCGTGGGAATCCGAGAGCGCAATGTTCATTTGGCCAGCATTGCCCAAGGTCTTGGCGACCTCACTGAGGGTCTTGGCCTTGATCAGGGCAGCGGTGGAGATATTCGGATCGGTAGGTTCCCAGGTGAGTTCCCGCATCGCGAGACGGTAGCGATCGGTCGCCAACAGGGTCATGGTGGATCCCTCGATCTCGACCCGGACACCGGTCAGGATCGGGAGGGTGTCGTCTTTGCTCGCCGCGACGATGGTCTGCGAAATCGCGTGCGCGAATGCTGCGCCGTCGATCGTCCCCGAGATCTCCGGAAGTGCCGGAAGCTCCGGGTATTCGGAAACCGGCATGGCAGCCAGGTTGAACTTCGAGGAACGGCACGTGAGGTAGACCTTCGAGTCCCGCGTTTCCAGATCGACAGGTGCTGAAGGCAATGAGCGGCAGATGTCAGCCAACAGGCGGCCGGAGACCAGGGTCTCGCCTTCTTCCTGAACCTCAGCAACGATGTTCAATTTGGCAGAGGTCTCGTAGTCAAAGCTCGCAATGGAGACTTCGTTGCCGGAGGCCTTGATCAGAAGACCCGACAAAACCGGTACAGGAGGACGAGGTGAGAGGGAGCGAGCCGTCCATGTGACGGCTTCAGCCAGTACGTCTCGGTCAACTGAGAATTTCACGTGCGCGAAGTCCCTCTCTCGAAAATGGTGGATCCTACGACAGAGCCTACCGGAGACGAAGTCTCCATAGGATTCTTGTAATTACCGATTCTCTGGGCGGTCCGGTGGTCGAACCTGGTCCCGCCGGCAGGCCCCGGAATGAAACTTTGTTATTTGGAATGATCTCTTTAAACGATGGGTAGTGTTAATAACCCGTGTGGATACTGTGGATAACCGCCTCGATCCGCACCAGGATGCCATCGAGTCTGTAGAGAATTTGTGGTTTAAATCGAGGTCCCCGGTGGAGCCGATGTGAAGAGCTTCGGGCGCTCTGACAGCGACTCCACAGCACCGGCCCAACTGTCCACTTATGCTCCACAGAAAAGGGGCTATGGTCCACAGGGTTTTCCACAGGTGTTAATAAACAGGCTCTGGGGCGGTATTCCGCGGAACTGTGGACAGAAGTCAGCCTTCGCGCTGCTGTTGCTTGATGCGGTTGGTCAGCTCGGTGACCTGATTGAAGATCTGCCTGCGTTCGGCCATGAGCTTCCGGATCTTGCGATCGGCGTGCATCACGGTCGTATGATCGCGGCCCCCGAATTCCTGGCCGATTTTCGGCAGGGACATGTCGGTCAGCTCGCGGAGCAAATACATGGCGATCTGGCGGGCCGTCACGAGTGTCCTGTTGCGAGACTTGCTGCGCAGCTCTTCCAGAGAAATCTCGAAGTAGTTGGCGGTTTGGCCCAAGATCGCGGACGCGGTGATTTCCGGGACGCTGTCATCCGTGATGAGGTCCTTGAGCACCAGTTCCGCCAACGGAAGATCGACGCGTTGCTTGTTCAGCGAAGCGAAGGCCGTGACCCGGATTAGGGCGCCCTCGAGCTCGCGGATATTCGTGGTGATGTTGGAGGCGATGTATTCCATGACGTCACCGGGCGCATCCAGATTCTCGTTCTGGGCCTTCTTCCTGAGGATCGCGATGCGGGTCTCCAGCTCAGGTGGCTGGACATCCGTGATCAGTCCCCATTCGAAGCGCGACCGCATACGTTCTGCAAAGCCCGAGAGCTGTTTGGGCGGCAGATCCGAGGTGATCACGATCTGCTTCTTGTGGTTGTGCAGCGCGTTGAACGTATGGAAGAACTCTTCCTGGGTGTGCTCCTTGCCCGCGAGGAACTGGATGTCGTCAATGAGCAACAGGTCGACATTGCGGTAGATCTGCTTGAAACTCGATCCCTCGTCGTCGCGGATGGAGTTGATGAAATCGTTGGTAAATTCCTCGGAGTTCACATACCGAACCCGGTGATTCGGATAGAACCGCTTGGCGTAGTGGCCGATCGCGTGCAGAAGGTGGGTCTTTCCGAGCCCGGAATCCCCGTACACGAACAAAGGGTTGTACGCGCTGGCCGGATTCTCCGCCACGGCCAGAGCCGCGGCATGAGCAAAGCGGTTGGACTGACCGATCACGAAGGTGTCGAACATGTACTTGTCGTTCAGACGGGCCGAGCTGTCCCATTCGATATCACCCTGAGAACGCTCATATGATTCCCTCGGAATATCTCGCTCCTGGGCGGGCGGATCGACCCGGGGAGCAGGCAACTGGACCTCATCGCTGTGTGCTCCGGAGGCGAGATCCGTGGACTGCCTGTCCAGAGGCGACGTGTGCGACGAGGCATGTCCGCGCTCGGCTTCGAGCTCATTGATTGGTGGGATCGGTACGCCGGAGACGGTGACCGAATTCTTTTGATTGAGCGACGGTTCGTGCTGAGGAGCGCTTCCAGCCGACGCGGCGGCCGGGGCGGCGTCGTTGTTCCTGGAATCGGCCCGGGGCTGCTCGGCAGCGGTGGGCGAAGCCGTCGACTGCGGTTCGGAGACATCCATCTCCGGATCGATCACGAAGGCTTCCGTGATGTTCTCTCCGAATGACGTCGAAATCGCGTCCTTGAATGCCTCATGGATATCCGACTGGAAGATCCCGCGGGTGAACTCGTTCGGGACAGCAACGATGAGCGTCGTTCCGAAAAGGCCTTGGGGCTTGGCGAGGGGAAGAAAAGCACGCAAGCGGCGGGCGATGGCGGCGTTTGCCTGGAGATCAGCAATGCAGGCGTCCCACTGGGCCTGGATCTCGTTGTTGCCCTGAATGCTCACTGTTCTCCTTGTAATCGAGGGGGACATCTGACACAGCCTTCGCGACATCCGCGAACCCTGCGCCCGGTCCGGCAGGACGCGGAAACAGCAGAGAATGACGATGTCCAGGCTGCTCATCCACGGGCTGTACCCAAGTTCTCCACATCGTTCTCCACAGCTGTGGATAATGTGGATAACCGTGGATGGCTCTAGCTAGCTTAGGACATAAATCTGGGCGTCTGACGCTCGAATTCGCGGGAAACTGTAATCACAGGTTTGTAGTTTCCCGTCATCCCGCGGCCTGTGGGCCGGCAAAAAATTTTGGGATTATCCACAGCTGTGTATCGAGTCGAATGCACAACGTGGTGGGTCCGGCGGAGCGATGAATCGCGTGGCATGACTCGAAGGTGTTCTTCGTCGCTGGACGTCGGTCCGCGGGGCCCGGGACTTGACCACCAGCTCGGTGTGCTCGTATTGTTTGTTAGTCGTCTGTGCGTCGGATTATGCCCGCGTGCCCGATTCCGCCGTCTTCTGAGACCCGGAGGGCAGCAGAACTCCGACGGCGCAGCAGAACCGAAAGCGCCTGCCTCGTGTTCCTTCGCATGAACATCGCCCGCAAGGTCCCCTGAACGGGCAGGCCCGAACAAACAGTCTTGGAGTTACCACAGTGAGCAAGCGGACTTTTCAGCCGAATAACCGCCGTCGTGCCAAGAAGCACGGCTTCCGTCTTCGTATGCGCACCCGCGCCGGCCGTGCCATCCTGGCGAACCGCCGTTCCAAGGGTCGCGCTTCCGTTTCGGCCTAACCGACTCCCCTCTCGAAGGGGCGTCTCCTGAGTCATGGTCACCTCCGGGGCCGAGACTCAGGTGCCATCCGGTTTCGCGTTGAAGGAGCCATGACGTGCTGGCACAACAGCACCGAATGAGGACGTCCACACAGTTCTCAATGACTACACGTTCCGGCGTCCGAAGCGGACGCCGGAACTTAGTTCTATATGCGAGCCGATCAGAGAGTTCATCTCCCAGCATCGCCGGATTCGTGGTGTCGAAAGCCGTGGGCAACGCCGTCGTGCGCAACAGGGTCAAGAGAAGACTCCGCGAGTTGGCCGCAGAATCCGTGCGGGAGAAACCGAACGGCCTCGCGTTCGTCGTCCGGGCGTTGCCGGCGTCAGCCGATGCCACGTGGGACGATCTTGCCCGCGACTACCGCAGCGCACGCCGCAGTCTCCGGAAGAAGCTCGGTGAACCGGATCGCGAAGAAGGCCGTGAACACTCGATCATCGGCGCACGTGATGAACAGTGAACACGGAATGAGCCAGAATCCGCCGGACAAATCCCCGGAAGAGCGTCTCGCATCGGCACCGAGAGAGTACGTGCACCCGGCTGGATGGGTTCAGGCCCTGTGGACTTTTCCTCAAAATCTCGCGATCGCGTTCCTCCGAGCGTACCGACGGATCATCTCTCCCCTGTACGGAGATGTCTGCAGGTATTTTCCGACCTGTTCGGCCTACGGGCTCGAAGCGATCGCCGTCCACGGTCTCGTCCGAGGAACCGGTCTGACCGTGAGACGATTGTTGAGGTGTCACCCCTGGGCAACCGGAGGTGTGGACCCCGTGCCCGCCGGTCGGCGCATATTCGCGCCGGGACGCGAACCGAAGATCTTGCTGTTGAACCATCCGCCAGAAGCGGAGAACACGATGCCCCACCAGCCTCGGGGCTAGGAGTCAATTCCTGATGAATCCAATCGACATCATTCTGTGGCCCTTCAAATGGATCGTCTCCGCGGTCCTGTGGGTCTTCCACAGTTTGTTCACTGCCATTGGCATGGATCCGGCCTCCGGTTGGACGTGGGTCCTCGCCATCGTGTTCATGACCTTCGTCATGCGTATCCTGACGGTCCCGTTGTTCCTGAAGCAGATCAAATCCATGCGCGGCATGCAGGAGCTTCAGCCCGAAATGGCAAAGATCCAGGCCAAGTACAAGGGAAAGAAAGACCAGCTGTCCCGCCAGGCCATGGCACAGGAACAGATGGCCCTGTACAAGAGCAAGGGAGCCAATCCCCTCTCGTCGTGTTTCCCGATCATCGTGCAGATGCCCGTGTTCTTCGGACTCCTGCAGGTTCTCCGCGGGGTTCCCGCGGCCTCGGGAAATCACGAAGGAATCCTGGTCCTTTCGGCCAACATGGTCCACCAGTTCAACGACGCCTTCATCCTCGGCGCGCCCCTGTTCTCGACGCTGACTCATCCGGGCAACGGTAACCACACCAGCACGATTGCTCTGGCCATCATCATGATCGTGGCCATGTCCTTGAGCCAGTTCATCACCCAGCGGCAGCTCACGGCCAAGAACATGAGCGCTCAGGCCAAGGAATCCCCGATGTATCGGCAGCAGCAGATGCTCATGTATCTGTTCCCGATCATCTTCGCCGTGGGTGGCATCAACTTCCCGCTCGGTGTGCTCGTCTACTGGACCGTCTCGAACTTTTGGGCCATGGGTCAGCAGTGGTGGGTCATCCGCAACAATCCCACGGCCGGTTCCCAGGCCGAGAAAGAGCTCAACGAGCGTCGGGAGGCCAAGGGCCTGCCTCCCGTGGGAAAGAGCCGCGAGGAACACGAAGCGGAGCTCGAAGCACAGCGTGAGCGCGCCCAGGGCGGTCAGCGGAACCAGCCGGTGAGCAGAAACCGGCAGAAGAAGAAAAAGAAGAACTAGTGGGCGTGCGGCGGCTCGGAGTGTTCCATGCCGTCCACGCCGTATGCAGCTCGTGCGAGGTGCACTGAGCGGTCGAATCGATGACTGCGCCGGCTCACCGGTGCGGAGCAGGAGAACCGATGGTCGAACAGAACGAGGAAACGCCGGACCGGCCCGGGACCCAGGAGCGGACGGATGAACTTGGCACCCGGGACAACGCTGTAGAGCCAGAAGCTACGCCGACCGAGACCACGGCAGAGGAGTCCACCGAAGGGAATGACGACGATGTCGTTTCCGACGACGACGAGGTCAGCGGCGAAGACGAGAGCGAAATCGCCGCCGATTATCTCGAAGAGCTTCTCGACATCGCGGATCTGGACGGCGACATCGACATCGAGGTCCGCCAGAACCGCGCGTACATCTCCGTGGTGACCGAGGAGAACGACGAGGACCTGGAACTGCTGGTCGGCCGCCGTGGTGAGGTTTTGGACGCTCTTCAGGAATTGGTTCGCCTCTCCGTGTTGGCGTCCACGGGCCAGCGGTCGCGTCTGATTCTCGACGTCGCGGGGTACCGGGACCGTCGGGGAGATGAGCTGAAGACCATGGCGGAGGACGCCATCGCCTCGGTCAAGGATTCGGGCAATGCGTACCATCTGAAGCCGTTGAGTCCGTACGAACGCAAGATCGTCCACGACATCGTGGCCGAGAACGGATTGCACTCCGAGTCCGAAGGCGAGGGATCGAAGCGGCACATCGTCATCTCGGTCGGGGCAACAAAGGACGACGCCGTCGAGGGTGACGCGTGAGCTCAGAGAAGATCGAACTGTCCGGTGAAGACCTCCTCGCGGCGACGTCCGTGTTCGGAGATCGGCTTCCCCTGGCCGAGCGCTATGTTGATCACCTGGCGACCAGCGGCATCGAACGTGGCCTGATAGGCCCCAGGGAGCTCCCCCGCCTCTGGTCCAGGCACGTTCTCAACTGCGCTGTGGTCCAGGAGCTGATCGGGCAGGACCAGCGTGTGGCCGACGTTGGTTCCGGTGCGGGTCTGCCCGGTCTGTGCCTGGCCATCGCCCGACCCGACCTCGACATCACGCTCATCGAACCCCTCGAACGCCGGATCATCTGGCTCGACGAGGTGATCGAGGATCTCGGGATCGAGAACGTCGATGTGCGGCGCGGGCGTGCTGAGCAATTGGTCGGTGACATCGACGTCGACGTCGTAACCGCCAGGGCTGTATCGGCTCTCGTCGGGTTGCTGGATATTACGCTGCCTCTGTTGCGAGGTACTGGCCAACTCTTGGCCCTGAAGGGCAAGTCGGCCGAGGAAGAGATCCAGAAGTCGAAGAAGAAGCTCGACAAATACGGGGTGAGGTCCGCAGGGATCGTCACGGCCGGGGATGATGTCCTCGAACAACCGACCACAGTGGTCCAGGTCAGCCTCTGAACGACCTGTGGGGTTATGCGCCCGGTTCCTGGGACGGGGGCCCGCTCCGTGGAGGGCGCTTCATCCATAAGACGGGATTGTGCCACTTCCTTAAAGCCTGAACGGGTACCCTGGATTGATGTGTAATCAAGCATCGGATCGTGAAATGGAGACCTGGTGGTAGGAAGACATAGGGCACCCGACGACGGGATGCCACCCAACCCACAAGATCAATCCGAAACGGTTGTTCCGGACCAGGGACGCCATGTTTCACATGAAACGATCGATTCCATCACGTCGCGGATCGCCATATCGGACCGCCTCAAATCCCCCGTTGCGAGAGAGCTAATGAACGAGAAGAAGCGCTGGAAGCAGTTGGCCAAGCAACCGGTTCCCCGTCCCGATCACACGCGAGTCCTGACCATCAGCAACCAAAAGGGCGGAGTCGGCAAGACGAGCACTGCGGTCAACCTGGCGGCTGCCATGGCGGATCGTGGCTTCGAGACCCTGGTCGTGGACATCGATCCACAAGGCAATGCGTCGACCGCTCTGAATATCGAACACGGTATGGAAGTGGACTCGACCTACGACGTGCTCATCGAGGGCACTCCCGTCAAGGACGTCGTTCGGCAGTGCCCCGATTACCCCAACCTGTACTGCATTCCGTCGAATATCGACTTGGCGGGAGCCGAGATCGAATTGGTGTCACTCGTGGCCCGGGAACAGCGGCTGGACCGTGCCCTGCGGGAATATGCGGAGGCACGTGAAGAAGCCGGACTCCCCCGCCTGGACTACATCTTCATTGATTGCCCACCTTCCCTGGGCCTGCTCACGATCAATGCCTTCGTGGCTGCCAAAGAGGTCTTGATACCCATCCAGTGCGAATACTACGCACTCGAGGGGTTGAGTCAGCTTCTTAAAAATATTGAATTGGTTCAAAAGCATCTGAATCCCACGCTTCGTGTCAGCACGATTCTCCTGACGATGTACGACGGTCGAACCAATCTGGCTTCGCAGGTTGCAGAGGAGGTCCGGCAGCACTTCCCGGACGAGGTCCTGAATGCCATGATTCCCAGGTCTGTCCGGATCTCCGAAGCTCCGAGTTACCAGCAGACCGTGCTGACGTACGATCCTCAGTCCACAGGTGCACTTTCCTACCTCGAAGCAGCGGTAGAAATAGCGCAGCGCGGAGCGAATTGACCCTGAACCGATCTGGATTCTGACTCCATCGGGAACTTGCGCGCGGCATGGTACTGATCCCGAGGGGACATTCATCGTTCGTAGACTCCCCTGGGACCACCCCAAGAGTGGGTGATCCTTTGCGAGTCCGAGCCAAGGACGGCAAACGAACTGCGTCTCAGACCAGAGCATGCTTGTTCGAGGTACTCCGAATGGTCTCGGACCGTCGACGTTTCACGTGAAACGGTCAGCGAAGAGGAGATACTCCGACTCTACGATGGTGCGGACGTGAATGCACCGTGTCTCTCTCCCTTTCGACGCTGTTGGCGACGACGTCGTTTCACGTGAAACGGCCTCCGAGTGGACGCGGCTACGATATCCGCGATGATTGGCCGCACTTCCGAACAACGAACGCAGGGACCATCCAGGGAGAACCCGAGCCGGAATGGATTGCGCTTCCGGGCTTGTGTTCGTTGGATTAGGAAGTCTGAGGTAAAAACTCCCCGTTTCACGTGAAACAGCGCCGCCGAGAACGAAAGTCGAGTATCGACTTCGACGCAGGAAAGAAATTGGACGATGCGGAGGGTTCCGCAGGCCAGAACGCTCGCCAATGGCAGAGGTAAGTTTGTGACTCCTGAGCCACGACCGGCCACTCGGTGATCCGCGACAT
>JAKDJD010000009.1 GCA_030454085.1 Kocuria sp.
CGCAACGGCTTCGACTCGTTCTTCAAGATCACGGAGCGCGGATCGACCGTCGCTACCGAAGTCCGAGGCGGCCTGGCCACCTTCTTCGCGATGAGCTACATCGTGGTCCTGAACCCCTTGGTCCTCGGGCTGATCGCCGACGCCAACGGTTCCGAACTCGGCCTGGCCCGAGTCGCGGCCGCCACCGCGTTGATTTCCGGTGTCATGACCATCCTGATGGGAGTCATCGCCAACCATCCCTTCGCCATGTCGGCGGGTCTCGGCATCAACGCTTTCCTGGCCGCGACCATTTCGACGACGCCGGATCTCACCTGGGAGAACCTCATGGGCCTGGTCGTGTGGGCCGGCGTCATCATGTTCTTCCTGGTCCTGACCGGATTCCGGACCGCTGTCTTCAACGCCGTGCCGTCGTCGCTCAAGACGGCGATCGTGGTCGGCATCGGTCTGTTCATTTCGCTCATCGGATTCGTCAACGCGGGGTTCATTCGCCGCATGCCCGATTCGGCCGGAACCACCGTGCCCGTCTCGTTCGGCGTCAACGGCGACCTCATCGGTTTGCCCATCCTGGTGTTCGTGATCGGTTTGTTCGTCACGATCGCCCTGATGATCCGTATTGTCCGCGGGGCCATCCTGATCGGCGTCATCGTCTCGACGATACTCTCGGTCGTCCTCGAAGCGATCCTTCCTTCCGGATCCTCCACAGACAAGCCCACCGGTTGGTCTCTGGTCGCCCCGCAGATTCCCGACCAGTGGCTCGGGCTGCCGGATCTGTCTCTGATCGGTAACGTCAACCTGTTCGGGGCTTTCCAGACGCTGGGCGGGATGGCCGCGACCCTCATGGTCTTCGCGATCCTGCTCTCGGTGTTCTTCGACGCGATGGGCACGTCCGTGGGCCTCGCGACGGAAGCCGACAGCATCGACGAGAACGGCAAGATCCCGGGAATCAATCGCGTGCTGGCCGTTGACGCCGTCGGCTCGATCACCGGTGGCGCCGGGTCCGCCTCGTCCTCCCAAATCTTCGTGGAGTCCGCGACGGGTATCGGCGAGGGTGCCCGGACAGGTTTTTCGGTGGTGATCACTGGCCTCATGTTCCTGTTGGCGATGTTCGTCTCGCCGCTGGTCAACATCGTGCCCTTCGAGGCCGTCGCTCCGGCCTTGGTCGTCGTCGGGTTCCTCATGGTCCGTCAGGCCGTGCACGTGCAGTGGGACGACTGGGGCCTTGGCATCCCCGCGTTCCTAACCATCGCGATGATGCCGTTCACGTACTCCATCGCGGACGGCATCGGCGCGGGCTTCGTGTCCTACACGTTCATCCGGATCGTGCAAGGACGGGCCAAGGAGGTGCACCCCCTGATGTACCTCGTTTCGGTCGCGTTCGTCCTCTACTTCGGCATGGGAGTCATCGAGGGCTGGACGAACTGAGCCCCCTTCGGGTCCGGCCCCCTTCTAGTCCGGCCCCATCTGAGTTACGTGGCGGTTACCCGATTGGGAGCCACTCACCGCCATTAGGTGGTGGCTTAACCGCCTCCAAACGACGGCAATCGCCACCGAGTCGGGTAACCGCCACCCAACGGCACCGCGCCAAGGGCGTTCAGCGCCACAACGACGCCGCCACCCAACTCGAGTCGGCGATCCCGTGCAATTGAGATCCGGGCCGCGACACGAGGTGGCAGATCTGTACATGGTGCGAATCGTTGCAATACCTCATGCTATCCGCATACCCACCCCTCCCAACCGAACCTAGATCCGGTCAGGGCGCCTCCGATTTCCAGCGCGAGACCATCCCCGGCGACAACTGGGGTGTGGCTGTCGCACCCCGCGCCGAACAGGCCCACATTCCCGAACTCACCGTCAATGGTTCTACGGCCGAGTGGCACCACGTCGACTGGCTCCACGACGACGGCAACATACAGCAGGAAGAAAAACCGCATGACGTCTCGCTCCTGTCCCGGCTGAAGGTCCCCGGTGACTCCCTGACTTTCAGAATCTCTAGCCGCATTCACCCGGCCGAACTCTTCGTTGACGTGGGCGAAGGGGCGGTAACCGAATCGACGGATTTCGAAAACCCCGGAACCATGCACCGCCCCTTAGAAGAGGGAAAACTGCGGCTCGACGACACTTCCGCCACTTTCACCATCCCCATCGCCCCGGGAAAACCCCTCTTCCACAACGTCTCTTGCAGCTACTACACCCCTCCGGCAACGAACCACGAACGGTGGACCAACGAGGTCAACTGACCTCTGCTCGTCAACCAGCCCGAACCGTAGTTCCCCGGTCCGGGCCAGGGGCAGATATCCTGTTCACCATGACCGCGATCTCCGACGACACACGCTGCCCCTGCGGCACCGGCGAGGTATTCGGCGCGTGCTGCGGGCCGTTCATCACGGGCCGCAGCAACGCGCCGACCGCCGAGGCACTCATGCGTTCGCGTTTCACGGCATTCGCCGTTGCGGAACCGGAGTACCTGCTGGCCAGCTGGCACCCGCGCACGCGGCCGGCGTCGTTGGAGCTGGACGAATCGATCCTCTGGCAGCGGCTCGACGTCCTTCGCACCTCCGGCGGCCCGTTCGACGACGCCGCTCGCGTCGCCTTCGCCGCCCACTACCGCTCCGAGCCGGGCACACCGGAGCACCGTCGGGTCAAGGGAGTCCAGAGGGAGGACAGCCGGTTCGTCCGAGAGAACGGCCGCTGGTACTACGTGGACGGGGAGCCGCTCACCCCGTCCCGGTAGCCACCGAGATCCAACCGGGGCCAATCGCTCAGGTCGGCCAGCATCTGCTGATCGTGGGTTGCGACGACGACCGCGGCATCCGTCGCTCGCAGGGCCGCCGTCAGCTCATCGACCAGGGCCGGCGAGAGGTGATTGGTCGGCTCGTCGAGCATCAGCAGATCCGGGCGTCCGGCCAGGCACAGGGCCAGATGCAGGCGCCTTTGCTGCCCCTGGGACAGTTTTCCGACCGGAGCCCCGACCGACGCCGAATCCAACAGCCCCAGGCTCCGCAACGACGGTGCCTCGGGACCGGTCAGCAACAACCGGTCACCGCCGTCGATCCTCAGACCGACCGATCGGTCCAGTCGACCGGAAACCATCATGGCCTCTCCGTGCAGAAGGGGTTTGCCCCTGGTGCCCAGCGAATCCGGCAGGGCGAAGTGCAGAGGGGGCTCGGGGACCGTGATCCGGTGACTTTCGAGATCCTCGAGCCGACGGTTGAAGGCCTGAACGACGCCGTCCGAGCGCGTGGCCCGTTGGTGTTTGCCTGTCCCCTTGTCCGGTCTCCAACCCGTTCGGAGCCTGCCCCTGGCCTCGTCGGCGGCCTCGGCCAGCCGCGACTGTTCACGAACCTGGTCTCGGTGCTCCTGCTCCCACCGGTCTCGCTCGCCGTCCCGACCAGCGACCCACCCGTCGCATCGGGTCGCCGCATCCAGAGCTGCGGTGTACCTCGCCTCGGCACCCGGCTGCCCGCGGGCGAGATCCTCGGTGGCCGCCTCGAGGTCATCGAGGGCCGCAAGAGCCTCGGCGATGGAGCCGTGGATGAGGTCGCCGACGGTCCGCTCAGAACCGGCCTCGAGATGTTGCTCGATGAGCGTCAGGGTCCCGACGCGGGACACCCGCCCGTCGTCGGGCACCAGGGTTCCGGCCAGCACGTGCAGCAACGTGGTCTTGCCCCGACCGTTCTCGCCGACGACGGCGAGTCGGGAACCGGCCGAGACCGTGACGTCGACGCCGTCGAGCACGGTCCGGTCTCCGAGGGTGACGCAGATTCCTTCGGCCCTGATCTGGGCCGAACCTCCCGCCGAGACCATGGTGCTCACGGAGGGGTTTGAAAGAGATGAATTCGACATGGTGTTCTCTCAGCTCGTCGTGGAGCCGGGCAGAACCAAATGGCCGCCCGGCAGTTGACCAGGACGGCGAACGAGAAGTCAGAGGAAACTCGCCGCCGTCAGCGGCGAGTGCGGAGCTTCATCGAAGCAATGCCGAAATACATGTTGCTACCGTAACCCGAGGGGGCCTGCCTCCGCGAGGTCTGCGTTTCCGGCCACGGCGGAGTTCGTGTCAGGTTCGCCTTCGGAATCGCTCCGGGTCTCCACCGGGGTCGCCGGCACGAAATCGGTGGACAGCGCGGAGACGTACGAGTTGAAGTAGCTGGAAATCTCCACGGGGGTCACGCTCGGGTCCCGTTCCGAGGAATAGACCCAATACCCCATGGTCGCCACGGCCCCGCCCGCGATGAACATGACCCTCTGGCGGGGCTCGGCCGCGAGGGTCTCGTACGGCGCATCGAAGTAGGTTTCCGACAAACGCCCGGCGACCCACCGCATGAATGAACGGCGAGCATTGCCGAAGACCTCGGTCTCGCCGAGAATCGGCTCGTAGAATCCGGGTTCGGCACGGAGGTCCTCGAAGAGCGCGACCAACGCGCCGCTGCGGGGAACACCTGCACCACGGCTCCACTCACCGGGGCTCACCAGGTCGACGAGGCGGTCGCGAAGCAGCTCGGTGTAGACGTCGTCGACCGCCGCGAAATGTTGGTAGAACGTCGGTCGGGACACCCCGGCCCGCTTGCACAGCTCGGAGACCGACACCTTCCAGTTCCACTCCGGTGCGGCGGCGTCGTACAGAGCCGTCTTGAACGCGCGTCGGGTCTGCGCGATCCGGGGGTCGGTGGCCTCGGCGCCGCACTCGCTCGTCATGATCTGTTCCTCACATTCGTGCATCTTGCGCTTATCTTACACCTGACAGGCTGGATTACGAGTGTAAAGTGATGGTCATGTCAGTTCAGCCCCAGCAATTGTCTGCGAAGAAGATCCCGACCAAGTTCGTGCTTCTCGCCATGCTCTTCCCCTTGTTCATGGCCTTTGCCTATCCCGGGTCCTATGTGTCCGCGTTCTACAACCCCCACCCCCGGGACATGAAGGTCGAGGTCATCGAGACATCGCCCCAGGCTTCCCAGATCAGCCAGGAGATCACCTCCGAGGCCGACGACGCCACGGACGTGTCCACGGTTCCCGACATCGATACCGCGAAGGACGACCTGCGCCATCTGGATACCCGCGCCGCGTACGACCCGAGCACGGGAGATCTGTATGTGGCATCCGCCGGAAGCCGACAGGCCACCCAAGCCGCCCAAGGGATCTTCGAATCCGTGGCCAAACAGTCCGGGACCTCGCTGAACGTCAAGGACATCAAGGCCCCGAACGAGAACGACTCGACCGGGACGTCCTTCCTCTACTTGATCATCGGCGCCACGATCGCCGGATACATGACGGCAACCATGCTCAACACCTTCGGGCCGCGAACTCGCGTCCGCACCCGGATGGCGGTCCAGGCGATCATGGCCGTAGCAGCCGGCGTCGTCGAAACCGCGATCTCGTACGCCGTGTTCGGCTCCTTCGACGCCCACATCATGCCGGTCGCACTGATCATTACTGGCACGTTCTTCACCGCGTCGGTGGTCCAGATGGGGCTCTTCGACATCCTCGGTCAGGCGGCCTCCCTGATCGGGCTGACGATTTTCGTGATTCTGGGGATTCCCGCCACGGGGGTTGCGGTGTCGTACGACATGATGCCCGGCTTCTTCCGTGTCATGAATCAGCTTCTTCCCACGGGAGCCAGCTCCGAACTGATGAGGAGATCCCTGTACTTCGACGGCAATGGTGTCGGAACCCCGATCCTCGTGCTCGCGGTCTGGTTGCTCATCGGTGCCGGGCTCCTCTGGATGGGAACCCTCCGGTCGCGACCGGTTCCGCCCGTGGGCTCCGGTGAGGACCGCCGACCGCGGCGCACCAGCGACGAACCACTCCTGACCGCGTACGCGGACGACGCCCCCTCCCCCGATGACGAGCCCCGCACCGCTTCCCAGCCCGCTCGATAGGAACAGAGACTTCTATGAATGACAACGATTCCTCGATGGATGCACCGCAGCACAACTCCAACGGGTCGACGTCTGCCCGTCACCGGTCGAGCGCGCACCGCCAGGCGACCCGCGCCGAGAGTCTTCGGTCGATGCCGCCTGCATCCGGCATCGGGGTGCACACTGATCCCACGAAGCCCGCACGACAGGTGGACCAGGCCCTGACCACCAAGAGAATGGTCACCCTCGGGATGCTGTTCCCGCTGTTCATCATGGTCATGATGCCCCTGGTTATGACGGGCATGACCCACCACCTGTCGCCTCACGACATGAAGGTCGCGGTGATCGGCTCGGGAGACCGCGTCGAGCAGGCTGAGAAAGACCTCGACAAGCAGACCGCGAACTCCTTCGATGTCTCGCGCGTGGACTCCGTGAACCAGGCCAAGGACGACATCAAGGACCATAGCCTCCGCGCCGCATACAACCCCGCAACGGGCGACATGTACTTCGCGGGGGCCAACGGGTCACAGGTCAAGTCCGCGGTGACCAACCTGTTTTCCTCGACGGCCCAAGAATCACAGACCACACTCTCGACCCACGACGTCGCACCGGCGGCCTCGGAGGACAACCTCGCGAACATAGCGGTGTATCTCGCGCTCGGCGCCGTTCTCGGCGGATTCATGGCAGGAATGATCCTGGGGCTCATCCCCGTCTCGACGTGGCTCAGAGTGATTCTGGCCCTGGTGATGCCCGCCATCGTGGCCTTCGGCGAGGTCCTCTACGGATGGGGCATGTTCGGGATCTTCGACTCCTCGGCCCTCGCGCCGTGGTTCATGTTCTACCTTTTGGGCCTGTCCTGCCTGGCCGTGACTGCGGGCGGGATGTTGCTCATCGGCCCGGCCATGATGCCGATTTCGATGTTGCTCATGCCGTTCCTGGGGATGTCGGCATCCGGGATCAACGGGCCACTCGACATGATCAACGGCTTCTACGGCGGCGTGAACCCGTGGCTGTTCTCGGCCCAGGGCATCGAGGCCGTCCGAGACGCCATCTACTTCCCCGAGGCAGCGCTGACTCAGCCGGTTTGGGTCATGATCGCGTGGACGGTCGGAGGCGTGCTCCTGGCTGCCCTGGGCACGATGCGGCAGAAGCGACGTCATCTCTTCGCCCAGATGAACGACGTCCAGGAGGCGACGTCGCTGATTCCGGCCGTCGCCGTGGCCCCGTAAGCCGGACCGGGCGACGGCGGGGCGGCCGGCGGGGCAGCTGGTGGCGGATGGCCAGGCAGCACGGCATCGCCGGCCGTTCGGGCCAGGCGGCATCGCCGGCCGTTCGGGCCGGGCAGCGCCGCTCTTGATCAGCCCTGATCCCTTCGGGGCACCGCACCGGAGGCAAAGCGCCGCGTCCAGTTTTCGTCCTTGAAGTGGGCAGGGACCCCGCCTCCCAGGAGTTCGCGGGTCAGTGCCGCGGCGTCGGGGTCGAGGGCGTCCGGGAACGGCGTGTCCGAGGCCAGAAGAATGATGTTGCCGAACCGGCGACCTTTGAGCATGGGCGGGTCGGCAACGCACGCGACGTGGGCGAACACCGCGCAGAGACCGGCGACCTCGGACCGGGCAACGGCGAGCTCCCTGGTGTCTCCGCAGTTGGCCACGTACAGACCGCCGGGAGCCAGCGAGCGGTGTACGTGTTCGAAGAATTCGACGGTCGTGAGCGGGCGGGGCGTCCTGGCCCCCGCGAAGACATCACGCACGACGACGTCGCGCGAGTCGTCGACAAAGGATTCCGTCACTTCGCGCGCCTCCCCCACCCGGACGCGAACGGTGGGGGCACGGGGAATATCGAACCAACCGCGGACGTATTCCGCGAGTTTGCCGTCCAGCTCGACCACGGAGTGGCGGCTGCCGGGCCAGACGTCCGCGAAGTACCGCGGCATCGAGCAGGCACCGCCGCCCAGGTGGGTCATGCGCAGCGTGGACGGATCGACGTGCCGTTCGACGAAGTAGTTGACCACCGCGGCGATCCACCGCATGTACTCGAAGGCGAGCTCCCGCGGGTCCCCCACGACCACGTGGCTCGACTGGACCCCATTGATCCTGAGCATCCAGGCACCCGGGCGGAACGTGTCCCGCTCCAACTCCGCGGTGCCTGTGTCGATCGCGTACTCGCCCTCGACCGGACCATCCGCGACGGCCCGCTCAGACGCGCCGCCCTTGCGGTTCCTGCTCTTCCTGCTCACGGCCCCACCCTACCCGGGCCGGCCCCTCGGGCGGACGCGGAACCGGTCCCGGGGTCAGTGTTCGTCCGTCTCCTTGGAATCGGTCAGGGTGCGGATACCGATCGCGGACATCACGAGCACCAGACCCGCAAGAATCCAGAGCGAGATCTGCTGGGAGTGCACGAATCCGTCGATCGTTGCGGCGTCCCAGGCCCCGTGCGGAAGCGTCTTGCCAACCACGGTGGCCATCACCGTTCCGACGATCGCGACTCCCACGGCATTGCCGAGTTCCTGGGCGGTGTCGTTCATGGCCGACCCGATCGAGGTGTGCGTTTCCGGGAGTGCGCCCAGGAGGGCCACCGCACCCGTGGTCATGATGGTTCGCATGCCCATCGTCATGATGAGCATTCCGACGGCGCACCACAGGTACCCGTGGGAGACCGCGTAGATCCAGAGGAGCAGGCTCACGAGGACCAACGAGATGCCGACCATCGACGTCTTCCGGTGACCGAGCCTGATGACCATGCGATCCACGAACGGACCGACCAGCAGCATCCCGGCGACGAACGGAAGATTCGCCAGGCCCGCCTTGAAAGCCGACCACCCCCACGCGTACTGGTACAGCTGCGTCGAACCGAACATCACGCCGACCATCGCGATCATGACCGCGGTCTGCATGACTGCCGAACCGCGCACGGTCGGAATCGCGAGCAGCCCGAGATCGAGCATGGGGTCCTTGGCGGTCTTCTCACGCCAGATGAATGCGACGAGGCAGAGGATGCCCGCAACCAGGATGCCGAGCGTCCTCGGCGAGGACCAGCCGTATTCGGTCCCTGCGGTGAACGAGTAGAGGATCAGCCCCAGAGCCCCGACCGAGAACAGACCACCGGGGATATCGGTGCCTCCTCGACGGCGATCGGCCGGGTCGTCCTTGACGACGCCGAAACGGACGCCGACCCAGGCCATGAGAGCCATGGGAGCGTTGAGCACGAGGAGCGACTGCCACGGCCAGCTCTGGACGGCCAGACCGGCCAGAGTCGGGCCGATCGCGAAACCGATCATGGACACGACCATGATCACGCCGATGGCCTTGGTTCGCAGATCCTCTCGATCGAAGAGCCTGAACACGAGAGACATGGTCAGTGGAGCCATGAGTGCGGCAAATGCTCCGGACAGCGCCCGGACGGCAATCAACTGGGCCGGGGTCTGCACCAACAGGACCGCGAGTCCGGCCGCACCGAACAGTGCCAGCCCGGTCAGCAGGGTACGACGCCGCCCGAGCTTGTCGCCGAGGGTTCCGCCGACCATCAGCAGACCACCGAAGGTCAACGAGTAGGCGCCGACGATCCACTGCAAATCCGTCGGATTGGCCTGGAGGTCGCGCCCAACGGTCGGCAGGGCGACGTTGAGGATCGAGTTGTCGACCATCTCCACGAGCATGGCGAGGCAGAGGCCGAGCAGAGCGGGCCAGGCAGCCCGCAGACTCTGGGGTTTGCGGGAGGGCAGTGGCACGCCCTCCGTGGCGGTGAGTTCTTGAGTTGTCATGGGAAAACCTTTCGCTGGATCGAACGTCGTTCGGTCAATGGAACGTTGTTCGATGATCGAACCATGTTCGAGAATAGAACGGTGTTTGATAGTGCGCAAGGTCCTGCGTAGATTTTAAGGAATGACGCCGCCCACACCCCGCCCGGATCCCCGGAAAAGAAGCAATGCCGAGTCCGCGCACCAGCGCGAAGTCCGGCTGAATGCGATGAGAAATGCTCAACGGAATGCCCGTCGCACGGCCCAGGAGACCAACTCACGCGGAGGGGGCCGCGGCGGTTCCGCCAGGGGGTCGGGCCGAGGCGCCGGCCGCGCGAACGCACGCCAGCGGGCGTCGTTGTCGTTGGACTCGATCCTCGAAACGGCCATCGCGACCTTGGACCGTGAAGGGTCGGACAAACTGACCCTGAGAGGTCTCGCGGCCGAACTGGACAGTGGCGTCGCTAGCCTCTACTGGTACGCGAGCGGCAAGGACGAGCTCATGGGGCTTGCGGCGGACGAGGTGATCGGCCGATCCTTGCGAGAGAACCAGGCCCTGGACTCGGCGGGCAGTTCCAGCCCGCGCGACTTCGCCGACTTCCCGCCACCCGAACCGGACCCTCGAACGAGCCGACAGACCAAGGACGCTCTCCTCAAGATCAGGCGCCTGATCCTCTGCCTCTTCACGCAGATGATGAAGCATCCGTGGCTCGCCGGACAGCTGATCAAGGCCGGCCCGGACGGGCGCAACGCGTTCCTCTACTGGGAGACCGCCGGTCAGCAGATCATGCGCATGGAGCTGACGCCGTCCGAACAGTTCCACGCGTCGGTCGCCGCCATAAATTACGCGACGGGCATGGGCGCGGAGATCTCGGAAGGCATCAAGGAACTGGCCGGCGAACAGGACAGAGAGGCCGGCGCCCGAGAACAGATTCGTGAGTGGGAGGCCTCCGATCCCGACCAGTACCCGTTCATCCACTCGGTCCTCGGAGTCGTGGGGCTCTTGGACCACCGTTCCGAGTTCATCGCCGGTTTGGACCTACTCCTCAGCGGCCTGGAGCGGCAGACCTGGACGGCGTCAGGGCGCAGCGCGGGCTGATGCGGGCCGGGCCGGAACAGACCAAAGCATCACAGGGATCTGGATCATCGGGAACGCGCTATGAACCCTCGAGACCACGGACCATGCGTCCGGTCGTCGAGGGCGCCCACGCTCCCTCGGCCTCAAAGGCTTCGCCCAGGTCACGGAAACCGTGCCGGCGGTAGAAGCGAGCGGCGGCGGCATTGCCGTTGATGATCCAGAGGAATGCGGGGGCGTCGGTGGGCAGTGCCGCCCGGAGCAGTTCGGAACCCAGGCCGTCGTTCTGGGCTTCGGGGAGGATGTACAGGTTGATGAGCTTGCGTAGTCGCAGGCCTGCCGGGGATTCGATCGGTATCGCGCCGATGTCCTTCTCCCAGGGTTCGAGCGGGCCGGCGTCGGCAGAGAGGGCAATCCCCACAGGTCGGAACCACAGGTCCGGGTCCGCACCCAGGGCGCAGCACCCGTAGTCATTGGTTTCGTCCAGGGACGGGTTCGACCACGCGATGAAACCGGTCGCGTCCGGTTGGGCCAGATACTGCCGATCCTCGGCTGCGATCTCGTCAGCATGGTCGCGCATGCGTGACCCAAAGTCGGGACCGATGATGTCCCGGTAGGAGGCCGCGAGCGCGCTCACATGTACCTGGGCGTAGACGGAAGTGTCTTCGGGACCGGCGGGAGAGAGGAAGAATTTGCCGTCGCAGACGAAGGTCATTCTTCGCCCTCGAGTGCCCTTTCGAGTCGCTCGATCTTGCCCGTCAGCTCGCCCTCGTGTCCGGGTCGGATGTCGGCTTTCATGACCAGGGAGACCCGGGTGCCGTATTCTCCCACCGCTTCCGTGGCCCGTTTGATGACGTCCATGCACTCGTCCCAGTCGCCCTCGATGGTGGTGAACATGGCGTCGGTGCGATGCGGAAGTCCGGAGTCGCGAACAATACGGACGGCCGCGGCGACGGCGTTGTGGACGGAGGCGTCGGGTGAGTCGCCGCCGGACGGGGCGACCGAGAATGCAAACAACATGGTTCCAGAATGCCACTGACTGCGCCCGGAGGACAGAACCGCAGAGCAACGCGCGGTTCCTTCCGCATGAGGGGGCCCACGTACCGCCTCGAGGCAACTCCGCCTAAAATTGGTGTCGACGGTGATCGCTTCAGGGAAGGAAACCCATGTCCACCGGTATTTTTCTCGATGCCATGACGCCTCGGGCGGGCAAGACCCTCATCGCTTTGGGCCTCACGGATTCCCTGATCCGCCGAGCTGATTCGGTCGGCTACTTCCGCCCGGTCTTCGAAACCGATTCCGTGGACACGGACCCGCGCATTCGGCTCATGAGAGAGACCTTCGATCTGGACTCAACGTCTGCCCGTGGCGGCGTTTCGCTCGCTCGCTGCAGGGAGCTTCTGGCCTCGGGAGATCTCAACGAATTGGTCAATATCTCCTTGTCCATCTATTCGGAGATGAGTCAGCAGTTCGACGTCGTCGTGGTGGACGGGACCGATCTGCTCGCCCACAACGCCGCGACCGCCGAATTCGACATGAACGCACGCTTGGCGAACAACATGGGGTGTTCCGTGTTGGCCGTGATCTCGGCCGCCGAGGCCGGAAGCGTGGAGGACATCGTCAATTCCGTGGAGGTCACGCGCGCCGAACTCCACGCGGCCAAGACGGACCTTCTGGGCATCATCGTCAACCGGGTGGACCCCCAAATGGCCTCGGAGGTGGAGGAGCGGGTCCCCGCAGGGCGCCGTGGTGGCCATGTGTACGTCGTCCCGGAGACGCCGGCGATTTCCCAGCCGACGGTCGCCGAAGTCGTACACGAGTTGGAGCTCGAAGCAGACGGCGTGGAGGTGTCCTTGGACCGCGACATCCAGGCGGTCAAGGTCGCGGCGATGACGGTCGGAAATTTCCTGGAACAGATGTCCGACGGGGATTTCGTGATCACCCCGGCCGATCGCTCGGACGTGGTCATGGCGACCCTCGCTTCCGCTCTGTCCCCCTCCTTCCCGGTTCCTTCGGGGGTCCTGCTTTCGGGCGATCTGCACGTCAACGCCGCGACCCAGGCGTTGATCTCGGCCGCGCCCTTCCCCATTCTTCGCACCTCGGGAGACACGTTCTCTGCGGCCCAGGCGGTGGGCTCGGTGCGCGGCGAACTTCGTGCGGGGGCTCCGCGCAAGATCGCGGCCGCCATGGGCGAATGGTCGAAAACGGTCGACGAGAGAGAGCTTCTCGGTCGACTGGATCTCCCCCGGCCCGCGAGTATGACTCCTTTGCGCTTCCTGCACGAGTTGATCGAGAAGGCTCGTTCGAACAGGCGCCGCGTGGTCCTCCCCGAGGGCGAGGACATCAGAATCCTGCGTGCCGCCGAGATCATCGTTCGCCGCGACTTCTGCGACATCACCATCCTGGGCAGAGAATCGAAGGTCAAGGAACTCGCGCAGTCCGAGGGCATCGACCTCGGTTTCGTCGACGGAGAGGTCCCGGGGCGGGGCGAGGTGCGGCTCATCGACCCGGAAACGTCTCCGTTGCGGGACGAGTACGCGGCCGAGTACGCCAAGCTCAGGGCCCACAAGGGGGTGGAGATCGAGCAGGCCAAGGAGCGCATGCTGGACGGCTCATACTTCGGAACCATGATGGTCCAGCTGGGGCACGTAGACGGCATGGTTTCGGGGGCCGCGCACACCACGGCCAACACCATTCGGCCCGCGCTCGAATTCGTGAAGACCAAGGAAGGCGTGAAGATCGTCTCGTCGGTATTCTTCATGCTCCTTGAGGACCGGGCCCTCGTGTATGGAGACTGCGCGGTCAATCCCAACCCCGACGCCGCCCAACTGGCCGACATTGCCAAGGCGAGCGCGGATACCGCCCGCCAGTTCGGTGTCGATCCCAAAGTTGCGATGCTTTCCTATTCGACGGGCGGCTCGGGGTCCGGTGAGGACGTCGATCGCGTCCGCGAAGCCACCGACATCGTGCGTGCTTCGGCCCCGAACTTCGAGGTCGAGGGGCCCATCCAGTACGACGCCGCGACCAATGCTTCGGTCGCGAAGTCCAAATTGCCAGATTCCCAGGTGGCAGGGCATGCCACGGTGTTCGTTTTCCCTGACCTGAATACGGGCAACAACACGTACAAGGCGGTCCAACAGTCTTCGGGTGCCGTGGCGGTCGGGCCGGTCCTTCAGGGACTGCGGAAACCGGTCAACGACCTCTCGCGAGGCTGCACGGTCGATGACATCGTCAACACCGTGGCAATTACGGCCATACAAGCCCAAGAGGACCACGGTAAGCACTAGCCGCCGCGGGTTTCGGGCCATAGACTGCACCTAACCGGCGCAAGGAGAGCCTGCCATGAATGCCCCGAGGCCCGAATACATTGATTTTCCCGGTTCGAGAACCGTGGTCGTTCGCTTCAGCGAACTGCCCATGTTCCGGATGCCCGACGAAATGGACCGGGCGCACCGTGCACTGGGCGAGGCCATGCAACAGGGCGCGTTCCGTCCTGCGGGTCCGGCATTCTCGCGCTACGAATCCGTGCCCGGTGAGACCGCAACTTTCGAAACCGGTTTTCCCGTGGAGGAACCGCTCGCGGAGGCGATGATGGTCGACGATATCAGGGTCGTCCCGTCTGAGTTGCCCGCCTGCACTCTGGCGGTATCCCAACACGTCGGCCCGTACGACGGACTCGGCGAGTCGTGGCGTTCTTTCGTCGAGCAGGTGGAATCCGAAGGGCGAACAACCCTCATGCCGTTCTGGGAGGCCTACGACACCGAGCCAGGACCCGACGTCGACCCCGAGTCCCTGATCACCGGGCTCGCGGTGCCGGTCAAGGACGACCCGAACACCGCCTAGGCGCAAACTGCACCCAAGGTCATCGACGGCCAATAGCTCCCTCAGCTCGGGCGCGCGGTAGAGACCCTTCTCGAGTGCGGTCACGAGCGGAGCCAGCGCGCGATCGGCCAGAAACTGTTCCCCGTTATGATCGAAGCCCGCCCGTACCAGCTCGACCCTGATCCTGCAGTAATACTGCCCCTGTGCCGGTGATACACCCGCCTCAGCGGCGACGCCCAAGACGGCGATGAGCATGATGACTCCTGCGAGAAATCCCAGCGCGTGTTGACCAGAAGCTTGGGGAACAGATATTCCGGAAATATATCGGTAGTTCAAACATCAGCAAACAAATACAATCAAGAACGAAAACCGGCAGACAAAAATCGGGGCAGTCGCCATGATGGCGACTGCCCCGACCCAAAGTACAGTACAGAGGGTTGGGATTAGGCTCCGATGCCGAGCAGGCCGGAAACAAGCCCAATCACGGGCTCCGCAATTCCTCCCACCGTGCTCACAAGACCATTGACGAGGTCTCCGACGACCGGGAGATCCTGTACAGCATCGACAACATTTGCAGCGAACATAGTTATCACCTTTCATCAGTGTTATCCGCAGCCCACCCTTTTGGTGTTCCACTTCACTTACTTCATCTGACGCCCAGACGGAAAACAATGGTTGTTACACAATGTTTCAGTTACTATCAAGTAAATGTACGCTTCAGTATCGTAAACTCCCCGAATTGCCGCGCGAGAAATAAATAACCGACCAGTATCGAATCGATATTTTCTTGCAGAGTGATATCAATCGAATATTGCGGAGTGAGAACTAGGGGTGGCTCCTTTGCTGAGGTCATTCGCTCTTCCACTTCTTCCGGGGGTCCAGCCGTTCCAGACTCCAGTCGTATCGTTCTGCCCAGACTGCGGCATGGATCCACGTCTCGGCCGAGCGAACCCCAGGAATACCTCGCAGGTCTCGAACGACGTCGTTGTACTCCTCGAGCGATCGGACGCCAATGGTTGCCACGTGGGTGAAGCTCCCCATCGTCCTCGCGGTGAATTCGAGTCCCGGAAGGGACGTCAGCGACTTTTCGACCGCCTCTGCCGTAGCCGGATCCCCGGCGCAGTCAACACCGACCCCGAAAAGCAATCCTTTGTCTCCGGCTCCGCGTCCGCGGATCCCACCGATCTGCACGACCCGAAGGGTGACCAAACGTTGCATCCTCTTGCGACAAGTCGATGCAGCGGCCCCGGTGCGACGTTGCATTTCGCCGAAGGTCATTCTTCCGTCCCGTTGGAGATTCTGGATAATCGCCAAGTCCAGGTCGTCGAATCCGATATCAGTTGTTTCTGGCTCCTCGCCCAACATCAGGGTTCGGAGCACTTGGTCGTAATAGGTGACATGCATGCTGGAAACGCCGCCGACCGTGCGGATCCGGTTCAGCGAGACGCCCAGATCATGGGTCGACCGCGCCCAGACCTCGGCGACCGCCTGAGTTGGTCCGGTGGTCTCGGACAGGTACGCCACGCTGTCGATTCTCCGAAGTTCTTCAAAGACGCAGTCAGTAGGGCCCTGAATGCTCAGCATGAGGTGGGCTTGAACTGAAAGGCCGAGAAGCCGGGGGTGGATGACCGCGACGATCTTCAGCTGGCCGGTCTGCCTCAAATGGTGCAGTCGCTGCGAAATGAGGGACCTGTCCACACCCAACCGTGCGGCCAGGGTCGAGTGCGCGGCACGGCCATCGTGACGCAGTGCCCGATACAAGTCTTCGTCGAAATCCATCACGTCACGATCCTGCCACAGTCAGCCGAGATCCCGATCGACAAAAAGAGCAGACAAGCACCCCTAAACTACGGAACTGATGACGATGTGATGGATTCAGACCGCAAATGAGTACCTAACCAAAGATAACTTCGTTTTTATGTATTGGCGGCGGCGCTTGGCCGGCTAGCCTGAGGGCGCGACCGGAGAAGGAGTACCACATGCGAAAGCTGTCCCACGTCCAGGACCCAGGAATCAGGGTCCCAAAGATCATCACGGCTGAGACCATCTATTGCCTGGACCGGGACGGCACGAGCCCGGAAGCCTTCCTGTGCATTGACGGATGGATCCGACACCTAGGCACCGAGCAATCCTGCCGCACGGCGTCCGCACGGATTAGCGCGATCGAGCCTGAAACCATCGACATGGGCACATCAACCGTGGTCCCAGGCTTCATCGATGCCCACGCACACCCGCTCATGCTGGGGCAGATGATGAGTTGGGTCGACTGCGGGCCGGACAAGGCCTCCAGTATCCCCGAGATCGTCGACCTGCTCCGTGAGGCCGCTGTTTCGCTGCCCGAGGGACGACCGGTCCGCGGGTACGGCTACGAACAGAGGAACCTGGCCGAACGGCGTCATCCCACCCGATTCGAGCTCGACGAGGTCGCCACCGACCGGGAGGTCTATCTGATGAACGCCTCCGGACACGGCGGTGTGGTCAACTCGTACACTTTCCGGCTGCACGGTGTGAACGCGTCGACACCGGACCCCGTCGGAGGGAAATTCTTCCGCGACGACGATGGTGAGCTGACCGGCGAGCTCTCGGACGCTGCCTGCAATATCCTGACCGGCTTGGAAGGTGTGAAGATCGGGCACCACGGCCCGAACTTCCACCTGGCTGACGAACCGGCCGAGCACCTGCGACAACTCCAGGTGGCACAGGAAAATTTTCTGGCCGGAGGAGTAACGACCATCGGAGACTGCCAAGTCAGTCGCCGCGAATTCAACATGTATCTCAGACTTGCGGAACAAGACCAGCTGAACGTCAGGGTCAGCATGTACCTGCTGTCCCACCTGCTGGACGAGGCCCTCGAGATGGGCCTTCACGGGCAGTTCGGCAACGAATTCCTCAGTTTCGCCGGCATCAAGCTCTACGCTGACGGAACCCTGGGCGGATGGACCGCGTACTTTCCTGATGGGTACGTCGGCGACCCCTGCCGAACCGGTCAGCTCTATCACGATCCCGAAGAATACAAACTGCTCGTCGAAAAGGCCCACGCCGCCGGACTCCAGACAGCCACCCACTCCCAGTCTCCAACGGCGTTGGAAATGGTGATCGGCTCACTGGAATCGGTCCTGCGTCAGCGACCGGATGCAGATGCCCGACACCGCATCGAACACTGTGGACTGCCCACACCCGAACAGATCACACGGATGGCCTCAGCCGGGATCTACCCCGTCAATCAGCCCCAACACCACTTCAACTGGGGCGAGGGTGTCGAACAAGCGATTGGTACACCAGGCGAACGATTCAACCCGCTGGGCGAATTCCAGCGCGCGGGAGTACCCATCACGATCTCATCGGATGCCCCCGTGGCCGACCCTCGACCCATGGAAGCCATCCAGGCAGCATCGTCCCGGATCACCCGGAGAGGTGCCCAACTCGGACCGGACCAGCTGGCTATCGACGTCGACACCGCCCTGAGGGCCCACACGATCAACGCAGCCCACGTGCTCGGCCGTGAGCACGACATCGGAAGCCTCGAAGTCGGCAAACGCGCTGATTTCACGGTTCTGGACCAGGATCCGTACGCCACTGACGTCGATCTGCTTGCCTCGATCAAGGCCCTGGCCGTCTGGGTCGGTGGCGAGCAGGTCCACACCGCATAACGGACTCGAACCGACCACCGCTTGAAGGACACACGATGAGTACCTCTCCAACCCAGCAGCACCAGAAATCGAGGGCGAAAAAGGCTGCCTTCGCAGCGTTCATCGGCACCACCATCGAATGGTACGACTTCTACATCTATGCCTTTTCGGTCCCGATCGTCTTCGATGTCCTCTTCTTTCCAGAGGGGACAGACCGGCTCACAGCCATCGCTGCCGGGTTCGCCGGAACCGCCGTCGGATTCCTCGCCCGCCCCTTGGGTGCAGTGATCTTCGGACATATCGGAGACCGATGGGGCAGGCGCCCGGCACTAGTGATGACTCTGACCCTGATGGGAACAGCGACCTTCATGATCGGGGTGCTGCCGACCTACGCCGCCGTCGGGGTCGCGGCCCCGATCTTGCTGGTTCTCCTCCGTCTGATCCAGGGCCTGGCCGTGGGTGGTGAATGGGGAGGGGCGGTTTTGATGTCCGTCGAGCACGCGGACCAGAACAAAAAGACCTTCTACGGCTCCTTCACCCAGCTCGGCAACCCCGCCGGTGCCCTGATGGCAACGTCGCTGCTGTCTTTGCTGGTCGGCGTCTTCGGAGAGGACAGCTTCGCCGACTTCGGATGGAGGATCCCCTTCTTGCTCTCAGCGGTGCTGGTCATTGTGGGATTCATCGTGCGGCAAAAAGTCGAGGAATCTCCGGTTTTCAAGACCGAAACGGCAGCCGTCCAACAACAGAACATCCGACAGAAAGCCCCGCTGATATCAGCCCTCCACGAGAATTGGGCGAACATGTTGCTGGGCGTCGGCGCCCTACCTGTGGCCACCGGCGGCTACTATCTCATCACCACCTTCGCAACGACCTATGCGACCGACCCCTCCGTGGGGCATTCGGAGACATTGATACTCAACGCCTTGAGCGTCGCCTCGATCGTGGAGCTGGGGGCCACGATCCTCTTTGGGTGGCTGGGCGACAAACTGGGCAGAAAACCCGTGATCATCGGCGGTTCGATCGCTACCGCCTTGCTGGGTCCGCCCATGTTTCTCGGACTCGGCGGAGACAACGTGGTCTTGATCTTCCTCCTGGTGGCCGTCCTGCGGTTGGCCATGTCAGCCACCTATGGGCCCATGGCTGCGGCGATGTCCCAGATCTTCCGACCCCTATCCCGGTACACCAGCGTCTCGTTGACCTACCAAATGGCAGGCGCGATCTTCGGAGGCCTGATCCCCATCGCCGCCACGCTGAGCTTCCAGGCCACCGCAAGCATTTGGCCGACCATCGGAATGCTGGCAGCCATGTGCGCACTCGGGGCTGTGTGCATGGGCTTTGCACCCCAGCGGCAAGATACCCCGTCCCAACCCACGCTCAGAACCGGGGAAGCAACAGCGTGACGGACTCCGTCTCGCCGTGGCGGACACATCATGCGTCAACGCCAAACATCACAGCGGGGCAAGAGCGGGTTTCAGCACGGGTCGACTCGGGGTCTTCAACAAAATCGGGACCAGCGAGCAGCAAGCGATTGCCGTGATGAGCCCCAAGCCCGCGGAAAATCGGGGGGTCCAAGGAGTTTGTTCACCCTTTCGCTTTCATCCGGAAACCTCCTCCTGAGGAAGGGACAGCCACCGGACCACAGCCGTGAGCGAGTTGCAGGAGTCAGTGCACGCGCAGCGCTCGATCGATCAACCCCGGCACATCGGCCAGCGCCTCGAATGCTCCGGCCAGGACCCCGTCCGGCCGAACGAGATGTCCTGCAGCCTGACCATAGGTGTGGGCCCAGAGGTCCCGCTGCCCAGCAGCAACGTCTTGCATTCCCAGTGCCACAAACTCCGCACGGGTGTCGGTTCTCGTGACGGGCCCGTCGACGATCACGGTGAATTGTCTCGGGCTCAGAAGGTCATGCACACTTCCCCCGCCACGCAGCGTCAGGTGCGGGGCCCGAGTCCCGACGGCCATGCTCGGCTCATGGGGGTCTTCGAATTCATCACCAGGAGGGGCGCCGTAGCGTGACCCCAACGCAAGGGTCAGGGCGTCGATCTCTCCGCTGGGTTTCTTCTGGCCAGGGGTTTTCCGGGAACGGAGAAGGGCCTGGTCGACTATGGCCTGATCGATGGGCCGACGCTCCCCTTCGTACGTGTCGAGCAGTCGGTGCGATGCGTCCCCACGTATCACCGCGGCGAGAATCCAGGCCGCATCGTGGACGTCGTGAACACCGGTGTTGCCACCCATCCCACCGTAGGGCGGCATGATGTGGGCGGCATCGCCCGCCAGAAAGATCCGGCCGGACCGGAACCGGTCGGCCACGAACGCCCCGGTACTCCATGTAGCGACGTCCTCGAAGTCCGGTTCCAGGCCAGAGAGACCGGTGGCCTGTCGCAGGAGGTCGGACAGCTCATCAGTGAGGTCCTCGGTCCGTCGGTCCTCCCACTCCGGGCGCACGTAGGTACCCATCTGCCAGCGTCGATCACCGGAATTTCCCCTGGCAAAGAGAAACGTGCTGGCCGCACGGCAGAACACGGCGTCGACGAATCGCCCACGCAAGGCCGGTGAAAGGTCGGCCCGGAATACCGCGCTGACGGACCGCCCGGGAACCTCCGTTCCGGTCATGCCGACGCCCAGGTGCCGGCGTATAGCGCTACCGGCTCCGTCCGCGGCGATCACGAATCGGGCGCTAACGATTCGTTCCTGTCCGGCGTGACGGACGGTTGCCTCCACGCGATCTGCACGTTCCCCGAGCTCGAGAACGGCGGAATCGAATTCGACGTCTGCGCCGAACCGCCGTGCGGCTTTCAGCACGATGGGCTCCAGAACCTGCTGATCGCAGGAATAGGGGGTTGTCGGGCTCAGGTTCTGGGATTCGACGTCTTCGGCCGGGGGCGCAATCCACGTCGATAGGTCGTCGGACAGGGTCTGACCGATCACGAACCCCTTGCCCGGATCACCTGCGTCGCGGATCTCCTCTTGGATACCCAACGAACGGTAGAGCTCCATACTGCGTATCGTCACCAGGCGAGCTTTGGGATGTGTGGACGTCGACGGGTGCTTTTCGAACACCGTGGTCCTCACTCCGTGCTGAGCGAGAAACGCCCCAGCGGCCAGGCCGACGAGCCCGCCGCCGACGACAATGACGTCTGTGTCCGTGGATGCGCTCATATCCCGAGGCTACCTTCGGGGCAATCATGACGTCGTCACCCATCGTGATGCCGCCCTGGTCCTGGAAGGCGCTTCCAGAATTGACGAATGTGCGCTCCCCGAACGTCGTGTTCTGCCCGAAGTCCGTGCGGAACGGCAGGAAGAGCATGAACGTTTCGGGTACCGTTGCCCCGCCGAGCTCACTCATGAGACGACGCAGTTCGGCCGGGTCACGGTAGTTGCCGTCGATTTCCGCGGTGATGCGGAGTGCTCGCTGGCTGACCTCGTGCAACGGCCAGGTCAGAATCGGGGAACGAGCTCCTCCTGAATCCAACCACGCAAGGGGGTCGGAGTCGTCGTGAGCAGCGAACGGGTTTGCTCTGCTTCGAAGCCTTCGCGCAATCCGGTGGACATCCCCAGAATCGCGTCAGCCATCCCGGGCGACATGCCGACCTGAAGGTACTGCTCACGCATTTGTTCGTCACTGATGTGCTCAACCCGAACTTCCCAGCCAAGCTCGTCCGACAAGATCTCCGCGGCTTGTGGCCACGTCAGGTCCTCAGGACCATGAACCGCCCGGACGTGTCTCCCGGTCCAGTCGGGATTAAGCAGGGTGAGCGCCGCGACCTCGGCAATATCCCTCGGGGCCACCCAGCTCAAGGGCGCGTCTGGTGGCAACACCGTCTGAAGACATCCCGTTCTGATCGAGGAAAGGTCCATGAGCACGTTGGTGAAGAAAAAGCCGCAGCGAAGATGGGTGACATCCACGCCGCAGGCATCGAGAGCTACCTCCGTCTCGGCCAATCCATCGATTTCGCCGGCCCCGTGGCGCTTTTCCGCGCCAACGCTGCTCTGGAAAACAACCCGCCCGATCCGGTTCGCCTCGACCGCGACCACGACTGACTCCGTCGCACGACGGTAGTCCCCCAGAGGATCCGGCGAGGCGGTCGGCGGGTCGACCCAATAGATCGCGTCAACACCAGCGGTGGCTGAAACAATCTGGTCCGGATCAAACGAATCCGCTTGCATCACGTCCGCATACTCTGCAACGGACGCGGGGATGTTTTCAGGATGACGGGTGAGCAACAACGGTCTGACTCCCGACCGTATGAGCATGCGCGTCAGGTGTTGACCAACGTTTCCTTGTGGGGTCGTGATGGCGATCTTCATGATGATTCCTCTCTTCCCGTCGTGCTTCCACGCTAGGTTCAGATACGGCCTGATCCTGTCCGCATTGCGTGGAATCATGGAGCCATGGATTCCCCCTCGACGCGATCGCTCAGACTGCTGGCACTGCTCCAGTCGGGAGGAGAATGGGGTGGTCGCGAGCTGGCTGACCGGCTTCAGGTCAGCGAACGGACCGTGCGCCGGGATGCCATGCGTCTCCGCGACATGGGTTACGAGGTCCGGTCCCGCCCGGGCCCCGGCGCCACCTACGCGCTGCGGCCAGGCATGAAGATTCCGCCGTTGCTGCTCACAGCGGACGAGGTCTCGACGATGATCACAAGCCTGTTGGTTCTCGAAGCGTGGTCACCCGGCGACGCCACCGCCGCGACCGCACGGGCCAAGCTCGAGCAAGTGCTGCCCAGAAAGCTGAAACAGCGCGCCGCCGCGGTGGCCCTCTCGACGCAGGTCTCTCGGGAGCCTCCGGCCCCCGTGGACTGGAACCTCGTGGGAAAGATCGCCGACGCCGTTGCGACGGGTTCGCGGGTCACTTTCGACTACACCGATCAGTTCGGTCGCGGTTCGCATCGGACCGTCGAACCGTATCGGCACCTCCTACGCCGACAATGCTGGTACCTCATTGCCTACGATCTGATGCGCGAGGACTGGCGCATCTTCCGCCTCGATCGGATCGAGGGGGCCATAGCCTCCCCCGGACCGCACGACCCGCGCGTCTTTCCGTGGACATCGATCGATGAATGGCTCACCAGCGACGACGGACCAAACGACCGCACCGGGCCTCCGGATGAGTAGGACCGGCGAATGCGGGCGCTCCGGCGTCCGCCTCGAGACAGTCATCCCACGGTTCAGGAGGCCGCACGCAACGCCTCGTCGTCGGCCTTCGTATCATCGTCGGTCCAGTACGTGTCGGGCGGATTGTCCAGGTGCCACTTCACCGACTCCGCGACTCGCGTGGCCGGGCCGGAGGGCGCCCAGGACAAGAGGTTCTGAGCCAGGGCGGACGACGTCAGGATGTGCTGCCGCGGCGATCCGGTCAACCTGTTCATCCCAACGAGCCTGGTACTGACAAGGCCAGGCGCAATGATTCAACGGCTGGTTGTGTGGATGGTGTCAGAGCTGGTGAGAATTCATCAGTTGCCTCATGCAGAAGTGAAGGAAGATTCCCACATGGTCATTCTCAACGTTTTCTTCGACGTCAAGCAGGAACACGAGGGCGCCTTCGTCAAGCTCCTCCACCACATGGTTGTTGAGTCCAACAAGGAGCAGGGTTGCACTCTGTACCAGTTGCACCGGAACGTCGCGGAGCCCCTGTCCTACAACCTCATCGAGCATTGGGACACCCAGGAGGACCTCGATGCACATGCGCAGACGACACACTGGAAACACTTCGACGCAACGGTCAACGACTACCTCAATTCCCAGTACGAAGAGCACCACTACCAGGAAATCGACTTCTGAGGCGATCCTCCGCGGACGAAGAGGTCGGCCTCGACCCGGCAGAGAAGGAGTTACATCATGAGCGATCCGAAGAAGATCCTCGTCATCGCCACCTCATACGGTGTGGAAACAGACGAGCTCATCAAGCCCAAGGAGTATCTGGAGGAAAACGGCCATCGTGTGACGGTCGCTACCCCGGAGAACGAATCGATCCAGACCCTGGTCATGGATTACGACTCGGGCGCCCGGGTTCCCTCTGATGCACTGCTCTCTGAGAGCCAGGCGGATGACTTCGACATCCTGATTGTTCCAGGAGGGACAATCAACGCCGATGCGTTGCGGCAGGATGATCACGCTCAACGACTGGTGAAAGCCTTTGCGGCAGCGGGCAAACCAATAGCAGCGATCTGCCACGCACCGTGGCTGATCGTGGAAGCGGACCTCGTGGTCGGGAAAACCCTCACGTCGTTTCCTTCCCTGCGCACCGACGTGAACAACGCCGGCGGGGCATGGGTGGACAAGCCCGTGGTGGTTGACGATACGAACGGGTTCATCCTGATCACCTCGAGGACTCCCAAGGACATGGAGCAGTTCACGGCGGCCATCAGTGGTCAGCTCGACTGATGGCCTCTCGGAGTCTCGCGCAACCGACCTTCTTTCGGAAGGAGCCCGTACGCGCCTCTGAAGAGTATCGACATACGGCGTTGGCCGGTTTTCTCCGCACGCGTCGTGCCCGCATCGGCCCGGACCCTTGCTGGCCGGTTGTCGAGGCGGGCACGCCGCGTCGGGTACCCGGTCTTCGCCGTGAAGAGCTCGCCTGGGCCGCGGGTGTCAGCACGGAGTATTACACGAAGCTCGAACAGGGCCGGGCGGCCCACCCTTCCGCCTCAGTGGTGAGTTCGCTGTCGGAAGTTCTGCAGCTCAGTGAATTGGAGTCCCGGTACATCCAGGCCCTCGCGACCCCCGGTCCAGGGCAGGGTGATGAGGAGGACACAGCGACTGTCACTCACGCTGAACACATTTTGCGCAGTCTGGGAAACCAGCTGCGTGATCCGGTGATGCTGCACATTCTCACGGAAGACCTGACGATTCGGGGAGTTGCCCCGGCGACCGCCGGAATCCTGTTCCCCGACGGAGCATCTGAGCCCGGTCACGGTTTCGATCTCTCGCTTCTCACCTACATCTTCACCGATCCGCAGAGTCGTCAGGTGTATGTCGACTGGTCCGACAAAGCCCGAGAGGTGGTCGGGCTGACGCATTTGGCCCTGGCCAGGTCCATTCCGACGCACCAGCTTCTCGAAGCACTTCGCACCGCATGGGACAACAGCTCCGCGTTCCGATACTTGTGGTCGCGGTACGAACCGTATGAGAAAGCCTACGGTTCGTGGCGGCTTCAGGTGGAAGGCCGGGGGATCGTCGTCTGCAACTACACGACCTTTCAGGTCCCTTCGAGCCGCAACGTCTCCCTGGTGGTGTACACCGAGGCGGAGACGGGCTGAACAGGTCCGAGGTGGATCGTCGAATCGACGATGTCGGCTCCGCGCGCGATCGGCCGTCGGCCGGTCACGTGAGCCGGCGTCGTCGGAATTCTTGCCAAGGATCGTTGTCCCACGCCGCTGGACTATGGGTATGGTTCGTCGTGACACCGTTGTGGACCCCAATCCGCAACGGGCGCCACTGTCGAGGGGGGGAAAACGTGACGGCGACCGAAAGCGACAGTGGGAGCGCATCGTCGAACTCGGTGGTATTTGCTCTCAACCGCGCTGACATCGCGATCATCAGCGTGGGCTGCGTGGCCATCGGGGTTGCCCTCGGCGTTTTCCTCCCGGCTATCGGTGGGGAGAAATCTGACCGCCGCCGTACTCCAGCGCCCAGAGGAAGAGCGATCGCCCCATGACAAGCCACATGATCCACCTCAATGGTTCGCCTGCATCTGCCTCGACACTTGCGGCAGTGGCGTTCTCGGGCGATGCCCATTTCACGGCGATGCAAATACGCGACAACGCGGTCCCCGGCCTGGACCTCCATCTTGACCGTCTGCGTCAAAACAGCGACACCGTCTTTGGCCGACACCTCCCCGACGAGACAATCTTGGACTGCCTTCGGACGGGGCTCACGGCATTCGACGCCGACTCCGCATCGATGTTCTGTTTCATCACACCGAGCCATGCGAAAACTCCACTGGGCCTCGACGTTTACGTGAGGACGGCTGGACCGGCATCTGCACCAGATGGCCCTCTCTCCCTCGATGTGGCAGGGCACGAGAGGTACCTTCCGGATGTAAAACATGCCGGAGAAATCAGCTTGGCGAGATTCTTCGCACGCCAGGCGGCATCGCTCGGTTTCGACGACACTGCGTTCGAAGACCGGGACGGCAGGCTCAGCGAGGCGACGAAGTGGAACCTCGCCTTTTGGGACGGCGAGACCGTGACCTGGCCGCACGCCGAGTACCTCCCGGGCATCACGATGCAAGTCATCCGCCGCCAACTTCGCCTCCGGGGTGTGGCTCAGCAAACCCGTAGCATCCGTCGTGCCGACCTGAGCGATCGATGGTCTGCAGTATCCATGAATTCGACGACGCCCGGAATCCCGATATCTCGGATCGGAGACGTACACCTGGCTCAGGACGAATCCTTCTTCGAAATCCTCCGCAGCGCCTATGCCGAAGAAGAATCCGTGGCGTTGGTCTAACGACGAACGCGGCCAGCGTGGGCCAGGACGTTGGGACAGTAGTACGACATCACCATCGCCGGTGGAGTGGGATCACCGTCCGGCGTTACCGGGCGTGCTCTCCGCCGTGGCCAGGTTCTGCGCGGCAGTCACCACCGTGGCACGACGCCGTTGTTGCTCGGTTTCATTGTCCGGGCCAGTGCCGGTGAGCATCTGCGCGAGTTGCGGAACACAAAACCACCATGCGGCCAAGCCGATCACCAAGAGCACCAGGTGATCGGCGGGAATAGCAGTCCCCACAGCCCCGTTGTCCTGGGCCGCAGTGTAAGCCGCAACCTTCCGTCGGTAATGCTCAGTACGGTTCGCCTCATCCGCGATGGGCCCGTCTGCGAGCCCCTCCCAGAGCAAGAGCCGCGCAAGGTCGGGGTGGTCAGCGTAGTAGTCATAGGTCCTCCCCGCGAATTCGCCAACCTGCTCGAAATCCCCGCCTTCAGGGGGGACCACCGATGCGGACAGCCGAGCGAGTTCGTCAGCGAGCACGGTATGAAACAACGCCCGCTTGTCACCGAAATAGTTGTACAAGCGTTCCTTGTTGATTCCTGCCCGTTCGGCGATGCGCGCCATGGACGTGCCGTCGGGGCCGTGCGCGGCAAATTCGACTGTTGCCGCCTCTTTGAGTCGTCTCCGCGTTCCTTCGGTATCCCAGGCCATGGAGACAAGTATACCAACTCCAACGGTGTGGTTGTATTCCACCCCGCGGACAACATAGACTGCAACCACATCGTTGGAGTTGGGAGCACATGGTGAACCACGTTGATCGCACTAGCTACACAGAGGACCTGCATCGCGTGGCCGACCATTGTTACGCCTGGCTCGAACCCCTGGCGGTTGGGGCCTGAGCAATTCCGGCGTTGTCATAGCGGGAGATGAGGTGCTGGTCATCGACACGCAGAATGACATGCGCATGGCCCGGGCCATGCGAGCAGCCCTCGACCAATGCTTCGACAGCCGAAATCCCGCACACACCACGATCGTCAATACGCATCACGACCTCGACCACTGGACAGGCAACGGCGTCTTCGACGCGGGTCGAATCATCGCGACGGACGCCGCGGTCAAAGAGATGCGCGCGACACCGGATCCGGAATCACTTCCGGATCTCGTGGAACCGGATACCGCGGTGGGCGCATGGGCAAGCCGAGACTTTTGATTACACCGCCTGGACCCGCGTGGAGCCCAACGAATCATTTGCCGGATCGCGGACGATCTCCCTCGGAGACATCGCGGTACACCTGGTCGAGGTCGGACCCGCGCACACGCCCGGTGATGCAATCGTCCACGTACCGCACGACGGCGTCGTATTCGCCGGCGACATCATATTCCATCGCACAACACCCATCTCCTGGGCCAGCATTTCGGGTCAGATCCAAGCGTGCGAGACAATCCTGGCCCTCGCTCCGGACGTCGTGGTTCCCGGGCACGGTTCTGTCACAGACCAGGAGGGCGTTCGTGAGGTGCGCGATTATTTCTCGCTTGTGCAGGAACACGCGAGGCGTTCCCAAGCGGCCGGTATGCCGCTGGAGACGGCCTATCAGGACATCGATCTTGGCCCTTATGGGAACTGGCCACACTCCTCTCGTGTGTACGCGAATCTCGCTTGCGCATATGCCGAGGCCGAGGGGCGCCCGTCACCGAAGCCGACCCAGGTGATGGAACGGGTCATCGCTGATGACCACGCATTGACAAGACAATCAGAACAGAGCACAGGAGGCAGAGAATGACTGCAGACCAGCGCGCCACCGAGCACACAGGTATCGTGCCGTTTGCTCTGAACGTTCCTACCGAGGCGATCGACGATCTTCACTCACGTCTGCGTGCCTCGCGTTTTCCGGAGCACGAGACGGTACTCAGCAACCACGATGAGTGGGCACAGGGCATCCCGCTGACGTATGTCCACGAACTGTGCCAGTACTGGCTGCACGATCATGACTGGCGTCGCCTGGAAACCGAGCTGAATGGCCTCGGCCAGTGGACCACTGAGATTGATGGCCTGGACATCCATTTCCTGCACGCCCGGTCTTCACGCGCAGATGCGCACCCTCTGCTGATCACTCATGGGTGGCCCAGCTCGGTCGTCGAAGCCCTGGATGTGGTCGACGGTCTGGTCAACCCGCCGGACGATGAACCCGCATTTCACGTGGTTCTGCCTTCTCTCCCCGGGTTCGGGTTCTCGGGGAAGCCCAGAACTCCCGGTTGGGATCTTCGCCGGATCGCCGACGTCTGGGCCGAGCTCATGACTCGCCTCGGTTATGAGCGTTTCCTCGCCCAAGGGGGCGACTGGGGCGCGATGGTCACCATCACTCTGGCGATACATCACCCCGATCGGGTCGCCATGATGCACACGACCGTTCCTCACGCGACCCGTCCCAGCGGATTTTCGGACGATGAGCTCACCGCCACCGAGCGCGATTGGCTGGACCATGAAGAACAATTCCGGCGTACAGGCATGGGCTACGCGGCGATTCAATCCACGAGACCTCAAACCATCGGATACGGGCTCGTCGATTCACCGGCCGCTCAATTGGCCTGGATCATCGAGAAGTTTCACGATGCCGCCGATTGCCAGGGCCACCCGGAGAATGCGGTATCGCGGCACCGTATGCTCGACAACGTCGCCTTCTACTGGTTCAGCGCCTCCGGTGCATCCTCGGCCCGCCTCTATTGGGAAAGCGCTCGGAACGGCTCGGGCCTGGACATGACCACTCCGGTCACGGTTCCCACCGCGGTGTCCGTATTTCCCGAAGAGCTGCGCAAACTTCCCCGGTCCTGGGTCGAACGACGCTTCGTCGACCTCCGCCGCTGGAACGTCCTGGACCGCGGCGGACACTTTCCGATGCTGGAGACACCCACAACGTTCGTGGCCGAGCTTCGCGCCTCATTCCGCGACGCCCCCGATGAATGAGCCCTGGCGAGACTGGCCGTCTAGATCTCGGTAGACATCATCACGTCGCTCGTTGGAGCCTTGGATCCCCCTTCAGGCTCAACCGTGACGGCCACGGCGTCGGCGTCGCCCACATTTCCGGTCAACCAAACACTGGAGTCGCCACCGTTGAAGGTCTTGTCAGGCACGGGGCTGCCATCTTTCATCAGCCAGAGCTGATACTGCTTGCCCTGCCCTGGGTCCGTGAAATTCGACCCGACAAACATGGCGTCGGTTCGTTCACGGGAAGCGACCACCGTGGCAGAGGCTCCTTCCTGACTGATGTGTTTCACGGCCACGTCAGGAGCGGCCAACAGATCATCCTGACGTTGTTGCTCGTGCTGCCGCTCTGCGGTGACCTGTTGGCCATCGTTCCCGGCCTGATGGCCGAGACTCCAGCCTCCTAGTGCCAGGCCAGGCGCCAGGATGATCGCGGCCGCCGCGAGCAGCCAGCGGTTGCGACGAGCTGTCTTCGTCTCGAACCTATACAGCTTGGCCTGTGAATCGGTCTCGGAATTCCGGTCGGGGTGGCGCGTTCGTTGCCGGGCCCTTTCGGCTTCTCGGCCCGTATCACGGTCAATCGCACGGAAGACTTGTGCCTTCAGCTCCGCGGGCGGTTCCACCGCCACCGCTTCGGCCAGCCCTTCGGCGGTTCTCTGGAATGAGCTGACTTCTTCCCGGCACCTGGAACACGTGTCCAAGTGCGCTTCGAAAGCTCGCACTTCTTCTGGCTCGAGGGCATCAACAGCGTACAGTGCAGCGTCCGAATGGACGTCGCCACTCCGATGAGCCCCCTCCATACTGTGATCTAGCACTGTTCCCCCAATACTGCCCGGAGAGTGACCAGCCCGTTCCTGATCCTGGATTTCGCTGTCCCCAACGGAATCCTCAGGTAGTGGGCCATTTGCTGATGGGTCAATCCCCGGAAATAAACCAACTCCAAGGCCTGCCGCTGAACCGGGCTCAACTGAGACAACCCCGAGTCCACGTCCTCTCTGTCCAAAGCACTTTGGACTCCGTCCCACGTCTGGTCTGCGGGGCCGCCTTCCCCCTCCCTGACTTGGTAGTACTCCTCGCGGTCACGACGTCGCGCGCTGGAACGGATCATATCCACTGCGCGGCGGTGGGCCATCGTGGACAACCAGGCTTTGGTCGTTCCACGAGCGGGATCAAATTTCACCGCCTGCTGCCAGGCCATGAGATAGACATCTTGAACAATTTCGGCGGTCAAGTCACTGGAACGGAGCAAACGAATCACGACACCATAGACCACCGAGACGGTGGCATCGTACAGGTCAGCAAAAGCTGAATCTTCGCCTCGGGCGCTACGAGCGACCAAGGCAGCCCGATAGGCCTCGTCCGCGTCGTTCAGACCTCTCTTCGATGCCCCACGACGACCTCCCGGGGCAGCTGAGGAAGAACTCACATGATCTCTCTAACTTCTCGAGGTGCTGCACGCCCGATACGACGGCAGCATTCGCCCCGCAGGGCAGTCCTCTCCCGGCCCACGCCACTCGTCCGCCGGGCGGCGTTTCTGTGTGATCCCGGGTGGGATGTACCTCTGATTCGGTACCGCCGCGCATATGGATGTGTGTTCCCGGCCTCTGAATCCGGCCGCGTCGGAACGAGACAGACGGCACTGCAACGACGCGCGCCACCCATCAGGCGCTGAAGGACGGGACCGCGGTAGTGGTTCTAGACGGCGTTGGCCCCATGAATCTGAGCCAGACCTACCAGCAGGAAATGAGCCCGCTGGACGACTCATTGCCGTTGGCGGCAACCCTGCCTGCAGCGTGCGGGGCCCTGAACGCCTCGCAAATGGGCGCTGTCCCTGAGGGCGGCGTCGATACCGGGGTCGAGCAGAAAACCGACCCTTCCTCCACCGCAGTAGGCATTGGTGCCGGTGCAGTCGGGCTGGCGGCAGTAGGTAGAGGGGTCGTGTATCTGCAGCGTCGCTACCGGACCTGAGCCCAAACCCAGGACGACAGCACCATCATGAGTCATACCAAGTTCGGCACCCGCGGATTCATCAGAGAAGACACCTACGTGGTCTACGCCGTGTTCGAGAGCCACAACGGCTGAATTCGCCCCACCACGTGGCGACACTTCACCACTGGTGTCCGGGCGAAGGAGTGCGCTCGACGTCGATGGATCCCCGATACGTCCGCTGACTCGACTTTGTGCTCGCCACCGCCAATCCAACAACGGCCTCGCTCCGAATACCTGGGTATCTGCACCCGATGTGAGTACAAGGTACCCCGAATCGAAAATCATCTGATGGATACGACCACTGCACCGGCGCCCTCGGCCCGGGCAACCGAGACCTCGACGCGCAGAACCGAGCTGACGCCCGCCCAGCGGGGCATCTGGTATGCCCAGCAACTGGATACGGGCAACGCGACCTACCAGATCGGCCAGTACCTGGAGTTCGACGAACGGATCGATGCCCAGGTGTTCAGCATCGCCTGGACGAAGACTGTCCGGGACATCGACGCACTCTCCTTGCGATTCGACGCGGACCGCGATGGGCCCTTCGCGACGATGGAGCGTCCCGACCCGTCGGACCACTTGGTGTCCACCGTGGACCTCAGCGACCTGAGCCCTCGCAAAGCCCGCGACGTCGCAGACCAGCGGATGACCGAGGACCTCGCCACTCCCCGGGTTCCCGGTTCCGAAGATCTCAGCGCCGCCGTGTTGTTCCAGCTTCCACGTGGACGGAGCCTCTTCTACCAACGCATGCATCACATCATGGTGGACGGATACTCGGCCGTCATGGTCACCAGTTACCTCTCACGGGTTTATTCGGCCTTGATCCAGCGGGTCCCTCCCGAGAGCCTCAGCAACCGGCTGGGTTCACGCATCGCTCAGGCGGCTGCCGCGATCCCCTCGCCGTTCCCCAGTCACGAGGACCTCCTGGCCGACCTTCACAGCTACCACCGTTCCTCCCAGCATACGGAGGACGAGGCGTTCTGGCGCCGTGAATTCCAGGACGACGCCGCGATCGAGGGGCTCGAGGGAACCCCGAACGGTCCGGCGAAAGAGGTCGTGCGGGTCCGGAGAGCGCTGACCGAACGTGAGGCGAAGCCGTTGCGCGAGCTCGGCCGCGATATCCCTCGCACCGTGATCGCGGTGGTCGGCATGTACCTGGGACGGATCACCGGCCAGGAAGAGATCTCCGTGGGCCTGCCTGTGACCGCCCGACGCGGCCGCATCGCCAAGTCCATCCCGTCGATGCTCTCCAACATCCTTCCCCTGCGGCTGAAGGTGTCTCCCGGCCAGAGCATCGAGGACACCGTGCTGCGTGCCGGAAAGACTGTGCGCAACGCCGTCCGCCATCAGCGCTTCCGGCTCGAGGAACTCCCACAGACTCCCAGCATGTCCGGCACCTCCGTGAACTTCCTTCCCGTGAGCGAGGACCTGGAATTCGGCAGGGCCTCGGCGCGCGTCAATATCCTCGCCACGGGTCCGGTCCACGATCTCTCCGTGGTCCTCTCCGGACTGGGCAGCACCGATGCCGAACCGACTCTCCTCCTGGAGGGTGACGCCGCCCTGCACAGCGCGGAGACCCTGCAAGAGCACGCGGATCGGCTGCTCCGGTTCATTGCCTCCGCCCTGGAGACGCCGACCACCACCGTGGATCAGGTCCAACTCACCACGGAGCACGAAGGCGCCCGGCTGTTGGAGCACGGAGCCGGGTCTCGCCGCACCATCGAGCCCCTCAGCATCGTGGAGTCCTTCGCCTCGATCGCCGCCGATCGCCCAAACGAGACGGCCGTCGTCGCCCCAGACGGGACGCTGAGCTTCGGGAAGCTCGAGGAAGACTCCACCCGGTTGGCCAACTATTTGCTGACGTGCGGAGCGGGTCCTGGCAATGCGATCGCCGTACGCGTGGAGCGCAGCGCAAACCTTCCCGTGCTTGTGCTCGCCGTGCTCAAATCCGGCAGCGCCTATGTGCCCCTGGACCCGGAGTACCCCGTGGAGCGCGTGGCCGAGATGATCGAAGACTCCGACCCCGCGCTCATGCTGACCAGCCATTCGCAGGCGGCAAAGGACCGACAGGCGGGTACGCCGTGGAGCTTGCGGACGCTGGCAACGGATGCGGACACCGAACAGGGATGGCACCAATGTTCCCCCAACCCTCGAGGGTTTCCAGAGGCCTCCCAGCACGATCTCGCCTATGTGATCTTCACGTCCGGAAGCACCGGACGTCCCAAGGGGGTCGGCGTCGAGCGCATAGCGCTGCGCAATCTCTACCAGGAGCATCGGGCCGAACTCTTCGAGCCGACCCGGGCCCGCCTCGGTCGGCGCGTGCGGGTCGCGCATACCGCCGGTCTCTCTTTCGACGCCGCCTGGGACCCTTTGCTGTGGCTCTTCGCCGGACACGAGCTGCATCTCGTGGACGATCAGGCCCGGCGGGATCCTCAGGCTCTCGCCGCGTTGCTCAAGGACCACGAGATCGATGTCATCGAGACCACCCCGTCCTTCGCGGAGGCCCTGCTGGACACGGACCTCCTGAACGCCACCACCGACGACTCTCCCCAACCTCACCCGTCGCTCATTGCCGTGGGCGGCGAAGACCTTCGCCAAGACCTCTGGGACCGGCTGGCTGACCTGTCCGGCGTCCGGGCCGTGAATCTCTATGGGCCGACGGAAACAACGGTGGACAGCATGGTCACCGACGTCGGCGCCGAGGATCAGCCGCACATCGGTTCCTCGGTGCGCAATAGCCGACACTATGTCCTGGACAGCGGCCTGCGTCCGGTCCCGGACGGTGCCGTGGGTGAGCTCTACCTGGCGGGTGTGAACGTGGCCCGGGGCTACGTGGGCCAGCCCGGCTCGAGTGCTTCACGGTTTGTCCCCGACCCCTTCGCCGACGACGGCTCGCGGATGTACCGGACCGGCGACGTCGTGCGTCGCCGCCGGGACTCGACGTTGCGGTTCATGGGGCGCGCCGACGACCAGGTCAAGATCCGCGGCTATCGGGTCGAGCTGAGCGAGGTGGAGACGGCGCTCAGCTCTCTTCACGACGTCGGCCGGGCGGCCGCGGTGGTCCACGGGGACGGGCCGACGACCCGAATCATCGGTTACGTGTCCAAGACCGGGGACCGCTCGGAAACCGTCCTGGACGGGCACCAGCTGAAAGAGGAGCTCCGGCACCGGTTGCCTGAGTACATGGTTCCCGCCGGGGTGGTTGTGCTGGACGACTTTCCGCTCACGGTCAACGGCAAGCTCGACCGCAAGGCGCTGCCCGAGCCACGGACGCAGGATGCCGAGACGCAACGCCCGAGGACTGTCCTCGAACGCGACGTGGCCGCCGAGTTCGCCGACGTCCTGGGGCTCGACGCCGACGGGCTGGGCATTGACGAGGACTTCTTCGCAGCCGGCGGACACTCGCTCCTGGCGACTCGTTTGGCTGCGCAGCTGACCGACCGGTTGGAGATCGACGTCCGGGTACGCGACGTCTTCGACCGCCCCACGGTGGCCGCCATGGCTGCGCGACTCCAGCATGCAGATTCCGTGTCCGCCGTCGACACGCTGCGGCGACGGACGCGTCCGGACACGGTGCCGGTTTCCTTGGCCCAGCGCCGGCTGTGGTTCCTGGCCCAGCTCGAACCGGACTCGCCGGCCTACAACATCCCCGTGGTCCTGCACCTGACGGGCCGCCTTGACGCGACCGCGCTGGAAGAGGCGCTGGCCGATATCGCCTGGCGCCACGAACCGCTACGCACGATCTTCCCCGCTCGCGACGGTGAGCCGGAGCAGAAGGTCTTGAACGGAGAGGCCGGTCGGCCCCGATTCACCGCGGTGACTGTTCCTGCCGATCGCTTCGAGTACGTGGTGCGGCAGGAAGCCTCACGCCCCTTCGACATCACGCGGGAGACGCCGCTGCGCACCGTGCTGCTCAGTACATCACCCGAAGATCACACACTGGTGATGGTCATGCACCATATCGCCTCGGACGGTTGGTCGCTGGCGCCCTTGGCTCGCGATCTCTCGGCAGCCTATGCCGCCCGGGTTCGGGACGAAACGCCCCAGTTCGATGAGCTCGCCGTGACATACGTCGACTTCAGCCTGTGGCAGCGGGAGCATCTGGACGCGAACACGGACCGATCCGGCGAAGTGCATCGGCAGATCGCCTTCTGGCGGGACAGGTTAGAAGGAGCGCCGGCGGAAATCGGTCTGCCTCGGGACCGCCCGCGGGGCCTGGCCCCCGAGGGAATGGTCGAGAACGAGGAGCAGGGAACGGAAGAAGCCATCGCGAACGTCGGTCCGTCGATGGGCGGCGTAGAAAAACTCGAAAGCTCGCTCGACGCCGCCGCCCATGCCGCTCTGCGCGAGGTCGCGGCCGATCACAGGGCAAGCCTCTTCATGGTTTTGCACACCGCGCTGGCCGTGGCCCTGAAGCAGCACGGGGCAGGCGAGGACATCGTGATCGGCGCTCCCGTCGCCGGCCGCACCGATCCACGGTTGAACGAACTCGTCGGGTTCTTCGTCAACACGCTGGCGCTTCGTACTTCACTGGATCGGGACCCGGAGCTCGGCGAACTCCTCGACCGCGTCCGGGAATCGGATCTAGCTGCTTACGCGCATCAAGACCTGCCCTTTGACGCGGTCGTCGATGCGGTCAGTCCCCCACGCACACCGGATATGCACCCGGTATTCCAGGTCATGCTGACCCTGCAAAACACCGAGCCCGCCGTCATATCCCTCGATGGGGTCGAGGTCACGGTGCCTCCCCAGGTGACGAGTGCCGGGGTGAAGACAGATCTGATGATGGACGTGGACGTTCCCGCGGGCGAGGACGGACCGCTCGGTCTGTCCTTGGGCTTCGACCGGTCCCTGTTCGACAGGGGCACGGCGCAGAGCATTCTCGACGGCGTCGTCCGAGTACTCGAGGTGTGGCAGCACTCCTCGGCGCGCCGAGTCTCTGAGTTGTCCTCGGTGCATCCGAGAACGTCGGCCTGGCTCGAGGAACACAGTTCCGGCGCACCAGTGGAGGCCTCCGGCACGATCATCGACACGCTCGCCGCAACCGCACGCCGCTGGCCGGACTCACCGGCGCTGTCCGATCGGAACAGGGCACTGGACTTCGCCCAATTGTCGGCGTCCGTGGACGATGGCGCCGCGCACTTGGCCGCAGCGGGCGTGGAGCCCGGAGACCGCGTGATCATCGCTCTTCCGCGCACGGTCCACGCGCTCATCGGCGTCCTGGCGAGCTTGCGCGCCGGCGCGGTCGCCGTGCCGGTCGATGTCTCCTATCCCCCGGCCCGTATCGCCCGGATCGTCTCGGGTTCGGAGCCCAAGGCCGCGATCGTGGACGCTGGGACCCTCTCCGAGGTTGTGCAGGATGCACTGGCGTCCACGCCGACACCCGTACGGTTCCTCGATCCAACGGACCTGGAGGGTCCGGCCGAGCACCCGGTCCCGGCGCACCCGGCACCGGGAGACACCGCCTACCTCGTGCACACGTCGGGGACAACGGGCGTGCCCAAGGCCGTCCAGGTGCCGCATCGTGCGCTGCAGAATGTCTATGTCCACCACCACGAACATCTGGTGGAACCCCATCAACGGGCCTGCGCCGAAGGTTTGCCTCGCATGCTTCATCTCAGCGGGCTCGGTTTCGACGCCGCCTGGGACCCGCTGCTGTGGCTCGTCGGTGGGACCACGCTGAAGATTCCCTCGGAAGAACAACGGGTCAATGCCGAAAGCGTTGCCGCCCTTCTGGTCGATGGCGATATTGCCGTCCTGGAGACCACTCCGTCGTATCTTCGCCAGCTGATCGCCGTCGGGTTGATCGACTCTCTCCGCGAGCGCAGCAGCAGACTGACCGTTGCCCTCGGCGGTGAGGCCGTGCCGGCGGCGCTGTGGCGAAAGATCGTCGACACCCCGGAACTGACGGGGTGGAATCTGTACGGGCCCAGTGAATTCACCGTGGACTCCGTGCTGGGCCGGATGACCGGAACTGAACCTCATATCGGTCGGCCGATTGGCAACGTCACCGCACGCGTCCTGGACCCGTATCTCTCAGTCGTGCCGCCCGGAGTCGAGGGGGAACTGTATCTCTCGGGTCTGTCCGAAGCGCACGGCTATCGCGGTCGCCCAGGGGAAACTTCCGTCCGGTTCGTACCTGATCCGTGGACGTCCGGGGGCAGGTTGTACCGCACCGGCGATATCGTTCGCCGTCGTGCGGACGGCACGCTCGATTTCCTTCGGCGTGACGACGACCAGGTCAAGATCCGTGGCTACCGCATCGAACTTGCTGAGGTGGAATCAGTGCTCGGTACCGTCGACGGCGTCGACTCTGTCATCGTTCGGGTGGTGGCCCCTGGAGGGGCTGAGACCGCCCAGCTCGCGGCTTGGTTGGTGACCGATCGTGAGCTCGAGGTGGTGCTGTCCGAGGCGGCTCGGCTCCTGCCCTCGTACATGCTCCCGACGCGTCTGACGCGCATTGACTCGGTCCCTCTGACGGCGCACGGCAAGGTTGATGATTCCTCTCTGCCGGATCCGCAGGACCGGGCGAGCGACTCCGCCCCCAGAAACGAGCACGAGCGGAAGGTATGCGACCTCATGGGAGAGGTCTTGGGGATCTCCGGGGTGGGTCCCGAGGACGACTTCTTCGCCCTGGGCGGGCATTCGTTGCTGGCTGTCTCGCTCGTGGGGCGGTTGCAACACGAGCTGGGCCTCGACGTGCCGTTGCGCGCGGTCTTTGAGGGTGGGTCCCCTCGTCAGCTGCTCTCGCTGGCTTCCGCGCCCGGTCGCCCTCTCCGGGATGAGGATGCCGGAGAACGCGGCGCCGACACCGCACCGGATGTCGTGCGGGAGGTGCTCGACCAGCCCTTGGCGGATTGGGCGAAGGAGCATCCGCGTGACTCCGTCGACCCCATGCCGCTGACTGCCGGCCAGCACCGCCTCTGGTTCCTGAACCGCCTCGATCCCGAGAGCGCCGAGTACAACGTGGTCCTGCATGTGCGGCTCGACGGTGAACTCGACACCGGGGCGATGGCGGCCGCCGTGGACGATCTCGTCGCTCGGCACGAGGTGTTGCGCACGAGCTACCCTGCGGAGCTTTCTGGGGACAGCGGTGAGCCGATTCCGGTTCAGCGCGTCCACGACCCCGTGACGGGAGTGCTTGGAGAGACGCCCCTGGATCTTTCGTCCGGCTTCGATCTGACCCGCCAGACACCTTTGCGCGCCGCGCTGGTCCGTCTCGGCGAGAACAGCTGGCGGCTGGAATTGGTGATTCACCATATCGCCACGGACGGCGCGTCCCTCGGCCCTCTGGTCCGGGATCTCGGCGCAGCCTACGCCGCCCGACTCTGCGACGAGACCGCTCTCCTCCGCCCCCTGCGGGTCCAGTTCGGCGACGTCGCACGCCGGGAACGGCACGCTGTGGCCCAGCGGGATGATGCCGGCCGCGCCGAGGACGCCGCCCTGGAGCGCTGGGCGGACCGCCTGGCCGGCATCCCAGAAGAGCTTCAGCTGCCTTTCTCGGGCAGGGGCGCGGAGTCGGCGCGCCAGCCCGCGGGACAGGTGTCCTTCGCACTTCCCGCCGGGTTGGCGGCCCACATCGCGGAGCTCTCCGCGGCCCGGTCCGCGAGTGGCTTCCACGTTTGGCTCGCGGCCCTGGCGGGGTATTTTCGCCGCATCGGGGCTGGGCCCGACATCGTGCTCGGCACTCCTTCGGCCGGACGGCGAGACCCGGATATGCAGGATCTCATCGGGTTCTTCGTGAACACGCTGCCGATCCGTCTGCCGTTGGACGGCGAGTCCACGAACTTCTACGACGCCGTCGATATCGCCCGGGGCCAGACCCTGGACGCGCTCGAGGACGAGCACGTGCCGTTCGAACGTATTGTGGAGCGTCTTGAGCCGGAGCGGCGGCTGGGTCGGCATCCGATCTTTCAGACCATGCTCTCGGTCGAGGAACCCTCCGATGTGAAGCTGGATCTGCAAGGCGTGACGGCAACCGTCCTGGACCCTGGGACCACGGGCGACGCGAAAATGGACCTGTCTTTCACCTTGCGTCCGGGCAGGGAGCCGGCGGAAGAAATCGGCGGCGTATTGGAGTACAACGCCGCGAAGTTCACCGCGGCCTCCGCCCGCAGGCTGGTGGAAGGGTGGATCCAGTTCGTTGCGGAGGCCGTTCAGCAGCCGGAGAGGCCTGTTCTCGAAACTCCCCTGACGGGGCTGGCGTCTCCGCTGAGGTCCTGGCCGTACCGTGGATCGGTGCACGAGACTGCTACCGCCGGCCCCGGTGCGGAACAGCCGCAATCCTTGACGGAGGCGACGGACACTTCCGACGTTTTCGACGCGACACTGCGCCAGGTCCCCGACCATACGGCCCTGGTCGCACCGGACAGGACCCTCACCTTCTCCGCAGTGGACGAACGCGTCCGTCAGCTGGCCTACGGACTCACCGCCGAGGGAGTTGAATCCGGCGACGTCGTCGCCCTGTGTCTGCCGCGGTCCGCCGACACGATGGCCGGGGTGTTGGCCGTGTGGCGAGCCGGCGGCGTCGCGCTTCCCATAGACATCTCCCTGCCGGAGACCCGGGTGGCCGACATGCTGGCCGTTTCGGGGGCACGCCTGGTCATTCACAGCGACGAAGAACCTCCCGCCGGCTTGAGTTCGTCCTCGTCCCTGGCCCGCGACGCCGCCGGCCTCGGAGGAATATCCGGGCAACGAGTGCTCGGCATCGCGGCGTTGATCGAGTCCGGGCGGCCGACCCGGGAAGCGGATATCGCGGCCGGACGGACGTCACGTGCCGTCCACAACCGCCCGGACCAGGCCGCTTACGTGATCTTCACTTCGGGGACCACGGGCAGGCCCAAGGCCGTCCAGGTCCCGCACCGTGCCCTGAACCATCTGCTGGTATCCCACCTCGGGACGATCATCCCGAACCCGCGGGAGCAGCGGGTGCGGCTGGCCCACACCACCGGGGTGGGCTTCGACGCCGCCATGGATCCCGTCCTCTGGCTGTTGGCGGGCCACGAGGTGCATCTGGTCGGCGACGAGACCCGACGCAATCCGGAGGCCCTCGCGACCCTTTTCGCCGAACGGGGCATCACCGCGTGGGAAAGCACGCCGAGCTACGTCAGCGCACTGACCGCGCATTCCCGACTGCCCGATCTGCTCGCATCACAGACGGTGGAGAACCCGTTTACCCTTCTGTTGGGCGGAGAACCGGTGGATCCCGGCCTGTGGACCTGGCTGCGTGGATTCAGCGGTGTCCGCGCGTGGAACCTCTATGGCCCCACGGAGGTGGGGGTCGATGCGCTCGTCGCCGATGTGTCAGCGGATCCTCGGCCCGATCTCGGTTCGCCGACCGCGTCCACGCGGGCGTATGTCTTGGACGATCGGCTCCGACCGGTGCCGGACGGGGCCACGGGTGAACTGTGGCTGGCCGGTCCGCAGCTGGCCGACGGCTACGCCGGTCAGCCGTCCATGACCGCCTCGTCCTTCTCACCCGACCCGTTCTCCAAGGACGGCAGCCGCATGTACCGTACCGGCGATCTGGTGCTCGTGGAGCGGCCCGATGACGGTGGCGACGAACCACCCAAGCCACCCCTCGATGAGCACGGAGCACACCGCCGGCTCCGAGATCTCGCCCCACGCATCCGCACGCTCGGGCGAGCCGATTCGCAGGTCAAGATCCGGGGCTACCGGGTGGAACCGACCGAGGTCGAGGCTCTGCTGCGCGCCGAGGCCGACGTCGCCGAAGCCGTGGTCCGGGCCCGCGAGACACACCGTGGGACCGAATTGATCGCCTGGATCGTTCCGCAGGGACGCCAGTGCGATGATTCGCAGGAGTTCTCCACAGAACTGCTCCACGAGCTCGGACGCCAGCTGCCCGGCTACATGGTCCCGGCCACGGTCCAGTGCCTGGCCGAAATCCCCTTGACGCCTCACGGAAAGGTCGACGACGCCGCTCTCCCCGAGCCGGAACGGTTGAGCCCTGCTCGAGCGGGCCGCGCTCCGAACACTCCCGCCGAACGTTCAGTGGCGCGGGCCTTCGAAACCGTCCTGGGAGTCACCGAGGTCTCGGCGACGGAGTCGTTCTTCGCCCTCGGCGGCCATTCGTTCCTCGCTCAGCCCACGATTGCGGCCGTCAACTCGGAGCTCGGTTCCGAGCTCCCGGTCCAGGCCATCTTTCAGGGGCCCACGGTGGAGGCTCTGGCGGCGCTGGCCGAATCGGGGCGGCATGAAGTCTCCAACAGCCTCCGACCGGTGCTTCCGCTGCGTTCCGAAGGGCACGGCACACCGATCTTCGCTGTTCACCCAGTGAGCGGCCTGTCCTGGGCATTCTCCGCGCTCCTGTCACATCTGGAGACGGAGCGACCGCTCTTGGGGCTTCAGATGCACGGCCTGGCCCCGGATGAACCCGAGATCACGGAACCGGCGTCGATGCAGGAGCTCGTCTCCCGGTACATCACCACGATTCAGGAAGAACAGCCTCAGGGGCCGTACCACCTGGTCGGATGGTCGCTCGGGGGCCGGCTGGCCCACAGGATCGCCGCCGAGTTGCAGCACCGCGGTCACCAGGTGTCGACTCTCGCGGTGATGGATGCCTATCCGGAAGGAGATTCCGCGGCCGACTTGGAGACCGACCAAGACCTCTGGCGAAGCCTCCTCACAAATATCGGAGCCGAGGTCCCGGAGGACGAGGTGCTCGACGTTCATCGCGTCGCGGAGCTCATGGAAGAGGCGGGAAGCTCTCTGGCGGCCGTTCCGGAGGCAGTCATGGACACGATCATCCGGAGGTTCCGCACCATTGCGGGTCTCCTGGACACTGCGCCCATCCCCGTTGTCGACGGAGACATGCGCGTCATGGAGGCGACGCACAACGTCCCTGCGGGGCGCCCCACCCCGGATTCGTGGTCGTCCTATGTGAACGGGCACGTGACCGTGGACAAAATCCCGGCGGCACATGCGGACATGCTCACCCCCGAGTCGGCACGCCACGTGGCGGCCGCCCTTCAGCGGTGGGGAACCCTGTGAGCCCCGGGCGGGGTCCGAGGGTGCGCATCAGAAGGCGTCACGGCAATCCGATTGCGCAACCGCTCCGAACTGACTATGTACCTGCCTGACCTGATCGGGACCCAAGAACAACCAGCTATCCCAAGGAGTCCGATGATGTTGAATCCATTCGATCGCGACGACATTGCCTTCAGGGTCGTCATCAACGACCTGGGCCAGCACTCGCTATGGCCCGATTTCTCCGCTGTGCCTGACGGCTGGGTCGCAGTCTACGGGCCGGCGGAACGTCAGGAATGCCTGGACTACGTGGAAGCGCACTGGCCGGATATCACCCCGAGCGCAGAGCGCGACAGGGCCATTTCATGAGCCCCGGCTCCCTGACGGAACCGCGGGGCCCCATGATCTCGCTCCAGTCGCTCCGCAAGAGTTTCGGACAATTTCGTGCGCTCGACGGCGTCGACCTGGAGGTGTCCGCCGGAACCGTGCAGGGGCTGCTCGGCCCGAATGGGGCCGGCAAGACCACGACGGTACGGGTGCTCACCACGCTGCTGAATCCCGACGGCGGCGACGCCGTGGTCGACGGATACAGCGCACGCCGCGAAGCTCATGAGGTGCGTAGCCGGATCGGCGTATCCGGTCAGTACGCCGCCGTCGATGACAAGCTCACCGGCATGGAGAACCTCACCCTGGTGGGGCAGCTCTACGGAATGCGCCGCCGGTCCGCCAGGATCAGGGCCCGGGAGCTGCTCGAACAATTCGGGCTCGACGGCGTCCCCGCCAAACGACGGGCCGGAACCTATTCGGGAGGTATGCGACGGCGTCTCGACCTCGCGGGCGCCCTGGTCGCCCGACCGCCAGTGATTGTCCTGGATGAGCCCACCACGGGCCTTGATCCCCGCGGCCGCCGCGATACCTGGAACGCGATCTCCTCACTGGCCGAAGACGGCACCGCGGTCTTGCTGACCACCCAGTACCTGGAGGAGGCCGATGAGCTGGCCGACTCCATCGCCGTCATCGACGGGGGACGCATCATCGCCGAGGGCACCGCAACCGACCTCAAGTCTCTCGCCGGCGGCGTCAGGATCGATCTGACCCTGGATCGCCAGGAGGCTGTGCCCGTGGCACGCACCCGGCTGACCGATTTGGGCCTGGATGTCACCGTCGGAACGCGGTCCAGGCGGCTGACCTCCACGGCTCCGGACGGCGAGGACAGCCTCGCCGCGGCCCTGCGCGTCTTGCGCGAGGCCCGGATCGGGATCGATGAGGCTGCCTTGAGGCAACCGACCTTGGACGACGTTTTCCTGAAAATCACCGCGAAGCCGGCCGGCGTGCGCGCCGACGAGCCGGAACAGAAATTGAGCCTATGACCCTCATGTCGAGTCTGCGCGACGGCGCTATCGTTGCTGCCCGCAATTTCACCAATGTCCGCAGGACCCCGGGGGCGCTCGTCACCGGAGTGGCCCAGCCCGTGATCTTCGTGCTCATCATCGGGTTCGTCTTCGGCGGAGCCCTCGGAGGCGCCGAATACCGCGAGTTCCTCATCGGCGGGCTGCTCGCCCAGACACTGACCTTCAATTCCTCCTTCACCGCGGTCTATCTGTCCAAGGACCTCCACGAGGGAATCGTTGACCGTTTCCGGGTGCTGCCGATGTCCCGCCTCGGAGTCATTCTGGGGCGCACCTGGTCAGATCTGATCACCAGCGTCATTTCCACGGCCGTCCTGGTGATCTGCGGACTGCTGATCGGCTGGCGTACGAGCACCGATCCGTTCAGCGTGATCCTCACTTTCCTCATCCTGCTGCTCTACGCTTTTGCGATTGCATGGGTCGGCGCCGTCGTCGCGCTCACCGCTCGCAGCGTGGAGGTCGCCCAAAGCCTCGGCCTGCTCTGGCTGTTCCCGGTCTGCTTCATCTCCGGCGCCTTCGTTTCCGCAGATGCTCTCCCCGGCCCGTTGCGCAGCATCGCCGAGTGGAACCCGGTGACCGCCATCGCGACGATGGCCAGGCAGGGTTTCGGCAATACCGCACCAGAGAACTTCAGCGCGGCCGGCGGCTGGCCCGCGGAACATGCGGCGCTCTACGCCCTCCTGTGTTCCGTCACGATCATTGCCGTCTTCGCACCGATCGCCGTGACCCAGTACCGCCGGATCAGCAACCGCTGATCCCGTCCGAAACCCTCGGGGCAGAGATGATCAGTGTTCTGCACGCCTCCTGCCCGGAACTGGAAGCGCAGTTGCCGGCGCGCAACGGCGGTGCCCTGAGCGGCCTCGAGGACGCGGTTACCGCCGAGGATACCGCGTACGCCGACCTCAAGATCGCAACCACGGACAAACGACGAGCTCTGACCTCGCGGGCCGCCCTGCGACTGCTGCTGGCGCATCGATCCGGTATGGAACCCCTACAAGCGGCCGACCTGATGATCGACCGCCAGTGCCCCCTCTGCGGGAGCCCCCATGGTCCGCCGAGGTCCCAGGCTGCGAGCCTGAGCAGCTCCAGGTCCGAAAACGCCGCTCTCGCCGGGGTGGCGCGGACCGGCCTGCGACTGGGGGTTGATATCGAGCGCATCCCTGATCGGCTGTTCCCCGGATTCGATCACTATGCGCTCCATCCCGTCGAGGCGGGCGCCCTCGACGTCGTCCCGCCGAGTTCGCGATCGACGCCACCGGCTGCGTCCACGGATCCCGGCACCAGGATCCGTGATCGGATCGACCGCTGGGTTCTCAAGGAAGCGGTGCTCAAGGCCGCCGGCCTGGGACTGGATCATGCTCCGCACGATCTTCTCCTGGGCGAGCCACGCACGCTCACACCGTGGAAGGACGGAACGGTCACCCACGACCTGAGTTGGCACCCGGTGGTCGAGGCCGCCTCCGCAAGGGTTCACGGGCTGTGGGCCTGCCTCATTCCCGGTCCTGCTGGCCACGCCGCGGCCGTCGCCGCTTCCGTACCGACGGAAATCCACCAGGTGAACATCGAACAAGTACTGAGCCCCAAGGCCTGAAGTCACCGTCCGGGCTCGTCGCCGTCTCGTAGATGATTATGCGGCCATGCCGGGCCATGCCGGGGCATGCCGGTAACCCACCCTTGCACTGCTCATCGCTGACGCTCCGCATCAGGCCCCATTCTTCGTTCCGACCTGGTTCATGGCTTGTGAATGGTCGATGCCAGTGTCCGCATTTTCTCCTGATCAGCAGAGCCGGGTTCAGGATGATAAATCGCAAGCGAGAGTCCACGATCGACGTCGCCCAACACCATTTTTTCTCGAAGCAAGGTCATCTCGCCCATCGTGGGGTGCTGAATGGTGAAGTGCCAGCTCTGCCTCGGCTGAACCTCCTGCCGCGCCCACAGCGCGCGGAATCGTTCACTGGCCAGGGACAGTTCGCCGACGAGGTCGATGAAACGAGCATCGTGAGTATCCGAGCCGACCGAACGGCGAAACCCAGCAACAAGCCTTGCGGTGGTGTCCTCCCAGTCCTCAAAGAGTTGCTGTTCATCGGGATCGAGGAACACCGACCGGAGGCGGTTCTTTCCCTCGGTCAGCTCCGGCGAGACCGCCGTCGCGAGTTCGTTGGCCGCAAGCACATCGAAGTACCGCCCTTCGACGAATGCGGGCAGGTTGATCGTGCGGAGCAACTTGGCGACGGACTCCGGCACAACCTCTCGTTGGGGGCGACGCCGTGCCGTAGTCCCCTTTTGCTCCGCGAGGGACAGCAAATACGCGGTACCGATGGCATCGAGGCCGAAGACTCCTGCGAGGGCCTGAAGCACCTGTGACGAGGGCCTTCGGTCGCGCCCCTGCTCGAGACGGAGATAGTAGTCGGCACTGATGTCGGCCAACAAGGCAACCTCTGCTCGGCGCAGTCCGGGAACTCGCCGGTTCCGCTGACTGGGCAGACCAACCTGCTCGGGCCTGGTTCCTTCTCGTTGTGCACGCAAGTAATTGCCCAGCATATTTTCCCGATCGGCCATGAATACAGCGTAATGGTCCACCTACTTTCCGACAGTGGTCCTGCTGGGACCACTGTCAAGAGGGCATACCAGAACGCTCTCGATCGGGAACAGGATAGGAACAGATCGACTCGTCATCGCGTCCGAATCGATCCCCATCGATCAATTCGGCGCCAATCAGGCCGCAGGAAAGGAATACCATCATGAGTGGACTAGCAGTAATCACAGGGGCTTCGTCGGGAATCGGGCAAGAATATGCTCGGCGCCTCGCACAACGGGGAACATCGCTGATCGTCGTCGGACGCCGAGAAGAACGCCTCGCCGAACTTGCCCATGAATTCCCTGAAGTCCGGATACAAACTGTCGCCGCGGATATCTCCACGGAGAGCGGGCTTCAAACCACAATCGCCGCTATCGGCGAGCAGCCCGTGACGTTGCTGGTCAACAACGCCGGCGTCGCCCACTACGGGCCGTTCGCCGAACTTGCACCGGCAGATGCAACGGAACTCATCGGAGTGAAAGTTCTTGCTCCCACGCGGCTCGCACGCGCAGTGGTGCCGGGCATGATTGCTCGTGGTCAGGGGAACATCGTCAACGTTGCCGGGATGATCGCGTTCAGCGGACCCGCGACTCTCGAGCAGGTCGGCCTGCGTCGGTCCGTGTACGCCTCCTCACTGGCCTACACGCTCACCTTTTCTCAAACACTCCAGTCAGAAATGTCCCAGTACGGCATCGGTGTGCAGGCCTTGCTTCCAGGCGTGGTTGCGACCGAGTTCCACGAACGACAAGGCATGGATCTTTCCCAGGCCTCGCGGATGACGGCCGGCGACGTCGTCACCGCCAGTCTGCGGGGCATGGAACTTGGGGAAATCGTGACCGCACCCGGGGTCGAGCAAGCGCAGGTGTTGCAGGAAGTCTTTGATGCCGACCTCGCGGCGTTCGGGGCACAGTCCACGGAACTGGCCGCGCGTTATCGGAACTAGCCCCACCCTCCAACCGGATTCGGACGCAAGGAGAACGTCTTGAACAATTCCACCATTGCGAAAGTCGGGTTCATCGGACTCGGCGACCAGGGCCTCCCGATCGCAACAGCGATCATGGACGCCGGATTCGATCTGCACGTCTGGGCGCGACGGCCGCACTCCTTGCGACCTCTGTCCGACACCCCCTGTACCTCTCACGATTCGGTCGCCTCGCTGGCTTCGGCCGTCGATACCGTGATCCTGTGCGTCAGCACCGACGACGTCGTGGACCAGCTCCTCCGGGAGGACCTGTTACCGAACCTGCGAACCGGTGCCACGGTGATTAATCATGGAACGGGGTCACCAGGCACGGCGCGGCGGTTGCACCGGCTGGGCAGAGCGTCGGGCATTTCCGTGATCGATGCCCCCGTGAGTGGTGGGCGTCCCGGGGCAGAATCCCGGAGGCTCACCGTGTTCGTCGGAGGGCCCCATGGCGCCGTCGACTCCGCGACACCGGTGCTGCAAGCCTGCGCAAACAACATCGTGCATCTGGGAGGTCCGGGGACCGGCCAGATGGCCAAATTGCTGAACAATACGTTGCTGGCTCTCAACCAGGCCGCAATCGCTGATGTGCTCGAGCTGGCCACGCCAATGGGCCTGTCCGCCGTTACGCTCAAGGAGGCGCTTTCTCTCGGTTCGGCCGACAGCCGTGCCCTGCAGTTGATGAACACCATGGTCACTCCGGACACCGTCGACCACCTTGCATCGGTGGAAGCACTCGACCTAGAAATCTTCGACGACGCCATGGTCGAGGAGCACATCGACGCCTCTGCGATGACCGACCGGGCCCTATCAGGAGCTCGCCGCCTCCCAGGTGTCATAGAGCAACTCGCCTGACGCAGTGGCTCATCGCAGGCATCCAGCACAGTTTCATCGCGGGAGCACCTCGTTCCCCCGTTCCGGCTCCTCGGCCGGCGGGCGATCACTGACTCCGAGCTTCACCACGAGCTCGCACCGTCGACGACGCGGCGCGACGGGCCACAAGAGGTCGACAGGGGACACCCCCTCTGTCACGCGACGACGCGGTCGAGAGCCCGGACGAAGTCGGCTTTGCTGCCCGCCGCGTCCACGAATTCCTCGAAACGTTCGGTATCCGTGAGTACCTGACTCAGCACGTCGAGAACTTTCCGGAAGACGACGAGACCGTCCGGGGCAACCGCGAACAACAGAATCAGCCGCACGGGTTCGCCGTGCCACATCATCGACCGCTCCGGCCGCAGAATACAGACGCCGGACCTGAGCGCATCGGTATGCAGGGAGTGCGGTATCGCGAATCCGTTCCCGAAGGCCGTGGACGAGCGCCTCTCCCTGTCCATGACGTCCTCCGCGTAGTCTCCCTGCACGTACCCCGCACGGTGAAGGGCCTCAGAACCGACCTCGATCGCGGCCTCGGGAGAGGTCTCCGCGCCGATCTCCAGAAACAAGTCGGCATCGAGCATACGCAATATGCTCTCCTTCACCTGGTGACGCCGCTGTCGTTGCTTCTCCTAACCGATGGCCCCGGCAATGGCCGACGCGTCGGCGGCGTCGACGAACGGGGAGACCTGGACGACCGGAATGTCCCCCGCGTCCGGGACAGGGACGCTGCTGATGATGATGTCGCTGGGGACCGCCGTGACGTCGTGGGACAGGTCCATGATGGTCCTGTCGCAGACCGCGTCGTCGGAAGCCGCCCGCACGATCCGATCGATCGTTGTCTCGGACAGGCGTCCGTAGGAGGGCGTGACAATGGTGTAGGTGACACGTGGGCCGGCGTCGATGTTGTCCTGGAAGGCAGTGCCCAGGTGGAAGGACAGGTAATCGATCTCCCCCTCGCTGAGCGCTGCCCCGAGATGGCTCTCGAGGGCCTGCGACAGGTGCAGAGTGATTTCGTGGACCACGGGGTGGGCCGCTTTGAAGCCTTGACCGAGCGGGTTCAGCCACTGGTTTCCGCTACGAACCCGCCGACCGAGACTCTGGATGTGGACCAGAAGCGCGTCCAGGGTTTCGTCCCGCGGGTGGCCCAGCCCGAAGAGTCCGCACACGTGGTCGACGGTTGTGCGCGCGACAACGCTCAGTGCCTCGTCCTCCTCCGCGCCCGACGACGCATCTCGGTCCCGGCCCGCATCGAGGTACGCCCGCAGGACGTCGAGTTCTTCGGGAGGAAGGGCCCAACCGTAGACCTTCCGGAAGGACTCCGCGACCGCCTCGGCCGCTGATTCATCGGCTACTGGCCCACCGGCCGCCGAGTCACGGCGAGCGGGGCCCGTCTCGCCGACCGTCCCGTCGTGACCGAACCGTTCGGCGACGAGGGACAGGTGGGTCATGAGTTCACCGAGCACGTACTGGTTGGGGAGGTGACCGTAATGTTCCAGCCCAGTCATCACGAGTCGGTGCAGCCGCGCCACGGCGGAGTCGGGCTCGCTGCGGATTCCTCGCATGACCTCGAGACCCGCACTCTCCGAGGCGTTGTAAAGCAATGATCTCAAGAACCTGCGCTTCTGCCGCTCGGTCCCTTCGATCCCAATTCGGTCGCCCTCACGCACCAGCGTCAGGCCATATTCCGCGAACAACGGCCGCGCCCTCGCGACGTCGGCCTCGATGGTCGAGACGCTGACGCACAGTTGCTCCTCAAGATCGAAGACGTCGACCGAAGCGGACCTGACCAGGGCCACCATGAGCGTGTCCAGCCTCTCTTCCGGAGCGCTGGAGATGCGCAGGCGACCGTCGGAGCGGCGTCGCACCTCGTCGTAGAGCGTGCGATCGAGCCTGATCCCCTCGGAGGAACTCACCAGCAGTTCGGCGCCGAACCTGTCGTTGACCGAGCGAACGTAATTGCGCACCGAGCGTTCCGTGACGGCGAGCGCACGCGCCAGGGTAGACGCCGACACGGCGTGCCGTTCGCGAGCGAGGATGCCCACCAGCTGTTCTTCTCGACGAGTTCGTGCTGACACCTGTCCTGCTCACGTCCTACGAGGATGCATTCTTGCGCGTCGCCGACCGGGCTGCGGTCACGTAATCGCGGTACCACCAGTATGAGTCCTTGAGGGTACGGGCACCGCTCCCCCGCCCGTAGTCGTCCTGATCGACATGGATGAACCCGTATCGCTTGCTCATCTCGGAGGACGAGCAGGAGATGATGTCGATCGGACCCCACGCGAAGTGGCCACGCACGTCCACGCCGTCCCCGATGGCTTCGGCCACGGCGTTGAGGTGCTCCCGCAGGTAGTCGCTGCGGTAGGGGTCGTGCACGGACCCGTCGTCCTCCAACACGTCCTGGGCACCGAATCCGTTCTCGGTGATCATGATCGGAACCTGGTAACGGTCCCAGTACGCGTTGAGCGCCATCCGCAGCCCGGTGGGGTTGATCGCCCACCCCCAGTCGGACTCCTCGAGGTGCGGGTTGGGTCGGCCGTCGACGTCGCCCGCGGCCCAGCAGGCCGCGTCCATGATCCGCGTGTAGTAGTAGGAGAAGGTCATGTAATCCGCGGTACCTTCACGGAGAACGCGCTCATCCTCGGCGGTGATCTCGACGTCGATGTCCCGGTCCTCAAAATACCGGCGAGCATATCCCGGGTACACGCCGCGCAGGGCGATGTCCGAGTAGAGGTACTGCATCTGGTTCTGACGGAACGAGGCGAAGACGTCCTCGGGTTTCGGCGACGCCGGGTCCGTCAAGGTGTGGCAGAGCATCACGCCGAACCGGTTCTCGGACGAGATCGAGCGTCCCAAGCTCGTGGCGGCCGCGGCGGCGACCATCTCGTGGTGCACCGCCTGATGCTTGGCGGAGACGATGTCCTCCACCTTGTCCTCCGCGACGCCCAGGTGGTTGAAGGACTCGTGAGTGATCAGGTTGATCTGGTTGATCACGATCCAGTACTTGACCCGGTCCGAGTAGCGGCGCAAAACGGCTTCGGCGTACCGGAGGAACAGGTCGATCAGTTCCCTCGAGTACCACCCGGCGTACGCGGTTGTCAGGTGCAGCGGCATTTCGTAGTGCGACAGCGTGATCACCGGCTCCATCCCGTGAGCGATCACGGAATCGATGAGCCGGTCGTAGAAGGCCAGGCCTTCTTCATTGGGGCTCTCCTCGTCGCCCTGGGGAAAGATCCGTGCCCAGTTGATGGACGTCCTGAAGGAGGTGAATCCTGCCTGGGAGAGCAGCCGCAGGTCGTCGTCGTACGTGTGGTAGAAATCGATCCCGTGGCGCTTGGGGTACACGCCGTCCTCGTCCGCCACGTGGGCGGCGATCTGGTCGGTGGTCATCTCCTTGTTCGACTTCTTCTTCAGTGCGACGTCGTCCCGGAACTGGTTGATGTCGGCCAGGCACCATCCCTTGCCGCCTTCTTTCCAGGCGCCTTCGGCCTGGTTCGCGGCGATGGCTCCGCCCCACAGGAAGTCGGCGGGGAATGTGTTCTGTGGGCTCATGGCTGTGCAACCTCGCGTTCTTCCAGCGCCCGGAGGCGCGTCTCGTAATTCTCGAAAATGGGGAGCATCTTCCGGACCAGACGCAACTCGCCGTAGGCCGTCATCAGGGTGTCCTCGGCGTGAGTGAACAGCATCGAATACGCGGTCGATTCTCCGCTCGCCTCCTGCTGGATGCGATCCGTGTGTACCACGTGGGCTTCGCTGACGCTCTTGTCCGCGCTCTCGAGCAGCTCTCCCGCTCGTCGAAAGTCTCCTTCGGCGACCGCGGAGAGGGCCGCGTACGTGTCCGTGCGACCCTTGCCGGCGTTGATGATGATCTTCATGGCTTCGTCGTTCGGAGCCTGGGATGGGGTGGTCGACATAATCTTCATTCCTTCGTCGGATCGGGTCGGGGCGAGGTTCCGTGGTCTGGGGCCGGTGTGTTCATGGGTGGACGTTTGCGTTTGATCTTGCGCACCGTCGTCGTCCGTCCCGTCTCCGGGGCCTTGGCCCCCGCGGCCGCCTTCTGGCCCTCGGCCTCGCTCTGCTTGACGAGCTGTCGGTCGTAGACCCTGAGGAAAGGAGACCAGATGGCGCCGGAGACCAGGAACACGATCAGGGCCACGAGGACCGCCGAGAACGATCCGGTCGAGAGCCACGTGGAGATCGGGTACGGCATGTACCAGAGGTCGAATTGCTTGTCCGGGATCGGACCCAACGGGATGACCTTGGTCAGCAACCAGAGGAGCAACGGGAGGATGATCCCCTGCAACCACAGGGGGACCATGAGGGTCGGGTTCCAGGCCACGGCACCGAAAATGACCGGTTCATTGATATTGAAGACCGATGGCACCAGCCCGGCCTTGCCCAAGGCGCGAAGCCTGGTGGACTTGGCCCTGAGCATGAGGAGGACCAGCGGCAGGGTTGCTCCGACGCCGCCGATCCAGAGGTAGGTCGAATACACGGACGAATAGGTCACGAGATGGTCGGCGTGACCGGCCACGTTCTCGGCCATCGCCGCGTACATCGCGGGAAGCAGCACGGGGGAGAGCACCCAGACCGAAATCCCCATCGAGTAGATGAAGCAGGACAGGAACATCATGAGCGCGAACCCGTACGGCGTCTGAATAATGTCTGCGACCGGGGAGAACACCGCCTGGATACCGCGGAACAGGTCGACGCCGATCACGTCGATCAGGACCCAACCGAAGACGACGACGACGGCTACCGGGAGCATCGCGTCGAACCAGTTGCGCACGAAGTCGGGTATGGCGGAGGAGTTCTTGAAGAAGGTGAAGGAGGCGAAGAGCTTCATGACCCACCCGGTGATCAGACCGGTGATGATGGCCGCGAACATGCCGCCGGCTCCGAGCGCTTCGTTCTTGAAACCCGGTTTGCCCGCGTCGATCACGGCGGGAGAGACCGTGATCAGGAAAAGCACCAGACCCGCCATGCCCGCGATGAGCCTTTGTTTCGTCGCGTGCAGACGCTCCATGAGGTTGAACGGGATCAGGAACGCGACGAACAACGAGATCATGCCCATGGTCCACGAGTAGAGCCCGTGGAAGTCGGGCCAACCGGAGAAGATCTCGTTGAGGATCGAGAGCATCGAGAACAGGCTGCCGAGGAAGATGAACGGCAGGATCTGCATGATCGAGTCCTTGAGGGCGACGATCCACAGATTGCTGTTGACCTTGTTCATGCGCGGGCTGAAGGAATGCTCCAGCCAGTTCAGCAGGCCTTTCATGACTCGTCGTCCTCGTCGAAGACCTCAAGCATGTGTTCGAGCGCCGCCTTGCCGTCGAGGGTCGAGTAATAGTCCGGTTTCATCAGCACGACTCCGATATCGGCATCGCCGATATAGCTGTCAATGTCGTCGAACAGGTACTCCAGGTGCGGGCCGATCATCAGGACGTCGATCCGGTTCAGGTATTCGCTGATCTCGCTCTCGCTGCGGGCGATGATGTCGACATCCAGGCCCATGTCCTTCGCGGCTTTCTTCATGTTCGCAGCCATGAATCCTGTGCTCGCTCCTGACCCGCAAGCGAGCATCACGGTGAGAGTCTCCATCTCGTCCTCCTGGTGTGTGTGATCCGATGTGCTGTTGTCGGACCATGCTTCTGGATTCCGATGTGGACCGCCACGAGAAAACTTTCCGCCGGCCGGAAACTCGGGGCGCCTGAGTCGGGATGGGCTCGCCCCCCCCCTGCCGCCGGTCCCTACCGCCGAGGTGGCAATCCCGTGCGAAAACGGCCCACCTCCAATGGCGAGGTGGCACTGGCGTGCGATAAAAGGCCCAAAAACCGCACACCACTGCCACCTCGAGCAAGGACGACGCACGCGTTTGCCACCTCGCCCCAAGAACTCATTGAACCGGAGGGGCGTACTGCTGGTTCCTCCTACCTTGCTGCAGTCGTTCCTACCGTAGAAGGCATGCCAATCAACATGCTCTCGCCTCACTGGCTCCCCGCTTGTCCCGACCGCACAACCAACGTGCCAGGCAAGGCAGGCCAAGCGGATCGTGAGGGATGGTCCTGGGACGAAGAAGGTCGATTCCCGGTCGTGAATGCACGATGAACATGCACGTCGTCCCAGTATTGCCACGACCGGCGGGTTTCGTCGCAGCGGCGACTGCCCTCATCAGTATCTTTTTCTCTTCTGGGATACCAGTCCCGCTGTACAACCTTTTCCGTGTCTCGGACGGAATCACGAACGCTGATCTTGCGCTGACGACGGTCTGTTATCTCGGTGTGACGGCTCTGTCTCTGCTCGTGTTCGGTCGGCTCTCGAACCATATCGGGCGGCGACCGGGTGCTTTTGACTTGGGGGCGTTGGTGGCGACCTGGTCGTTCACCGGGTTCTGTCAAACATTCGCTGCAGGATTGACCGCGGACTACCTCGGAACCAGCAATGCACTCATGGTGGCTGTCGTCTTCGCGCCTCTCGTGGTGCTCAGCCCGTTCGGGGGAGCTTGGCCGGACGTCGGCACCTGCTACGCCGTACTCGTGGTGGTCGCCGCGACTCTGTCGCTGGGGAGGAGACTGGGCAACTCCGGTGGACAACGCACAACCTGAAATCCGGCGAAGTATCGCCAGCGCTTATGCCTCTCACGTAGATCGCGTGGCCCCGCACAGTCGGACAACTTTCTATGCCAGCCTCAACCGACGATCGGGAGAACGTGCTGAAGAGGCACCCAAACAGACATGAGTAAACAACAGGAGGAATCAATCTTGAGCACGTGGTTTATCACAGGAGCATCGAGCGGCCTCGGAGCAGCGCTGGCACGCGCCGTTCTGAGTCACGGTGACCGGGCTGTGATCACAGCCCGAAGCCGGGCCAGTCTGCAAGAATTCGTCCAAGACTACCCAGAGACTGCTTTAGCGATATCTCTGGATGTCACCGATCGCGTCCGCGTGGCCAAGGCCGTCGAAACAGCCATAAAACAGTTCGAGAGCATCGACGTGCTTGTGAACAATGCTGGGCATGGGTACCGAGGGGCAATTGAGGAGGCTACGAAAGAAGAAACGGACGAGGTTTTCGCGGCAAACTTCTTCGGTCCAGTCGCCTTGATCCAGCACGTGCTCCCACATATGCGCCAACGCGGTACGGGGACCATCGTGAACGTCTCCTCCATCGGGGCGCCCGTGTCCAATTCCGGCTCCGGCTACTACACCGCAGCCAAACTCGCCCTAGAAGGCGTCTCTGATGCACTGCGCCACGAGGTTGCGCCTCTAGGCATCCGGATCATGGTGTTGGAGCCCGGAGCGTTCCGTACCGACTTCGCCGGCCGTTCCCTGGCCCAGTCCAGCGTCGTCATCGACGACTACGCCCAAACAGCAGGCGCGCGCCGCAAAGAGAACGACCACACCCACGGTACACAGCCGGGGGACCCCGACCGCGCAGCACAGGCCATCCTCGCGGCGGTCCAGAATGAGAATGTCCCGTTCCGCCTGTTGCTGGGTAGCGACGCTGTCCGGGTCGTCAAACAGGATTACCAGGATCGCATCGCCGAAATCGACGCGTGGACACATTTGAGTCAGAGCACGGACTACGCCAGGGAGAAGAATGGACACGCGCTTGGCTGACGGCAGAAGACCACCGCAATCGGCTGGAGGTCACCGATGACGATTGCTGGCTCGACGTCCGAGGGCAGGGTGCCACGGCCAACGGGTTTTCCGCGCCTGCTTTGTCACCCGGCGAGCGGGCGCCGAAATACTACCCAGAGGATTCTGCCGAACCGGTGTGGGGGAAGAACCCCGACCCCACTTACTCTCAGGTATCTGATGTGGGAGCCGGTTGAGCACCGGCACCACAAACGGATGGGGGACTGACTCGATCAGATTCTGGCGTGCTCACCAAGCGTGAGAAATTCCCGTTGGATGGCCGGATTCGGTACGGGCCTCGTCACGGATCTTGGCCAGCGCGTCATTGAACCCGTCGGCACAGCCACTGGCGCCGGCGATAATCCCTACCTCGAGGTTGTCGATGCTCTCGCCAACCACCTCGTCGGGCACGGCCGCGGCGAAACGCTCCTGATAGCCCCGGGAGGTGTCGTTGTTATCCTCCATCAGTTCCGAATCCACGCCGGTGATCACCCCGCCCTCCAGGGACACAGTGAAATCCATGTGCGAGGGAGCACCCCCGTAGACGCCGCGGGCAACGTACGTACCGTCCTCATAACCGCTCGGGGCCCGACCCGGTGCGGCCGAACCGGCCTGATGTCTCGTCGACGGCCCCGGCGACATTGGCCCCTTGTTCCCTGGTCCTTCGCCGCCGTCTCCGCAGCCCGTGAGCGTCAGGAGGATGGCGGCGAAGGACAAGGCACCAATCGATTGGCTCGTGAGATGGTGAAGCTTCATCGCATAGTCCTTGGAAGAATCTTTGTCGGGAATGGTTACCAACGGTGGCCTCAGATGAACAGTTCGCCTGGGAAATCATTCGCCCACTGCACACGCCCGTCGGCGAGCATGCGCACCCAAGTGAACTCGAATTCTGTGAGCTGGTCAGGGTCAGACACGAACAGCGCCGTTGCCAAGCCGTCGGCCGTGGCGGCGTCCTCGGCGATGGTCCAGGACGCCACGACGTCGGGCACGGGTTTTCTCACACGGCCGTCGAGGATGTGATGCAGACCTTCGCCCCAAGACCTCCGCGTTGTCGAAGAGGCGCACAGTGCAGCATGCTGCAACTTCACCGTGCCCAGCACGCGTCCAATGTGGGTGGGATGTTCCAAGCCGACGACGACGGGCTGGGAGCCAGCATGGCGCAAGTCACCGCCACCATCGACGACGAACCCACCGATCCCGGCAGCGACGAGGACGTCGGCAATGAGATCCACGAGGTGGCCCTTGCCCGCCGCGCCGATGTCGATGAGCACCGGGCGGGAGGCGATCAACGTCGTCTCCTCGCGGCGGAGGTCGCGGTCCCAGGAGTCCGGCACATGCTTCGACAGGCCTGCGCGGTCGGGTCTTAGCAAGTAGTTCGCGTCATAACCCAGCAGTTCCAGATCCCTGCCGATCAGCGGGTCCACTCCCCCGGCGGTTGCGTCCACCAAGCCGTCGTAGAGGTCCAGCAATGACGCATCGCGGGCAGGGAACACGAATCGTCCCCCGTCGTGCGCTTGCGCGATCTCGGTGACCATCGAGTCGGCACGGAACCGCGACCAGGTCCGATCGAAGTGTTCGCACAAGGCGGCAATCTCTGTAGTCACAGCATCGGACAGGGGATGATTCGTGCGGATCTGCCAGCCGGTACCGATCGCCGCGAACCGGTATACAGCGCTGGTGGGCTCCTTATCTCTGCTCGGCATCTGCCGTTCCCGGAGCCGACGCTCAGACCTCGGGAATGTCTCGGTGGAAGCTTTCCAAGGTCACGCTGTCCGGATCGGGGCCACCGCGCTGGCCGGTGTTCAGACCGTCGATCGTGGCCAGCTGATCCGGGGAGAGTTCGAAGTCGAACACGTCGAAGTTCGCGGCGATTCGCTCGGGATTGACCGACTTGGGGATCGCAGAGCGGCCCTGCTGCAAGTGCCAGCGCAGCATCACCTGAGCGGGGGTCTTCCCGTGTGCCTCGGCGATCCCTCCGATGACCGGGTCGTTGAAGGTCGAACGGTCGGAGTCGCCTCGATAGCTGGTGATCCCCCCGATTGGAGACCAAGCCTGGGTGAGGATGCCGTGTTCTTTGTTAGCGGCCTGCACTTCAGGCTGGGTGAAGTACGGGTGCACCTCGACCTGGTTCACAGCCGGCACGACGTCGATCCGATCCAGCAACCGTTCCAGGGCGTCCGGCATAAAGTTGCTGACGCCGATCGCGCGGACCTTCCCGTCCTCAAGTAGCTTCTCCAGGGCTTGGTACGCGGCGACCGTCCGGTCGAAGTCAGATGTCAGCGGCTGGTGCAGCAAGAGTAGATCGATCTGGTCAACTCTGAGCTTCCCCGCGGACTTTTCGAATGCGTGCAGCGCCTCGTCGTAGCCATAGTCGCTGATCCACAGCTTCGTCTCGACGAACACCTCGGATAGGTCGATGTCGGAACGCCTGATTCCTTCGCCAACCTCCCGCTCGTTGAAGTAGGAGGCGGCGGTGTCGATGAGACGGTAGCCGGTACGCAACGCTTCGACGACGGAGTCGACGGTCTGTTCGGGCGGAGTCTGGAAAACGCCGAAGCCCAGTGCGGGCATTTCGACGCCGTTGTTCAGAGTGATGTTCTCAGTCATGTCTCTCACGGTAGGCGCGTCCAGGGGCGTGAGGGAGGAACTATCAGTACACCTTTTTCGCGCAGGTGCCGGCAGAGCGTGAGAGCTTATCTCACGGTGGTCTGGCGATCCCCCTCTGATGCAGACCGGGGTCGCGGAGACCGGCGTCGGGGATGTTCACAGGGCCGCACCCGACCACACGGCGACGTCCGCCATGAAGGATTCGACGTGGTCAGGTGGGATCCGGCCCATGCTCTATACGGCAGGGCGGATCGCATGGGCGTAGGAGGAACTGGCACCACGTGGATTGTCGACACCGATCGACACGATCGGTCAGTGCTGCGAAGCCGACACGTCACTGCTGATCGCGACGCTACCCAGCAACTTGAGCCGTTCTTCGGACGCTGACCCGGGTTCGGCGGTGAAGGCGAACATGAACCACTCGGGGTTCGTCGGCAGCTCCATCGCCTCATAGGAGAGCTCCAAGTCGCCAACAACGGGATGGTGGATGCGTTTGAGCCCCGCACGATGATGGCGTACATCGTGCTTGGCCCACAGGTAACGGAAGGTATCGCTGCGGGTGACGAGTTCGCCGATCAGATCGGTGAGCTTCTTGTCGTGCGGGCTCTGTCCGGCGTAGGTGCGCAAGGTGGCCACCATGCCCTCGGCGTTGGCCTCCCAATCGGGGAAGAAGACGTGCGAGGCCGGGTTGAGGAAAGTGAACCGAGCCGTATTGCCCCGGTTGGCGGGATCGTCAAGCATCGGCGCGTAGAGGGCCCGACCCAGCGGGTTGGCCGCGACGAAATCCAGACGCCGGTCCCTGACCCACATCGGGGCTCCGGTCACCGCATCCAGGAACCGCTGCAGCGTGGGTTCCACGGTCTGAGGAGTCGGTTTGGATCTCCGATGGCGCGGCGGCGTCGGCGCGGCCGCCTGGGCAAGATCGGCCAGATGGTCGGTCTCGGCCTCATCCAGTTGCAGGGCACGAGCGAGTGCATCGAGCACCTCGAGGGAAACCCCTGCGAGGTCGCCGCGCTCCATGCGCGCATAATATTCGACGCTGACGCCGGTGAGCAGGGCGACCTCCTCACGGCGAAGGCCCGGCACGCGTCGGCGCCCACCGCCGATGATGCCTGCCTGATCCGGTGTGATGCGGTCCCTGCGCGTGCGCAGGAACTCGGCGACCTGGGCACGATGTTCCATGCCTTCAACGGTAGCCGCCTGTGCGCGACTCTAGGGGGGAACTGCCAGTACACCTATCAGTTGCCCCTTCCTCGCTGGACGGAGCGCAGGTGGACTGAAAAACATGGTTTCACTTTCGTCCTCCTCCAGTCCTGCGCGGACCTCGGGGCTGCACACCGGTGTGATTCTCATGATCGTTCTGGTCAGCTACTTCATGATCGTGCTCGACAACTCCATCATTTTCACCGGCCTCCCCCAGATCCAGCAGAGCCTGGACCTCTCACCCAGCGGCATGGCCTGGGCACAAAACGCCTACACCCTCGTCTTCGGCGGATTGCTGCTGCTGGGCGCTCGTATGGGCGACCTGCTGGGGCGTCGTCGTGTGTTCATTCTCGGGCTGGTCCTGTTCGGGGTGGCTTCCCTGCTCGTCGGCACCGCGCAGAACGAAGCCTGGATCGTCGCTGCTCGGGCGTTCCAGGGAATCGGCGCTGCCATTGTTGCGCCGTCCTCGCTGGCACTGATTACCTCGATCTTCCCGGCCGGTCCGGAGCGAATCCGTGCGACCGCCGCATACGGCACCACGGCGGGGCTCGGGGCGAGCCTAGGCCTAGTCATCGGCGGGGCGCTCGCCCAGTGGATCTCGTGGCGAGCAGGCTTTTACGTCAACGTGCCGATCGCGATCGTCATGATGGTTTTGGCGCTGAGGTTCCTGCCCTTCTTCGAGATGATGCGAGGCCGCTTCGACCTCGTCGGAGCGCTGACATCGACCCTCGGCATGGGCGCATTCGTCTACGGGATCATCAACGCCGGCGAAAGGAGCTGGTCGAACGCGCTGACGATCTGGCCGGTCATCGCCGGCTTGGTAGTTCTGTCCGCCTTCGTGGTCAACGAGTGGAAGGCCCGGCAGCCGATCATGCCTCTGCGTCTCTTCGCCAGCCGGGAGCGTTCGGGAGCTGCGGCCGCCCGGTTGCTGTTCGCCGGGACGATGATCGCTTTCTTCTTCTTCACCACCCAGCTCTTTCAGGGCGTCTACGGCTGGACCCCACTACAGGCTGGTCTCGGGTTCCTGCCAATGACCGTAGTTCAGTTCGTCTCATCCTTGTTCGTCTCTCGCCTCACTCGCCGCCTTGGCAGTGCCCCGCTCCTCGTCGCCGGGCTTCTCCTAGTCACCGCGGGGATGATCTGGATGACCCGGATCACCGCGGAGCCCTCGTTCCTCCTCGGTGCAGTGGGCCCGCTGATCCTGCTGGGACTGGGGCAGGGCATCGCCTTCGGACCATTGACCTCAGCCGGTGTGGCCGGCGCTCAACCCAAAGACGCCGGGGCCGCCTCCGGGGTGGTCAACACCGCGCATCAGCTTGGTTCCACGCTCGGCGTCGCCATCCTCACGACCGTGGCGGCGGGGGCAACCACTTTGGAGAGCCGCATCGTCGATGCCTATATAGGCGGCAGCGTGATGCTCGCTATCGCTTTCCTCGCGGCCCTCGTCCTGATTGTGCCCGGAGAACGCGGGCAACGACACCAAGCGCTTGTCGAGTGACCGGTCCGCCGTCCGTTTCTACTTCCCAGAGTCACGACGGCGAGGGAGGAATTACCAGTGACTTCCTCGGGGCCCGGCCCACTGATGCGATGAACCGAAGCAGTGCTTCCCTGCCTTCCTGCCTAGGAGGGCGACACATATCGAGATGAAGGAGTCATCATATGACTGAGAACCAGAGTATTCACCGCGTCGCGGTCATTACCGGCGCGTCCTCGGGCATAGGCGCGGCGACCGCGCGGGCCTTGGCCGGCAAGGGGTATCGAGTCGCAGTGCTAGCGCGCCGTCGAGATCGGATTGAGGCACTGGCCGACGAGATCGGCAACGGGTCGATCGCGATCCAGGCCGATGTGACGGATCGGGACCAACTCGTTGCGGCAGCGCAACGAGTCCAGGACGAGCTCGGCAGGGTGGACGTCTTGGTCAACAACGCCGGGGTGATGCTCCTGGGCCCGTTCTCCTCGGATCGTCGCGAGGACTATCGGAGCATGGTCGAGGCGAACCTGCTCGGCGCGATCACCGCGACCGAGGTGTTCCTCGACCAGTTGAAGAACGGCGACGGAGGGGACCTGATCAACCTGTCCTCCGTCGCCGGACGCACCGCCCGGGCGACCAATGGGGTCTATGCCGCGACGAAGTGGGGAATCAACGGATGGTCGGAGTCGATGCGCCAGGAGCTGCTGCCCCTCGTGCGAGTAACCCTCATCGAACCGGGTGTGGTGGACACGGAGTTGCCCTTCCATATCACTGATGAGGCCACCCGTGAACAAGTACAGAAAGGCTACGACGCCGCGACGGTCAAACCGGAGGAGGTTGCCGAGGTCATCGCCTTCGTGCTGAGTCGGCCTCGGCACCTCGCCATCAACGAGGTCCTCTTGCGCCCCGCCGATCAGCTCGGCTGACCTTCGTTGAGTACCTGCATCGAGCGCCTGGTGCGTTGGCGATATGAAGGAGTAGGAGAGTCTTCGACCGCTGGCTGCGAGCCTCGGACGAAGGAGCACTCAAATCACAGTTCAGGTGATTGAGAGAAGCTTGTTCACGGCTATAAACGTCGCTCCCCGCATCAGAGCCCAGCAGAGGCCATAGCGAACTGTGACGCTCCGCGTGCCTCCGGCCCCCCTGACATGCCGCGGCAACTAGGCCACACCTATCCGCGTGTGTATCGGCTTCGTGGTGTGGCTCCGAGGAGTACTGATTTGGAGCGACCCAGGTCCCGGACTTGGTCACGCATGTGATGGGGTCCGGCACCTGATTCTCATCCAAGTGCTCGTGCGCCGGAACACGAGTTCGCGAGGGTTCCTTCTCACCAGACGTGGCCGGCCCCTATCGGTCGCCCCGTAGGGCAGCCCGAGGTGGCAATCCCGTGCACAACCGCCCCTCTCCGGCGCCGAAGTGGCACTGGCGTGCGGCGAAAGGGCCGAAAAACTGCACGCCACTGCCGCCTCGAGCGGGGACGACGCACAAAACTGCCGCCTCGAGCACCGTCCACCGACAGCTGACACCCCTTTCCTGCCCCTCGGCCGCCGAGTATCGTCGAAAACGTGACCTGACGTGGGAAAACGAAGGCCGGCCCGGCAACAGGGGACGTGAGACATCGCCCGGCCCGCCGAGAACCAAGGAGGTGCACGATGAGCCGTACGAACGACCCCGAAGAATCCCGAGAAAAGAAGATCGGCATGACTCCCGAGGAGGAGGAAGCCTATCGCCGGGAACCGGGTGCTCAGGGCGAACCCGGTGACGAGGCGATCGGCGACATGACCGACTCGCAGGGACGGCGCCCGGCCACGGACAACTGACCCGCCCCGTCGTGCGAGACAGTATCGAACCACGACGAATCGCATCGAAACGGACCACATCGAGGCCCGAACGTGGGCCCATCAATGCAAGGAGATGCAATGACTGACACCATCAAGGCACCGCAGCCCGCCGGAGACACCGCAACCCGCCGCGAGAACGCCGAGAAGGGCTTCGTCGCGCCCAGGGAACTGCGGGACGACTTGCAGAAAGTCCTGGTCGACCTGATCGCGTTGCACATGGTCGGCAAGCAGGCCCACTGGAACATTGTGGGCCCGAACTTCCGCGACCTGCACCTGAACCTGGACGAAGTCGTCGATATCGCCCGTGATTCATCGGACGACGTCGCCGAACGCATGCGCGCGTTGCACGCCACGCCGGACGGCCGGCCCGGCGTCGTCGCAGCGGACACCACCCTGCCGGAGATGCCGCAGGGCGAAGTGCTGACCACCGACGCCATCGACCTGATCGTTCGGGCGATCGAGGCGACCACGGGCACCATGCGCGAGGTCCACGACGCCGTCGACGCAGCCGACCCGACATCGGCCGACATCCTGCACGGAATCATCGAGAAGCTCGAGCAGCAGTCGTGGTTCATCAGCGCCGAAACCCGAACCCCGGCCGAAGCCAAGTAACCCGCGCTCCCGCGGCTCGTCGAGCCCAGGGAATCATCGTCCGCGGCCCGGTCGCGATGATTGGTTCCCTGGGCTCGGTGCGTTCCGGGACGATGAATCCGAATTCGCTTTGTGCTAGACCGGGTGTCATAGAAATTTCTATGCCTGCCACCGCACCTGTCCGCGTCTCCAACGCACCGCACCCCACCTGCCGGAGTCTCGGACGCGGCGCAGAATATCTATAGTTTAGCTATGTAAATCACTCATTGAAATCAGGAGATGCGGAAGGTGTACGACCCCCAACGCTTCAAGGAATACTTCGAAGGCGCCTTCACCTATGAGGCGGGCTTCCGCCGCAATATTCGTCGGTACGGCAACGATTCGGCAATCATCGATCCGGAGACCGGGCGCAACTGGACCTACGCCGAGCTCGACGCCGACGTCGCCCGCACGGCGTCCGCGCTGGCCGAGGCCGGCGTCGGCCGCGGTGACGCCGTCGTCTACCAATTGCCCAACTGCCCGGAATTCGCGATCCTCTACCTCGCGACCCAGCGCATCGCCGCGGTGAGCGTACCGATCAACTACCGGCTCTCCGCGGGCGAGACCTCCCATATTCTGGACGACAGCTCGCCGAAGGTCTTCGTGTACACCGGCAAGTACCAGCAGACCGCGGAACACGCCGTCGAACTGGCCACCGATACGCCCACCGAGTGGGTCCTGGAGGGCAGAACGGGCGAGAACGTCGTCGACTTCTGGCATGCCGTCGAGAGCGCTCCCGATAACCGCCCGCACGTTCCGGAAGATTTCTCGACCTACGAGGAGTCGACCCGCCTCTACACCTCCGGAACCACCGGGATGCCGAAGGGCGTTCCGCTGCCCTCCCTCGTCGAGGTCATTTCCGCGCACGACGTCATCATGCATTTCCCCTTGTCGCCAGATGATCGCACGCTCAACACGACCCCGTGGTTCCACCGCGGGGGTCTCTACTCGGGCGGCCCGAACCCGGTGTTCTACTCGGGCGGCTCCGTGGTCCCGATGCGCGCCTTCGACCCGGACAAGGCCCTGGACCTGACGGAGGAGCTCGGCATCACGTTCCTCATCGGTGCCCCCGTGACACTGGGCATGCTCGCCGCCGCACAAGAGCGACGCCCTCGCGACCTCTCGACGCTGCGGGGCATCGTCACGATGGGTGCACCGCTGTCGCGGGCCGACGCCATCCGCTACCAGGATGTCCTGACGCCGCGCATTTTCAACGGGTACGGCACCACGGAAACATTCTGGAACACGTTCCTCCGCCCCGAGGATCTACCAGATCACGCGGGCACCGCGGGCCGGGCCAGCACGGACGACGACGTCGCCGTCGTGCGGATCTTCGAGGACCGCGTCGCGACGCCCGAGGAGACCGCCGCGCAGGACAACACCGAGATCGGTGAAGTCATCATGCGCTCGCCCAAGTCGGGGTTCTCGTACTACAACAATCCGGATCGGGACGAGGAAAAGTTCCATTATGGGTGGCTGTACCCGGGCGACCTCGCGACGTGGGACGAGCAGGGATTCGTGACCGTGGTCGGCCGCAAGGACGACATGATCATCTCCGGAGGGGAAAATATTCATCCCGTCCAGGTCGAGGAGGTCCTCGAGGAGCACCCGGGCGTCGCGAGCGCCGTCGTCGTCGGCGTTTCGGACCCCCACTGGGGCCAGCGGGTTGCCGCATACATCATCCCGGAGGGTGACGGCGCTGCCCCCGAAGAGCTGGATGAGCTCTGCCGGGCCAACCAGCGGCTGGCAGACTTCAAGCGCCCTCGCGAGTACCGGTTCGTGGACGAGGTCCCTCTGACCCCGACGGGCAAGAAGATGCACTACAAGGTTGCGGAGATTGCGGCGGAGGACGACGCCGCGGGCAGGCTTGTCAGGCCGAAGAACTGATATTCACAGGCGTCTTCCTGCGCGTCGTGACGGTGGAATAATGAGCCTCATACCGTCACGACGCGAAGGGAACGCCATGCTCGTCCTCGTTATCAATTCCGGATCTTCGTCGATCAAGTACCAGGTACGCGAGGTCACCACCTCGGAGGAGAACGTCACCCCGTACACGTCCTCGATGCCGGCGATCAACGAGCGGATCACGCTGGAACAGGCGACCCTCGGCGCGGAGGGGGACGAGGTGCTCACCAAGGGTCTGATCGAGAACATCGGTGAGGGCGGGGACATCGCCGATCATTCCCAGGCGCTGGACGTCATGGCGGAGCGCCTGGATCGGGAATTGAACGGCCGGGAGATCGACGCCGTGGGGCACCGGGTCGTGCACGGTGGCGAACGCTTTTCGGCGCCCGTGATCGTGAACAATGAGATCATTCGCGCGATCGAGCGTCTGGCGCCCCTGGCGCCGCTGCACAACCCTGCGGCGGCTCTCGGGCTGAGGGCCATCCAGAAGAAGTGGCCGGAGATGCCGCAGGTGGTCGTCTTCGATACGGCCTTCCACCGGTCCCTCCCGGAAAAGGCCTGGCGCTATGCCATCCCCGATGCTTTCTACCGTCTGCACGGCATCCGTCGTTACGGCTTCCACGGCACCAGTCATGACTACGTCACGGGTAAGGCGGCGGAGTTCCTCGGGGCGGACCGTGAGGATTTCGACGCCGTGATTGCGCACCTTGGCAACGGCGCATCGGTCACGGCCATCCGGGGCGGAGCATCGATCGACACGTCGATGGGTTACACGCCCCTGGCCGGCTTGGTCATGGGGACCCGTTCGGGCGATATTGACCCTTCCGTGCTCACCGGAATCCTGACGCGCAACAAAGACGTCGACGCCGAGCGGCTGGACGAGATCCTGAACAAGGAATCCGGCCTGGCCGCCGTCGGCGGAACCAACGACATGAGGGAGCTCGAGCAGCGCGCCGGCTCCGGGGACTCCAGGGCTCAGCTGGCCATGGACATGGCGGCCTATCGCCTCGCCAAGTACATCGGCGGCTACCACGTGGCGGTCGGCGGGATGCAGTGCCTCGTTTTCACGGCCGGGATCGGCGAGAACTCGTCGGCGTTCCGGAGGCTCGTGGTGGACGAGCTGAGTGCCCTCGGCATCACCCTCGACCCGGACGCGAACGAGGTCCGCAGCGCAGAGACGCGCGTGATCTCCGGCAATGATTCCGCGATCACCGTGCTGGTGGTTCCGACCGATGAGGAGCGCGCTATCGCGGAGGCCACCGCCGGCCTGGTCGGGGCGAGGATCGACCACCGGTAACCGCCCCGCAGGATCAGGAGCAGCGAACCCCTGATGGTGTCGGCGCCGGCTGCTCGATCCCCGTTGGGTTTTCGACCCGGCCCGGATACTCGGTCGTTGCAGGTACCGAGGTCTCGGAAGCGGCTGACTTGGCGGCCCGTCGAAGCACGACGGCGCCCACGGCGAATGCCGCGACCAGTGCCACTTGCCCGACCGAGACGATGCCGAATGCCTGGGTGGGCGTGAACAGGGACTGGAACCAGGTGTAGGCCGCGCCGATCGTGGCGACACCGGCGGCAATCCCGGTTTGCTGCATCGTCGAGATCAGACCACCGGTCAGTCCCCCGACACGTTCCGGGACTTCCGCCATCACGGTCGAGACCAAGGAACCGAATTGGAGCGCTTGACCGACGCCCAGCACGACGGCGGGCACCTGGAACCACCATTCCCAGCCGGCGTCGGACACCAGGGAAACCAGGCCGACGCCGACCAGACCAATGCCCTGAAGAAGGGCACCGACCAGCATGGTGCCCGGCCCACCCAGCCGGGCGGTGATGCGGTGGTACTGCAACGACGCCAGGAGGAAAGCCACGCAGAAGGGAACGAGCACGGTCCCGGACAGCCAGGCGGGCTCGCCTCGGCCGGACTGGGTGAGCACGGCGTAGTTGAACGTCCATGCCCCGTATCCGCCGAAGAACACCATGGCCATGACGCCGCCGATCGCCAGAGGACGGGCACGAAGAACCTCCGGAGGAAGCAGGGGTTGCCCACCGCGCCGAGCGGTGCTCCTCTGTTGGAGGACCAGCCCGGCGAGTGCCACCACGGCAACGACTATCAGGGCCACGCACCAGTTCGGCCAACCCGCCTTGGGCCCCAGCGAGAGCCCGGTGATCAGGCTTCCGAGCGCGGTCAGCAGCAGCAATGCCCCGACCGGGTCGGTCTGCAGCTGCGGTTTCCCTCCATCGGCGGGCAGACGGAATGCGTTCAGCCCGGCCAGAACGCAGAGGACAGCGAATACGGCGAACGCCAGCCGCCACCCCAGGTCGGGACCGCCCGCAGAGACAAGGAACCCGCCGATGACCTGACCGGCCACGGTGCCCACGCCGGCCGCGGCCGTGTAGACCCCGACCGCACGGATCCGATCCGTGCCGGAGACGGCGGACTGGATGATCGACAGGATCTGCGGCATCATCGCCGCGGCGGCGAAACCTTGCGCGACTCGGGCCGCGATGGCCGTACCGGGGCTCCACGCGCAGGCCACACCGACGGAGCACACCGCGAGCCCCAGCATGCCGATGATGAACAGCCGGCGTCGCCCGAATTTGTCCCCCAAACGGCCGCAGAAGATGATCCCGGAGGCGAACGCGGCGGCGAAAATGCCGACCATGAGCGCACTCTGGCCGCCGTCGGCCCCGAGTGATTCCTTCATCTGGGGAGCCGTCATGGACCCGAGGGAAAAGACGAAAGTGGACAGCAGGGCCGCCAGGTGCAGCGGCCAAAGGATTGGTTTGTTCATGTCACCACCATGCTGCCGTGGGGAAGACAGTGGCAGTGCCGGGCCATGCTGGTAGTGCCACTACCAGGCTGAGGGCTTCCCACCTGGTTCTCAACCTTGCAAGAATGTCCTCATGACAAGGACGACCTCCCAGGAGCTGAGCAATCACGAGCTAGGCGCATTCCTGCGCAGCCGCCGCGATCGGCTCACGCCTCGGGACGTCGGCCTGCCGTGCGGACCGCGACGCCGCGTGCCGGGATTGCGCCGCGAGGAGGTCGCGGTTCTGGCCCACGTCGGGACCACTTGGTACACGTGGCTCGAGCAGGGCCGCGAAGTCCATGCCTCCGTGGACGTCCTGACCGCCATTGCTGACGCGCTGTTGCTCGAGCCCGAAGAGCGCGCCCACCTTTTTCGGCTCGGTGGCTACCCCGCGCAGGCCCAACGCCCGGGCACAAGCATCATCGACGACCGGCTCCGTGCGATGCTGGACAAGGCCATGCCGTACCCCGCGATGGTCCACGATGAGCTCTACCGGTGGCGCGTCTACAACCCGGCCTTCCGTTTTCTGTTCGACGACGCGGACAAGGTGGCGGATCGCTCCTGCGTCCACCAGCTGCTGGAGAACCGAACGTGGCAGAACGCCTACCGGAATGATCCCGAGCAGCTTCGGATTCTCGTGGCCAAGTTGCGCGCGTCATTCGGCGAATCCCCCGAGCACCCCGACTGGGGAGCACATCTGGACAAGCTCCGTACCCACGCCGAATTCCGGAGGCTCTGGGATTCCGGTGACGTGGTGCGCGAGGCCAACCACGTCAAGACCGTGGACAACCCCTGGGTGGGGACCTTGCGCCTGAGCAACCTGACGCTCGTGGTGCAGGAAGATCGCAGGCTCGCTCTCTCGATCCACCAGCCGGAAGACCAAACGACGGCCGCCCGTCTGGAACGTCTTCAGAAACTCATCGACACGGGCGAGATAGAGTGGGCCAGGAAACATCGGTCGCCCGCGGCCGCGGATGACGACGTCGTGCGTCGGTTGCCGTTGCGCCCGGTCGGATGACCCCACGCGCCGTCGGGGCGCCCAGCCTCACGGCCCTCACCCCCAAGAGAAAGGCTGACCATGTCGTTCCGTCTTCCCCAGGAACATTCCGCCCGATCCGCAGGTCGAAAGACCGCCTCGAGTTCCATGACCCGCCGAACGATACTGGCGGGCGCCGCCGCCGCGATCCCGGCGACCCTCATCGCCACCGCCGCGGGAGCATCGGCCCCGGGCCCTGCACAGTCCGGCGGCGGCACGCAGGCTACTGGCCGCGCGCGGCAGTCCGACGTGGTCTCCGAGCTTCGTGAACTCGAACGCCAGCTCGACGGCGAGATCGGTGTCCACGCCATCGACACGTCGACCGGTGCGTGCTTCGGCTACCGGGATCAACAACCCTTCCTGCTCTGCTCGGTGAGCAAGGTTCTGGTGGTCGCGACGGTCCTGAACCTCGCCTCCCAGGACCCGAAGTTGCTCGGGCGGCACGTCGACATCGCCCAGGAGGACCTCCTGGCCTACGCTCCGGTGACCAGCCAGCACCTGGTGGACGGGATGACGGTCGCGGAACTTTGCGTTGCCGCTCTGACGGTCAGCGACAACACGGCGTCGAACCTGCTGATGGAGCAGTGCGGCGGCCCTGAGGCCGTGACCGACTTCGTGCGCTCCACGGGCGACCTCACGACCCGGCTCGACCGGATCGAGCCCGACCTCAACGATGCCTCCGGCGGTCTCGACACCACCACTCCTGCCGCGTTCTCCGAAACACTGAACCGCCTGGCCCTCGGTGGCGGACTGTCCGTTTCCGGACGCGACAAACTGGTCGGGTGGATGAAGGAGTCGACGACCGGTGCCGAACAGATCCGGGCCGGCCTCCCCGAGGGAACGCTCGTGGGCGACAAGACCGGGTCCGGCACCCACGGCGAGTCCAACGACGTCGCCGTCATCTGGCCGGAGCAGGGCGGACCGATCGTCATGTCGGTCTTCAGCACGTCGCGCCGCACAGACGACACCGACGCCCAGAAGGCCGCCATCGCCGGCACCGCACGCGCAGTGTTCGAGGGGATCACCGGCTGAGGGCGATGCGGTCCGCCGCGAGGTGGACCGCATGCGCCTCGGCGCCCCAGGGCTGGCTGCACGCCAAAGAAAACTCGCGTCGAGTGTGATGTGGGCTATGAAATTTGCCGCACAGAGTTTATATTTGGCCTAAATAAATTCCCACCGGGGGCACGGCGCCCCACGTCAGGAGTTCCGATGGCGAGTGTCAGCCTTTCGAACGTCACATGCAGGTACCCGGGTGCGATGAGAGATTCGGTCTCTGACCTGAATCTCGACATCCACGACGGAGAGTTTCTGGTCCTCGTCGGGCCGTCCGGATGCGGGAAGTCCACGGTCCTGAGAATGTTGGCGGGCCTCGAAGAAGTGAGCGACGGCCGGATCTGGATCGGAGACCGGGACGCAACCCCTCTCCACCCCAAGGACCGCGACATTGCCATGGTGTTCCAGAACTACGCGCTCTATCCGCATCTGACCGTCCGCGAAAACATCGGCTTCCCGCTCAAAATCGCCAAGTTCCCCAAGGCCAAACGCGACCGGCGAATCAAGGAAGCGGCCCGGCTGCTCGATCTCACCGATTACCTGGACCGCCGACCCAAGGCGCTGTCCGGGGGCCAACGTCAGCGCGTGGCCATGGGCAGAGCCATTGTCAGATCGCCTGAAATCTTCCTGATGGACGAACCGTTGTCCAACCTCGACGCGAAACTTCGGGTGCAGACGAGAAGCCAGATTTCCGAGCTGACGGAGCATCTCGGTGTCACCACGGTCTATGTCACTCACGACCAGACGGAAGCCATGACCATGGGCGACCGCGTCGCCGTGCTGAAGGACGGCCGACTCCAGCAAGTGGACACTCCGGCCAACCTCTACGACCACCCCGCCAACGAATTCGTGGCCGGGTTCATCGGTTCCCCCTCCATGAACGTCCTTTCAGGCACCGTCGAGCCCTGCGGCGTACGGCTTGACAACGCAACCATCGAATTCCCCGACGAGATGCGTGCACGGACCCTGAGCCCGACCGTGCACCTGGGGATCAGGCCAGAAGATCTCGAGGTCGTCGAGGCATCCGAGGGTTTCGAAGCACAGGTAGAACTCGTGGAGGAGCTGGGTGCGGACGCGTATGTCCACGTCTCGCTCCCCCGCCGATCGCCCATCACCATTGTTTCTCCGAACACGGAACGGCCGGCCCACATCATCGTCAGGACCACGGGACGAAGTCCGCTCAAACGGTTCGACCGCGTATGGTTGGCGCCGACCGGGCACTGCCACTTCTTCGACTCCGTTTCGGGGCACAATCTCGCTCACGATGAAGCCGCAGTCTTCTCGAACGACGAGCGGAGCACGGAGGTGGCACGCGCCAAGGGGTCCTCCGCCGCCTGAGCGTGTCCGCCGCGGCCAAGGCCCGGGTGCGGCAAAGAGGCCGCCGAGACCGCTAAAGCCCCTTGAGGGCCCGCTCCCGTACCCCTTCGATGGCCGCGAAAACAGCGCCATTGCACACGGCGTCCGCACCAGTGGCAGAAGCTGAGATCTTCAGCCACGGGGCATACAAATAATTCTGGACGGACTCCTGGATGCGCGACACCAGGCTGCTCAGCGCTGGGGCCATGCCCCCGGAAATCACTACCCCTTCGAGCCCGAGCGGCCCCGCCAGCAGAGCACAGACCCGAGCAATCCGATCGGCGACCTTGTCCACGATCTCTCGTGCGACGTCGTCCCCCTGGTCTGCCATCATGAAAACGTGCTCGGCGCGAATAGTCCCTTCCGACCACATCGACAGGCTTGTGGACGGGCCGGAACCTGCCTTTGCCCGCTCGATGGCTTCAACGGCAAGGACCTGAGCGCTGTACCCGGCGCCGTCGGCCCCTCCGACTCCATCCACCATGTGAAGAATCTCCAGCTCGCCAGCATTGCCCCGACGTTGCCTCAGGAGCTGCGAGTTCAATACGATCCCGGCCCCATACCTCCTCCCAACCAGCAACGCCGCGAAGGATGATTCCCGCAATTCCGGGTTGCAGTTCAGCTCGTTGAAGGCGGCCATGTTGGCGTCGTTCTCGACCCGAGCGAGCCATCCCCTGTCGTCGACCAGCCGGTTGAGACCGGGATTCATCGTGTGCCAGTACTCGTTCGGACCTTCGGGAGACATCCCGTCGAGATCCACGGGAGCAGGGACGCCGAAGACCACCGAATCCACCGCGGTGGGCGAGACCGCAGCATCGACGAGCGCTTGGTCGATGGTTCGTACGATGGCATCTCGGCGCTGCTGCGGCGTTCCCCAACCGTGGCCCATCGAGTTCTGGGCCGTACCGAGGGAGGCGGCGGACAAATCTGCCACCGTCGCCTTGAGTCGATGCTGCCCCGCATCGACACCCACAACGATCTTTTTCCGCGCATTGAAGACATACCGCAGAGATGGGCGCCCCTTGGTGGAGGTGCCCGCATCCCTGGAGTTCTCGGCCTCGACCAGCCATCCTTCGTCCGCCAGGTCCTTGCAAAGAGCCAGGACGGTAGCCCGGGTCAGACCGGTACTCTGCATCAGGGAGTTTGCCGTCATCGGCTCGCCCTTCCACATCGTGGCGAGTACCGTCCGGGCGTTCATCGACCGAACGACCCGAGAGGACCCCGCTCTGCTTGATCTGCCACTCACTGCCCGGCCTCCATTCTGCGTTCCCCGGCTCTGTCCTCGCCCTTGTGGATCTGTATTAGTCCAGGGTATTGCCTCTCTTTTATTTAGTGGATATATTTAATGCCACTGATGAACGTGTTCTAGAACACAGGAGGCCAACGTGGAGGGCAAGGGTGTCATGAGTGCGCACACGCTGAGTCGGCGAGCCATGATCGGCGCTTCGTTGGGCGCCCTCGGTCTCGGCCTCGCGGGATGTGGGTGGACGAATCGCTCCAGCGAGGTAAGGCTCTACCAGTCGAAGCCAGAAGCTATTCCCTACTTCAGAAAAGTTGTGGATCGCTTCAATGCGGCCCAGGGAGACCTCCTCAAGGCCGTGCACGATACGGCGTCCAACCTCTCATCGGGCTTCGCTCGGGCTGCTCCCCCAGATCTCGGATTGCTGAACTACAACTACGAGATGGCTCGGTTCCAGGAGCGTGGAGAGCTCTCGGACTTGTCCGACATAGCCCGCGAGGCGGGGATCGCTCCACGCTTCATGGAGCTTGTAGACCAGTACCCCACGTATCCGGATCGAGTAAGCACGATTCCATACTCCGTTACCTCGGCTGCAACTCTCTACAACAAAGAGATCTTCGACAAACACGGTCTCGACGTCCCTCGGACCCACTCAGAGTTCCTTGACGTGTGCGATGCCCTCCTGGAAGCCGGTGAGACCCCCATCTGCCTGACGTCTGCCGCGGCGTGGACCGTCGCCCAGGGCATCGTCGACTACAGCATCGGTGGCTCGATCGACGTCGCTGACTTCTTCAGCACATTGCGCGAGCAGGGCGACCAAGTGGACCCGGACTCGGAGTATTCCTTCAGCCGGAACTTTCGGGAGCCCTTGCGCAAGGCTCTGACCATCGCTGACAAATACGCCAACAAGAATGCAACCGGACTCAAGTACGGAGACGGAAACGTCGCCTTCGCCCGAGGGAAGGCGGCAATGTATTTCCAAGGCCCCTGGGCGCTCCCAGACATTCTGAAACTGAATCCCCAAGCAGAGCTCGGAGTGTTCCCCCTGCCGATGACGGAGCGCGCGGAAGACCTCAAGGTCAGAGTCAATCTGGACCTGGCCTTGTGGATCCCGGAAAAGGCCAAGAATCCCGATGCCGCCCGGAAGCTTCTCCGCTACCTCATCACCCCCGAGGTGGCTGACAACTACAACGAAAAGAACCTGGGGTATTCCGTCCGAGAGGGCGCTCCAGCGGCGACCGACCCGCGCCTGGGGGACATGCAAAAATACGTCGACCGAGCGGCCTTCTACCAAGGTGTCTCCACCGCGGTGCCCAAGACGATCCCGTTTGAGAGCTATATGCAGGGTTTGTTCACCGGAGACGACCTGGAGAAGACCTTGAAAACCCTCGATGGAGATTGGCAACGTCTCGCTCGCCGTCAGACGACGTAGCTTCTTCCGCACCCGCCCTGCGAGACGTCTAGACCGAAAGACGAGTCATGACAACTGATACCTCACCATCTCGGACCAATCGACGCCGGAGTCACCGGCTTGCTCAACCTCGAACAAGACGACGCATCGAACCGGTTTACTATCTGTTCCTCCTCCCTGCCCTGGCCCTGTTCACTCTGTGCATCACCTTTCCGGCTCTCATGGGGATCTTCTTCAGCTTCACCGATTCGGTCGGATTCGGCGGCTTCCACTGGATCGGCCTCAAGAACTACGCGGTGCTGTTCTCCGATCCCAGTATGTTGAGGGTCTACGGATTTACCATCGGGATCGCGCTGGCCACCGTCGTCGTCGTCAACATCGTCGCACTGTTCCTGGCGATCGGACTGACCAGCAACATCAGGTTTCGCACCCTCCTGCGGACTGTATTCGTGCTTCCGATGGTCGTCTCGGCCATCATTATCGCCTTCGTATTCCAGTTCATCTTCTCCACCACGCTTCCCGGAATTGCCGAGAGCATCGGATTCGCGCCGCTGACGCATTCGATCCTGGCCGATCCGCATCTTGCGTGGATCGCGATCGTCTTGGTCACTGCCTGGCAGGCGACGCCCCAGGCAACGCTCATCTACATTGCGGCTCTGGTGACAATTCCAGATGACGTCTACGAGGCCTCGTCCCTCGACGGCGCAAGTCCCTGGCAACAGCTGTCACGCATTACCGTGCCCATGATTTCCGGATATGTACTGATCAACGTGATTCTCGGTTTCAAGAACTTCCTGAGTTCCTACGACATCATCGTCGGTCTGACCGACGGCGGCCCCGGAACCGCGACGAGATCGGTGGCCATGTCGATCTTCAAGGGATTCGAGACTGGCGATTATGCCTACCAAATGGCCAATTCCGTGATCTTCTTCCTGATCACCCTGGCAATCGCCGTTTTGCACCTGAGAATTTCCCGAGGAAAGGCGAGCATCTGATGTCCGCAACCATGATGACCCCGCCCCCGGAGGATTTGCGCGAACCCGCTTCCTCGGTCCGCCCGACGCAACGAACAGCATCACCGCGGCCCCGAGCAAGCCGAACCACCAGGGCCTGGGTACGGACCCTCGTGCTGGGCGTGTGCTCACTCGCGGTGCTCCTGCCCTTCCTCGTTGGCATCTCCATGGCCTTCAAGACAACAGACCAGGCCGTGGAGGGACAAGCATTCGATCTGCCCCGGCCGTGGTCCCTGGAAGGTTTCCGTGAAGCGTGGGAACTGACGAATTTCCCCACGGTGTTCACGGTGTCCTTGACGATCACGGTCATCAGCGTCATCGGTTCGGTGTTGCTGAGTGCCATGGCCTCCTACGCGATCGCGCGCCATTGGCACCGCCCGTTCTTCCGGTTCTCCTGTTACTACTTGTTGGCAGCGATGTTTCTGCCGTTCCCGGTCTTGGCCCTGTCGCAGGTCAAGCTCAGCGGGTACGTCGGGTTGGCGAACCCCGCTGGCGTCATCCTGTTGCACATCATGTTCCAGCTGTCCTTCAACGTCATGCTCTTCACCGCATTCATCCGCGGTCTGCCGGAGGAGCTCGAGGAGAGCGCACGAGTGGACGGCGCTTCAACGGGACGGATTTTCTGGACTCTGATCTTTCCGCTCATGGGGCCGATGACGGCGACCGTCGCCATCTTCACGCTCCTGGCGTCCTGGAACGATTTCATGATGCCGTCAATGATCATCGCCAATCCTGACATGCAGACGCTCCCCGTGGTCCAGAAGATCTTCCAAGAGCAATTCAGCAACAGCTACAACATTGCTTTCGCCTCCTACCTGCTGGCCATCGGCCCATCGGTCATCGCCTACGTGGTCTGTCAGCGGTGGGTCATGTCGGGCCTGACGCAGGGCGCACTCAAATAGTCACCGCATTTTTGTCTCTCACCCCCTCTCCCGAAAGGACCTCAGTTGGCAGTCTCAACAACCGAACAATCACTCGCAACGGCTCCCTCCCACCAAGGTGCTGACTGGTGGCGACAGGCGGTGGTGTACCAGATCTACCCCCGTTCATTCGCAGACCAGGACGACAACGGAATTGGCGACCTCCGGGGAGTTGCTTCCCGAGTCCCGTATTTGAAGACCTTGGGGATCGATGCCGTCTGGCTCAGCCCCTTCTATCCGTCGAAACTGGCTGACGGTGGCTACGACGTCTCCGACTACCGGGATGTCGACCCCAAGATCGGCACCTTGCAGGATTTCGACGACATGGTCGCGGCGCTGCACGAGGCGGGTCTCAGACTGATCGTTGATATCGTCCCGAACCACACCTCCGACCAGCACGAGTGGTTCCAGGAGGCGCTCGCCTCCGACCGGGGCTCCGCGGCCCGCGACCGGTACGTGTTCCGCGACGGTTCAGCCCCGGATGGCAACGAACCCCCCGCAGACTGGGAATCAATCTTCGGCGGGCCGGCGTGGACTCAAATTGCGGACGGTCAGTGGTACCTGCACAACTTCGCCCCGGAACAGCCCGACCTCAATTGGGAGAATGAGGAGGTCAGGGAAGACTTCCGCAAGACACTTCGCTTTTGGTCCGAACGGGGCGTGGATGGCTTCCGGATCGACGTCGCCCACGGACTCGCAAAGGATCTCTCGGATCCTCTGCCGAGCCAGGCGCAACTCGATGCCATGCCTCATGACGGCAACCATCCCCTGTGGGACCGGGACGAAGTCCACGAGATCTACGCCGACTGGAGGAAAGTCTTCGACGAATTCGATCCGCCGAGGACCGCCGTCGCCGAGGCATGGGTCGAGTCCGACCGCAGGCCCCAGTACGCGAGTCCCTCCGGGCTGGGGCAGGCCTTCAACTTCGATCTTCTGTCCGCAACGTTCGAGCCGGTCAGTTTCCGCCAGATCGTGTCCTTCAACCTGGCCCTCGCCGAGGAGTCCGGGTCATCGAGCACGTGGGTCCTGTCCAATCACGACGTCGTCCGCCACGCGACGCGCTACGGGTTGCCGACGCGCGCCGGAAGCACGAACAAGGAGGTCGGCAACGAGTGGTTGCTCTCCGGTGGGCCCGAGAGCCAGCTCGACAGGGAAACCGGGATCCTCCGGGCGCGAGCAGCAACGCTGTTCGAGTTGGCCCTTCCCGGAAGCGCTTACCTTTTCCAGGGCGAGGAGCTGGGTCTCCACGAAGTCGCCGATATCCCGGAGAGCGAGCGTCAGGATCCGACGTACTTCAGAAACCGTGGGGTCGACATCGGGCGCGATGGATGCCGGGTGCCCCTGCCCTGGTCCTCGAGCGGGACGAGTCTCGGATTCGGTGAGGCCGGTTCCCATCTGTCCCAGCCGGCCTGGTTCAGCCAGTATGCCGTGGACGCCGAAGATGCGGATCCGGAGTCGACACTGAACCTGTACCGGCGGGCCCTGGCCCTCAGACGGGAGTGGCTGACCGCCGAATCTCTCACGTGGGTCGAGCACACCGACCCTGATGTTCTGGTCTTCCGCCGCCCCAACGGGTGGGTGTGCGCAACGAATTTCGGAAATTCGCCGGCCGAGCTTCCTGAGGGCGAGATCATGCTGACCAGCTCACCGTTGGAGGACGGCAAGATGGCCGGGAACTCGAGCGTCTGGCTGCGGGGGTAGACCGGAGCTAGTATCGCCGCATGAACAAACCGGTGGATCCACTCCGTCTCAGCGTCGTCCTGTTCGAGGGATTCGAACTGTTGGACGTCTTCGGTCCTGTCGAGCTCCTGAGCAAGTCGCCCCATTGTCGAATCATGTGGTGCGGTCCCGAGGTTGGTCCGGTCGCGAGTTCCCAGGGCGTCGGCGTCGTCTCCGAGATCGCGTACGACGACGTCGCAGGCGCCGAAACGGACGTGCTTCTGGTTCCAGGGGGCGCGGGCACGCGGCCACTGGCGCGGGATGCCGATTTCCTCGGGTGGCTGGCCGGCGTGGGCGCCGCGTGCCCGTTGGTCGGTTCGGTGTGCACCGGTTCGGCGCTGCTGGCGGCCGCGGGCCTGCTCGACGGGTACTGCGCAACGACCAACAAGAAGGCCTTCGAGTGGGCCACCAGTTGCGGACCGGATGTCGAGTGGGTCGCGAAGGCCCGATGGGTCAGGGACCGGGACCGGTGGACGTCGTCGGGAGTCGCCGCGGGGATGGACATGACGCACGCCCTGATGACGGATCTCCTGGGCGCGGAGGACGCCGACGCCGCAACCCGGGCCATCGAGTACGAACCGCATCGTGACAGTTTCTGGGACCCCTTCGCGAAGGTCTACGGGCTGGCGTAGCGGCTGGCGGGAGGCGCTGCCGGGAGCCGCGCGGAAGCTGCGGTCAGGCGGTTCGGACGGGCGGTTCGGACGGGCCCGGTCGAGGGCCGGACCCCGGCGGAGAACCGCCCGCCCGACACCCATGACGTACCGTGAGGTGCGTGATAGGTCACTATGAGGCAATTTTGTTCGATATCGACGGGACACTCGTCGATTCCACGGCCGCCGTCGAACGCACGTGGAGGACGTGGGCTGCCGAGCACGATCTCGACGCCGCCCACATTCTGAGCATCTGCCACGGGGTTCGCTCGGAGGACGTCGTCGCCAGGTATCTGCCGGCATCGGAAATTCCGGCCGCAACCATCGAGCTGGAAGACATGGAATTACAAGATCTGGAGGGGGTGACGGCCCTCCCCTGCGCGGCTGATGTGTTGGGCCGACTCCCCGAGCCTCGTTGGGCCGCGGTGACCTCCGGATCCGGGCGTCTGATGCGCAAGCGACTCTCTGCCGCGGGCCTGCCGGTTCCCGACATCTTGATCGCCGCGGACGACGTCGTCGCGGGCAAGCCCGATCCCGAGGGTTACCGCAACGCAGCCGAGGCTCTCGGCTCACCCATCGACCGGTGCCTTGTCATCGAAGACGCCCCGGCCGGCATCGCCGCTGGTCGCGCCGCGGGTGCGACCGTGCTCGCCGTGTGCACCTCACACCAGCGGGCCGAGGTCGCCGACGCCGACGTCGTCGTCGATTCCCTGACCGACGTGTCGGTCACGGTCGGACCCGACGGCATCCAGGTTGAGGAGGCTCCGGCCGACCGGGCTCCGGCTGACCGGGCTACGGTCGAGGACGGATGAGGACACCGCCTGATAACGGCTGAGGCTCTGGGCTCTGGGCTCTGGGCTCTGGGCTCTGGGCTCTGGGCTCTGGGCTCTGGGCGGAGTCTGGCGCATGTGTTCAGAGGCGGTTACCCGATTCGGTGCCGCTTACCGCCGTTAGGAGGCGGTTGAACCAGCACCTAACGGGGGAAAAGGCCTGACAATCGGGTAACCGCCACCCAACGGGATACGAAAGCACTCAATTCACGGCCAACGACGACGGGCAACCCCCCCCAATCCGGCAAACCCCCCCCC
>JAKDJD010000044.1 GCA_030454085.1 Kocuria sp.
CAATCCGGCAAACCCCACCCAACGGGATACGAAAGCGCTCAATCCGCGGCCGGCGTCGACCGGCAGCCCCCACGCCATCCGGCAAACCCCACACAAAAAGGCCGCAGCCACACGCGATATCGCCAACGAACCCGCGTGAGGTGGCAATCCTGCGCGGTCCGAAGCGCGAAGTGGCAACCTTGTGCAGTCTTGCCCTCGAAATCCGCTCAACAATGCCACCTCAGCCCGGAGTAGCGCTCACAACTGCCACCTCGCGCTCCGGCCGAGCCCGCTCACGCCCGGCCGTACAGCCTCGAGCCTTCGTCGACGCCTTCGAAACGGAACGGGGACCGGGTCCGGCGCTCGGTCGTGAAGTTCTCCTGAGCCTGGACGAACGTGCCCGGGTGCAGGGCGCGGTACTCGTCGTAGCCGATGGGTTCGCGAGCGTCCAGGATGCCCTGGTGCTCCTCGGCGCGAAGGTGGTCGCGGTAGTCGGGCTGGATGACACCCACAAAGAACTCGGAGACCGCGCCGGAACCGTAGGAGAAGAACCCGACTCGCTGACCGGCAATCTCCTCGTCCGAATCCAGCAAAGCCAGGAAGCCCAGGAAGATCGAGGCCGTATAGCTGTTGCCGAGCTGTTGGTTGTATCCGAACGTCGGTGCCAGGGCGGCCGCGGCTTCGGCCTTCTCCAGGGGCGTGCCAGCCTCTTCGGTCAGCCGCACGTGTGCCTTGACAGCCATCTTGGTGAAGGGCTGATGGTAGCAGAACCAGTCGATGTCGTCGAAGTCCACGCCGCCATGGGCGCGGTAGTCGTGCCACGCGCCGACCAGGGCGTCCAGGTAGGCGCCGACCGAGAACTTGCCGTCCACCAGCGCCGTGTTGCGGTAGTTCGGCCGCCAGAAGTCCTGGACGTCCAGCGTGTACACGCCCTGGCCCGGTTCGATCGCCAGAATGTCCGGGTCGGACTGAACCAGGAACGCGACGGCGGCTGCACCCTGCGTGGGCTCGCCGGACGTGTCCACGTCGTACCGGGCGACGTCGGCGGCGATGACCAGAACTTTCTCTTCCGGGTTCCGGGCCACGATGCCGAGCGCCATCTGGAGCGCACCGATTCCGCCGTAACAGGCCATCTTGGTCTCGATGGTGCGAACCTCGCGCGGAAGGTTCAACAGCCCGTGCACGTAGACTCCGGCCGATTTGGACTGGTCGATGCCCGACTCGGTCGCGAACAGCAACGTGCGGATCCCGTCCGTGCCGTTGCGGTCGATGATGCGCTGCGCGGCCGCGGCGCCCATGGTCACGATGTCCTCGTCATCGGCGGGCAGGCTCATCTTCTCCTGGCCGATGCCGATGTAGTACTTGTTGACGTCGATCCCCTGCTTCTCGGCGAGATGCGCGAGATCGAAGGAGTAGTGACCGGTCGCGAAGGCAATGTCCTGGATGCCGCTGGCGGCAGTGGACGACGCCGCTGAGCGCGCGTCGTCGTGGCCGGCGCCTCCGGGGAAAGTCTGGGTGTTGTCAGTGCTCAACTACTGATTCCTTTCGATCTTCACGTGGGCTTCCATGAGCTCACCAGGATTGGTCTGAGCGGCCAGGAGGGAGAGTTCCCCGCACAGGACCGATGCGGCGCAGAGCACCGCGAGACGATGTGCGTTCCCGCCCGGCTCCCGGTCCTCGCGGCAACCGAGCTTCCGCAGGTTGTCCTCGACCACGCTCAGGCCCGCGCCCTTGCCGTTTCCGACTGTTCCCACAATGAGATTGGGCAGATTGCACGAGAAGTACAGATCCCCGTCTCGGACCTCGGCCGTCGTGATGCCTTGTGATCCTTCCACAATATTCGCCGCGTCCTGGCCTGTCGCAAGGTAGAACGCCAACAGCATATTTGCGTAGTGGGCGTTGGCGGCGCGGAGGCCGCCGGCAAGATTCGTGCCCACGAGGTTCTTCCGGGTGTTGAGGTCCGCAACCTGTTCGGGCGTGGTCCGGAGGAACCGGACGACGACGTCGCGCGGGATCAGGATTTCGGTGACGACGCTCTTCCCACGGCCGAGGATGCCGTTGACCGCGGTGGGTTTCTTGTCGGAACAGAAGTTCCCGGAGATCGACCCGTACTGGAGTTCCGGATACTGCTGGAGAATCCACGGCATCAGGTTGTCGGCCGCGAGCGTGACCATGTTGTGCCCCGAGGCGTCACCGGTGGTGAAGTCGAAGCGCACGTACAGGAGGTTGCCCGCGTACTGGAAATGCAGGTCAATGAGCTTCGCGTAGCGCGACGCCCCGGAGACCACGGCCTGGAGGTCGTCGCGGCGCGCATCGAGTTCTTGGGCCACGCGGTGCGCGGTCCCGGCGTCGGGGGCTTCGAAGTAGACGGAACGGGTCATGCGGTCATCGACCAGGGTCGCCCGGATTCCGCCCTCGACCATGCGGGAGATCTTGGACCCCCGCTTGACCGAGGGCCACAAGGGCGTCTCGTAGGTGGCCAGGGGGACCTCGACCTCTTCGTTTCCGATCACGTTCCCTGACACGCGGATCGGACCGATCCACTGGGTCGGGACGGGTGTCTGAAACGGTTCCTGCATTTTTCCTCCGGTCATTTGCTGGTGCCGCGCCTGGTGGCCAGGGACCCGAGGTCCGCCCCGCGCAGCCGTGCGGATTCGGCGAGGTCGCCGCTGATCAGCACGTCGGTTGCGCTCAGGTCCTGGGTCGTGGCCGCCCCGAGCATCGCGTACATTTCGGTCAGTCGGTCCCGCCAGTCGGTGATCTGCTGGACGAGTCGCTCGGTACCGTCCGCCCCGGCGTCGAGGCCGGTCTCGCCCAGGACCGTGTGCAAGAACGTTCCGGCGACACCGACGGCACGCGCGCCGAGGGCAAGCCCGCGGACGACGTCGTAGGGGTTGCGCACCCCACCCGAGGCCAGCAGTGCGGGGCGCTGCGTCGTCTCCGGGAGGGTGGTCGCATCGAGCAGCGAGAACGGCGCCGATTGGCCGAAATCGGCCAGGAACGAGTACTCCTTGCCGGCTCGTCGATCGTTCTCGACCCGAGCAAAATTGGTTCCACCGTTGCCCGCCGTGTCCGCGACGGTCACGCCCAAGGAAGCGAGCCGGGCGATGGTCTCACGGGTCATTCCGAAACCGACTTCCTTGACGATCACCGGAACCGATGTCGCCTCGACCACGGCCGCGATGTTCTCGCTCCACGCCCCGAACCCGCGTGACCCTTCGGGCATCACGGTCTCCTGGACCGAGTTGACGTGGATCTGGAGCGCATTTGCCTCGAGCGCGTCGACCACGCGGCGGGCCTGGTCCGGCGTGGCATCGGCGCTGAGGTTGCCCATCACGAAACCGTGCGGATTCTTGTCCCGGAGCACGCGGAACGTCGGCAGAACGGTCTCGTCGCGCAGGTAGATACTCATCGATCCGGTCGCGATGGCGATCCCGGTTTCGGCCGCAGCTTCTGCGAGGGCCGCGTTGACGCGTCCCGTGGTCTCGGTCCCGCCGGTCATGCCGTTGATGTAGAACGGGAGGGGCCAGCGGATGCCGCCCGGCAGAGAGGTCGAAATGTCCACGTCCGCGGCATCGATTCCGGCGAGGGCATGGTGGACCAGCCGGACGTCGTCCCACGGCGTGCGGTGCGGTTCCTCGCGCTGCTGGGCCGCGGCGAAGTTCAGGTGGTCGTCCTTGCGGTTTCCGGTCATGCGGAGTCCCTCGGGTTGGTGGGGCGTGCGGTGTCGGTCAGGATCTTCTGGCCGCGCGGTGATACACGGAGCGGCAACGGGCGAATATTGGCCGAGATCCAGGCTCTTTCGAGTTCGCGGTCGTCGCGCCCCGCCGGGCCGACCGCGATACCGCAGTCACCGCCTCCTGATCCCGAGGACTTGGCTGCCCACCCGGTCTTCAGCGCGGATTCGACGAGCTCGGTCAGCTCGGGGGTTTCGATGATGCTCGCGCGCTGCTGGGCCAATTCTCCCAGAAGAGCCCGTGCCGCGGCCACGATATCGGCCACATTATCAGTGTTTCCACTAGTCAAGGCGTGTTCCAGGCGTTCGACGAGGTCGTCGCTGCGGTCCAGGAGATCCGCCGGCAGGGCCGTGTCCTTGCGGAGACGACCCACGAGTTCTGGCGTGTCCGCAGGTTCGCCGGTCCAACCGACGCGGACCGTCAGCGGCGATTCCTCTGCGGACTCGACATCGCCCGGTTCCGCGAACCCGGCGGTCGAGGGGACTGCCCGATCGTCGCCGTCAGGGTCGAGCTCGTCCAAACGGTCGAGGCGCAGGCCCGGCCAGGGGGCATCCAGAAGCTCCGCGACGGAACGCTCGCGCGAGGCGTCGAACAGCCACTGACGGTCGGGCGAAGCATAGGAGACCCATCCCCCGAGCGCGCTCGCGGCGATGTCTCCTCCCGAGGTCGTGCGGGTGACCTGAACCGTCGCGATCATCGCCAGGCGGTAGACCTGGTCCGGAGTAAGGCCGAGATCGTAGATCCCACCGATGGCGGCGACTGCGGCGACGGTCACGGCCCCCGATGACCCGAGACCGAATTTGGTTCCGGTCGCGGCGTCGTCCAGGTGACTGCTGACGTGCAATTCGTAGTGCCGTGCGGTGATCCCCTTCTCCCGACGCAGCCCCTCGACCGCGTTGAGGGCAGCGATGAGGTAACGGTAGAAGCCCACGGTGTCCTCGTCGACGTCGACGACGTCGCCGGAATGCCGCCATGAGAGGCTCCGGTCGGTGCCCGTAGAGAATAATGTTCCGACCTCCTCGGCCGGTCGGGCCTCGACGCGGACGTACCGATCCACGGCAATCAGGATGGCTCGATGCCCGGGCTCGACGACAGCGTACTCGCCCAGAACATAGAGCTTGCCGGGTGCCTCGGTGACGATCATTCGTTCTCCACCAAGTGCGCGCCCGGTCCGGATCGGGCCGGAATGAGGTCGAGGCCGGGGAAGCGTTCGGCCAACGCACGGTGTGCCCGGTCCAGGTCGGCGTTCCGGCAGAGGACCGCGACGTTGGGACCGGCGTCGGCCGTTCCGTAGACCTCCAGTCCGTCGGCCCGCAGTCTTTCGACCGTGTCGAAGACTTCCACCGAGGTAGGGGCGAGGTAACGGACCGGAGGCCGGGATCCGTTGATCGCGGCGTGCATGCGCAGGGCGTTGGATTCGGTCAGTTCCCCGACGCGGGTGTAGTCGCCCGCCGCGAGCGCCCCACGCATGTCGATCAAATCCTGCGTGGTCCCGGTGACCCAGCCGTCGAAGTACGGCGAGGTCCGGATCGTTTCGCGCATCGCGACTCGGGAGGAGACGGCCTTCTCCGCAGAGGAGACGACCACGATGACCATGGCCAGGTCCGGGCCGGGAATGTTCTCCGCATACGACGCCGCATCGGCCGCCTCGCCCGAACCCTCGCCAGCGTGCCATTCGACGAGATCGCCGATCACGGAGCGGCACGCCGACCCCGAACCGCGCCGGGCGAGGCGGGACAGGGAGACGGTGTCCGTGGGGAGTCCGTAGGCGCGGCTCGCCGACGTGGCCAGTGCGGCGAAGCCGGAGGCACTCGAGGCCAGCCCGGCCCCAGTCGGTACGGAGTTCTCGGATTCGATGCGCGCCCGGACGCGGCTCCCGGACTGCTCGCGGACCAGGTCGAGGAAGGTGCGCACCCGGTCCAGGGGCGTTCCGGTGACCGCGGCACCATTGAGGAGGAACCGGTCTTCGTCCAGGGACGGGTCGAGGGTGAGGCTCGTTCGGGTCGGAAAGACGTCGAGCGTCAGGGACAGGCTGCCGGTCCACGGGAGGACCAGCTGCTCGTCCCTCTTCCCCCAGTACTTGATGAGGGCCAGGTTGGGGTGGGCCACGGCCGTGGCGCGCTCTGCGGTCACTGCTCGAGCTCCTCGGGGTTCAGAATCCAGGTTTGGAGCGCCCCAGCCCGCAACAGGTGCGATGCGAGGTCCTGCCCGTGCTGGAAGTCGCTCGCCAGGGCGATCACGCAACCGCCGCGACCCCCACCCGTCAGTTTGGCGCCGAGCGCACCGGCTTCACGCGCCGAGCGCACGAGCTGGTCGAGGTGCGGACTGGAGACCGACAGTTCGTGGAGGGCTTCGTGGACTTCGTACATGCGGCGGCCGAGGGCCACGCGTTCGTCGTTCTTGAGGTTCTCCCGTGCGGCAATGGTGTGGTCGCGGATGGTTTCGAAGTAACGGGCGACGTCGTCCGGGTTGGTCCGGCGCATTTCAGTCACGGCGCCGACCGCGGAGTGGGTATCGCCTGGCTGCCCCGAGTCGGCGACGACGATGGGCGCACCCAGGTTGACCTCGATGCCTTCGGCGGATCCGTTCTGGAACCAGATCGGCGACCGGCTCAGCACGGTGTAGGCGTCCAGGCCGGACGGGTTGCCGTGGGCGACCCTCTCACCCGTCTGGACAAGTTCGTGACGGACGGTTTTGGGCAGGTCGTCGCCCGTGAGATCGAGAATCGCATTGACGATGCTGGCCGCCCCCGCCGCACTCGAGCCGAGACCCCGCTCGAGGGGAAAGTCCCCGATACAGGTGATGTGGAGCCCGCGTTCCGGGCGTCCGATACGTCGGAGTGTCGCGGTGATGGTCGCTCCCAAGGGCGCGAGCATGGGGGGCGCGCCGGACAAGGGGCCGTCGTAGATGTCGACCGTGAGCCACACCGGGCCGGGGGACGGTGTCGCGGTGGCCGTGAGCCCGACCTGGGGCAGAGGAAATGCGATCGCGGGATGCCCGTGAACCACCGAGTGCTCCCCGAAAAGAATCACCTTGCCCCAAGCAACGGACTGGCCGACCGCGGAGGCCTGCAGGGGGTCGGCCTCTTTCAACTTGTGCAAAACTCTGAACTCCGATGGGCAGGGGAAGGTACTTTCCTGAACGGATCAAGCATATTCCGTATCGCCCGAGTGTCACGCACTGGGCCGGGACGGCTTCATTCATGATCCAGGGCATCGGCCGCCGTCGGAGGCGGGGAACGAGTCATCACCGTCAGCGGGGTCAGCCGTCGGAGCGCCGAGATCTCAGGGAACCCCAGGGCGCACCGATGTGCCCAGGATATCGGACCACGGATTTGAGGTCGCTCGACAGGCATGGAGCCCTGTGCCCATCACCATGGCACAAAGTGGCGCACCTCATTCGATGGGCGTCATACCGGCAGCTTCACCACCTGCCGAGGCTCGGATCGAAGGCCGGCTCGAACCGTCGCATGTACCCGGTGTCGTCCCGTTCGTGCATCCCCGAGGCCAAGTATTGTTCGTGCATTCGCTGGAGCTTGTCGCGGTCGAGGGAGATGCCGAGTCCGGGCGACGTCGGGACCGTGACGGCGCCCCCGTCGAAGGAGAACGGCGAACCGGCCACGACGTCGTCCTCGGCGCCCTTCCAGGGCCAGTGCGTGTCGCACGCGTAATCGATGTTCGGGGTCGCGCCCGCGACGTGAAGCATCGCGGCCATGCTGATCCCCAGGTGCGAATTCGAGTGCATGGACAGTCCCATGCCGAAGGTCTGGGCCACTCCTGCGAGGAGCTTGGTCTGCCCGAGTCCACCCCAGAAGTGGGGGTCGGACAGGACCACGTCCACCGACCCGCGTCGCACGGATTCGGGGAGTTGGTCGAAGGCCACGACCGCCATGTTCGTTGCCAGAGGCATCGGAACCCGCCGTTTCACGTCCGCCATGCCCTCCAGCCCCGGCGAAGGGTCCTCGAGGTATTCGAGCTTGCCCTCGAGCCGTTGGCCGACACGAACGGCCGTCTCGACCGACCACACGGCGTTGGGGTCGAGCCGGATCGCCGTCCCGGGGAACCGGTCCGCGAGCGCTTCCACGGTTTCCGCTTCCGCCTCGGGGGAAAGAACGCCTCCCTTGAGTTTGAGCGCGGTGAACCCGTATTCCTCGATCATGGTCTCGGCCTGGACCAGGATCCCGGCCGCGTCCAGCGCCTCGCCCCATCGGTCGGGTTCCGCACCGGGATGCCCCGCCCACTTGTAGAAAAGGTATCCGGTGAACGAGACCTCGTCCCGGACCAGGCCTCCGAGGAGAGTGCTGACGGGGACGCCGTACTGTTGCCCCTGGATATCGAGCGCCGCGACCTCGAACGGGGAGAACACGCGGTCCAGGGTCGAGGACGCCGTGACCATCCCGGCCATTCCGTCTCCGCCCGTTGTTTCGTCGGCGGTGAGAGCTTGCGCCACGGCCTGGCGCAGGGCGTACAGGTTCTGCACGTCGAGCCCGCGCAGAGCCTGCGCGGCAAGCTTCAGCCGGGACACGTGGATCGAGGATCCATAGGATTCCCCCAGCCCGACGACGCCGCCGGACGTTTCGACCTCGACGACGGAACGCAGTGCATAGGGCTCGTGCACGCCGACCGAGTTCAGCAGGGGTGGGTCGGCGAAGGCGACCGGCGTGATCCGGATGTCCGCGATAGTGGTGTCCGTCATGGTGTGCCTTTCTGATCGGGTACTGCGTGGAGGGCTGCGTCGGACGAGGCTGTGTGTGGGGCCGTGCGTGAGAGGCTTCGCCACCCATCGGCGTCGAACGGGGCGTGTCACGAAAGGACCAATAGCCGCCGAACTCTGGTACTCAGACGTGCCCGAATGACAGGGTGAGAACCCCAGAGAAGCCGCATGTGCCCCGGCGTCCGCACCCAGCGGGCCTCATGCGCCGGACCGGCCCCACCACCGCAAAGATCGTGAGGACCAGCCCTGAAGAACTCGACCAGCCCCATGGCAGCCCGCCTGACGAGAGCGTCGCGATATCCCCACGTGGTCTCCGGCCCGCACCGTCACCCGAAATCCGACCGCCACCTGGCCTACTTGCTTGTCCTTCAGGCAGGGGCGCTGAACGCCGTCGGCTTCACGGCCCTCGGGATCTACACCTCCCATATGAGCGGCATGGTGGCCGACCTTGCCCAGCACACGATGCTCGCCGAGCTCGGCTCATTGCTCACGGGAGTGCTGGCGGTAGGGGCCTTCATCGCCGGAACCATGGCGAGCACGATTCTCTTTACTTGGGCGAAGAGACGAAGATTGGCGAGCAGGTATGCGAACGTCCTCGCCGCCGAGGGCCTTCTGGTCCTCGCCGTGGGTTTTCTCGCGGGCGACCTGGACCATGTACGTGCTGATCTCATCCTCGTTCCGGCCCTCTGTTTTGCGATGGGGCTCCAGAATGCGCTCATCACGAAGATCCGGGACTTCCCCGTGCGCACGACCCATGTGACCGGGATGATCACCGACTTGGGCGTCGAGATCGGCAAGTGGATCTACGGCGGAATCCCGCGAAGCGCCTCATCGGTTCGGATGGATCCGCACAAGGCCAAGGTCCTGGCCCTTCTGATCCTGTTGTTCATGGTTGGTGGCTCCCTGGGATCGTCGGGTTTTGGCTGTTCGACTTCCGCGCACTCATGGTCGGCTCCCTCCTGATCCTTCTTCTGTCCGCCCCTACGAGCATCCGCGATCTCGCACGCGCCGGCCTCCATCCACGCCGCAGACCCGGCGGTACGGCCGCATAAGGCCCCGCACGGGCCCGACGCACCTGGTCGACCCGGGACCCACGGGCGCAGCAACGTGCCGCCTCAAATGATCAGGTTCATGACGAGCACCCCTCCCAGCCCGAGAACCGAGAGGACCGTGGTGTAGGTGGTGCGCGCCTTGAGGGTCTGGACGACCGACAGGTTGAAGTACTCCTTGAACATCCAGAACCCGGGGTCGTTGACGTGGCTGACGGCGATCGAACCGCACGTGGTCGCCAGGACCATGAGCTCCGGAGAGACACCGCTCGAACCAACGAGTGGGGCCGCGATGCCGGCCGCCGTCGTCACCGCGACGGACGCCGATCCCAGGGCGATGCGAAGGATTACGGCGGTCAGCCAGACCAGGATGATGGGGTGGATCGGCCACCCGGAGGTCATGTCCGCGATGTACTGGGCGATGCCGGTCGAGACCAGGACCTCCTTGAAGCCGCCGCCGGCGGCGATGACCATGATGATCATGGCCATGGCTCGGGCCGAGTCGGCCATCGAGACGGCGAGTTCCGTGAGTGGTCGGCCACTGAGGGGACCGAAGATGATGATCGCGACGATCAGGGAGAGCAGCAGCGCGATCGTCGGGGAACCGATGAAGGACACCGCGTGCATCAGCGGCGTCCCCTCGGTCCCGACCATGATGTAGATTTCCGCTCCGGCGATCAGCACCACGGGAAGCAGGGCGACGACGACGGAGCGGAGCATGCTCGGCATCTCATCCTCCGTGAAGGACTTCTCGGACACGAGCCCACGGGGGATCTCCGGGTCGATTTTCTTGACGAAGGACAGCCGCGGCCAAACCATCGCGATGATGGCACCGGCGGGGACGGCGATGAAGAGTCCGTAGAGCAAGGCGAGACCAGGTGAAGCCTGGTAGATGCTCGCTGCCGCCGTCGGGCCCGGGTGCGGGGGCAGGAAGGAATGCATCGTGGACAGGGCGATCGACATCGGCAGACCGACCCAGAGCAAGTTCGTGCGCGTCGCCCGGACCAGGGTGAAAACGATCGGAACCACGATCACGAAGGCCGCCTCGTAGAACATCGTCACGCCGATGAGCATGGCCGTGGCGATCATCGCCCACTGGACACGTTTCTCGCCGAGTGCCCCGACCACCTTGAGGGCGATCCGTTGTGCGGCCCCGGCGTCGCCAAGAATGCGGCCGATCATCGCACCGATGCCGATCACAGCAAGGGTTTCTTCGAGCTGACCGCCCATTCCGCTGCCGATGATGTCCGGGATGTCGGAGACATCGGCGGGTTTGTCGTCCACCGTCAGAACACCCGACAGGGCACCCCACCCGGCCACGAGCACCGAGACGATCAGCAGCGCAACGAAACCGTTGAGCTTGTACTTGGTCATCAGAATCAGCAGCAATGCCACTGCGATGGCCACGATGAGTAAAGGCATCGAATTCTCCTTCGAACCCCTGCCGTCCGGGCGATGCCTCGGTGCAGGTCGGATGCGTCAGGTCGTGTTCTGGTTCACAGTGTGATTGAGCTTATGATTCATGTTTCAATATTGTCTAAGACTAGATTTGCATGAAGTAATACTTGAATCGCATCAAACATTCTGGAGGAGCACATGTTCACCCTCGACCAGCTCCGGTGCTTCGTCGCCGTTGCGGAAAACCTGCACTTCGGGCGGGCCGCCGAGGAACTCTCGATGACACAGCCTCCGCTGAGCCGCCAGATCCAGAAGCTGGAGAAAAGCCTGGGAACGGAGCTGGTTCGACGCACCCACAGGAAGGTCGAGCTCACGGCCGCCGGCACCACATTCCTCGACCAGGCACGCCTGGTCCTCTCGCATGCGACCAGGGCCGGAGAATCTGCGGTCCAGGCATCCCGCGGCCTCCGTGGGCGACTCAGCCTGGGATACACCGCGGCGGCCGGACTCACGCTCCTGGGGCCGATCCTCACCCTGGCGAAGGAACGCATGCCCGATGTCACGGTCGAGCTGCACCAAATGGTGACATCGCGACAGCTCGAGGCGCTCGAGGACGGACGCATCAACGCGGGTCTGGGTCGTCTCTCGAGCGCTTCGGAGGACTTCAGGGTCGACCTGATCCACACCGAGGGTCTTGTTCTGGCCGCCCCGACGGGCCACGAGTTGCTGTGCGGGCGCCATTTGCACCGCGAGGATGTTGCCGGCCATCCGTTGATCATGCACTCGGCGGACGGGGCGCGATACTTCTACGACCTCGTCGTCCGGAATTTCTCGATCGACCACTCGGACGTCTCCCACTCCCTGAGCCAGATCACCACGATGATCAGCCTGGTGGCCGCCGGGCACGGCATCGCCTTGGTCCCGGAGTCCGCGACCAAGTTGAACTTCCCCGGCGTGGGCTACCGTCAGTTCGACGACCTGCGCCGGGACATTGTCGAACTGCAGCTCATCACCTCGGCGGACAACGCGACCCCCACAGCATCGCGGCTGAGGGAGCTTCTGGACGCCACCCCCAAAGGGAAGGGCCCGTTGACCTCTGAGTAGTGATGCTTATGATGCATCACTGAATGCGGAATTGCACTTGGACGAGCATGAGACGCAGTTCATAGACTCCGAGAAGTTCCACTTCCAGACGCGCGAATCATTCGAGGAGTTCCCATGGCGCAGTTCTCACCCCACGAGTTGGCGGACCGTCTCAAGGACGGCCTGCTTTCCTTTCCAGCGACCGCGTTCGACCCCCAGGGCGAACTCGCCGAGACCGCATACCGAGATCACATCGAGTGGCAGTCGGGTTTCGACGTCGCCGGGCTCTTCGCTGCGGGCGGCACGGGTGAGGGTTTCAGCCTCACGCCCGAAGAGAACGCGCGGGTCACCGAGTGGGCCGTCGGCTCGACTCGTCCGGAGGTCCCGGTTCTCGGGTCGGCTTCCGGCTCCACGAGGCAGGCCATCCGGTGCGCCCAGGCCGCCGAGCAGGCCGGGGCCGAGGGCATCCTTCTCCTCCCGCCCTACCTGACCGAATGCGATCAGGACGGGCTGCTCGAGCACGCCTCCGCCGTGTGCTCCGCGGTGGACATCGGCGTCATCGTCTATAACCGGGCCAACGCGATCTACTCGGCCGAAACCATTGCGCGACTGGCCGAGAAGCACCCCAACCTCGTCGGGTTCAAGGATGCCCGGGGCGACATCGAGCACCTGGCGCGTGTGACCGCGATGAACGGGGACCGTCTCTTCTACCTCGGCGGACTGCCGACGGCGGAGACGTACGCGCTCCCGCTGCTCCAGATGGGAGTCAGCACCTATTCTTCCGCGATGTTCAATTTCGCCCCGGAATTCGCGCTGGAGTTCTACGCCGACGTCCGAAACCTCGACCACGCCGCCGTCCAAGAGAAACTTCGCAGATTCGTCTTGCCCTATCTCGACATCCGGGACCGCGGCAAGGGCTACGGCGTCTCGATCATCAAGGCCGGCCTGCGCATCGTCGGACACGACTGCGGATCGGTCCGGCCCCCACTGCACGACCTGCGCGAGCAGGACTACCACGATCTCGAACAGCTTGTCCGCGCCGCGAACGTCGCGGACGTTCCCACCACTCAGAAAGGGGAAACACGATGACCACCACTCTCAACGGACAGTCCTTGATCAATGGTGAATGGATCGCCGGGACCGAGGGAGACGTCAGAGCCGTGGACCCGAGCACGGAGGAGAACCTCGATCCCGTGTTCACCCTCATCGGCCCGGACCAGCTCGACGACGCCACCCGGGCCGCCGAGCAGGCGTTCCCTGAATACAGCGCGACCGAGCCCGGAGCGCGAGCACGGTTCCTCGATCGCATCGCGGACAACCTCGACGCGTGCAGGCAGGACGTGGTCGATCGTGCCCGCCGGGAGACCGGCCTGACCGAGGCCCGCCTGAACGGGGAGCTGACGCGAACCGCAAACCAGTTGCGACTCTTCGCCGGCGTGGTCCGCTCGGGCGCGTTCCACCGGGTCCGGATCGACCCCGCGCAGCCTGATCGGGCACCGGCGCCGCGGGCAGACATCCGCCAGCGCATGGTTCCGTTGGGTCCCGTGGCCGTTTTCGGGGCCAGCAATTTCCCGCTGGCCTTCTCGACAGCAGGTGGTGACACGGCCTCCGCCCTCGCCGCGGGCTGCCCCGTGGTGTTCAAGGCCCACAACGCCCACCCGGGTACCGCGGAACTGGTTGCCCAAGCGATCCACGAGGCCGTGACGCAGGAGGGCTTGCCCGGCGGAACCTTCTCGCTCGTCTACGGACCCGGGGCGAAAATCGGCCAGAGGCTCGTCGCGGACCCCAGGATCACCGCCGTGGGCTTCACGGGCTCCCGGTCAGGCGGGCTGGCCATCGCGCGCACCGCCTTCGAGCGCCCCTCCCCCATCCCCGTCTACGCCGAGATGAGCTCGATCAACCCCGTGATCGTGCTCCCCGGGGCCCTCGGCTCCGCGGCGTCCCTTGCCGAAGCCTTCGTGGGCTCGGTGACGGGCTCATCGGGCCAGCTGTGCACCCAGCCCGGACTCGTCTTCGTGCCCGAGGGCCCCGGAGGAGACGACTTCGTCAACCGCGCCGTCGAGCACATCGACGCCTCGAGCGGACAGACGATGCTGACACCTTCGATCGCGACCTCCTGGGCGTCGGGCGTGGAGAACTTGTCCGGGCAGGACGGCGTCGATGTCATCGCCCGCGGCGGGGACGGAGAAGGGGCCAATGCCCCCGGGCCCGTGCTGTTCCGGACCGACGCGGAGACCTTCCTCGCGAACGGCGAGCTGCAGAAGGAGATCTTCGGCGCCGCGTCCCTGATCGTTCGCTATGCCGAACCGTCACGCCTCGAGGAACTGATCACGGCACTCGAGGGCCAGTTGACTGTCACGGTCCAGGCTGCGCCCTCGGACCGGGACGACGTCGCGACCCTGCTCCCGCGTCTCGAACGGCTGGCCGGCCGCGTCCTCTACGGTGGCTGGCCGACCGGCGTCGAGGTCGGACACGCGATGGTCCACGGAGGACCGTTCCCGGCCACGAGCGATGCGCGCACGACGTCCGTCGGCACGTTGGCGATCGAAAGATTCCTGCGGCCCGTGGCGTATCAGGACCTCCCCGAAGACCTTCTCCCAGCACCGGCCTCGGATGCGAATCCGTGGTCGGTCGGCCAGTCGGTCGACGGCAAGTAGGACCGAGGAAAGCGAGAACATGTCATGACGTCCGCATCCGTTCCCAGAATCGAACACATCGAGGTCGTGCCGGTGGCCGGCCACGATTCGATGTTGCTCAACCTCTCCGGCGCCCACGCCCCGTTCTTCACCCGAAACATCGTGGTGATCACGGATGGCGAGGGCCGCACAGGGGTGGGTGAAGTCCCCGGTGGTGAGCCGATCCGATCGACGATCGAGCAGGCCGCCGGCCTCCTGACCGGCCAACCGATCACCCGGCACAAGTCCCTGCTGCGGCAGGTCTCTTCCCGTTTCGCCGGCCAGGATGTGGCCGGACGCGGGAACCAGACGTTCGATCAGCGCGTCACGATCCACGCCGTGACGGCCCTGGAATCGGCGTTGCTGGACCTCAACGGGCAGTTTCTCGGCGTTCCCGTCGCCGAGCTCCTGGGCGACGGGCAGCAACGGGACAGCGTCCCCATGCTGGGGTATTTGTTCTACGTCGGAGACCCGGACAAAACCGATCTTCCGTACCTGCGGGAACCCGAGGCCAGCGGATGGGATCGCCTGCGGCGGGAAGAAGCCGTGACGCCGGAGGCCGTGGTCGATCTTGCCAGGGCGGCCGCCGAAAAGTACGGGTTCAAGGACTTCAAACTCAAGGGCGGCGCATTGCCCGGCGAGACCGAAGTCGAGACCGTCAAGGCATTGAGCAACGAGTTCCCGGACGCCCGCATCACTCTCGATCCGAACGGCGGCTGGTTGCTCGACGACGCGATCAGATACGGACGCGAGATGGCCCCGTACATCGCGTACGCCGAGGACCCCTGCGGCGCCGAAGGCAGGTTTTCCGGGCGTGAGGTCATGGCCGAATTCCGCCGGGCCACCGGCCTGAGGACGGCGACCAACATGATCGCGACGGACTGGCGGGAGATGGCCCACGCGATCCGGGAGGCCTCCGTGGACATCCCGCTGGCCGATCCGCATTTCTGGACGATGTGCGGATCCACCCGCGTCGCCCAGCTCTGCCACGACTTCGGACTCACGTGGGGGTCCCATTCGAATAATCACTTCGACATCTCCCTGGCGATGTTCACGCAGGTCGGTGCCGCGGCCCCGGGCAACATCACGGCCCTCGATACCCACTGGATCTGGCAGGACGGTCAGCACCTGACCACCCGGCCCTTCGAGATCCGGGAGGGACAGATCGACGTCCCGGAGACGCCCGGTCTGGGCGTGGAGATCGACCGGGACCGGCTCGAGGAGGCCCACCAGCTGTACCTCGAACACGGACTCGGGACCCGCGACGACGCCGCGGCCATGCAGTACCTAGTGCCCGGGTGGTCCTTCGACCCCAAGCGTCCGGCACTCGACCGATAGGAGACCATCATGACCACCACGACTCGGGATTCGATCCGGCACGTCGCCCTCTCGACCGCGCGGCTTCCGCTCTCGGTCCCCATCTCCGACGCCAAGGTCTTCACGGGCCGCCAGAAGCCCATGACGGAGGTGGTGTTCCTCTTCGCCGAGATCACCACCGAGCAGGGCTTCGAGGGCGTCGGGTTCAGTTATTCGAAGCGGGCAGGCGGACCGGCCCAGTATGCCCACGCGAAGGAGATCGGCGAGGGCCTGTTGGGTGAGGACCCCAATGACATCGCCCGGATTGGCACCAAGCTCGTCTGGACGGGCGCATCCGTGGGGCGCTCCGGCGTCGCAACCCAGGCCATTGCCGCGATCGACCTGGCTCTCCACGATCTCAAGGCGAAGCGTGCGGGGCTCCCCCTGGCCAAGCTGTTGGGCGCCCATCGTGACTCGGTGCGGACGTACAACACCTCCGGAGGCTTCCTGAACGCCTCGATCGAGGAGGTCAAGGACCGGGCGAGCCGGTCGATCGAGGAAGGAATCGGTGGGATCAAGATCAAGGTCGGTCTTCCCGATTCGGCCGAGGATCTGCGCAGGGTCGAGGCGGTTCGCGACCACATCGGCCCGGACGTTCCCCTCATGGTGGACGCCAATCAGCAGTGGGACAGGGCAACGGCCCTGCGCATGGGTCGGCGGCTCGAGGAATTCGACCTGACGTGGATCGAGGAACCGCTGGACGCCTACGACGTCGAGGGCCACGCGGATCTGGCCCGCTCGCTGGACACCCCGATCGCGACGGGCGAGATGCTCGCCTCCGTGGCCGAGCACGAACGGCTCATCGAGAACCGCGCGTGTGACATCATCCAGCCCGATTGCCCGAGGGTCGGCGGCGTAACCCAGTTCCAGAGGCTCCTGACCTTGGCCGATCAGGCCGGACTCGATCTCGCGCCGCACTTTGCGATGGAGATCCACCTCCACCTGGCCGCGACGTATCCGCGGGAACCGTGGGTCGAGCACTTCGACTGGTTGGATCCCCTGTTCAACGAACGCTTGGAGACCAGGGACGGACGAATGATCGTTCCTGACCGTCCCGGCCTGGGCGTGACGCTCAGCGACCAGGCACGTGCCTGGACCACCGACTCGGTTGAATTCGGGGTCAGGTAGCGGCGAGTTCGGATGCGGCGGCGTCGTGCTTTCGGGCGCGACGCCGCCTTTTCCAGAGGACAGCGATGCCTCCCGACGCCGCAACACTCGAGAGCGCGGCGACGGCGCTCATCCAGGAGACCGCGGTCTCCATGGACCACCAGGAGGTCAGCACGCCGACGGCAATCGCCGGGACCCCGGCACCGAGGTAGAACACCAGGTACAGCGAGGCGTTGACCCCTCCCCGGGACTCCGCCGGGGTGACGCCGTCGAGCATCGCCGTCGCACCCCCGTAGGCCAGGCCGTGCCCTGCGCCCGCGAACACCGCGGACCCGAGAACGACGTCGATGCTCCCGCCCCCGTCGAGGGCCAAAACCGCCAGGCTCGCGCCGATCAGCCCTAAGCCGAGAATCTGCATCCGGATCGGGGAGATGCCCACGATCAAGGGCTGGGTCGCCATCGAGAAGAGGAGCATTGCACCCAGGACGCTGCCCGTCATCGCGGTCGTGGCATCCGGGAGGGTCCGTTCGAGAACGGTCGGGATCGTGGCCAAGAAGATCCCGGCCCCGGTCCAGGAGAGGAAACCGGTGGTCGCGGCCGCCAGGAACAGGTGTCGGATCTTTCGCGGGACGCGCGGTGCGGTCGGGCGCCACGTGCGCAACGAGGCGCCGCCGACGCGCGGGAGCCCCGACACCAGGATCCAGCACACGACCAGGAG
>JAKDJD010000045.1 GCA_030454085.1 Kocuria sp.
CGCGTAACCCCGACCCCACCCGAATTGACTGACCCAGGACTTGCGATGACTCCTTCACCTATCACCACACCCACCATGACCAGTACCGCCCCAACCGCGGGGGAGCCGAACGCCGACCCTGCTCCGCGCCGCGGGCCCATCCTCTTTCGAAGAGCACCCGGGGAGCCTGCTTGGATCAACCCCGCCATTGCGGCGATGATGGTCGTTGCGGCGACCCTCTACGTCTGGAACTTGACGATTTCCGGCTACGGGAACAGTTTCTACGCCGCGACGGTCAGAGCCGGGAGCAGCTCGTGGACCTCGATGCTCTTCGGGTCACTGGATGCCAATAATGGCATCACGGTGGACAAGCCGCCGGCGGCCTACTGGATACCATCCCTTTTCGCCCGCGTCTTCGGCTTCAGTTCCCTCACGGTCCTGCTCCCACAGGCCCTCATAGGAATCGCCACGGTGTGGGTCCTGTTTTTGGCCGTCCGACGGACCAACGGCAAGATCGCGGGGCTCGTCGCCGGATCGGCGCTGACCCTCACCCCGGTCGCCGTGATGATGTTCAGGTTCAACAATCCGGATGCCATGCTGACGCTCTGCCTGGTGCTGGGCGCCTACTTCACGATCCGCGCGATTCAGTCCGACCGCACCGTGAGGTTCGCATCCGCCGGGTGGATGCTCGCGGCCGGGCTCATCCTCGGCCTGGCGTTCCTGGTCAAGATGCTTCAGGGATTCATGACCATTCCGGCTCTCGTTGTGGCCTTCGCGATCGCGGCCCAAGTCGGCTGGTTGCGCAGGATTCGCGACGTCGTCGTGGCCGGTATCGGCGTGTGCCTCCCAGTGGGAGCCTATGCAGCAGTCTTCGCCTGGTGGCCCGAGGGATCACGTCCGTATATGGCCGGAACGGAATCGAACTCCTTCTGGGAACTGGTCATGGGCTACAACGGCCTGGCGAGGATCTTCGGAGATTCCGGAGGTGCGGGTGCGCCGGGAGGCGCGGGTGACCAGGCCGCGGAAACCGCCGGGGGCGGCGCGGCGGACGGCGCCGCGGCGGGTGGAGCTCCCGGTGGCGGTGGGCCTGGGGGCACGATGTTCGGCGGCGACGTCGGAGTCTTCCGCATGTTCAACTCCGCGTTCGGTGCCGAGATCTCCTGGCTGATTCCGGCCGCGGTGATCATTCTGGTCGCCGGCTTCTGGTTGACGCGCCGTGCGCGGCGTACCGACGCCACGCGGGCGGCCCTCATCGTGTGGGGCGGCTGGCTGATCGTCAACGCAGGGGTCTTCTCCTTCATGGAAGGGACCATTCACCCGTACTACGTGGTAGTTCTGTCTCCTGCGGTGGCCGCAATCGTCGGCATGGGCGTCGCCGAATTCTGGCGGGGACGGCGAAACTCGGTGACCCGACGAACCGCCGCGTTGGCCCTGCTGGCGACCGTGATCTGGAGTTTCGCCCTCATGCAGCGCGAGGCCCCGGATTGGCTCCCGTGGGTCCGGTGGGTGCTTCTGATCGGCGGCTCGGTGACTTCCGTCCTGATCTTCCTGGGGCGGGGAAGGCCCGGAACCGGGTCGGTCCGACGCGGTGCAGCGGTCCTGGCGGTCGCGGCCCTCGTCTTCGGCGGTCTGGGGTCCGCGGCCTGGACCCTGGCAACAGTCGGCAATGCGCACAGCGGGTCGATTCCGACGTCGGGTCCCTCCGCCGCGGGCGAGAGTGGAATGGGCCAAGGCGCGGGAGGCCCGCAGAATGGCGCTGGCGGCCAAGGACAGGGCGACGGCCAGGGCAGCCAGGACCAGGCGGCCCAGCAGGCTGGTCAGGGGCAGTCGACGCAACCCGACGGCGGCGCCAACGGCGGCGGAATAGGCGGCGAAGAATCGAACAGCGAGCTCACCGACCTTCTCAAGAACGCCGGTACGGAATACTCCGCCGCCACGGTCGGCGCGACGAGCGCCGCGAGCTACATGCTGTCGTCGGATACCGAGGTCCTGGACATCGGTGGCTGGATGGGCTCCGACCCCTACCCGACCCTCGACGAATTCACGTCCATGGTCGATGAGGGACGAATCCGCTACTTCGTGGCCGGCGGCATGGGCGGCGGCGGAATGGGGGAATCGTCGTCCTCCGAAATCCAGGAATGGGTCAAGGCCCACTACGAGGCCACGACCGTCGGCGGCACAACGGTCTACGACCTGACCAAGGAAAAGTGACGGCCGCGTAGGTCGCGTCGCCTCCCGGTCCCAGTGTTTCCCCCTGGAGCCGGGAGGCGAACGGCCGCTGGTCGGTCAGTCGTCCATGTGCTTGATTCCGCCCCAGGTGAAGCGGACCAGAACGTCACTGAGCCTTTTCTGCTCTTCGGGCGTCTCGGCGGTGGAGATCACCTTTGAGGCCGTCAGGGCCGCACTGATGATGGCCTCCGCACAGAGACGGCAGGCGGTTTCCTCCGTGAATTTCGATTCCTCGCTCAGAACCTGGGTGAGGGTGTCCACGAGACGATCGCGCAACTTTCCGACACGTTGGTCGACCGCCTTGGTGTTGAGCATGTCCGACTCGAACAGAATCGTGTACCGATCGGGCTCCTGGATCACGAAATCGGTCAGGACGTGGATGGAGCTCTCCGTGCGTTCCTCGGAGGCCAAGTCCGCGTGGAGCGGCGTGTACATCATGGACAGGAACTGTTCGGAGCAGTCCTCGACAACGGCCAGGTACAGGTCGTCCTTGCTCTTGAAATATCGATACAGGAACGGCTTGGACAGGTTCGAGGTCTCCGCGATCTCATCCATCGTGGTGCTGTGAAATCCTTGATGGGCAAAGGCCTTCAACGCAGTTCCGAGAATCAGTTCGCGTGCTTGTTCGTGTTCCATACGCCGCTTCCGGGGCATGTCATCTCCTCCGAATATGTGTGATGTCTGCACCCTCCCCGGCCAATTTTTTCGATGAAAAGCTATTCGCGCGGCACGCATTGAACGGTGAGGCCGGTCGGTTTACGCCTTCGATTTTTTCAAGATTTCCATCATAAACCGTTCACAGGCTTCGATCTGTGACAACTCGACCCATTCATTTTCCGTATGGGCCTGAGCTATGGAACCGGGACCGCACACGATCGCCGGAATTCCGGCGGCAAAATATTGTCCGCCTTCGGTCCCGTAGGAGACATACGGCGACTCGCCGCCGCCATCGAGCACCGCGCCGAGTTCTTCGGCGAACTTCACGATCGGGGCATCGGCGTCGGTATTCAATGCGGGAACCTGAGCCAGGAGCTCGAAATCCACGCCGACCTTGCTCAAGGCTTTCTCGTCCGCACCACCGAACGAGCGTACGCGGTCAATCTCTTGTTCGAGAGCCGGCTCGACGGTGGTGCGGAGATACTCGCGGATCCGTTCGGCCAGGTCGTCGGGGTCGATCCCGGGGACAATCCGGAAGTCGTATTCCAGCACGCAACGGTCGGCCACGATGTTGTAGGCCGATCCGCCCTGCGCGAAGTTCACACCTCCGGTGGTGTAGGTGATGTTGAAACCTTCCTTCCGGGGGCCGTTGTCCCGCAGGTCGTCGACCAGTCCGTTGAAGAAGTGGATGAATTCGCCGGCGTGTCTCACGGCGTTGATTCCCAGGGGTGCCAGGGAAGAATGCTTGGGGACCCCGCGGAACGTGAGGCGGCCGCGCTGCGGAGCCTTGTGGGCGACCACGATATTCATCAGCGTCGGTTCACCCACGATCGCGTACTGAGGTCGGACGCCCCGTTCCACGAATTCCTCGATCATGCGGGGCGCGCCCAGGCACCCGAGCTCTTCGTCATAGGTGAAGGCGAAATGAATCGGGTCAGAGAGTTCCTGCTCCACCACGCGCGGAAGCAACCAGAGCGCGACGCCGATGAAGGATTTCATGTCGGCGCCGCCGCGGGCGTAGAGCCTGCCATCCCTGATGGTCGGAACGAATGGGTCCGTGTCCCAGGGCTGACCCTCGACCGGCACGACATCGGTGTGCCCGGACAGGACCACGCCCCCACTCGTGCGACCATCCGCGGCCGGGACGGTTGCAAAGAGGTTGGCTCGCTCGCCGTCGTCGGAATACGTGCGGTGCGTCGGGATCGAATGGCGCTCGAACTGCTCCTCGATGTACTCGATCAGGTCCAGATTCGAGGTCTCACTCACCGTAGGAAAACGGAGGAGCCGATCGATCTGCTCGAACGAGGAGGGGAGGGCCGCCGGCCCGGAAGTGTGCACGGTCTGTTCAGTGGAAACCTTGTCAACGCCCATGAGCCCAGCCTAGTCCGTGGCTCGCCGGCGGAAAGAAGTTCGTTTCGCGCGATGGCGAAGGCCCCGCTGACCGAAGAGAAGCGCTGGGTTGCCGTGTGCCGACGGCATCAAAATTGGGGGATCAGATGCCGTAGTGATTTTCGGTGATTGAATGACGCGATCGGTCTATGGGGGTCTGACCGCATCTCACCGAATTGCCGCACTGTGCACACGAGCAACCCAGCCCCACAAAGTTAGCCTGCCCATGAGGGGCCATAATAATTATTTCAAGAAATTACGGAGAAAAATTTTTTCCTGATAGCGGACTGGACAGTAACTAAATTATGTATGAGTGGTCGCCCAAAGAATGGAATGCTCTTCGGTGATAAACCAGGGGAGTTCCCGGATCATCGTTCCGTGCGGCCTCGATGACCTCGGCGGTGAAAACCAGGGCGGGGCCGGCCTGGGCCTGCGTCAGGGTGCGGCACCGAAGCACACGACTCACGTCCGTGAGCAAGGGTTCACCCGTGGGCAGAGTTTCCCAGTTCATGACGTCGCCGAAGCGGGGTGCGCCGTGTGTCGCAAAGGTCTTCGCCAGTTCCACGTTCTCGGCGTCCAGGAGGTGAACCAGGTAGGTGTCTGCATCGGCTATGTGAGCCGCCGACCCGCGCCGAGCGGCCAGGGAGAACCCCAGGATTGCGGGGTCGGCGGATATGGAGGAGACGGACGAGGCGGTCAGGCCCACGGGGCCTTCCTCATCGGTGGCCGTAATGATGGCGACGCCCGCGGGGTGGTGCCCGAAGATCTCCTTGAAGATCTCGGAGATGGTCTCCCTGTTCTCTGGACTCGCGTCAGTCATCGATCATCCTTTCAGCGGGGTCGCTCCAGATTCCCGCTAGGCCTGCCTTTCGTCTCACGATAGAGCGGCCGTCCAGCGCCACGCAGGCGAAGACGTATTCTTACGTCTCATCTCCCAATGTGACCACAGTGTGAAATCGTGCGGTCTCGGATGCTGGGGGTCCATCACACGAGGGGCAACGGCGTCGTCGGTCGCTACCGGGCTTCCGCGCAATTCGCCGGTTCCGCTTCCCGGCGTCCGACCGAGATGTAATGGAACCCGCCTTCTGCCACGCGGGACGGGTCGTAGAGGTTCCTGCCGTCGACAATCACTCGGCCACGCATGCGGGACGCGAGACGATCGGGGTCGAACATGCGAAACTCCTCCCACTCGGTGCAGATAGCCAACGCGTCCGCCCCGGTGAGTGCGTCCAGGTTGCCTCTGGTGAAGACGACCTGGTCGGCCTGCCGGCCCAGGGCGGACCGGAAGGTCTCCATGGCCACCGGATCGTATGCTCGAACATTGGCGCCGGCCTCAATGAGGGAACGAACAAGGTCGAGGGAAGGTGCTTCCCGGACGTCGTTGGTCTTCGGCTTGAACGCGAGGCCCCAGACGGCCACCGTCGCGCCCTGGAGGGACGGTACGGCCTTGGCCAGCTTCCGGAACAACGAGGCCTTCTGCGTCGCGTTCACGGCGCCGACGGCGTCGAGGATACGCGGCTGACACCCTGTGGCCCGGGCGGTGTGAGCGAGCGCGGCGACGTCCTTGGGGAAGCATGACCCGCCGTACCCGGCTCCGGCATAGAGGAACGGGTATCCGATGCGCGAGTCCGATCCGATGCCCACGCGGATCTTCTCGACGTCGGCGCCGGTGGCCTCCGCGATGGTCGCGATTTCATTCATGAAGCTGATCTTGGTGGCGAGCATCGCGTTGGCCGCATACTTGGTCAACTCGGCCGAGGGGACGTCCATGGCCAGGATCTTCTCGTGCTGCCAGTTGAGGGGCTTGTATGCGTCGCGCATCGTCTGCTCATCCTCCGGACACGACGTGCCGATCACGATGCGCTCGCTGTGCTTGAAGTCCTGGATCGCAGCCCCTTCTTTCAAGAACTCCGGGTTGGAGCACACGGTGATCTTGGGGCGGTTCTCGCGGTGCGACAAGGCGTCGTTCACGATGGCTCGGACGCGCGCGGCGGTGCCCACCGGAACTGTGGACTTATTGGCGATCAGCAGTCGGTTCTCGGCGAGCCGACCGATGTCACGGGCCACGGCGTCGACGTACGTCAGATCCGCGGAGCCGTCCGGGCTCTGGGGTGTTCCCACGGCTATGAAAGCTACTCGGGCATCGCGGAGCCCGTCGGCGGCATCTTCTGTGAAGTCCAGGCGCCCCTGTGCCGTATTGGCACGGATCATGTCCTCGAGGCCGGGTTCCCAAATGGGGCAGGCCCCGGACCGGAGCACGTCGACACGGCTTTGATCGACATCGATGCAGGTGACGTGGTGTCCGCCGTCGGCCAGGCAGGCCCCGGTCACGAGCCCGACGTATCCCGAACCAAAAATTGCGATTCTCATGGCTGCTTTCCTTGTATGTGATGGCCCGTGCAGCGGGCCGGCGGGTCTCTCGACGCTTCACGGTAGGTTTGCCCAGGCGAACTCGAGCTGAACTGCCCGTGACCTCTCCCAGAAGGTCTGCGGAAGGAGCGTTGCGTCGCTGGATCGGTGGTGCGCTCGTTGCGCTCCAAAGGGCAAGGCTTGTTGACGCGCAGAGGTGCCGTGGGACGGCCTGAAGGGTTGTCCGCGAAACGCACGCGGACGGTGGTTCCCCTCGCGGGGCAGGGGGAGAGGGCGTTGTGTCTCGCAGTCCACATACAGGGGCTTGGCCTCGGTCGCCGGTCGAGTAGGCCTCGCTGATGCTCGCCCATCGTCCTTCGTTGCCCTGGGGCGTCTCGGGCCGTCAACTGCCACAAGTCAGGTCTCGCCATGAGAACCGGAAGCTCATTGCCTGTTTGTGCCCACGGTGGCCAGACCGAGGGTCGGGTGCCACCCCGATGAGGCCTGAGCCATTCGGGCATCAACCAGAGGCAGCGCCGGGTGGCGGCGGAGGTTCCGGTGAAACCTGGATAGTGCCCCAGCGTGGTCCTCCTGATACCCACACGGATGACAGTGCCCTTCAGATATTCCTTACCGGAGGAGCGCAAGGGCACGACATGGGCCCTGCTCATCCTCCTTGGTCGCGGCGAGCCATCAAACTCCAGGCACGGACGGCGCTCGTCGCGTGAACGGAAGCGACGTCACACGAGAGAGGCAGATGCCTAGCCCAGGATCAGGTGACCTGCGATGAAGAACATGAGCAGCGCGATGAAGCCGTCGAGGATCCTCCACGTTCCGGGCCGCGCGAAGAAGGGGCGAAGGAGTCGCGCGCCGAAGCCGAGGGCGAAGAACCACACGGTCGATCCCAATACCGCTCCCACGAAGAAGAGCCACCGGCCCGGGTCACCTTGTTGGTTGCCGACCGATCCGATGAGCACCATGGTGTCCAGGTACGTGTGCGGATTCAGAAAGGTCATCGCGGCGCACGTGAGAAGCAGGGCCAGCACGCTGGGGTCCGACGTCGTGCCGTGGCGAGCGGCGGAACGTGTGCGGGTCTTTGCACGCTTTTTCACGGCGACGCCGCCCCGGTGTGTCTCGTCGACCTCGTCTCGCTCGCGGGGATGGGCGGTCGAACCTTCGTCAGGAACCCTCGCGCCCGGCCCGATGGCATCCTGGGGTGTCACCACCAGAGCTTCGCCGCTCGGCCAGATCGCCCTCTTGGCGGCCATGAGGCCGTAGCCCAGCAGAAAGGCCACACCCGCCCAGAGCAACACGGTCTGCACCCACGGAACCTCCTGGACCAGGTAGCCCATTCCGCCGATACCGGCCGCGTACAGCAGGGCATCGGCAGCGATGCAGAAGATGATGATCGGCATCATCGGGCGCCCCAGGATCCCCTGTTTCAGAATGAACGCATTTTGCGCGCCAATGGCCGTGATGAGGGCGAGAGTGGTCCCCAGGCCCAGGAGAATCAGCGAGAAGTCGATCGTCATGGAACCACGGTAAGGCGGTCACAGGAAACAGTACAGCTAAACTATTTCAGGATACCTAAGCTCAGCTTAGGATAAGGGCATGAGGAGATTTACCGCCGAGCAGCTCAGAACCTTCGCAACCGTGGTGGAAGAAAAAACCTTCGAAGAAGCCGCACCAGTATTGGGGGTCTCCGCGTCCGCCGTCTCGCAGCGGATCAAAGCCATGGAGCAAGCATGTGGGCAGATCCTCCTCCGGCGATCCAACCCGGTCGAACCGACCGACCCCGGGGCCACGGTCCTCCGACTCGCGAAGCAGATCGAACTGCTGACCGTGGAGTCGGAACGAGAACTCACCGGCGGGGACCAAGCGCGGCGACTGGCGATCGCGTCCAACTCGGATTCACTGGCCACCTGGCTCTTGGACGCGCTCGCCTCGGTGCCCCGTGACGAGCGCATATACTGCGAGGTCCACCGAGAGGACGAAAGGCATTCCTCGGCCCTGTTGCGGTCCGGGTCGGTCATGGGCGCACTCACCGTGGATCCTCAGCCGGTTCAGGGGTGTTCCGTGGAAGTCCTGGGATCCACGCGCTACTTCATTGCCGCGTCCCCGGACTTCATCGACCACTTTTTTCCTGGTACCGAAGGGGTCCCGTACATGCTCACGGAGCACCGGCTTCGCGAGGCGCCGGTGATCCAGTTCGAACGCAAGGACATCATGCTCGACGATATGGTCCAGCTGCTCGCGGAGAGCCACGGTCTCAGGCCGCAAACGCAGGCCCCCCGCGTGTACATTCCTTCGTCGACCCAGTACTACCGTTCGGTGCTCCTGGGTATGGGGTGGGGAGCCGTGCCCGACTTGCAGGCGGAGGAAGCGCTCGAACGGGGCGAGCTCATCAAGCTCGTCGATCGGCCCATCGACATCCCGATCTACTGGCAACGGTGGACGATCGACTCGCCGGCGCTCCAGACGCTCACCGAGGCAATCAGAGCCACGGCTCACGATCGTCTCCGCCAATGACGGTGCCCCCCCTGTCCCGTGGGCGAAGCGGATCGCGGGGTGAAGCGGGTCGCCCGGACGCTGCGTGCTCGGCACCAGGACGCGGTGGTTCTATCGGCTCAGGAACTCCGCGGCCGTCTCGCCCGCGATGCGGCCCGAATTGAACGCGAAGGCAAGGGTCAGGCCGTCGATCTGAGGGTACGTGCCGCCGTAGAAACCGGTGGTTTCGTTGCCGCCGGCGAAGAGGCCGGGAACCGGAACACTGTGTGCGTCAAGAACGCGGGCACGTTCGTCGATTCGGATTCCGCCCAGCGTCCCGCGGACGGTGTTGACCACCTTGACGGCGTAGAACGGGCCCTCGCTCACTCGGTGGCGCAGGATCGAGGAGGGGGAGAAGAATTCGTCGTCGTCGCCGTGCTCCACGGCCTCGTTGTAACGGTCGACGGTCGCGGCGAACTCCTGCGCCTGGAAACCGATGGCTCCGGCCAACTCCTCGACGGAAGTGCCCATGTAGGCCGATCCGCAGTCCACGGCTTCACCCAGGGCCTCCACGAGTTGCGGCTGGGCCGGAGTGCCCACGGTCCCGGGAGGCAGTGGTGCGCCGTGGTCCTCGGCCGGCGAAAGATCGAGCCCGTCCGAGGACAGTTTCTCGACCGTTTCCGAATCCAGAATCATCCAGAAGTGACCGCCCTGCTGGTAGACCGCTGATCCGCGCTGACCGAACCGATACGTCACGGCCTCGTCGATGAACCGTTTGCCCGCGGTGTTGACCCACAGCAAAGGAAGGTTCGCGAGCACTGCGAGCGCCCGGGAGGAATAGCGTCCGGGGACCGTGAAGCTCGGGATGTCCAGGGTCCGGTCCGCGGTCGCGACGCCGCCCGCCGCAGAAGCGATGTCCAGGCCGGTTCCCACGGACTTGCGTTCCCCGGTGAAGTGGAGGGTCGAAGCGTCGATGGGGCCGAGTTCCTTCTGGACCAGTTCGAGGTTCCCGACGAACCCACCCGTGCCGATCACGACGGCACGCGCCCGAATATCGACATGGACGGGGGCAGAATTTTCGTCCGAGGCCAGGTCTTCCTCTGCATCCTTGCTGAGCGCGGTCGTGGTCGAGATCGGCTTCCCGGCCTCCGTTTTGTCGGCTCGGATGCCCAGGATTTCCCCTTCGTCGCCGATCTCGATGGAGGTCGCCGCGGTTTCGGTCAGGAGGGTCCCGCCCATGGATTCGAAGGACTTCAACATCTTCTTGAATCCGCCGAATTTGGAGGCGTACCGATGGTACGTACGGGCGTTGCGATGGGCCGTCAGGATCCCCGTTTCGGCGCGGACTGGGGCGACGTGGGCGTCGTCGTGCTCGGCCAGGGTGGTTTTGAGCCCGTGCCCCTCGAGCCAGGAGACGGTCTCGCCCGACCGGCCGACGACGGCGCGCACCAATTTCTCGTTGCACCGGTGACGGTTGTACTCGGTGATGGCGTGGAAGGCGTCCTGCACGCTGAAGGTCTCGCCTGCTTCGCGCTGTTGGTCCGATTCGTAGGCGGCGAAGCCGGTGGCGCCGAACATCGCGGCCCCACCTGGGCGGTTGCCCTTTTCGAGCAGGACGACCCTGATTCCCTGTTCGGCCGCGGCCAGTGCTGCTGCAATTCCTGTGCCGCCCGCACCGAGCACGACGAGATCTGCCTCGTACTGCTCGGATTCTTCTCGGGGCTCAAACACGGGTGCGGTAGTCACATGTCCTCCATCGGTTTAGGTGTACCTAACAGCGTAGATGGAATTCTCGTGGCGTGACAGATGTGCGGCGGCGTCGGGATCCGGACGTCATCGAGGGAAAATTTCCGTCATGACTTGCCGCTGCCGCGCAACGGGAAGCTCGCGTGGCCTCGGGAATAGATATTGACGTCGGGGGGTTATGGTGAAAAAGGTTTACTTGTAAAGTAAATGGAGAACGTAGATCGAGAAAGGATCATCATCATGACCGCATTCAACGAGCTCACCCCCGGCACCTGGACCTTCGACCCCGCTCACTCCGAGGTCGAGTTCACCGTCCGTCACGCAGGGATCTCGAAGGTGCGCGGCACCTTCAACGAGGTCTCGGCGGACCTCAACGTCGGCGAGTCATCCTCCGTGACCGCCTCCGTGAGCGTCGGATCCCTGGACACCGGCAACGCCGACCGCGATGCGCACGTCAAGGGCTCCGACTTCTTCGACGCCGAGAACTACCCGGAGATGACCTTCACCTCGACCTCCGTCGAGTCCGATGGCGAGGATTTCACCCTCAATGGTGACCTCACCATCAAGGGCGAGACCCGCCCCGTGTCCTTCACGGGCGAGTTCGGCGGCGTCGCCGTCGATCCGTTTGGTGCGACCCGCGCCGGCTTCTCGGTGGCTACGTCGATCTCCCGAAAGGAATTCGGCATCACCTGGAACGCCGCCCTGGAGACCGGTGGAGTCCTGGTGTCCGACAAGGTCACCATCTCGCTCGACGTCGCTTTCGTGGCTCCGTCCGCGTAAGGAAAGCCTGACGGCATTGCATCCCGGGCAAGGCCTCCCGACCTCATTCCGAGGCGGGAGGCCTTGACTGTTCGGGCGCCCTCGACCGTGCGCTACGGTCGAAGGAGAAACATTGACCGACCCGCCGACGGAGGTTCGCCATGGCGACGCTCGAAGACTGGACGAAAGCCCACCGATCCTGGGTCGATGACTTCGTTCTGAGCCTCAGGAGCGCAGGGGCGACGTCGGAGGAGATCGCCGACCGGCTCTCTGCTGTGCACGCTCATTGCGACGACGTTGACCGATTCCCCGAGGACGAATACGGCGACGCCCAGGGCTACGTGCGGTCCTTGGGATTCGAACCCAAGTCCACGGAGAAACGAGGAATTCTCCACATCGCTCTGCCGGTCGTCGTGCAGGTTCTCTTGCTGCTCGTCGGTTCATATGCGATCCGCGACTGGATCACGGGCACCGACCTCGTGGTCAACATGGGCACCCTGATCTGCTGGATCGTTCTGGTCGCCCTGGTCGGGGTCACCACGGCGACGACAGCCTGGGGGAGCACCGCGATCTACAACGCATGGGTCTTCGGCATCGTCTTCGGAATCGCCATTGTCATGGGTGTTGCGGGCGCGGTCCTTTCGCGGGCCGACCTCCCCATGGTCTTTTCCGGAACCCCGGTATTGCTGGCCGTGGTCGCGATCCTCGGGGTCCTGGCCATCGCGGTGATCTCCACGCTACGACTCAAGCGCTCGACGTCGCCCCTTGTCCTGGCCGTGTTCTGGGTGATCCCGCTGTTTATGGCGATCGACGCCGGGTTCACCGCCTTGAACGCCTGAGTCCGGTCCGGGGCCGGACCCGTCCTGGTCCGGCCTCGCGGGCGCTGCCACCTCGGTAGCGGCAGCGGCGGCGGAACCCGCGCCTCCGCCCGAGTGTTCGGCTTGTGTCCTCTCGGTTCCGAAAGCCGCACGCGGGAAAACCCGCTACGAGACCAATTTCTGGATCACGAAGTAGACCGCCGGCACCAGAACGAGCAAGAGAAGAGCCCACCGTCGGAGCCGCGTTTCGGTTTTCGCGGCCCTGATGTCGGGGCGGGGTTCCTGCGCGCGGGCGTCGGCATCCGCGTCGGTCTCGGTCCTCAGTTGAGCGACCGGCCCGGCATCCGCGTCGTCTCCACGGTCGACGTCGTCACCGTGCCCGTCCTCGACCCCACCGCCGGTGCCGTCCACCGCGTTGGGGTCACGCTCCGGCTCGTCCTCGGGACCGAGGGGAGACCGGTCAACGGCCACTCAGCGCCACCTGGTGGTCATGATGAGTCCGATCATCATCAGTCCGATACCGATTCCGATGTTCCAGAAGCTGAGGTCCGGAATGGGGAGGGCCTGGTTGGAGATGTAGAACGTCATGATCCACAGCAACCCGATGATCATGAAGCCCAGCATGATCGCGATGTACCACGTGGGGGTCGGTGAGGACTGCCGGATGTTGGAGGTCATGTCGTCCGCGATCTTGCGGAGACGCTCGTCCTCGGCACTCTCGTACGACTGCTTGGATTTCGCGGTCGAACGGTTCGCCGAGGTCTCATTCTCGTCCTGCTTGTCGGCCACAAGTGTGGTCTGGCGGTCCGTTTCGGCGACGGCGTCGCCCGTGTCGTTCGACGCGGCGTCGGTTGCAGAACCCGCGACGCTCGAGCCGGAGCGGCGCGATCCGAAGCGCCCGCGCCGGGCCTTCTTGTCGGGCGAGGTGCCGCCGGTGGGCGTGTCCTCGCCGTTGTTCTTGTCCTCGGCCATTCTCGATCCTCCTGGAATCCCGCGCTCGACGACCGCGGTGTCCACATCAGGTATGATTCTTGCGCGCAACGGCCCCTCTTCGGCGTCCGTTCGCCTGATTGTCGAGTCTAACCAATCCGCCAGGGTGTTGCCGATACGGGCAGGTGGATTCACAGCTCGTCCAGATGATTTTGGCAACACATTCTGCGCCTGGAGGTAGCCGTGTCGGCCCGTGAGAGGCCCGAATGCGCCGGACGACGTCGCGGCGGAGTCGTGGGAACCGTGGTCCAGGTCTTCGGTGAGCTTCTCATCACTGTCGGACTCGTGCTGGTTCTTTTTGTTGCCTGGCAGCTGTGGTGGACCAACCTGGAATCCGACCAGACGCAGGCCGACGCCGTCGCCCACCTCAAGGACGACTTCCGCTCCTGGCCTCCGGAAAACACGCAGGGAGACTCCGAGAACCCTGTCGTCGACGCCGCCCCGGGTCACGGGCAAGGCCTTGGCATCATGTACATTCCGCGATTCGGGCACGACTACGAACGTCCGATCATGCAGGGAACGGGGCGCGATGTCCTGGACACCCTGGGTATCGGGCACTATGAATCCAGTGCCATGCCGGGAGGTGTGGGCAACTTCGCCGTGGCCGGACATCGTCAGACTAACGGCAAGGTTTTCGACCAGATCGACCAGTTGGTGGCCGGAGACCGCATCTACGTCAGGACCGCTTCGGGGTACCACACCTACGTTTTCCGAAACAACGAAATCGTGCTCCCCTCCGCCACGGATGTGATCACCCCCGTTCCCGGGAACCCCGGGGCGGAACCCCAGGACCGACTCATGACCCTGACCAGTTGCAACCCCCGTTTCGGGTCATCCGAACGGATCATCGCCTACGCTGTCTACGAGGGATGGCGGCCCCAGACGGAGGGCCCACCCATGGAGATTGCCGACCAGGTGGGAGAGGGCGGAAAATAGATGTACGGCTGGATCTTCGCCCACTTGCCCGGTCCCTTGTGGGTCCGGATCATCATTGCGATAGTTCTGGTGGTTGCGGTGGTCTGCCTCATGGTGGAGTACCTGTTTCCTTGGCTTGCCGAGTACAGCCCGCTGAGCCCCAACGTGACCGTCGACGAGTAGGAGAATCCCATGACCATCAAGATCCTTGTGGTGGACAATTACGACAGCTTCGTCTTCACCCTCGTCGGATACGTCCAACAGTTCGGGGCGGAGACCACCGTGATCCGCAATGACGACCTGACCTCGGCAGAGGCCAGGGACTTGGCCGAACAGCACGACGGCGTCCTGCTCTCGCCCGGCCCCGGCGCACCCGCCGAGGCCGGTGTCTGCATCGACCTCATCAACTGGGCCACCGAGCGCGACAAACCTCTCTTCGGGGTGTGCCTCGGTCACCAGGCGATTGCCGAGGCCTTCGGTGGGACGGTGACCCATTCGCCCGAACTCATGCACGGCAAGACCTCCCGGTTGACCCACAACTCGACCTCGGTCTTTTCGGGGGTCAGGACACCGTTCACGGCAACCCGCTATCATTCGCTGGCGATCCAGGACGGCACCCTGCCGGAGGTCCTGGAAGCCACCGCCTGGACCGAGTCGGGGATTATCATGGGCGTGCGTCACCGCACGGCCCCGATCCACGGGGTGCAGTTCCACCCCGAGTCGGTGCTGACCGAGGACGGCTACCTGATGGTGGGCAACTGGCTCGAATCCCTCGGGCTCTCCGGGGCCGTCATGAAGGGCCGCGACCTGTCCCCGTTGATCGAGGCGTGATCACCGCCCGGTGACTCCTTGTTGGGCCGTCTCGTCCCCAGGGGTCACCGTGGTTGGCTGGCGCTGGGCGACGGCGAGGCGTTCGAGGGGCTGCTGCTGGGAGACGGGGTATTCCCCGGCTTGTCGTCCCCGTTGGCGTTGTTGTTGCCGTTCCCGTTGTTTCCACTGTTATTGCCCGAGTCGCTGTCCGAACCTGAACCGTTGGATCCCTGGCCCGACCCGTTCGAGTCGCGGTGGCTGCTCGAGGGGCTGGGGGCCGGCGTCGACGTCGGCCGCGGGCCCGAGGATACGGTGATCGTGACCGTGGAACCCTGGGCGACGGACGTGCCGCCCTGGGCTGACTGCCGTATCACGGTTCCGGCGGGCTGACTCGAGTTCTCGGTCGTGATCTCTGTCGAGAGCAGGGTGTCCTTGCCGGTCAGCTCGGCCACGGCCTCGTCGCGAGTTTTGCCGACGACGTCGGGCACCTGGACCTTTCCGGTGGAGAGCACCAGGTTCACGGTGCTGCCGGCCTTGACCTGTTCGCCCAGGTTCGGATGGGTCCCCACCACGAGGCCGGCCTGGATGGTCGGGTTGTTGGCGGTCTCGACGCGTCCGGCCTTGAGTCCCAGCTCCTCGAGGCGGGAACGGACATAGGCCTCGGACTGGCCGGCGAGGTCATCGGGCAGACTGAGGTTGTCCGGGCCCTTGGACACGTGCAGGGTCACGGTCGAATCCTTCTCGACTTCGGTTCCCTTGCTCGGGTCCGTCTTGATGGCGTTTCCGCTCTCGACCTTGTCCGAGAAGTCTTCCGTGACCTTGACCTTCAGCCCCTCGTTGCGGAGATGGTCCTCAGCATCGGATTCGGACTGGTTCTCGACCGCGGGCACGTTGACGTAGACCGGTTTGTTGAGCTCATTCTGATAGTAGAGCCAGGCGCCGAGGGCGGTGGCTGCCAACAGGAAGATGATGAGTCCGAGGATTACGTTCTTCCAGGCGGCACGACGCCGCTTCCTGGCGGCCAACGCCTTGTGCCGCTCGTAGTCGTACAACTCTTCGTCGGTGTATTCGTCCTGTGCCGAAGGGAAGAAGCCCGAGACGCTGGAGTCCTCCATCTGGGGAGTGCGCCCTTCGTGCATCGTGTATTCCGAGTCCTGGCCGCCCGGCGTGTCCTCGGGAGAGTTCAGGGAGGACGTATACGCGTGGTCGCCGTTTGCGACGTTCGCATCGTCCGCGGACCGCGATGCGGCTGCCCCGGCACCTGCGGCCGTTGCACCCGCGGCAATACCGGTCACTCCACCGATGGCCTGCGTGGGGTCTTCATCGGGGTTACCGGCGTGGTCCACGCTGATTCCGTGAGAGGCGTTCTGGAGGGCGAAGGAGAAGTCCTCGGCGGACTGGAAACGGTCTGCCCGGTTCTTCTCCAAAGAGCGGAGGGCGAGGGCATCCAGCGCCGGTGAGATCTCCGGCCGGAACGTGCTCGGGGGCTCCGCGGTATCGCGCATGTGCTGCCCCATGACCTCAACGCTCGACGAGCCGTCGAAGGGCGGCCGTCCCGCGAGCATCTGATAGAGCAGGCACCCGACCGCGTACAGGTCGGAGCGTTCGTCGGCGGTTTCGCCCCGCGCCTGTTCGGGGGAGATATATCTGGCCGTGCCCATGATCGTCTGGGCTTCGGTCAGGGGGCGCGCGGTCTCGGTCATGGCCCGGGCGATGCCGAAGTCCATGACCTTGATCCTGGCCGAACGCCCCAGGGCCTCATCCTCTTCGGTGCGGTCCAGAACCATGACGTTCCCGGGCTTGATGTCCCGGTGGATGATGCCGCGCTCGTGGCTGTACTGCAGCGCGTCCAGAATCCCTTCGGCGTAACTGAGGGCGTCGTCGATCGGGAGCTGGCCCTTTTCGGCCAGGACGTCCTTCAGCGTGTTCCCGTGCAGGCGCTCCATCACGATGTACGGGACCGAGTCCGAGTCGACCTCTTCGACGGGTTCGACATCGTCTTCGGGATGTTCCGGCTCGACCTTGGGCATCGGCGCGGTCGCATCCGGGTCCTCCAACGCCTTTTCCTCGGTCACGGGGCTGAAGGTGCCCGTGTCGAAAACGGCGATGACGGTCGGGTGGTTCATCGAGGCAATCGCCTCGGCCTCCCGGCGGAAACGAGTGCGGAACACGCCGTTCTCCGCGTGTTCCGGACGCAAGACTTTGATGGCCACCTGACGGCCGAGGCGATTGTCCTCGGCGGCATAGACGGTCGCCATACCGCCGGAGCCCAGGATCTCACCCAGTTCGTACCGGTGGTCGAGAATACGTGGAACGCGCAGAATCATAGGTCTCAGTTATTCGTTGGAGCCTTGGGTGCCGTCTCCCGACGGCTCACCCGGGTGGTCGTTCTCGGGTGCCGCAGAAGGCGCGGCCTGTGGTGAGTCGGTCGACGGAGCTGAGGGCTCGCTCGGCTGAGGGGTGGGGGCGG
>JAKDJD010000010.1 GCA_030454085.1 Kocuria sp.
ACCCGGAACCCATTGATTAAGAGTCAATTGCTCTGCCATTGAGCTAGAGGCGCATGCCGCAGAAGGGGCGAGAAGTGAAAACTTCCGTGCGCCCCCCGGGACTCGAACCCGGAACCCATTGATTAAGAGTCAATTGCTCTGCCATTGAGCTAGAGGCGCATACCTTTTCGCGGCCGGAAACCAGTGTCCCGGCGCGTCGGCAACGAAAAGAAACTATACGCAGAGCCCAGGACCCGTGCAAGTCGAATCGCCCGCTGTGATCAAGCGAACGTCAGACCGAAACCAGCTCACGGACGTAGCTCAGGAAGTCTTCCGAATCCGCCTCCTGCTCGAGCACTTCAGCGCCGTAGGCGGTCTCGATCTCAACCAGAGGCATGACCTTGAGGTCGAACGCAGTCCGTGACGTCGTCTCGAGGCGCAAGCGATCCTGTCCCGAGCTCGAGGCCTCGATCAGGTTGGTGTTGTCGATCGCGATGGGAAGCCCCAGGGACACGAGAGCGGCCGGGTCGAACGGGGCCACGATGATCTCCGACGGGTACCGACGGTAGCCCACGATGAAGTGACGTTGGCTCGCCCCACCCTGTTCCCCGTCCGAGGGCTGACTCGCGTAGGTCGCACATCCGGTCGCGTAGACCAGGTTGTACGCACCGTAGTTCATGACCTGGCTGTCGAAGACGGTGTGCAGACGTTCTGCCAGGGTCGGCGAGGTTTCCGGTTCGGAGGACATATTTCAAAGTCTATCCAGGTCAGGCCCGTAATCGAATGGGTACCGAACAACTTGTTGATCGATTGCAACGAGAGGACATCATGTAACGGGAACACGCGCCGGTCGCGGTGGTCACCACGGGCGTGTGGCGCAGATTTCATATTCTGATACATTTTTGACCCCCTCGTGCGGGTACGTCGATTATGAATCCATGGCACATCACGAAGCTCTGGTTCTTACCGGCGTACGCGTCTCGCTCATTATTGCGGGTCGCGCGGCTGGGCTGGCCTAGAACCAGATATTTCGTACCGCGCAGACCCCTCACCCAGACTCAGGTTGAGGGGTTTTTTCGTGTCAGGTCGGATTCCACCGGATCAGGACTGGCTCAGGGCGGACCCACAGGACCCGCCGCACCGCAGAACACAGCAGGAACAGAAGGACGATCACATGAGCAACGAAAAGTCGGCGACGCCGGCCACGGTTGCCGCCTCGACTTCCGGGTCGCAGAGCAGCGCCCCAAGAATTACTGGGTCCGAAGCGGTCATTCGTACTTTGGAGAAGCTCGGAGTTACCGATGTCTTCGGCCTTCCCGGCGGCGCCATCCTGCCGACCTACGATCCACTCCTTGATTCGGAGAGCATCAACCACATTCTCGTGCGCCACGAACAGGGCGCGGGCCATGCGGCCGAAGGATATGCCCTGGTGACAGGCAAAGTCGGCGTCTGTATCGCGACGAGCGGGCCTGGAGCCACGAACCTCATTACCGCGCTCGCCGACGCGAATATGGACTCCGTGCCGATGGTGGCCATCACCGGGCAGGTGGGGTCCAAGGTCCTGGGGACCGATGCGTTCCAAGAGGCTGACATCGTCGGCATGACCATGCCGGTGACCAAGCACTCCTTCATGGCGACATCGCCCGAGGACATCCCCCGAATCATGGCGGAGGCGTTCCACATCGCCGCGACCGGTCGACCCGGACCCGTTCTCGTGGATATCACCAAGGACGCCCAACAGGGGCTCATGACCTTCGACTGGCCCGTGGACATGCAGTTGCGCGGGTACCGGCCGGTGGTTCGCGGGCACAACAAACAAGTCAAGGAGGCCGCCAAGCTGCTGGCCGCGGCCGAACAACCGGTCCTCTACGTCGGGGGCGGCACGCTCCGTGCCCATGCGAGCGAAGAATTGGCGGGGCTGGTCCGCACGACCGACGCCCCGGTGGTCACGACGTTGACGGCCAGAGGCGCATTCCCCGATTCCGATCCGCATCACTTGGGTATGCCCGGCATGCACGGTTCCGTTCCAGCGGTCACCTCGATGCAGAAGGCGGATCTGATCGTCGCTCTGGGCGCACGGTTCGATGACCGAGTCACCGGGCACGTCGAATCGTTCGCTCCCCACGCGAAGGTCGTCCACGTGGACGTCGACCCGGCAGAGATCTCGAAGATTCGGGTTGCCGACGTGCCGATCGTGGGCGATCTCAAGGCAGTGATCCCGGATCTCATCGATGCGGTGAGCGAGCTGCAACGAGAGAATGGGCGTGTGGATCTGAGCGGCTGGTGGGCCATGCTGAACCGGATCAAGGACGAGTATCCGTTGGGTTACGTCCCGACCGAGGACGGCCTCGGCTCTCCCCAGCACGTGATTCGGCGTATCGGAGAGCTGACGGGGCCCGAGGCGGTCTACGTTTCCGGCGTCGGTCAGCACCAGATGTGGTCCGCCCAGTTCATCGGGTACGAGCGCCCGCACCAGTGGCTCAACTCTGCTGGGCTCGGAACGATGGGCTACTGCGTTCCGGCCGCGATGGGGGCGAAGGTCGGCAACCCCGACAGGGTCGTCTGGGCGATCGACGGCGACGGCTGCTTCCAGATGACGAACCAGGAATTGGCCACGTGCGTCCTGAACGATATCCCGATCAAGGTGGCTGTGATCAACAACTCCTCGTTGGGTATGGTCCGGCAGTGGCAGACCCTGTTCTACGACGGTCGGTACTCGAACACTCACCTGGACACCGGTCACGATTCCCGCCGAATTCCCGATTTCGTCAAGTTGGCGGAGGCCTATGGTTGCGCGGCGTTCCGTTGTTCGAACGACGACGAGGTCGACGAAACCATTCGGAAGGCACTGGAGATCAACGATCGACCGGTACTCATCGACTTTACCGTGAGCCCCGATGCCATGGTGTGGCCGATGGTTCCGGCCGGCGTCTCCAACGATGCGATCCAGATCGCCAAAGACACGTCACCAGATTGGGACGGAGAGGAATAACCATGTCTCGTCACACGCTGTCCGTCCTGGTCGAGGACACACCCGGCGTTCTCGCGAGGGTCTCCGGTCTGTTCGCGCGTCGCCAATTCAATATTGACTCCCTGGCCGTGGGCGCCACCGAGGTTCCGGGCATATCCCGGATCACCGTGGTGGTCGACGCGGACGGGGGCCTGCTCGAGCAGGTCACCAAGCAACTCAACAAGTTGATCCATGTTCTGAAGATCGTTGAACTGCCATCGGAAACCTCGGTGCAGCGCGACCACATCATGGTCAAGGTTCGTGCGGATGCGGCGACTCGCATCCAGGTCACCCAGGCCGCGGACCTGTTCCGGGCATCGATCGTCGACGTCTCCACCGAGTCCGTCGTCATCGAGGCCACGGGAGCCCCGGAGAAGCTCCGGGCCTTCCTGGAAATTCTGGAGCCCTTCGGCATACGCGAGATCGTTCGTGCCGGGACCCTTGGCATCGGACGCGGTGTGCGCTCGATGAGCGAGAGGGCTCTGCGCCATCAGTAGTCGTCTTCGCGCCTGAAGTATTTCGTGCGAAGCGTTCACAAACCTGTCATGCGCCGGCAGATTCCGGGGCATCGGTGGCCGGGAGGCTAGGCTTTTTATAGCAGTGGCCCGGGCCACCACGACCATAGTCCGCGGGCAAATGCCCGTGGGGAAGATAGAGGAGTTCTCAATCCCATGGCTGAAATCTATTACGACGACGACGCAAACCTCGCGGCGATCCAGGACAGCTCCGTCGCGATCATCGGTTATGGATCCCAGGGTCACGCACACGCGCTGAACCTTCGGGATTCCGGCATCGACGTTCGTATTGGCCTCGCCGAGGGCTCGTCCTCGCGCGCCAAGGCCGAAGCTGAGGGCCTGCGTGTCCTGACGGTCGCGGAAGCCGTCGAAGAAGCAGACGTCATCATGATCCTGACCCCGGACCAGGTCCAGGCCGCGATCTACAAGGAATCGATCGAGCCGAACCTCGAGCCGGGGAACACCTTGTTCTTCGCCCACGGGTTCAACATTCGTTTCGACTACATCCAGCCCATCGAGGGCGTGTCCGTAGCAATGGTCGCTCCCAAGGGCCCCGGCCACACCGTGCGCCGCGAGTTCGAGGCCGGCCGTGGTGTCCCGGCACTGGTCGCCGTCGAGGTCGATGCCTCGGGCAAGACCTTCGAGCTCGCTCTGGCCTACGCCAAGGGCCTCGGCGCAACTCGCGCCGGCGTCATCAAGACCACCTTCACCGAGGAAACCGAATCCGATCTCTTCGGCGAGCAGACCGTTCTGTGCGGTGGCGTTTCCCAGCTGATCCAGTACGGCTTCGAGACTCTGACGGAGGCCGGCTACCAGCCGGAGATCGCCTACTTCGAGGTGTGCCACGAGCTCAAGCTCATCGTTGACCTGATCAACGAGGGCGGGATCACCAAGCAGCGCTGGTCCTGCTCCGACACCGCCGAGTACGGCGACTACGTGTCCGGACCTCGTGTGGTGACCCCCGAGGTCAAGGACCACATGAAGGCGGTTCTCTCGGACATCCAGGACGGAACCTTCGCCAAGAGGTTCATGGACGACCAGGCAAATGGCGGCAAGGAATTCCAGGAGCTCCGCGAGAAGGGCGCCTCCCACCCGATCGAGAAGACCGGTCAGGAATTGCGCAAGCTCTTCTCCTGGAAGTCCTCCGACGCCGACTACACGGACGGCTCGGCGGCCCGCTGAGAATCAGAACCCGATGACGGTTCGCCAACGGCCGGTCATCCGAACTCACGGATGGCCGGCCGTTGCACTATGTGAAGTCTTTCCCCATCAGGCATCCAACCATTACCTAGGAATTCGACTGTGACTCAAACGCCCGTTGTCCTCCTTGCGGAGGAACTTTCGCCCGCCACCATCGACGCCCTCGGAGAGGGATTCGAGATTCGCACGACCGACGGATCCGACCGCCAGGCCCTCCTCCGGGACATCGCGGACGTCGACGCGATCATGATTCGCTCCGCGACCAAGCTGGATGCCGAAGCCTTCGCGGCCGCTCGCCGTCTCAAGGTCGTCGCCCGAGCCGGTGTCGGTTTGGACAACGTTGATATTCCCGCTGCCACGGCCGCGGGCGTGATGGTGGTCAACGCCCCCACGTCCAACATCATTTCCGCGGCGGAGCTGACCGTCGGCCACATCCTGGGGCTGTCCCGGAATATCGCTGCAGCCGATGCTTCCATGAGGGACGGACAGTGGAAGCGCTCCCAGTACACCGGTATCGAACTGTTCGAGAAGAAGGTCGGCATCATCGGCCTGGGGCGGATCGGTGGACTCGTGGCCGAGAGGCTCCGGGCGTTCGGGACCGAGATCCTTGCCTACGATCCCTTCGTGACGAGCGCGCGGGCGGCATCGCTCGGCGCCCAGATGGTTGAGCTGGAGACTCTGTTCCGGGAGTCCGACATCATCACGATCCACATGCCGAAGACCGCCGAGACGACCGGCATGGTCGATGCCGCGGCGTTCGAGCTCATGAAACCTTCCGCCCTCGTGGTCAACGTGGCCCGCGGCGGTCTGATCGACGAGGAGGACCTGGCGGAGGCTCTCAAGGCGGGCAAGATCGGCGGAGCAGCCATCGACGTCTATGTCTCGGAGCCGCCGCAGGGCGTTGAATTCGTGGGCATGGACAACGTGGTCACCACGCCCCACCTGGGCGCGTCGACTGCGGAAGCCCAGGAGAAGGCCGGGATCTCCGTGGCCAAGTCGGTCAAACTGGCCCTCGAAGGGGAACTGGTCCCGGACGCGGTGAACGTGGCCGGTGGGCCCATCGACGCCGATGTCCGACCGGGCATCGCGCTCGCCGAGAAGCTCGGTCGGGTGCTCACCGCGTTGACCCACGACTCTCCGCTGACCAGCGTGGAGGTCAAGGTGGCGGGGGAGATCGCGTCCAAGGACGTCTCGTCGCTGAAACTCGCGGCCCTCAAGGGCGTCTTCACGGACGTTGTCTCCGAGAAGGTCTCCTACGTCAACGCTCCCATGATCGCCGAGCAGCGCGAGATCGAGACCTCCCTGGTTACGACGTCCGAAGTCGAGGGTTTCCGGAATGAGACGACCCTCTCGGCCATTTTGGCCGACGGTACGCGCATTGCAGTCTCAGGAACGGTCACCGGGCCCAAACTCGTGGAAAAGCTCACGGGTGTCAACGGATTCGATTTCGAGGTCGGCCTGACGGACCACATGATGATCCTCGACTACCGGGACCGACCGGGTGTCATTGCTTCGATGGGAACGCTGCTGGGAACGGCAAGCATCAACATCGCCGGCATGCAGGTCTCCCGCGGGGAAGGGCAGGAGAAGGACCAGCGGGCCCTGTCCGTATTGGCCCTCGATTCGCCGGCTTCCCCCGAAATGGTGGCATCGATCAAGTCGACCATTGAGGCTGACCGTACCGCGTTCGTCTCACTCGTCGACTAGATACCGACGACCGGCCACGTCGCCGCCCGGCCCGAAACATCTGGTGGGCGGCGTCGTGACGGTTCAGTACCGCACAATCCACAGGCCGGCGTCCGGGGCAGGAGGACGCCGGCATCTGCCTTAGAGTAGGAGCCATGACTTCCACTTCAGCCGAGCCCTTCTACATCACCACGGCTATCGTTTACCCGAACGGTGATCCGCATATTGGCCACGCGTACGAACACATCGCCACGGACGTCATGGCGCGGTTCAAGCGCCTGGACGGATACGACGTGCGGTTCATGACGGGAACCGACGAGCACGGTCAGAAGATGCAGACCTCGGCCGAGAAGCAGGGGGTGACCGCCAAGGAGCTGGCGGACAAGAATTCCGCTCGCATCAAGGCGATGGACGACCTGCTGGGCGTCAGCTACGACCGTTTCATCCGGACCACGGATCCGGACCATGTGGCTTCCTGCCAGGAGATGTGGCGGCGGATGGAGGCCAACGGGGACATCTACCTCGACAAGTACGAAGGCTGGTACTCCGTCCGTGACGAAGCGTTCTACGGCGAGGACGAGACCGAGGTCAGGGACGACGGAGTCCGCTACGCGATTCCCACGGACACCGAGGTCGAGTGGACCGAGGAGGAGTCGTACTTCTTCCGACTCTCCAAATACCAGGACCGGCTGCTCGAGCTCTATTCCTCCGAGGGGTTCGCCTACCCCGATTACCGTCGCAACGAAGTCGCTTCCTTCGTGCGGTCCGGGCTGAGGGACCTGTCCATTTCTCGGACGACTTTCGACTGGGGCATTCCCGTTCCGGGCAACGAAAAACACATCATGTACGTGTGGGTCGATGCCCTGACCAACTACCTCACGGGCCTGGGTTTCCCCGACACCGAGGGGGAGTTGTTCCAGAAGTACTGGCCGGCGAATTTCCACGTGATCGGCAAGGACATCACCCGGTTCCACACGATCTACTGGCCGGCCTTCCTCTGGTCCGCTGGGCTGGACCTTCCTCGCGAGGTCTTCGCTCACGGCTTCCTGCTGGTGGACGGCGCGAAAATGTCCAAGTCCGTGGGGAACGTGCTCGACCCGGCGCAGTTGGTGGAGAGTTTCGGCGTGGATCCTCTGCGGTTCTTCCTGCTTCGTGAAGTGACCTTTGGGCAGGACGGCTCCTACAGTGCTGCCGCGATCGTTTCTCGCATCAACTCGGACCTGTCGAACGACCTGGGGAATTTGGCGCAACGATCGCTCTCCATGGTCGCGAAGAACTGCGGATCCGAGGTTCCCGAGTCGGGGGAATTCACCGCGGAGGACCGCGAGGTGCTGGACGCAGCAGATGCCCTGTACGTCCCGGTGCGCGAGGACTTCGACCGCCTGGACTACCACCGCGCCCTGGAACGCGTGTGGAAGGTCATTGCCCAGGTCAACCGGTACTTCACCGCGCAGGAACCCTGGAAGTTGCGGAAGACGGATCCCGCGCGCATGGCGACGGTCCTCTATGTGACCCTGGAATGCCTGCGCATTGTGGCCACTCTGGTCCAGCCCGTCATGCCTGGTTCCATGAGTCGCCTGTTGGACCAACTCGGCCAGCCCGAAGGGGAGGCTCGTGCCTTCGCGGCCCTGGACAGTCGGATCGTTCCGGGGACGGCCTTGCCGGCACCTGAGGGTATCTTCCCCAGGTATGAGGTGCCCGCGGAATAAACGACGCTGCCTTGTATTTAGATATACAAACTTGATGCCTTGTTTTTTGATACATCGAGTTTCACCCTTGTATCGAGTAGCAGTGGCTGGCAGGATCGACACATGTTCGTTCTGACCGTGGATCAAGTGGGCTCCAGAGGGGCCGCAGATGCCGTGCCGCATCTCGAACAAGCCCGCGGCGTCGAGGCGGCGGTCCTCCGCTTCGACAGGACGGCCGGGGACGAGGCCCAAGCGGTTTTCGATGCGGCAGATCCTGCGATTGAGTGTCTGCTCGCTCTCGCCTCGAGCGGCGAGTGGCACTGCGGTCTCGGCCAGGGGACTGTCGAATCGCCCTGGCCGAAGACCGCTCGGGAGGGGAGAGGCTCGGCCTATGTCAACGCACGGGTTGCCGTCGAGGATGCCAAGCGGCCCGGGGCACACCACGTCGGATTCACCGCGGACTCGGATCTAGGCGCCGGAGTCCGGTCCGGATTGCGGGCAATCGTGACGATGTGGAGTAAAAGAGGCGCAAAAGCCCGAGAAGCCTACGACCTCGCCATGACGGGAATGACTCAGGCCGACATGGCGCGTCGCCTCGGGATCAGCCAGCAAGCGGTCTCCGGCAGACTGTCCGCGAGCATGTATCGGGAGACAGAGGATCTGCGCCGCGAGATGATTCGCTGGGCCCAGCACCTGGACTCGACGGACGGTCTCGTGAGGACAGCGGGGCAATCATGACTCTCCTTGCCCTCTCGGCCATGATCCTGGCGGCCGTGCTTGGCGCCATCGTGTGCTTCCGCGTCCCTGCGGTCAGTGTTCGAGCACGCCGAACATGGGCCACGGTGTTCTTGATCCTGCTGGTCTTGGCCGCAGGCACGGCCGCGGCCAGTGCCCTCCAGGGAAAGGGCGCAGGAATCGAACCGTGGGGCGCCGTACTGGCCATCGTCTCCGCAGTTGCGGCCGCCGCGCTGACCGGGTCGCCCGTGACCGCCGCGGTGCTCCAGTTCTCCCAACGGACCGGAAGACTCTATCGATCGGGCAGGCGCCCCGAACCATCGGATACGGCGCCCGCAGATCCCGAGCGCGATTCCGATCTGCACGGTGGATTGTGGATCGGAGTCCTGGAGAGAATCGGTGTGGCCGTCACCCTGATTGCGGGGTGGCCGACAGGGCTCACGGTGCTCGCTGCGATCAAGGCACTCGGGCGGTTCGCAGAGCTCAAAGAGCCCGACGCCGTCGAACGGTTCATCCTCGGAACCTTCGGCTCATTCCTCTGGGCGGCCGCCTGGGCCGGCGTCGCGATGCTCCTGACTCAAGGGCTCTGAACTCGGCCGGCTCAGCGGCTGTGCGCCCGGCGTCCTGATCGGGCCCACAGTAAAGCTCACATACTGAGATCGCGTCCTACTATGTGGGCGTGGTGGGGTCCAAGGGGTTACCTTGTCTCTATGAGCGACACCACGGATTCCCGCACCCTTGACCTGGCCGTCATCCCCGGAGACGGCATCGGCCCCGAAGTCACGGAACAGGCGTTGGCCGTTCTCACGAAGGCCGCGGGCCGCGAGGGGCTGGATGTCTCGCCGACTCACTACGAACTGGGTGCCGAGGCCTGGCTTCGCACCGGGGAGACGCTGACGGACGAGAAGCTTGCCGCACTCCGCGAGCACCAGGCGATCCTCTTCGGTGCCGTTGGTGCCGACCCGCGATCGACTCAGGTCCCTTCGGGGCTCATTGAGCGCGAAATCCTGTTGCGACTGCGATTCGCCTTCGACCACTTCATCAACCTGAGGCCGTCACGGCTGTACCCCGGTGCCGTGTCTCCGTTGTCCGCGCCGGGCGACATCGACTTCGTCGTCGTCCGTGAGGGCACCGAGGGGCCGTATGTCGGCAACGGGGGAACGGTCCGTGAGGGCACGGAGCACGAAATCGCGACCGAGGTCTCAGTCAATACGGCTCATGGCGTCGACCGGTTGATCCGTTACGCCTTCGACCTGGCGGCCTCGAGGGAGAGGAAGCACCTGACCCTCGTTCACAAACACAATGTGTTGGTCCATGCCGGCGGCCTCTACCGTCGCACCTTTGACCGGATTGCCCAGGAATACCCGCAGGTCTCCACGGACTACATTCACGTGGACGCCGCGACGATCTATATGACCACGGATCCGGCCCGGTTCGACGTGATCGTGACGGACAATTTGTTCGGCGATATTCTCACCGACCAGGCCGGCGCGATTTCCGGCGGCATCGGTTACGCCGCCTGCGGCAACATCAACGCGGAATTCACGGCGCCGTCCATGTTCGAACCCGTGCACGGATCGGCGCCGGACATCGCGGGGCAGGGAACCGCGGATCCCCGTGCCGCGATCCTGGCCGGGGCATTGTTGCTTCGTCACCTGGGTCACGACGGCGCAGCGAGTACCATCGAGTCAGCAGTCGAGGATGATATGCGGGATCATGGTGCCGAGCAGCGGTCGACCGCAGATATCGGTCGAGCTATTCTCGCCGGGATCTGAGCCTCTCCGCTCTTCCCCGACGGTCCGGGCGCCGCCGCAAGGACGCGGCGGCGCGCGGTACATGACACACACGCACACGCTGGAAACGGAGCCCACGTTGAGCACTTCGACCTTCACCACCACCGAGAATCAGGATCCGACCACATCGGAAAGGCTGGCCGAGATTCTGGCGGCTCCCGGTTTCGGTGAATTCATGACGGACCACGTGGCCAAGGTCGAGTGGAGCGGTGAGAGCCCGAACGGCGGCCAATGGCGCGATGCCCGGATCGAGCCGTACGGCCCCCTGAGTCTTGATCCCGCGACGTCGGTCCTGCACTACGGTCAGGAAATCTTCGAGGGGCTCAAGGCGTACCGTCACCAGGACGGCTCCGTCTGGTTGTTCCGGCCCGAGGCGAATGCCCAACGTTTCCAGAAGTCGGCACGTCGTCTGGCTCTCCCGGAGCTTCCGGTCGACCTCTTCGTCGACGCCGTCCGGAACCTCGTGGAGAAGGACTCGCGCTGGATTCCGGAGGGAGAAGGGACGTCGTTGTACCTCAGGCCCTTCATGATCGCGACGGAGAAATTCCTCGGTGTTCGACCGACGCACGAGGCGCTGTTCGAGGTTATTGCCTCACCCGCGGCGAACTACTTCGGAACTCCCGAGCCCGTCGACATCTGGTGGGCTCAGGACTACGCGCGAGCCGGCGAAGGCGGCACGGGCGCAGCCAAGTGCGGGGGCAACTACGCGGCCAGCCTTCTGCCTCAGACCGAGGCGGAGGAGAAGGGGTGCAAGCAGGTCATTTTCACGGATCCCCACCGCGACAATGCGGTCGAGGAGCTCGGGGGCATGAATGTCTTCTTCGTGTTCAGCGACGGAACCCTGGTGACCCCAGAATTGACCGGGACCATTCTGGAAGGAATCACTCGCACCTCGATCATCCAGCTCGCCGAGGAACAAGGGCACCGGGTCATCGAGCGAAAGATCACAGTCGACGAATGGCGCGAAGGCGTAGAGACCGGCGAGATCACCGAAATCTTCGCCTGCGGAACGGCCGCCGTCGTCGCGCCCATGGGGCGTCTGCTGTGGGAGGACGGCGAGATTCCGGCGGCGAAGAACACCAACGGTGAAGTCACCGAATCGCTGCGAACACAGTTGACCGGAATCCAAACCGGACGGGTCGAAGACCGTTTCGGGTGGCTGACCCGCGTGGTCTGATCCGATCCGTGCTGGCCCTCGCGTCTCTCCTCTGAGGGCCGAACGTCACACCTGTGGATTCCTGGGCTGTGTCTGCCGTATAGGCGCTAACCTGGATTCATGCGCATTGCACGATTTACAGCCGAGGACCAACTGTTCTACGGACGCGTCGACGGCGAGGACGGTCAGGAGACCGTGACCGTACTCGCGGGCGACCCGTTCTACACAGGGATCAACCCCATAGAAAAGACCTTCCCGATGGCCGACGTCCGTCTCGTCGCGCCCATCATTCCTCGTTCCAAGGTCATTGGTGTGGCCAGAAACTGGAACGAGCACGCGAGCGAGCTCGGGAACGAAGCTCCCACGTCGCCGCAATTCTTCCTCAAGCCGAATACCTCTGTGGTCGGTCCCGGGGACCCCGTGACTCTGCCGGATACCAGTGAAGAGGTTTCCTACGAAGCCGAGCTGGCCGTGGTCATCGGGCGCATGTGCAAGTCGGTTCCGGTCGAACGTGTTCCCGAAGTGATTTTCGGATACACCTGCGGCAACGACCTGACAGCGCGCGACCTCCAGGCCACCGACCTCCAATGGACCCGCGCCAAGGGATTCGACGGTTCGTGCCCGCTCGGGCCGTGGATCGAAACGGATCTGGACACAGAGAACCTCAGTGTCAGGTCGTGGGTTGATGGTGAGTTGAAGCAGGACGGCTCCACGAGCGACATGATCTTCGGCGTCGCCGATCTGGTGTCCAGGATTTCCGACGCCTTCACCCTGTTGCCCGGTGACGTCATCCTCACGGGCACCCCGGCGGGCGTTGGCCTCGTCGAGGATGGGCAGGAAGTCGAAGTTGAGGTCGGCGGTATCGGCGCACTCGTCAACCGGATGCGGCGGGCCTGAAAGTACGACGGCGGGGCCACGCCCCGAACACCTCTGAGAACGAAAGCGATGAGTATCCAAGAATCATGACAACCGAAGCCATTAAGCCGACGGTGAGCGAAGACCGTCCCGTGCGCGTACGCTTCTGCCCATCACCGACTGGCACACCCCACGTGGGCATGGTCCGGACCGCGTTGTTCAATTGGGCCTATGCCCGGCACACCGGCGGGCGACTCGTGTTCCGCATCGAAGATACGGATGCGCAACGGGACTCCGAGGAATCCTTCAACCAGGTTCTTGAGTCGTTGCGGTGGCTGGGGATCGAATGGGACGAGGGTGTCGGCGTCGGAGGACCTCACGAACCCTACCGGCAATCCGAGAGGGGTGAGATCTACCAGGACGTCATCTGCCGTTTGAAGGAGGCTGGCTACGTCTACGAGGACTTCTCGACACCCCAGGAAGTCGAAGAGCGCCATCGTGCCAAGGGGGAGGACCCGAAGCTCGGCTACGACAACTTCGACCGTGATCTCACCGACGAGCAGAAAGAAGGCTTCCGCGCCGAGGGGCGTGAACCCGTCCTGCGTCTGCGTATGCCTGACGAGGACATCACGTTCGACGACGTCGTTCGTGGGGAGATCACGTTCAAGGCCGGGTCGGTCCCGGACTACGTGGTGGTCCGGGCGAATGGCAATCCGCTGTACACGCTCGTCAACCCCGTGGACGACGCTCTGATGGGAATAACGCATGTGCTCCGCGGAGAGGACCTGTTGTCCTCAACTCCGCGTCAGATTGCCCTGTACAGGGCTTTGGTGGGTGTGGGGATCGCGGAATTCATCCCAGAATTCGGACACTTGCCGTACGTCATGGGCCAGGGGAACAAGAAGCTCTCCAAGCGGGACCCGGAATCGAACCTCTTCCTTCTGCGCGACGAGGGATTCATCAAGGAAGGGTTGCTCAACTATCTTTCCCTCTTGGGCTGGTCGCTTTCCGCGGACGAAGACATCTTTACCGTGGATCAATTGGTCGAGAATTTCGATGTTCACGATGTCCTCGCCAACCCCGCTCGGTTCGATGTCAAGAAGGCCGAAGCGATCAATGGTCAACACATTCGCATGCTCGATGTGGATGATTTCGAAGAACGTTTGTTGCCCTATTTGAGAGATGCCGGAATTGTCGACGAGGAACTCAGCGACAGGGAACGGCAGATCCTGCACGAGGCGGCCCCCTTGGTCCAGGAAAGGATGCAGCTTCTCGGTGAGGCACCCGGTCTCCTTGGATTCCTCTTCCGCGGGGACCAGGAGATCGTCATCGCGGACGATGCGCGGAAGCAACTGAAGGAATCCGCTCCGGACGTCCTGCGGGCCGCTCACGAGGCGCTGTCGCAGCTCGAGACCTGGGAGAGCGCGTCGATCGAGGAGTCGTTGCGTTCGGCCATTGTCGAGGGCCTGGAGATCAAGCCGCGCCTGGCCTTCGGCCCGGTTCGTATTGCTGTCTCCGGCGCACGGATTTCGCCGCCCCTTTTCGAATCGCTCGAAATCCTCGGCAGGGAGTCCTCGTTGCGTCGGATCGACGCCCTGATCCAGGACCTGGCAGACCGGTCCTGAGGTTCCGAGCAGGCCGCAACCGGTCGCGCGTCTCTCCGCCGGAGTAGGGGCGCGACCGGCTCGCCTGAGGGTGGCCGAGACCACGTTGTGCGAGGTTGCGTGGGTCGGGTGGGGGGCTGTAGAGTATTTACTCGTTGCGGAGATGAAGTCGAGAGGCTGAAACGCCGCAAACAGTGGGATATGGTGTAATTGGCAACACAGCGGTTTCTGGTACCGTCGTTCTAGGTTCGAGTCCTGGTATCCCAGCGAACATAGCTGTGATATAAAAATCATGTGTTATGATTCACATCGGTCGATTTGGAAACAAACTCCAGAGTGTGTAAGATAAATCGAGCGGTCATGAGGAATATAATAATTCCGAAATGACATTCTGGCCCCATCGTATAGCGGCCTAGTACTCCGCCCTCTCACGGCGGCAACACCGGTTCGAATCCGGTTGGGGTCACAGGTCAAAGAACCCGGCACTGACGTGCCGGGTTCTTTTTTTATTGTCTGGTCGGGGCGCCAGCCTGATCATTCCTGGTTCTTGGCCGACGGGCGGGGTGAGGGATCGAGCAGGTGGCATGACTGAGTAACTAGGCGAGCCGCATGGCCGCTCCGGGCCCGAAGCCGCGCCGAGCCCTGTCGGTCCGGCACGGCACGGGCCTGAGGGATGATTGCCCTGCAGGGATGATTGCCCTGCAGGGATCACGGCGTCGCAAAGAATCACCGGGGGAGGGTGTCTTCCCGGCCGACTGCAGATCTACTGAGGAGCCCTGAGCGCTTCGGTCAGTTGGCGGGCGGCCTGGGCGACGACGTCGGAATGCAACCGTCCGGGCTGACGGGTCAGGCGCTCGATCGGTCCCGAGATGGAGACGGCCGCGATGACCTTCCCGGAGGGATTGCGCACGGGTGCCGACACCGACGCGATGCCGCGTTCGCGCTCACCGACCGACTGGGCCCAGCCCCGGCGTCGAACCGCGGAGAGCACCGTCGCAGAGAACCGTGCCTGCCGAAGGCCTTCAAGGAGGCGATTGTGATCCTCCCAGGCGATGAGCACCTGAGCCGCCGAACCGGCTTTCATGGACAGCTGAGTACCCACGGGAATGGTATCGCGCAGACCAATGGGACGTTCTGCCGACGCGACGCAAATGCGCCATTCGCCCTGGCGACGATAGACCTGAGAAGATTCGCCCGTCAGATTCCTGAGCTGATTGAGTACGGGGCCAGCCGCGGCAATCAGGCGGTCCTCACCCGCTGCGGAGGCCAATTCGCCGAGTCGGGGCCCGAGAACGAACCTCCCCTGAACGTCTCGCGCAACCAGCCGATGGTGGGCGAGGGCAACAGCCAGACGATGCGCCGTGGGCCGTGCGAGGCCCGTGGCCTCAACCAGTTGCGACAGGCTGGCCGGACCGGCCTCGAGGCAGTCCAGAATATGGGTGGCCTTGTCCAGAACCCCGACGCCGCTGGGGCGGGCCCGGACGGACATGGGGTTCGCGGTCCCCATGCCACCGAGAATCTCGTCGCTACCAGACGCGGCCTCGACGGTGGCAGGAGTGGTATCGGAAAGTTCGCTCATACCCACCATAGTGAATTCTCAAATACTGGAATGCAAGTCCACGTTCTGGAAGACCTGCATGTTCGCGGGCAGAATGAGTTCCGCAAGCACACAGGAATTCGGAGGACAACATGACGGATTCATCGGCCCGCCCCAGGACCCTGGCCGAGAAGGTTTGGGCCGACCATCGAGTCGTCGCGGGGCAGGATGGCAAACCCGATCTCATTTACATCGACCTGCACCTCGTCCACGAGGTCACCTCACCCCAGGCATTCGAGGGGCTTCGCCTGGCCGGACGGCAGCTTCGCCGCCCGGACCTGACGATCGCGACGGAGGATCACAACACCCCGACGCAGGACATCTTTTCCCGCATTGCTGACGAGACCTCACGCCTGCAAATCGAAACCCTGCGCGCGAACGCCGAAGAATTCGGGGTCCGTATCCATTCGTTGGGAGACGAAGAGCAGGGGATCGTTCACGTGGTCGGCCCTCAGCTCGGTCTGACCCAGCCCGGCATGACCGTGGTGTGCGGCGACTCCCACACGTCCACCCACGGCGCTTTCGGTGCCCTGGCCTTCGGTATCGGGACGAGCGAGGTCGAGCACGTCATGGCGACCCAGACTCTCTCGCTGGCGCCGTTCAAGACCATGGCCATCACGGTCAACGGCCACCTTCGACCCGGGGTCACGGCGAAGGACATCATTCTGGCCGTGATCGCCAAGATCGGCACGGGCGGCGGGCAGGGATATGTCCTCGAATACCGCGGAACCGCCATCGAAGAACTGTCGATGGAAGGGCGGATGACAATCTGCAATATGTCCATCGAGGCGGGTGCCCGGGCCGGCATGGTCGCTCCGGACCAGACCACGTTCGACTACGTCCGCGAGCGCCCTCACGCGCCACAGGGTGAGGACTGGGACCGGGCCGTCGAGTACTGGGAATCCCTGCGCACGGATGAGGGAGCAACCTTCGACCGAGAAGTCATTATTGACGGGAATGAGCTTGAGCCGTTCGTGACTTGGGGTACGAATCCCGGCCAGGGCGTGCCCCTGTCGGAAAGCGTCCCCGATCCCGAAGACGCGGGCGACGAGGGGTCCAAGGCATCCGCCGCCAAGGCGTTGCAGTACATGGACCTCAAGGCCGGGACTCCGATGAAGGACATCGCGGTGGACACCGTGTTCCTGGGATCGTGCACCAACTCCCGCATCGAGGATCTGAGGGCCGCGGCCGAGATTCTCAAAGGCCGGTCCAAGGCCGAGAACGTGCGCATGATGGTGGTTCCCGGATCGGCGCGAGTCCGTCTCCAGGCCGAGGAGGAGGGCCTGGACCAGGTCTTCAAGGAATTCGGCGCCGACTGGAGGTTCGCCGGATGCTCGATGTGCCTGGGGATGAACCCGGATCAGCTCGCTCCCGGTGAGCGGTGTGCGTCGACGTCCAACCGGAATTTCGAAGGCCGACAAGGCAAGGGCGGGCGCACGCATCTCGTGTCGCCCCTCGTGGCGGCCGCGACGGCCGTCAGAGGGACACTGAGCTCGCCCTCGGACCTGACCGACGCATAGGAGGAGAACTCGATGGAACCCATCACTACCCATACCGGCGTCGCCGCGCCGCTGCGCGCGTCGAACGTGGACACCGACCAGATCATCCCGGCCGTCTACCTCAAGCGCATCACCAAAACCGGTTTCGACGACGCCCTGTTCGCCGGGTGGCGCAAGGACCCCGAGTTCGTGCTCAATCAGGAGCCCTATCGGAATGCCTCCGTGCTGGTTGCAGGGCCGGACTTCGGCACGGGATCCTCCCGTGAGCACGCCGTCTGGGCACTCAAGGATTATGGCTTCCGCGTGGTGCTCTCGCCCCGATTCGCTGATATCTTCCGAGGGAACTCCGGGAAGCAGGGGCTGGTGGCCGCGCAGGTGGATCAGCAGGATATCGAGTTGATCTGGAAGTCCATCGAGGAGAACCCGGGGATGGAAATCACCGTCGATCTTGAGGGGAGGACCGTGACCTGCGGGTCGCTCGTGGTGCCCTTCCAGATCGATGAGTACACCCGGTGGCGGCTCATGGAAGGACTCGATGACATCTCCCTGACGCTTCATCAGGAGAGCGACATCACGGAGTTCGAACAGACGCGCCCCGAGTTCAAACCTCGTACGCTACCGGCGAAGTCCTGAGCGGAGTACGTCAGCAGCAACGCTCGGCTCACGCTCACACCGTGCGTATGACGGGTCGGGACCACCGATCACGTGATCAACAGGCAGGGTCCGGTATCGTGTTCGCTGCACCGTTGAGGCAGCAGGAATTTGACTGGCCGATGGTGCCGTAAAATAGTTCTAGAATGCGTGTCACTTGCGGACACGTCGGAATCACGGGGACCGATGAGGTCCAAAGACACGAAGATTGGAACTTTATGATCGGCGCACTGCACATCGAAGGCGGCGAACCGCTCCGCGGAGAAGTAACGGTTCGCGGGGCCAAGAATCTTGTCCCCAAAGCCATGGTGGCCGCCTTGCTCGGTGCAACGCCGTCGGTGCTTCGCAGCGTTCCGGAGATCAAGGACGTCAACGTCGTCACGGATCTTCTGTCCCTCCACGGGGTAACGGTCGGCAAAGACCCGGAGAACGGCGATCTGAGCTTGGACCCCACGAATGTTTCCGTGGCCCGCCATGCGGACATCGATGCACATGCGGGGGACTCCCGCATCCCGATTCTGCTGTGCGGTCCGTTGCTTCACGCCATCGGCGAAGCCTTCATCCCCGATCTCGGGGGTTGCAAGATTGGCGATCGGCCGATCGATTACCATCTGGAAGTTCTCAGGAACTTCGGTGCAGAGGTCAACAAGCTTCCCTCGGGTATTCGCATGACGGCCCCGAAGGGACTCAAGGGTGCCAAGATCGACCTGCCGTACCCCTCGGTCGGGGCCACGGAGCAGGTACTCCTGACGGCGACTCGCGCCGAGGGCAATACCGAATTGCGCGGCGCGGCCACCGAGCCCGAGATCATGGATCTCATAGCGATCCTGCAGAAGATGGGCGCAATCATCACGGTGCAGACCGACCGCGTGATCCATATCGAGGGTGTGCCCCACCTGAGCGGATACAACCACCGCGCCCTTCCGGATCGCATCGAGGCGGCTTCCTGGGGGTCCGCAGCGCTGGCGACCGGGGGCGACATCTTCGTTCGGGGCGCCCACCAATCGGACATGATGGCCTATCTCAATACCTTTCGGAAGATCGGCGGCGGACTGGACATCACCGACGAAGGGATTCGCTTCTACCACCCGGGCGGCAAGCTGAACTCGCTCATCGTCGAGACCAACGTGCATCCCGGGTTCATGACCGACTGGCAGCAGCCGCTCGTCGTGGCCCTGACTCAGGCGGACGGCGTCTCCATCGTCCACGAAACCGTGTACGAGAACCGGTTCGGTTTCACGGGTGCTCTGAACCGGATGGGAGCGTCCATCCAGTTGCACCGTGAATGCCTCGGATCCGTGCCCTGCCGTTTCGGGCAGCGCAACTTTCTGCATTCCGCGGTGATCTCCGGACCGACGCCGTTGCATGGTTCGGACATCAACATTCCCGACCTCCGCGGCGGCTTCAGCCACTTGATCGCCGCCCTGGCGGCCGAGGGCCAGTCGCACGTGACCGGCGTCGAACTGATCAACCGTGGGTACGAGCGGTTCGTGGAGAAGCTCGAGGGTCTCGGGGCCCAATTCGACCTCGAAACGATGGCGGCCAAATAAGGATGTCGACCGACGACCGCAAGTCACGGGGCACGTCGCGAAAAACCCGGCCGATCAGGACGACGACGCCCAGTAAGAGCGGCGACCGCCTCTTTCGCTGTGTCGCCTTCGGGGTGCGCCACGTCTTGGACCTCATGATGTCCAAGACGTGGACTGGCACCGAGAAGCTTCGGAGGGACGAGGGCTACATCGTCATCGCGAACCACGTGACGGAGATCGACCCCACGTCCGTGGCGTACCCCGTGTACATGTCGGGAACGATTCCGCGGTTCCTGGCGAAGGAATCGCTGTTCCGCGTCCCCGTGCTCGGCACAGTGCTCAGCCGCACGGCGCAAATCCCCGTGTTTCGCGGGTCGATGGAAGCCAGGAAGTCCTTGGAGAGCGCACGCGCCGTGATCGATGCCGGTGGTGCGGTTCTCATCTACCCCGAGGGGACACTGACCAAGGACCCCGACCTGTGGCCCATGACGGGTCGGACCGGAGCGGCCCGGCTGGCCATGGCCACCGGCGCGCCAGTAATTCCGGTGGCCCACTGGGGCGACCAGGAATTCCTGGCGCCGAAGGCGACGCGTCCCCGGCCATTCCCCCGGAAGCACGTCCACGTGCTGGTCGGTGATCCGCTGGACCTGTCGGATCTGCGCGGTGAGGACCGCACGGACCACGTGAGCCAGCAGGCTCTGTCCGAAGCGACGGATCGTATGATGGACGCACTGACATCGCTCGTCGAGCAATTGAGGGGCGAAAAGGCCCCGGACGGTCGGTGGGATCCTCGCTTGAAGCAGCGGGTGCCCAGAACGCGAACGAACGAGAAATAACGCGGATCCGGCCCACGGCGGCCGTACCGCAACGGCAATCGACCGGAAGGAACATCGTGAGCGAGACCGTTCGAGCCCCAACAGTTCCCCCGACCGTTCCGACGCCGCGCAAGGTTGCGGTCCTCGGGGCGGGCAGCTGGGGGACCGCGTTCGCGAAGATCGCAGCTGACGCCGCCCGAGTGAGTGAGGACAGGGACCCTGCCTGGCAGGTCGTGCTCTGGGGGCGTGACGAATCGGCCATGAACCTCATGGCTGAAACCGGAACCAACGACCGGTATTTTCCCAATGTGCGTTTGCCCGGCAACCTCGGGTTCACCGCGAACCAGCGCGAGGCATTGACCGGCGCAGACGTGGTCGTGCTGGCACTGCCCGCGCAGGTGCTGCGTGACCAATTGGTGTCCGCCGCCGACGCCGTCCCCCAGGACGCTGTGCTCGTGTCCCTCGCCAAGGGGCTCGAACGTGGGACAGGGTTGCGCATGTCCGAAGTCATCGCCGAGGCATTGCCCGGGAGCCAAGGCCGGATCACCGTGCTTTCAGGGCCCAACCTGGCGCGAGAGATCATCCAGGAGCAACCTACGGCCTCGGTGGTGGCCTCGGTCTCAGAACCCTCTGCGGGCATGGTGAGTCGTGTCTGTGCGACACCGTACTTCCGCCCCTACACGTCGGCAGACGTGGTCGGCGTCGAGATCGGGGGCCTGGTCAAGAACGTCATCGCTCTGTGCGTCGGAATCTGCGAGGGGCGCGACTACGGAGACAATTCCAAGGCCTCCATCATGACCCGAGGTCTCGCGGAGACGACGCGGCTGGCGAGCGCTCTCGGAGGAAGGCCCGAGACCCTTGCCGGTCTGGCAGGGATGGGCGACCTAGTGGCGACCTGTTCTTCTCCCTTGTCACGCAACCACACGGCAGGTCGGCTCCTTGCGCTGGGACTCAGCGTGGACGAAGTCTCCGCACGCATGACGCAGACCGCCGAGGGCATCAAATCTGCCCCCGTGGTCAGAGACCTGGCGCGGCGCCACGGCGTCGAAATGCCGATCGTGGAAGCCGTGACCTCCGTGCTGGCCGCCGAGATCACCGTGGACCAGCTTCAGCCGATGCTACTGGGGCGTCGGCTCAAGGCCGAGACCCCGCACGGCGGACCCGAAGGAACCAACGCTCCGGGCCAGTAGTATGGCTCGAAACTCCTGAGACCATCAGACCCCAAGACCTCGAGAGAGAGCCCATGACCACCAACGCAGACAACGGTCGCACCACCGTCGGGATCCTGTTCGGGGGAGTATCCTCCGAGCACTCGATCTCCCTCATCACAGCCAAGGGCGTCCTCGGGGTCCTCGACCATGAGAAGTATGAGCCCGTGCTGATCGGGATCACCCCGTGGGGAACATGGCATCTCAGCAACGAGGAAGAGCTCGGCCGCCTCATGGACGGCGTCGCTCTTCCGCGGTTCACCGGGGAAGGACCCCAGGTTTCTCTCCCCATGGGCGATCCGAGCGAGGGGCTCAGCCTGAAGTACGACGATGCGCGATTCGAAACCGGTCCGCATCTCGACGTCGTCTTCCCCCTGCTGCATGGGCCGTTCGGGGAGGACGGAACGGTCCAGGGCCTGCTCGAGCTCGCTGGCCTGCGCTACGTCGGTGCGGGGGTGACAGCATCCGCGGTGGGGATGGACAAGCACTTCATGAAGGTCGCCTTCGAATCCGCTGGGCTCGAGGTCGGCCCGTACACCGTGGTCACGGCCCGAGACTGGGCCAACGATCGGGACGGCGTGATCGAACGCATCAAGAAGCTGCAGCTTCCGGTGTTCGTGAAGCCGGCTCGGGCCGGCTCCTCGATGGGAATCACGAGAATCGAGGCCTGGACGAACCTGGACGAAGCCATCCAGAGCGCCCAGAAGCTCGACCCGAAACTCGTGGTGGAGGAAGGCATCAGCGGACGCGAAATCGAGTGCGCCGTGCTGGACGGATTCGGCCACGAGATGCCGCAGGCCTCCCATCCCGGCGAAATCGAGATGGTCGGGGACGAACATGTCTTCTACGACTTCGAGGCCAAATATGTGGAGACGGCCTCTTCCGAGCTGCGCTGCCCGGCCGATCTCCCGCAGGACGTCCAGGACTCGATCCGTGAAAAGGCCGTCCAGGCGTTCCTGGCCCTTGACGGGGAAGGACTGTCCCGGTGCGACTTCTTCTACACGGACGACGGCCGTGTGGTGATCAACGAAGTCAATACGATGCCGGGCTTCACGCCCATTTCCATGTACGGCATGATGTGGACGGAATCCGGCATCGGGTACGGCGAGTTGGTGGATCGACTGATCCGGCTCGCGTTGGACAGGGAACCCGGCCTCCGCTGATCTGAGGGGATGGGGTCGGTGCTCGTGCGAGCCGGCCGGCCCTCAGCTGTCCTTCGAGAGGTCCAGGTCGTCAGACACCGAGGTGCACTGCTTCGTCTGGTCGATCCTGCCGACGGCCGACTGGAGATCCACGAGGAGAGTCGAGGAATTGACCTTGGCGGCGTCGAAGGTGACCTGGACGGCTGGCGACCTGCCGAATGAGGTGGCCGTCCACGTCCCCTTGCCGTTGAGAGTCTCGCCCTGATCCTGTCCCGTACCGGCAGTCTGGGAGCCCTTGTCCTGCGAGGAGTCGTCGGTTCCGTCCTCCTGCTTGAGCGTCCAATCGACGTCGTTGACCCGTACGCAAGGGTCGGTGACCGGCTCCTTGACCCGCGCCCCGCACTTGAGAATGATCGAGGCCGGATCTCCCCAGGCCGCGGTGGCCTGGGCCGTGGTTTCCCGCTTGTCCTGACTGGCAAGAGTATCCGGCATGGCTACCATGGCACGGGCACAATCCGGGTCGGTGGCGTCCGGCGCGGCGTCCACGGTCACGGCCGAGGAGCAACCGCTGATCAGGAGGACTGACGCTGCCGCGCCGCAGAGTAACGTTCTGCGGGCCGACCAGCCTTTCTGTACCTTTGGGGCGGGGCGTTCTACACTGGTCGATCGAAAGGGACCAAGACGATGGGGCATCACGTCCTCGAGGATACCTCAGCGTTCCTGGTCTTTTCCCGGTGAACCAGCCGGGGGAGACACACCACGAGCGGATCTGGACAGCCAGACGGAACCATCCGGAAAGGCCACTATCATTCGCAACAGCGACAGGTCGGACGAGAAGAGCCGAACGGGGCAGCGTGCCGTGTACTACGGCGCGACCTGCGCCGCCGTGATCGGTGTGGCAGGTCTCACCGCAGCCAGCGCGGCGCAGGCGCTGGAAGGGCCGGAAGACGGAGGCGCCACGCCGGCAGCCCCCACGGCCACTCCTCACCCCTCGGGCGGCAACAACGACACGGCGCAGGACGACGGATCGAATCATGGATCCGAACCTGGTCCCTCTCCTTCGTCCACGGAACCGACCACGGAGCCCACCGTGGATCCGACGCAAGATCCCGCGCCGCCCCCGACGCCGGATCCGACCGCGGAGCCCACGGAGGATCCCGCGCCGCCCCCGACGCCGGATCCGACCGCGGAGCCGACGCAGGATACTTCACCCACGCCGGATCCCGAACCCTCGCGCGAGCCGGCACCGGAACCGACCTCTGACTCCGACGCGGCACCGTCTGACCAGACCACTGGGGCGCCCACCGTCGAGCCTTCACCGGCTCCCACGTCCCAGCCGACGCCCGAACAGACTCAGGAGGCCCTCCCGCCTCAGGCGCCGACCGGCAATGCCGGTAGTGGCCCCGCCGCAGGAGATCCGGGGAGCCAGGGCTCCGGGACCCAAGGGAACCAGGGCGCTCCGGAACAATCTCCCGATTCTCAGTCCGGGAGCGGACAGAACGGGTCCGCGCAGGGTCCCCAGGGCGGCACGCGTCCCGAGAACGGAACCGAGTCGTCCTCGGCGGACCAGACCGGACGCGGGGGCAACAACTCCGCAGGACAGGACGAGGCCTCATCCCAGTCCAACGACTCCGTGGGCGATGTCTCGGGCCTGTCGAGCTGGGTCAGCCACTACCTCAACAGCAAGGACTCCGATAAGGACTCGGCCGAGCCAGTGGATTCGGACACGAACGCCGGCGTCAACGACGTCGGCCAGCAGGCAGACGGCTCCGGCAAACAGCAACAGGCGGGAAGCCAACGGAATCTTTCCGGTCTGCGTGGTCCCCTCCCCATCGCCATCTTCACGATCCTCGCCCTCGGTGGCGTCGGAACAGTCGTGGCCAGGGCGTCCAAGGCCCTTTCACACTCGAAATCCGGGAAGTAGGCGTGGCTGGACCTCGGACGGTCGCTCAGGTGAGCGAGGAAGAGCTCCTCCGTCCCGTTCTCGAGATCTTCGCCGCGCACAATGAGCAGGCGGAAGCCGGTCAACCGGGAAGACTCCTGCTCGGCCCGGGGGACGACTGTGCCGTCTATGACCAAACCCCCGGCCGGACCGTGGTCACGGTCGATACCCAGACACAGGGGCAGGACTACCTCATGACCTACCCCTGTGGGTATGTCGTCCGCGGGTGGGAACTCGGGTGGAAGTCCGCGGCCCAGAATCTGGCCGACGTCGCCGCGATGGGCGCCCTGCCCACGGGGCTCGTGATCAGCCTGACCCTGCCCCCCGGGACCCCGGTCGAATGGGTGACCGACATGGCGCGGGGCTATTGCGCGGCCATCAGGGCTCTGGGGGCTCCGCACTGCACGGTGGGCGGCGGCGACGTCGGGGCCGGAACGGAACTCTCCGCGACCGTTGCCGCATTCGGCCTGGTCCCGGAAGGGGATCCGTTCGATACGTCCCTTGTCTCGCCGGGCGTACGCCCCTCTGGTCCGGTGCTCCGGTCCGGAGCCCGACCTGGTGACATCCTGGTCCTCGCGGGAACGGTTGGACGTGCCGCCGCCGGCCTGGAGATTCTCATGGACCGCCAAGGGTCTTCTCCGATGCCCGTCCCGGAGCACGTGGAGGTCGAGCTCGCGTGGGCGGCCCCCGAGGACGACCCTGCGGCGCTTGCGGCCTCGCAATTGCGCCCACTGCCACCTCTCGATCTCGGACCGGCCCTTGCCGAGGCCGGGGCGACCGCGATGATCGACGTGTCCGACGGGTTGCTCAAGGACGCAGAGCGGGTCGCACGGGCATCCGGGGTTGCCATCGACGTCGATTCCTCCCGGCTGACCTCGCTCGTCGAACCCCTGCGGAAGGCCGCGACGTTCGTCGCCGGGGACCCGCAGGAGTGGGCACTGCATGGGGGAGAAGACCACGGGATCCTCGCTGCGCTGCCATCCACAGCTGACCTTCCGGCAGGTGCGATTGCGATAGGCTCGTGTGGAGAATTGACCGATCGGGCGCCGCAGATCAGCGTGGACGGAAGGCCCCGAGACCAAAGGGGATGGGATCATTTTGCAGCAAAGGACCGGGTCTAGCGCCGTTTTCATGCGTCGTTGGCTGTCGGACGCGGCCGATGCTCTCGACAGGCATCAGGAAGAACTCAATACCCTGAATGTCTTCCCCGTGGCGGACGCTGACACCGGCACGAACCTGGCGATCACCGTGCGAGCCGGCGCCCAGGCAGGTGAAATGGTCAACACCACGCTGGTGGGCGAATTGTTCGAAATCTGCGGTCGTCATTGCCTCGAAGAAGCCAAAGGAAATTCCGGAACCCTGTTCGCCGTGATCCTTTCCGGCTTTGCGGACCCCCTGAGGGAGGAACCGAGACTGACCGCCTTCGGCCTGGCCAGAGCCTTGGAACACGCTCGGACACGAGTCTCCGGCGCGCTGCACGATCCGGTCGAGGGAACGATCCTGTCCTTCATCGACGACGTCACCCGGGCCGCCGGGGCGTGGGAGGACCCGGAAGACTCGAACAAAAACCTGTGCACCATGCTCGAGCATCTGGTGGGCGTGGGAAACAAGTCTGTGCGGCGGACCAACGCCCAATTGGAGATCTTGCGCGACACCGGATGGGTCGACGCGGGTGCATTGGGGATGCTGATCATTTTCGACGTCCTGGCCCACACGGTTCGAGGCGAGGAGTATCCGGGTGCTGAAGCCCGGCCGTACGCCGAATTGCTGACACCTCAGGACGCGGAGCCGCCGCGAGCGAAGGAGAGGTCGGCCGCGAGTGGGGTGGGCGGAACCTCGGAAGTCGACGACGACGGCGTCGAATTCATGTGCTCCATCGATCTGGATGCCCTTTCGGCGGCCCAGGTCAGACATGAACTGTCCGAGATCGGGGATTCCGTGATCATGTCCGCGGTGTCCCAGGACGAGGGCGAGAAGATTCGCTGGAAGGTGCACGTGCATGTCCGCGAGGCGGCGGAAGCCATGGCCGTTCTGAGCCCTCACGGGAAGCCCCTGGAAATCACCACGGAGCCCCTGACCGCGGGGGACAAGTAGGTCATGGCCGGCGCGCCCCAGCGTCGTGAGGACCAGCCGCTTCGCACAGTTCTCCATCCCAAAACGGCAGACGCCGTGAAACGCCATCTCGGCCTGGAAACGGTCGGCGAAGTGCTTGAGTACTTTCCGAGGCGGTATTTGCCGAGGGGCGAGCTGACCCGATTCTCCGATCTCGTTCTGGGACAAGAGGTCTCGATCATCTCCCGGATCCTTTCCGTGAGCACCCGCCGCCTGCACACGCGGCGTGGTTCGATCGCCGAAGTCACCGTGACCGACCAGCTCGCTCCGGCGGAGAACGATGCCTCGAAGGGACAAGGCAACTTCGCGCCACGGCTCGACGGCTTGGCCGGGGTCGGTCTCCCCGTGCCGGACGCCGAACCGATCGGGGACACCATGACGCTGTCCTTCTTCAACGCTTGGACGGCGTCCAAGGACTTGGCCGTGGGGGACCACGTCATGTTCTCGGGGAAAGTCAATGAATACAGGGGCCAATTGACCCTGACGAACCCCCATTACGCGGTTCTCGAGGACCCCGCACCAGGGGATGCCTCGGGGGACGCCGACGTGGCAACAGCGCCCTTGCCCGTCTACCCGGCGACGGCAAAATTCACGACCGACCGCATCGCCTCGGTCGTGGGACGTGTTCTGGACACGATCGATCTTGCACTGCTGGAGGACCCGGTACCGGACGACCTCCGGACCGAACACCACTTGATGTCCTTGCCCGACGCGCTCGAGGCCGTGCACCGGCCCCGGGACGAGGACGAGCCCCATCAGGCCATGAGGTACTTCAGATACCGCGAGGCGCTGGTCCTGCAGACCCTTCTGGCCAGGAGATCCGCGGTGCTCGACGCCCAAAAGACGCGAGCCTTTCCACCCCGGGACGCAGGCCTGCGCGAGAGGTTCGACCAGACCCTGCCCTTCCGGCTCACGGACGGGCAGCGTCGGGTCGGGGACGAGATCGCGGACGATATTGCTCTGGAGAAACCGATGAACCGTCTGCTCCAGGGAGACGTGGGGTCTGGAAAGACGCTGGTCGCCTTGCGGGCGATGCTCCAGGTCGCCGACGTCGGCGGTCAGTCGGCCATGCTGGCCCCGACCGAAGTGCTGGCGTCTCAACACTATCGATCGGTTCTCAAGACCCTGGGCCCGATCGCCGAGGAGGTCGGCGTCGTCGTGCTGACCTCCTCGATGACCGCGGGGGCCAAGCGCCAGGCGCTGCTCGACATCGCCAGCGGCGGCGCGGGGATCGTGATCGGAACGCACGCGCTGCTCGGGGACGACGTCGCCTTCGCCGAGCTCGGTCTGGTGGTCGTGGACGAACAGCACCGATTCGGCGTCCGGCAACGTCATTCGTTGACGGCGAAGGACGGCGGCCCCGTGCACCGACTCGTGATGACGGCTACTCCCATCCCTCGCTCCGTGGCCATGACGGTGTTTGGGGACCTGGCGGTCTCGGTCCTCAACGAGATGCCGGCAGGGAGGCAGGACGTATCGACGCATGTCGTCTCGCTGGCGGAGCACCCGACGTGGGAGACCCGTCTGTGGGAGAGGGCCAGAGAGGAGATTGACGCCGGGCACCAGGTCTTCGTGGTCGTCCCGACTATCGGAGAAGACGCTCCTGAACCCGGACTCACCGAGGGCGACGGCGGGCAGGAGACTCAGCTCCAGTCCGTGGAAGGCATGGTTCGCAAACTGTCTGGCCTGCCAGTTCTTTCGGGGATACGGCTGGGATCGGTTCACGGACGCATGGATGGCGCGGACAAGGCCGACGTGATGAACCGCATGGCGGCCGGCAGTGTGGACCTGTTGGTGGCCACTACGGTCATCGAAGTCGGCGTGGACGTGCCCAACGCGAGCCTCATGATCATCATGGACGCCGATCGACTCGGTATATCGACGCTGCACCAGTTGCGCGGTCGCATCGGACGCGGGGAGCTCGAGGGAGTGTGTCTGCTGGTCACCGGGCAGGACCATGACGGCCCGTCCATGCCGCGGTTGCAGGCCGTGGCGTCGACCCGAGACGGTTTCGAACTCTCGACCCTGGACCTCGAGCAACGGCGGGAGGGCGATATCCTCGGAGACAACCAGTCCGGCCGGCGTTCGACCCTCAAAAACCTCTCCGTACTGCGCCACGTGAAGACGATCGAACAGGCCCGCGATGATGCGTGGCGTCTTGTGGACCGCGAACCGGATCTGTCCGGGCACCCATCGTTGCTCCGTGCGGTGCAAGATGCCGGTGAACAGTCGACGACCGAATACTTGTACCGAGGGTGAATGGCCGGTATCCGGTGGGGCCGGATCGAGAACACGGAACCGTGGGCGGCGGAGCCACAACGGCGGAACACAGCGAAGAAGGAGACCCGTGATGAGCCGAATCATTGCCGGTCGGGCCGGCGGAAGCCGCCTGGCCTCGGTCAAGGGCAAGAACACCCGGCCCACCACGGACAGGGTCAAGGAAGCGCTCTTCTCTCGGCTCGAGGGCTACGGCGTCCTGAGCCGAGCGGACGTGCTGGACCTGTTTGCCGGGACGGGGGCACTCGGGCTCGAGGCCGCGAGCCGAGGCGCGAGGGCCGTGACGCTCGTGGATCGTGACCGGTCGGCGCTCGACGCGTGCTCCAGGAACAAACGGGCCGTCGAAGCCTCAGGCGCGGACGCCCGGATCGACGTCGTGAATTCCTCGGCGGAAAGCTACGTGAAGCGGGGTCAGGGGCCTTGGGACCTCGTTTTCGTGGACCCGCCGTACTCGATGACCGACGCGGAGGTAGCTCCTCTCCTGGCATCCGTGGCGCCAGGGCTACGTGACGGTGCCGTCCTCGTCGTGGAACGTTCCGCGCGCGACCCCGAGCCCACGTGGCCCGCCGGGCTCAGACGGTTTGGACACCGGAGCTACGGGGAAACCGCGTTGTGGTTCGCGGAACCCGAGGACTGAACACCTGCCTCAGAGACCGGAGTCGGAGAGCCGCTGGGTCGCTCGTTGCAGGACCTCGGGCCGTTTGCAGAAGGCAAAACGCACCCACTCGGTGTAGAGGTGGCGGTTTTCCGGGGTCGCAAAGGCCTGCAGAGGAACGACGGCGACGCCGGCATTCGTGGTCAGTCTCTCCGAGATCTCGGTCCCTTCTCGACCCCAGGAGTCCGGAATGTTCTCCGTCGAGGCAACCGAGAAAAAGGTTCCCGATGGGCTGACCGCTTCGAACGATGTGGCGGCCAAGCCTTCGAGGAGAATCTTTCTCTGGTTCTCGTACTGGGTCCCCAACCGGTCGTAGAAGTCGGTCTGACGCGCCCACCGCATCGTTTCGGCCACCGCGGCCTGCAGCGGAGCCGCCGCGGAATGCGACAAATAGCCCTTGGTCACTCGCAGCCCCCGGGTCAGTTCAGGGGGAGCAATCGCCCAACCGACCCGCCATCCGGTGATAGAGAACGTCTTGGAGGCCGAAGACACCCTGATCGTTCTGTCCCGTCCCGCATCCAAACAGGCCGGGTCGGTACTGGGCACATCGAAAGCGAGGTGTTCGTATACCGAATCCGTCAGGATGATTGCGTCGTACTCCCGGGCGAGTTCGGCGATCTGGGACATCTCCGATGGATCGAGCACCGTGCCGGTCGGGTTGTGGGGGTCGTTGACCACAATCATTCGGGTCCGGTCAGAGAAGGCCTCCCTCAACCGGACGGGATCGGGACGGAACTCCGGGGGCGCCAGGGGCACCGTCACGATGCGGGCGCCGGTCAGCCCGGCAATTGCAGGATAGAGATCGTAGAACGGTTCGAACAGAATGACCTCGTCGCCGGGGGAGAGGAACGCCAACATCGACGCGCTCAGCGCCTCGGTCGCGCCGGCCGTGACGGTGATTTCCGTCTCCGGGTCGGGACGTCGTCGCCCGTTCATGGCCTCGTGCTCGGCCAGCTCTCCGCGAAGATCTGGCGAACCAGCGATCGTCGCGTACTGGTTCTTTCCACCCGATACCGCATCGGCCAGCGCGCGTGAGAGCACCTCCGGCCCGTCGGTGTCCGGAAAACCTTGCCCCAGGTTGATCGCATCATGGGCGGCGGACAGAGCGCTCATCTCTTCGAAGATCGTCGAGGACACCCTCCCCGACTCATTCAACAGCCCGGCTGTCTCCGCCAGGCGCTTCCACGGCGGACCGGCCGGGTTCCTGGTCGCCTGAAGGGTTGCCGATGAGGTCAGGGTATGAGTTGAATGATCGCGCATGATCCCATCGTAGGGTGGATCACACGTTTCCGCCGATCATCACGTCATGACCCGCGTCTGGAGGACCGGGGCCTGTCATACGGGGCCTCGACTGTTATTTTGGGGATATGAGTCTTGCCGTTTGCCCGGGTTCCTTCGATCCTATTCACAACGGACACGTCGAAATCATCACGCGCGCCACCAAAATCTTTTCCGGCGGAGTGATCGTTGCCGTGTCCAATAACCCCGCCAAAAAATACCGATTCCAGTTGGAAGAGAGACTGGACATGGTGACCGAGGTTTTCGGTTGGCTCGACGGCGTGGTGGTCCAGCCCATGTCGGACGGCCTCCTCGCAGATTTCGTCCGGTCCCAGGGAGCCACCGCGATCATCAAGGGACTTCGGGACTCCAAGGACTTCGAGTACGAAGCACCGATGGCCACCATGAACCGCAATATCAGCGGCGCCGAGACCGTATTCCTGGCCGCAGACCCGAAGAACGGCCACTTGTCTTCTTCCCTCATCAAGGAAGTTGCTTCGTTCGGCGGCGACATTCGAGGTTTCGTTCCCCGTTCGGTGGCCCGGCGGTTGGTTCCCTAACTGGATCGCTTGGTCCGCGACACGGTGAGAATCGCGGGAAGCATGATGTTGCGCACAGCAACGCATCGTACCGCTGGCGGGACTTGTGAGCTCACGCGGACGTGGGTAGTCTGGACAGTCGGTCATGACGTCAGAATCAGGAGTTCATCATCAAGAATGACAATTCATCGTCCCTGAGGATCGAGGTCAGGGACCTGGCCCATCGTCCCGGGACCATGAATGCTCTCGAGGAGACGGTGGCCGCGCCCCAAGACTTCGGGAATGCTCTGATCGGAGCGCCCGAGGGTTCCGACATCGGGCTCGATCTCCGCCTCGAATCGGTTCATGATGGTATCTTGGTCAGTGGTGTTGCCTCCGTGGACGTACATGGGGAGTGCAGCCGTTGTCTGGATCCCATCGATTTTCCGGTTTCGGCTGACATTCAAGAGCTCTATGTTTTTGAACCTGCACCAAAAGGCCCGTCGGAAGACGAAGCAGACGAGCAGTACCGCGTCGAGGACGATTCCATCGATCTCGAGCCGGTTCTGCGGGATGCGGTCATTACGCAACTGCCGTTCCAGCCCGTGTGCCGTGAGGACTGTCAGGGGTTGTGCTCCGAGTGCGGAGTGCGACTCGACGAGAATCCCGGTCATCACCACGAGAATCTGGATCCTCGCTGGTCGGCCCTTTCTGGGCTGTTCGGTGCGGAGGCCGCAAACGAGACAACCGAGACGAGAGAAGAGAGATAGCCGTGGCTGTTCCCAAGCGGAAAATGTCCCGCGCCAATACGCGAGCACGTCGCTCCCAGTGGAAGGCATCCGCGCCTCAGCTGGTCAAGACCGTTGAAAACGGCAAGGTGACTTACAGCCTTCCGCACCAGGCGAAGGTCGTCACCGACTCCGCCGGAACCCCGCTGTACCTCGAGTACAAGGGCCGCAAGGTGGCTGACGTCTAAGACGTCCTCATGACTACCGTGGACAACGGAGAGCTCCTGAAGCGTCTCGGCGTCGATATCGAGGCCGAGACGCTTCAGCTTGCTCTGACCCACAGATCCTTCGCCTACGAGAACGGTCCGCTCCCTCACAATGAGCGACTCGAGTTCCTGGGTGATTCCGTGCTCGGCCTGGCCGTGACCACGGAGCTCTACACGCGCTTCCCCGACCTGTCGGAAGGCGAACTCGCCAAACGGCGTGCAGCCGTGGTGTCCGAGCGATCCCTCGCTGCCATTGCTCGATCCCTCGGTCTCGGACCGCACATACGCCTCGGTCGCGGCGAATCGATGACTCACGGAGACGACAAGGACTCGATCCTCGCGGACACGATGGAGGCGCTCTTCGGTGCCACCTATATCTCCTGCGGGGGAGACCGCGCCCGTGACTTGGTCCTCCGTCTCACCAGTGCCCTGCTCGATGACGACTTCGTCCTCGGAGCCGGTCGCGACTGGAAGACCGAGATCCAGGAGCTGGCCGCTGAGCTCGACCTCGGAGAGATCCAGTACGTGGTCACCGGCACCGGTCCAGACCATGCGCGTGTCTTCGAAGCCGATCTCCGTATCGGGGACAAGAGCTACGGCGTCGGGACGGGATCGGCGAAGAAACACGCCGAACGATCAGCCGCCGAAGCCGCGTACCGGTATCTGACCTCCCAGGAAGACGCCCCGACGACGCTGCTGATCGAGGATTCCTCGGACGGTGCCTGAACTTCCCGAAGTGGAGGTCGTGCGATCCGGGCTCGCACGGCACATTCTCGGCGCGCGCATTGATACCGTGGAAGTTCTCGAAACACGGTCTCTGCGGCGGGACCCCGGTGCGGCCGCGGAATTTGCCGCTTTCCTGCGCGGACAGAAGATCGTCGACGTCTGCCGACGAGGAAAATACATGTGGTTGCGGCTGTCTGCCGGACCAAAGGACGGAGCTCCGCACTCTGGCCCGTGCGACCCGACTGCCGTGGTCGTCCACCTGGGCATGAGTGGCCAGGTGCTCCTCACCGAACCGGGCGCACCTGATCACAGGCATGTGCGCTTGAGATTTTCCCTCACCGGGCCAGATGGCGGTCCCCTCGAGATGCGCTTCGTCGATCAGAGAATTTTCGGCGGCATGTACCGGGACCCCGTCGTCGCCGTGGTCGATCACGAAGAGCGGCCGGTACCGGCGGCGTCGAGCAGCGTGCTGGACCTGGCAGAAATCCCCGGGACGGTCTCGCACATCGGTCGTGACCCCTTGGACCCCCACTTTGACGAGGCCGCTTTTCGCCGGCGCCTGCGGGCGACCAGCAGCGGCATCAAGAGAGTCCTGCTCGACCAGAGCACGATCTCGGGTATCGGAAACATCTATGCGGACGAGGCGCTGTGGCGGTCCCGGTTGCACTACGCAAAGCCGGCCCGATCTGTCACGAAGTCCCAGGCCGAAGAGTTGCTCGCCGCGTGCACCGAAGTCATGACGGCGGCCCTTGCCGAAGGCGGGACCAGCTTCGACGCGCTGTACGTGAACGTCAATGGCGAGTCCGGGTACTTCGAACGTGGGCTCAACGTGTACGGGCGTTCGGGGGAGCCTTGTAAGCGGTGCGGGGCCTTGGTGGTCAGGGAGCGTTTCATGAACCGTTCGAGCTACTTCTGCCCTGTGTGCCAGCGGGGGCGTTAGGCGAGCGGTCCTACCGCGAGGCGAGTGCGAACCGCGGGTGTTGGCTTGTCAGGTGGTTCGGTGGAGGTGCCGGGCTCAGATGCGTGTCTTTGAGGCGACGATCTTCTAGATCGTTGGCGTCAGGTGACCTGGATGCGCTGGTCGCCGATCACGTACTCGATGGCGAGTCTGCCGCCGACGGCCTCGAGGTATCTGCGGACCGTGCCGATCTTGGTGCTGTCGAGTGTCGCTGCCCCGGCAGATTCCTCCCTGGAACCGGGTGTCGTCCGGCATTGCCCCTGCCAACGGTTCCGGGCGGTATCATCGCAACTCATACGTCGAACTGAGCAAAGCAATCCTTCCCCGGGCTGCGTTGAGGAGCATGCACCATGATGACGCACCACCCCATTGCCATCCTCGGCGCCGGACTCGGAGGGCTGGCTGCCGCACGCGTTCTCCACGTCCACGGGATCGAGGCCACCGTGTTCGAGTTGGAAGCCGACCGTCACGCTCGAGTCCAGGGCGGCATGCTGGATATCCATGATCACAATGGGCAGCTGGGTATTCGTGAGGCCAAGCTCTGGGATTCCTTCCTTGAGATCGTGCATCCCGGGGGCGAGGCCATGCGCATCCTCGATCACCGTGCGAATGTCATGTACGAGGACAGTGATGACGGTACGTTTTCCCGACCGGAGGTCGACCGGGGAGCACTCCGCGACGTGCTCATCGACGCGTTGCCCCAGAGGTCCGTCGTTTGGGGACACAAGGCCACCAACATCCGTCACCACGCCGAAGGCCCTGGCCGATTTTCGATCGACTTCAGCAACGGCCAGACCGTCACCACGGACCTCCTGGTTGGGGCGGACGGCGCCTGGTCAAAGGTGAGGCCGCTCCTGACGGACGCCCGGCCGTCCTACACCGGAATATCTTTCATCGAATCCGACCTCTTCGACGCGTCAGAGAAGCATCCGTCCGAAACGTCAACCATGGGTGAGGGCATGCTCATGGCTTTCCGGGGGAGCACCGGTGTCCTCGGACATGCAGAGCCCGATGGCTCCCTGCACGCCTACGTCGGGTTGCGCGTTCCCGAAGACTGGATCGAGGTCTTCGAAGGGATCGACGACGTGGCGGCCCGAAATCTGGTCCTCGACCGCCTCGATGGCTGGGACGACTCTCTCCGAGGCCTGATTCGCAACGCTGATGTCCCATTGACGCCTCGACGTATCCATGCACTTCCAGTGGGTATCAGCTGGGATCGCGTGCCGGGAGTGACTCTCCTGGGCGATGCCGCTCATCTCATGAGCCCGTTTGCCGGAGAGGGCGCGAACCTTGCCATGTACGACGGTGCGCGGCTCGCCCTGGCCATCGCTTCACACCCGGACGACGTCGAAGTGGCGATGGCCGAATACGAATCCGAGTTGTTTCCGCGAGCGACCGAGGCCGCAAGAGACTCCGCAGAGAGCCTGGAAATGATGTTTCGCGACGATTCGCCTGCCGGTCTGGTGGAGATGTTCGAAAGCATGCAGCTCGACGACGCAGGTGCCGGGACGAACACCCATTCCCTTTCAGGCGGTCAGGACGCCGAATAGCGTGATCAGAAAATTCCGGCCCGATGTCCTGTGGAATATCGAGATCCTCCGGTCTCAGGAGGACAAGGACCGCTACGAGAACAGCACCCTGGCGGACGTGCTCCGGGACGAGATCCTCGAGACTCTGGACGGGCCTGCGCTGATGCGTGTGGATGTGCACCCGTACGCCGCGATCCCGGAGCTTCCCGGCGACTCGGCCCGACCCAGCCGTGGACCGGCGTGCTCTCTTCATGCACCGGCGATCGTGCGGTGGGTGAATTCAGTCGAGATCCAATTGGCTCAGCACGTCGGAAATCTTTGCGCGCTGTTTGGCCGCAAGGGGCTGCAGAGGATCGGGCAAACAGTTGTCGGGTGCCAGGCCCAGATGTTCGGCTATTGCGGCCACCACGCGAAGGCTCCCTCCGAAATCGGCGAACAGATCCCACAGTGGGGCCAGTCGCTCCGACTCGGCGACGGCGTCGGCCGGCCTGCCCTGCTGCACGGCGCGGGTGATGGCGAGTGCGGGTTCGGGCAGTGTCCCGGCGAGGACGGAGTACCAGGCGTCGCATCCCGCCGCGAGGCCGGCCGCACCATACGCATCCCCCGAGACGCCAATGGTTACGTGCCCGGGTACAGCCGCTCGGATGGCCGCGACGTGAGCACGTGCGGCGTCCGGGTCGGTGGGGACGCCCGGGATCTTGATCGAGCAGACACCCGGCAGTTCGGCGATGCGGGCGTAGAGCTCATGGGTGAACGAGAAGTGCGTGGTCCCGGGATTGTCATAGACAATCACAGGAAGATCGGTGTTACGGGAGACCGCACGATAGAGCTCGGCGACGTCGTCGTGCGTCAGAGGCTGATAGGTCATGGGCGCCAAGAGCAGCCCTGAGGCGCCGGCGGCCTGCGCGGCCTCGGCGTTGGCCACAACGTGCGACGTCCGCAGTGCGCCGATGCCGACGACCACGGGTGTCTGCCCGGCGTACTCGACCGCGATTCGTGCAACGTGGGCACGCTCTTCCGTGGTGAGGTAAGCGTACGAACCCGTCGAACCCAAGGCGGTGATCGAATCGACGCCCGCGGAGGACAAACGTTCCACGAGCCCGGTGAACGAACGATCGTCCACCGCATCATCCCGGAGCGGGGTCAGCGGAAATGCGCTCAATCCTGCGAATCTTGTCATGACCACTTCTTGTTCCTGTTCATGCCCCTCGCGATCCGGCGGGCCACATCGACTGATTCCCCATCGCCCCCGAAGGAGCGTGCGGACGCCGGCACCGATTCAGACGAGCGGGCGCAAGGACGCGGTGTTCTCGCTGCTGCGCGGGCGATAGTACCGACGCAGGCTTTCCATGCCCTCGTCTATCGAAACCTCGGGCTTCCAATCGAGCAATTCGTGCGTCTCGCGCTGATCGAACCAGTGGGAAGTCGACAACTGCTCGGCGAGGAACCGAGTCATGGGAGGTTCGTCTGCACCCGGTCGTCGAGCCCAGATCTTCTCCACCGCACTGCCTGCCAGTTTGGCCAGAGCCGCGGGAACCGTGCGTTGGGGCGGCTGGACTCCGGCGGCCTCGCACATCATCGTCATGAGTTCCCCGACGGTTCGCGGCTCACCGTTGCTGATGACCAGTGGTTTCCCGTGCACGGTCTCGAGGCGTTCGAAGTCGCGGAGTACGGCCTCGGCCGCGTTGTCGACGTACGTCGAATCGATCAGTGCCGCCCCGGCATCGAGCAGAGGTATCCCTCCGCGCGAGGCGCGTTCGATGACGCGCTCAACGAGTTGGGTATCGCCGGGGCCCCAGACCAGATGCGGACGGACCACGCCCACCAGGAGGTCCTCCGAATCGTAGTCGAGGGCCAGTCGCTCCGCGTAGGCCTTGGACCGGGCATAATTGCCTCGCGCATTGTCGGGATCGGCGGGTTGGTTGCCCTGTCCCATGAATGCGGAGCCCGCGTGGGACACGGACGGTGAGGAGACCTGGACGAAACGACTGATGCCCTCCGCCCGGGCACCCTCGAGCAGAATGCGGGTTCCCGTCACATTGGTCTCGACGTATTCTTCCCAGGGACCCGTGACGGACACCTTCGCCGCCAGGTGCACGACGGCTTCCGCACCTTCGAGGGCGCGGGACACGTGATCGGGATGGGTGATGGATCCTCGATGCTGTTCGAATCGTTCGAGCCCCTTGGGCTGCAGGGATTCCCTCACCGCGACGGCATCCCTGCGCTGGAAGCACCGCACGGTGTACCCGGCCCGGATGAGTTTGAGGGCCACGCGCGACCCGAGGAGGCCACTCGCGCCCGTCACGACGACGGTTCGGTCCTGGGAGCCTTCCAAGGAGCTGTCCGGCAGGATCGCCCGCCGCCCGCTCGGATCGGGAGCCGTCCATGCTGCGGTCTTGCTCATGGTTTCCTGACCTTTCCGCCGGAGAGAACCGAATCCGCCCACGCTGCGAGGCGCGGCCTGTCGATCTTCGAATTGTGCCTGATGTCGGTCGGATGCTCGCGAACCTGCAGAATGGCCGCGACCCGGATCCCCGTGGCCGACTCGACGACCGACCGCACGGCCCGGGCGAGGGCCTGAGGTGCAGGGCCGTCCTTGACCGCACGGGAGCCGTTCCGAGCCGGTGCCGACTCGCGCTCGACCACCACCACCGGAACCTGGGCACCCCATGGCCCGATTCCGACGACGGCCGCCCGGCGAACCCCGGAAATCTTCTCGGCGGCCGTTTCTCCAGCCACCGGAGTGAGCAACCCGTTCTCGGTCGAGATGAGGTGGGAAAGTCGTCCCTCGACCCACAGGCGGCCCGTCGCGTCGAAATGCCCGACGTCGCCCGTCCTATGCCAGCCGGGAATCGAGGCCGAGGCTCGTTCGGTCCACCAGAGCCGGTCGTAATGATCCTTCGCGTGCGGCGCGGCGGCAATGATCTCACCGGTGATTCCCGGCGTGTGCGTCGGTTCGCCCGTGGCCCGGCCGGCGTCGTCGAGCGGCACCACCTGGACTCGCGCTCCGTAGACCGGAGTGCCGACGCATACCCCTGCTCCCGCGCCCTCGATGCCGTCCTGGGGGTCAGCATCGAGTTCCGCCTCGCGGATCTGATCCAGGTTCACGTCGGTCAGGGGGAGGCATTCGGTCATGCCATAGGGGGTGTGCAGTTTGGCGTGAGGGCAGATCTCCTCCATGCCCTCGAGGAGGGGGACCGTGATCGGTGCCCCGGCGGAGAGCAGGCGTTCCACGCCCTGCATCGCCGCCTGCTCTTCCTCGTTCATGTCCTCGCGTGTCTCCACGACGTTCATGAGCGCCGCCGGGCTGGCGAAAACTACGGTCGCGGAAATGGCCCGGACGGCCTGGGCCAGGGCCTTCGCTGTCAAGGTCTTGGGCTGGGTCACGTCCATGTCGGGGGTGACTGATGTCGCCCCCAGAGCGGGCCCGAGCAGCGCGAAAGGTGCGAAACCAGCCACGAGGCCGGCTCCTTCGCCGAGACCGTACGTGTTCTGAATCGCGTCACGCATCGACGAGAGCTGACGGTGCGTGTACGCGACTCCCTTGGCCGGGCCGGTCGATCCGGAGGTGTACAGGATCGCGGCGACGTTGTCGGGCTGGGGCGCATTCCACGGCGTCGTCGGCCGGGCCGTGGAGACCTCGTGTGACTCGATGCCGGTTTCCGCGCCCAGGAGGCGAAGGGTCGAGGAATGCGCGGTTCCCGCCAGAACTCGTCGTCCGGGCCATCCCGCGGTCTTCGCGGCGAGCAGGGCCTGGGGGATACCGACCAGGAATTCCGGCGACGCGCCACGGAGGGCCCTGGTGAGTCCCTTGATACCGAGTCCCGTGTCGGCGACGACGATGACGGCCCCGATCTTGAGGCACGCATAGATCAGGGTGGTGAGCCGTGAGCCCGGAGGAACCATGAGATTCACCCGTGTGCCTGCCTGGACACCCAGATCTCTGAGGACCTCCGAGGTACGGTCGACCTGCTCGGCCAGTTCGCGCCAGGAGAGCTGACGGCGGATCGTGGCCTGCCGGGTCCGGGACCGACGCTCCGAGTTACCGGGCCTGTCCCTGAGCCCGCGGCCGGCGGGGCCCATATCGACGACCGCCAAGGAGTCGTCTTCGCGGCGTTCCTCCAATTCGGAGACCATCGGCCTGTAGTCCAGGGCCAGGGGAGAGGCCTTCCGGTCCTTCTCGCGGACGACCCGGTGACGCTCCACGACGTCGGGCGCTCCCAGATAGGCCTCGTCCAACCAGGTGAACAAGACCGTGGCGATGTCCTCTTCCTCGGCGACCAGGTGACCCGCCTTGTCGAACCGGTGAAGAGTGGCCTCCGGGTTGCGGGCGAGGATGTCGTCCATGTAGCGCTGTCTGAACACCGGATCGGCCGGCCCCCAGAGGACGAGGCAGGGGAGGTCATCGTCGGCGACGGCCTGCGCAATTCGCTGCATCGCGGCGTAGGAGCGGTGCTCCTCGTCCACGGGAATGTCCGCGACGAAGTTCTGAATCCCCTCTCTCGCGGCGGAGACCGTATAGGGGGACCGGAAGGTTTTCCTGACCTCGGGATCCCAAGTTCCCTTGTGCAGGGAAAGCGTCACGTCGAGGAACGCCGTCGTGGACCGTGTGCCCTTGCCGTGCACGGCCGGGTGAAGAGCCAGACGCAAGGCTCCGGGGATCTCTTCGCCCTGCGCGTGGTGGAGAGCGGTGTTGGTGAAGATGCGACCGCGGTGCAGGTCGGGGTGTTTCATTCCCCAACCCTGGGAGATCAGGCCACCCCAGTCGTGGCTCAGCGTCACGACGCCCTCTGGACCCGCGGCCTCGTCGAGGCCCAGGGCCCGCGTGAAGTCCCCGAGGTCCCGGATGCGGTCCTCGAGGCTGCGCTCGAGGCCGGAACGCTCGGAATACCCCATGTCGAGCTGGTCCACTGCGACCACTCTCCAGGGCTGGATTCCCGAGCTCGCACCGGCGGCGACAACGTCCCTCCACAGGTAGGACCAGGTCGGATTGCCGTGCACGCAAAGAATCGTGCCCACGGGGTCGAGCCCCTGGCGTTCGAGCTCAGGCCCGTTGTCCAGGAAGTGCCACGTACGCGTGGCCCCGGAGTCCACGGGTGCGGTCGATTCGACGTCGATCACCCTGCTGGCGTTCCTGGCCACTCCAGGCCAACGCTTGAGCGGGATCGGCCCAGGTCGTGGTGTGGGGCGAGTTGTCCGGTTCGCGGTGGCCATGAATACCTCTTTACGTGCTGTGGTCCTGTTGCTACCAGTCAATTTCCATGAGGGCGGTGTTCAGACCCGACCCGACACCCATGCACAGGACGCGCTGCCCCGGTTTCAGGCGTTCTGCCTCCAGTGCGAGCGTCATGGGCAGCGCCGCCGCCGCAACATTTCCCCAGTAGGGGAACGTCACGGGAATCCTGTCACGCTCGATGCCGACGGCGTCGATGATCGCGTTGGTGTGAGAGGTCGAAATCTGGTGCGTGACATAGGAATCCATGTCCGTCCAGTCCCAACCGTCCTCGTGAGCCTGTTCCCACGCGTCCGTGACGAGTTCGAGACCGTACTTCAGCAACCCGGTGGCGTCCGTGCTCATGCCCTGTCCGGCCTCGCCGCCGATGCAGAGGTCCTTGTGCTCCGTCCCGGCGCGGGAGATCGAACCGAGAATGCGGTGGCCGTCCGGGTGTCGATCCGCTCGCCCGACGACGGCGGCCGCGGCGCCCGACCCCAGGGTCAGCGTCGCGAACTGTGCAAGGACGTCGTCACGGGTCGATGCGGACTGGTTGAGCATGTTCAACGCCGTCTCGTGCCACGGCGAGGGGTCCTCCCCGCACACGATCAGGGCGTAGTCGATCGCACCGGCGTCGATCATGGAGGAGGCGACCGTCAGACCATTGACGAACCCGAGGCACGCGTTGGTCACGTCGAAATTCAGCGCGTGACGGGGCAGGCCGATCTCGTGGTGCACCCCGACGGCGACGGCCGGCTCGAAGTTGTCGCGGGTTACCGAGGTGTTGATGAACAGACCGATGTGCTCCGCCGAGATCCCGGCTTCCTCAAGGGCAGCACGCCCCGCCTGGGCTGCCCCGTGCTCGAAGGAACTGTCGGCCGACCACGAGCGTCGCTCGCTGATGCCTGCCAGACGTTCCAGAAGACCCTTGGGCATCTTGAGGCGCTTGTACGTGTCTGCCAGCTGTTCGTCGAAGTAGGAAGAGGGCAGTACCTCTTCGGCCTCCACCTTCGTCACTGAAAGTAGTGCGGAATTGCGATGGTGGATAGACGAGTTAGCGGTCAATTAAACGAGCCTTCATCCGTAAGTCTGTGGGTCTGTGTCGAGAACACCGAGGGCGGCACTCGAGGTACTACTCTACAACCAGGATTCTGCGTGTCCTGCGATTTCACCCTTGACAGAAAAGTTCCCCGGGTGGGATCGCGCACGCCACTCTTGTCAGGGTGAGGCCTGCAGGTCGCGATACAGTGGGCCGTTGTGGCTCAGACTGCGAGACCACGTGGAAGTCGGACGGACCGGTAGGAAAAGAGGCGATGTGCACCTCAAGACGTTGACGGTCAAGGGGTTCAAATCCTTTGCATCAGCCACTTCCTTCGAGTTCGAACCTGGGGTCACCGCCGTGGTCGGCCCCAACGGCTCGGGCAAGTCGAACGTCGTCGACGCCCTCTCCTGGGTCATGGGAGAGCAGGGCGCAAAGTCTTTGCGCGGCGGAAAGATGGAGGACGTGATCTTCGCGGGGACGTCCGGTCGCGCGCCACTGGGACGTGCGCATGTATCGCTGACGATCGATAATTCCGACGGCGCCCTTCCGATCGAGTACTCCGAAGTCACGATCTCCAGAACACTGTTCCGTACCGGTGGCTCCGAGTACGCAATCAACGGGAACTCCTGCCGTCTGCTGGACATCCAGGAACTGCTCTCCGACTCCGGCCTGGGGCGGGAAATGCACGTCATCGTGGGGCAGGGGCAATTGGACCGCATCCTGCACGCCACTCCGGAGGAACGACGAGGTTTCATCGAAGAAGCCTCGGGCGTGCTCAAGCACCGGCGTCGCAAGGAGAAGACTCTCCGCAAACTGGCCTCCATGGAAACCAACGTGTCCCGCCTGGAAGACCTCACGGGAGAAATCGGCCGTCAGCTGACTCCGCTGGGGCGGCAGGCCAAGGTGGCACGCAGGGCCCAGAGGATTCAGCACGACGTCCGAGACGCTCGGGCCAGGCTCTTCGCCGACGACTGGATCCAGGCCTCGACCGCGTTGGACTCGGACGCCGACGAACTCCAGAGGCTCCGGGACCAGCTCGCGGAGCGCGAGCGGGCCCACGATGAGATCACCCGTATCATCACGGAGCTCGAGGCCGAGGCGTCGTCGTTGAGCCCCCAAGTCACCCGGGCCCGCGATACCTGGTACTCGTTGTCCCAGATGCGCGAAAGGTTCGAGTCCCTGACCCAGCTGGCCCAGGAACGGCTCCGGACCCAGTCGACGCCGGTGGGCCGGGCACATCTGCGCGATCCGGAGAAACTGCAGGAGAACGCGGACCGCATTGCTCGGGACCTCGAATCCACCGAGACATCCGTGGACAAAGCCCGCGAAGACCACGAGTCCTCGGGCAAGACCAGAGCACAGAAGGAAGAAGCGGCGTCCGAAGCGGAAGAGCACCACGCCAATCTTCTCGCCGCAGCCGCCGAACGGCGAGAGAACATTGCCTCCCTCCGTGGTGCCATGGCCACGGCCCGGTCCGAGCACGAAACCCTCGTGGCCCGTCGTGAGGAACAGGAACGCGAAGTCGAGGCGGTGGACCGGCGACTCGAGGAATACCGCAGCCAGCTGGCCCAGCAGACCGAGACGTCCGGGCCGACCGAGGAGAACACCACGGCGGCCTCCGAGGCTTCCGAGGCCGCACACGCCCAGACCGAGACGACTCAGGCCGCCCTGGACCATGCTGCATCCCGGCTGAACGCCGTGAGACGAGACCACGACGCCGCTCGGGCACGAGTTGAAGCACTCGAGGAATCCCTTCCGGCGGCGGACGCGACGGAGGCAATCATGGATCGCTTCCGCGACCACGTTTCCAGGGTCCGGGAGCGTCTGACCGTGGACCCGGATCACGCCGCCGCCATCTCGATGGCGATGGGCGCGGTCGCGGACGGTCTCGCTCTCTCCGAGGGTGCTGGCTTCGAGACGGTTCTGGAGGAAGCGCGCTCTTCGGACCTCGGCGTCGTCAGCCTCCTGCTCGAAGGGGAGAAAACACGGACCGCGGAGGGCGAGGACCCCGGCCCGCCGGACAGCGCCTTCGGCGCATACCTCGAGGAACTCGCCTCGAGCGGCACGGACGTCGTCTGGGCCCCTCGAACCATCACAGGCGGTGCATCGGCCCGGGAGGTTCAAGCGATCCTGAGCCGGTGCGCCGTAGTTCCCGACGCCGCATCGGCCGCCAAGCTGCGCACTCATCTTCTCTCCGACGCCAACGCATCCGCAGTACCTTCCGGATGGAAGATTGTGGCGGGGGACGGAACGGTCCTCGAGGAGCACCAGGCTCGGGGCGGAAGCTCCGGCGGCACGTCCGGTCTGGAAATCAGTGCACGGATCGAGCTGGCAAGGGCCAAGGTCGACGAGCTCGGGCAAGAATTCAGCGCCGCGGAGAAAGCACACGAGCAGGCCTCGGAAGAACACCGCGCAGCCCGCGAGAAGGCGCGCACCGCCCGCGAGGAATTCGCACGGATCAGCCGGGAATCGACCGCGAGCGCCGCGGCGCTTTCCCGGGCCAGAACCTTGGTGACCTCGACCGAGGAAGAGGCCGAGCAGGCTCGGGCGCGCCTGGAGGAGCTGAAGCGGCAGGAACCCGAGGCCGCCGACAAGCTCAAACAGGCGGTCGGCGCGGTATCTGCCGCCCTGGAGCTCCAGGACCAGGACGGCGGCGAGGCGCTGGAACGAGCCGAGCGCATTCGCGACCAAGCGGTCGAGGAAGCGAAGACCGCCCGGACACGAGAGACCGAAGCCTTGCTGAGCCTTCGTGGCGTCGAGGGGGAGATCGATCAACTGCGGCAGAGGCGCGACGCCGCCTTGCGCACGGTGGCCTCGGAACGCGCCGCCCACGCCGAGGTCGAACGACAGGAAACGCGCCGAAAGGCCCAGTACTCGGCCACCAGCAGGGTCCTGTCGCTGATCGGCAGGGTCAGCGAGCGCATCAACGCCTCCTCGGAGCTGGCCAGGGTCGAACGGGAGAACATGCAGACCAGGCGTGCCGGCGTCGAAACGCGACTGGCGGAGGCACGTGAGGAGGAGAAGAAGCTCCGTGAGGAGCTGGACTCGACTCGGGCCAAGGCCCATTCGGGTGAGCTCGAACGGGCCACGAGGGAGGCAAAGCTCGAATCCCTGCGCGAGACGATTCTCGAGGAACTGAGCCTCACCGCCGAGACCCTGGTCGCAGACTACGGCCCGCACCTGCCCATCCCTGTCCTCGATGAATCGGGCGAGGTCGCAGGGGAGGAGCCCTTCGTCCGTGCAACGCAGGAGAAACGGCTGGGCACGGCGCGCAAGGAATTGAAGTCGCTGGGCAAAGTCAATCCGCTGGCCCTCGAAGAATTCGCTGCCCTCGAGGAACGGCATACCTATCTCGTCCAGCAGCTCGAGGACATCAAGGCCTCGAGGGCGGACCTGGAAGAGCTCATCCGCGATCTCGACGACCACGTTCGAGACGTGTTCACCCAGGCGTTCCACGACACCCAGGAGCAGTTCGTCCAAGTATTCTCGACCCTGTTCCCGGGCGGCGAGGGCAAGCTCGTCCTCACGGATCCGAACGACATGTTGTCCACCGGGATCGAAGTCCACGCCAAACCCGCGGGCAAGAAGGTCAAGAGGCTGTCCCTGCTCTCGGGCGGTGAAAGGTCACTGACCGCCATTGCTATGCTCGTGGCGATCTTCAGGGCCCGGCCCTCGCCCTTCTACGTCATGGACGAAGTCGAGGCGGCGCTCGACGACAGAAACCTGGGGCGGCTACTGACGATTCTGCGCGAGCTGCAGACCAGCTCCCAGCTGATCATCATCACGCACCAGAAAAGAACCATGGAGATCGCGGATGCCCTGTACGGCGTCTCGATGCGGGGCGACGGCATCACCCAGGTCATCTCGCAGAAGCTCGCCGACCTGCGCTGACCTGATTCCTCAGGCCGACGTCGGAAACGAGGTCCTGGGCGTCAGCAGGAAAACGACCCCGGCAACCGCCAAGAGGCCCCCCGAAATCACGAACGCGACTCCGAAACCCGCGGCGTCGACGACCGTGCCCAGAATGATCGGCGCCACGATCTGACCGACGTCGGCACACGCCTGGTAGGCCGACATCACGTTCCCACCCGACCGGCGGGAACCGACGACATCGGTCAGGGTGGCCTGCATCGACGGCGTATACAGCCCTGTGCTGAGTCCGGCTAGGAGGCACAGGACCCAGAATCCCCACGGTCCCGGGGAGAACCCGACGACTCCGGTCAGCAGAGCGGACAACCCGAGACCCGTGACCAACAAAGGCTTGCGTCCCCACCTGTCCGACATCCCGCCGAACACAATCTGCGATACCGCGGACCCACCGGCGAAAATACCCAGGGCGATTCCCGCAATGCTTGAACCTGACCCGAAGCCCTGTTCCGGGGCGCCGACGGAAACCGCCAGCGCCGTGGCCAAGAGCGGAATCAACGCGACGCGGGCACCGAGATTCGCCCAACCGTGGACGAAACTCGTGACCAAGAGCGAGCGATAGCTCCCGACGCCGAAGGCCTGCGAGAACTTCATCGGCAGAAGCACGGAGCCCGTGCTCGTGGCCGGCGGCGCGGGGCGAAGCTTCCAGGCGGCAACAACGATGGCCAGGAGGAGGGCAAGCGCGTAGATCACGAAGGGCGCTCGCAGTCCCCACGCGGCCGTGAGGCTCCCGACCACCGGCCCCATGATGCTGCCCAGCATGAACGAGGTCGCATAATAGCCCGAGACCTTGGCCCGGATCGTCGGTGGCGCCAACCTGGCGATGAGACCCATGGCGGAAACGGAGAACATGACCGAACCGACCCCGCCCAAACCGCGCAGGACGACCAGGAAACCGTAGTCCGGAGCGAAGGCCGTTGCCGCGGAGGACGCCGCGACCACACCCAAGCCCGTCAGGTAGGTTCGGCGCTCGCCGATGCGAGACATGATGGGACCGGCCACCGGCGCCCACACGACCCGCATGAAAGCGAACGCGGACATGACGGCCCCGGCCGCGGCCGCACCGACGCCGAAGGACGTCGCGAACTGGGGCAGGACGGGGGCGACCACGCCGTAACCGGCGGCGATCACGAATGCGGCCACCACCAGGACCTTGAGGTCAGCGGGTACACGCTGACGCCCCGGGGCATCCTTGCTCCGTCTCGGGTTCCCCTCCGATTCGCGGTGGCCGTCGGGGGAATTGTTCTCAGGGGGTGGGGCACTCACCAGAGGCACCTTACTCGGGGCGCGGTTTTCGGGCGAGAGATGAACCGTCCACAGGGCACTGCTGGGAGCCGAACAGGTATGGCAAGCTGGAAATGTGAATGACACACTCATCCTGATTCTGTACATCCTGGCCGGCGTCGTGGTCCTCGGCGGCCTGGCCTTCGTGTTCCTCAAGGGCCCCAAGGCTCCCAAGGGCGGTTACCCCGAGACGCGGGACGAGGACGACACGGCTCCTCCCGCCGGAGAGAAGACTGAACCGGGGTACGAAACTCCCGCTCCCGTGGCGGGGCGCCTGCAGAGACTCCGTGCGCGTCTCTCCAGGTCCAATTCGATGCTCGGCAAGGGTCTCCTGGCGTTGCTCTCGAGAGAGAAGATCGATCAGGACGTCTGGGACGAGATCGAGGAGACTCTGCTGATGGCGGACCTCGGGTCCGAACCGTCCCAGCGTCTGGTCGAGGCGCTCCAAACCCGCGTGCGCGTCGAGGGCACCGATGACCCGGTGCGAGTCAAAACGATGTTGCGCGAGGAACTGCTCAAGATCGTCGACCCGACCATGGACCGCGAGCTCGGCCTGGACGGAGAAGGCGAGAATCCAGGCGTCGTGCTGGTGGTCGGGGTCAACGGCGTGGGAAAGACCACTACGGTCGGCAAACTTGCGCGAGTGATGGTCGCGGAAGACAAATCATTGCTGCTGGGCGCGGCCGACACCTTCCGCGCGGCCGCGGCGGATCAGCTCGAAACCTGGGGCGGCCGTGTCGGTGTGGAAACCATCCGTTCCGAACAAGAAGGTGCCGATCCGGCGTCGGTGGCCTATGAGTCTGCGGCCGAAGCGAAGAAGCGCGGCGTCGACACCCTAATGGTGGACACCGCGGGCCGCCTGCAGAACAAGGCGGGGCTGATGGACCAGCTCGGCAAGGTCAAGCGCGTGGTCGAGAAAGTCTCGCCGGTCACCGAGGTCCTGTTGGTCATCGACGCGACGACGGGCCAGAACGGCATGGTTCAGGCCAAGGTTTTCGCCGAGGTCGTGGACATCACCGGGATCGTGCTGACCAAACTGGACGGCACGGCCAAGGGCGGCATCGTTGTGGCGATCCAGAACGAGCTCGGGGTACCCGTCAAGCTCGTCGGACTGGGGGAGGGACCGGACGATCTGGCCCCCTTCGATCCCGAAGGCTTCGTGGACGCGCTCATCGACTGACAGAGCCCGTCTCCTGGGTGCCACACTCGGGGCGCGCGGCCCGGCAGATCCGCATCAGAGCGGTATCGGCCGGGCCGTTGTCGTGTCACAGGACGGCTCTCGCTTTTACTTCCTGGAAACATGCGCGGAAAGACGTAACACGGTAGCAATCCGATCGGAGGCCGGTAGAAACATGGCCGACGCAGACTGAACCCCGTATTCCTTCGGGCACGGGCCCGGAGAAAGCGCACCGTGAAAGGGAATCGGTCATGAACCAATTGTCCGCAACCGACGTATGGACCGTCGTCGCCGCCGCGCTCGTTCTGCTGATGACGCCCGGACTCGCCTTCTTCTACGGCGGCATGACCAGGGTCACCGCGGCCCTCAACATGATGATGATGAGTTTTGTGTCCATCGGACTGGTGGGAGTGGTCTGGGTCCTGTGGGGATCCTCGATGTCGGCAGAACCCGGGTGGATTCCCGGAATCGTCGGAAGTCCGTGGCGGGACTTCGGACTCGGTGAATCAATGGCCAGCGGTGACCTGATGGCCGCCGGATTCTCCGGGACCTTTGCGATCATTACCGTCGCCCTGGTCTCGGGCGCCATCGCGGACCGGACCAAATTCGGCTCCTGGTGCCTCTTCGTTCCCGTGTGGATCACTTTCGTCTATGCACCCCTGGCCTTCATGGTGTGGACGGATGGAGGCCTCTTTGCCGCGGATGGCTGGATCGGCTCGGCCCTCGGGGAAACCATCGATTTCGCCGGAGGCCTCGTGGTCCACGTCAACGCGGGCGTCGCCGGGCTCGTGCTGTGCCTGGTGCTCGGGGTGCGTCGCGGGTTCGGCAAGGACGCGGACCACAGGCCGCACAACCTGCCCTTCGTGATGCTGGGGGCCGCACTGCTGTGGTTCGGCTGGTTCGGATTCAACGCCGGAGCGGCGGCCGATGCCGCGGAAGCGGGCCTGATCTGGATCAACACCCTGGTGTGCCCCGCCGCGGGGATGCTCGGTTGGCTTCTGGTGGAGCGGCTGAGGGACGGACACCCGACGTCGTTGGGATCGGCCTCGGGCATCGTCGCAGGCCTGGTCGCCATTACACCGGCCTGCGCGAACGTGGACCCTGGGTGGTCGATCGTGCTCGGTCTGGTCTCCGGTGCGGCATGCTGCCTTGCGGTCGGGCTCAAATTCCGATTCGGGTACGACGATTCCCTCGACGTCGTGGGCCTGCACCTCGTGGCCGGCGTCATCGGCACGGTGGCTCTGGGATTCATCGCGACTGACGACCACGGTCGTGCCGGTCTGTTCTACGGGGGCGGAGCGGGGCTGCTCGTCGCCCAGGTAGTTGCCACGATCCTCACGGCCGTCTTCACCGCGGTCATGACCTTTGTCATCGCCATTGCCGTGAAGAAGACCATCGGATTCCGGGTCACGCCGGAGGACGAGGAGCGAGGAATAGACGCGGTGTCCCACGCTGAAAGCGCCTACGCGTTCCTGTCCGGCGCATCCGCCTACCCCGGGGACCGGGACCGGGCCGCTGTCGCGGAGCATCGTGTCCCCGACGGAGGGCAGGGAAAACACACTGCGTCGTAGGTGGTCAGGGGTGCGGTCGGGGACGCGTTCGCGCTGTGGAAAAGCTGCGGTCCGTAGGGAGTCGGCGGTGCTAGTCTTGGAGTCCGAGCGACCAACCGCGGCCGGCGGTGCCCCAGGCGCGTCCGGCCCGGAAAACACAGTACCGATACGACTGCATCGAAAGTAGACCACGTCACGTGTTCAATTCTCTGTCCGACCGCCTAGCATCGACCTTCAAGAACCTGCGCGGCAAGGGCCGCCTGTCCGAGGCCGACGTCGACGCCACCGTCCGCGAGATCCGACGCGCCCTCCTGGATGCCGACGTCGCGGTCCCCGTGGTTCGTGAATTCACGGCATCGATCAAGGAACGCGCAACCGGTAGCGAGGTCTCCGAAGCCCTCAACCCGGCCCAGCAGGTCGTCAAGATCGTCAACGAGGAACTGCAGGGCATCCTCGGCGGCGAGACCCGACGCATCAACATGGCCAAGACCGGGCCAACCATCATCATGCTGGCCGGTCTGCAGGGTTCGGGCAAGACGACCTTCGCGGGCAAGCTCGGCAAATGGCTGGCAGCCCAGGGGCACAAGCCGATCCTCGTCGCTTCTGACCTTCAGCGCCCGAACGCCGTGACCCAGTTGCAGGTGGTGGGGGAGCGTGCCGGTGTCCCGGTCTTTGCTCCGCACCCCGGCACGACCAGCGAGTTCGACGATCCCACCGGGGACCCCGTCCAGGTTGCCCGTGACGGTGTCGCTACGGCGCGCGCCAAGTTGCACGACGTCGTCATCGTCGACACCGCGGGTCGACTGGGCGTGGACCAGGAGCTCATGAAGCAGGCGCGCGACATCCGCGATGCCATAGTTCCGAACGAGGTCCTGTTCGTCATCGACGCCATGATCGGTCAGGACGCGGTCAACACAGCCCTCGCGTTCAACGAGGGCGTGGACTTCACCGGCGTCGTCCTCTCCAAGCTGGATGGCGACGCCCGAGGCGGTGCCGCGCTTTCCGTGGCCTCCGTGACGGGCAAGCCCATCATGTTCGCCTCGACGGGTGAGAACGTCTCCGACATCGAGCAGTTCCACCCGGACCGGATGGCAAGCCGCATCCTGGACATGGGCGATGTGCTGACCCTGATCGAACAGGCGGAGGCCAGCTGGGACAAGGCCGAAGCCGACCGGATGGCCAAGAAGTTCCAGGATCGTGAGGACTTCACCTTCGAGGACTTCCTGTCCCAGATGCAGCAGATCCGCAAAATGGGGTCGATGAAGAAGATGCTGATGATGATGCCCGGTGCGGCACAGATGCGTCAGCAGCTCGAGAACTTCGACGACCGCGAGATCGACAGGGTCGAGGCCATCGTCCGCTCGATGACTCCTCACGAGCGGGTCGCTCCCAAGATCATCAACGGATCCCGCCGTGCGCGCATCGCCAAGGGCTCGGGCGTCACGGTTTCCGAGGTCAACCAGCTCATGGAGCGGTTCGGTCAGGCGCAGAAAATGATGAAGAAGATGGCCTCCGGTCAGGGCGGGGGAATGCCCGGAATGCCTGGCGGAATGCCGGGAATGGGCAGCGCCGGCGGGGGAAAGAAGAACCGCAAGGGCGCCAAGGGCAAGAACGCCAAGAAGGTACGGTCGGGCAACCCTGCCAAGCGCGAGGCGGAGCTCAAGGGCCAGGCACAGAAACCGAAGCAGACGAACGGTTCGAGCTTCGGAAAGCAGCAGGACTTCGACATGGACTCGATGAATCTGCCGAAGGGCTTTGAGAAATTCCTCGGGGACAAGTAGACCTGGGTCCATGGCTAATACTTACTTGTCCGAAGAGGATTTCAGAGCTTTCGTCAATTCGTTGCCGCGACGCCGCATGGCCGCCGGAGCACTGATCACGGACGAGTCCGACCGGTTGCTGGTCGTCAAGCCGAACTACAAGGACGGCTGGGCCCTACCGGGCGGAACGGTGGAAGCCGGAGAAGCGCCGCAGGACGGTTGCTTCCGGGAGGTCCTCGAGGAGGTCGGCCTGGATCTTCCGCGCGGCCGCATGCTCCTGGTCTTTCACGGCCTCAACATGGGGGACTGGGGAGACTCGGCCTATTTCATCTACGATGGCGGCACGATCCCGGCGGACACGAGGATCACGTTGCAGGAAGAGGAACTGACCGATTACGAATTCGTCGAGCTGAACCGGCTGGACGACTACCTCGGTTCCGGGTTCTCCGACAGGCTCAGGCAAGCTCACGGAGTCAGGGAAACGGAAGCGGTCATCGAACTCAGCTCCGGCCAGTGGAATTGATGTCGCCCGAAGACCCGGGAACCGGTCTCTGACGAGTACCGTGAAAGGAACCGACGCACGAAAGGACAGACGAAAAGTGACCGACGACCATCGCACCCCCAGGACACCCGACCAGGGCGGTATCACCTGGCAGTGGGTCCCCGTGCGTTTGGACCTCCACCGACGGCTCACCGAGACCCCGGAGGGCGGAGTCGTGGTCACGAGCGCTGGAGCCGAAGCCGAACGGGAACGGATCCTCAAGCTCATCAGGGAGCAGTCGGTCCCGGCCCTGTACACGACGGGTGACCACAACCTGCGTCTGATGGTTCCCGTGCACATTCGTGGAGATGTCACTCACGTGGCCCGCGCGGACGCCTCGGGCGAACTCAGCCTGGGTGGCGAGCTGGGCGAGTTCATGGAGACCATCCTGGCTTTCCCCGGTCTCGAATATGCCTCGTGGCAGACGGGCGACGGACTGAGCAACGCACCCAGCGCGGTCGCGATGTTCGAAGGTTCGGCGCGCTCGGTACGCCACGCCCTCGATTCCGTGCGGCCGCAGGGCTGGTTCGAGATGGCACCTTCGGGCGACCGGTGGATCGTGGTGACCTGCGAGTTCTATGAAGACCTGCTGGCCTTGGTGGACGAGTTGCCCCGACGCGCCGTCGTGCTGGACACGGACGGCGAACATCGGGCCGCGACCTTCTGTCCTTCGGTGGGTGAGCCGGTGTCCCTGGCGTGGGGCCCGGTGCGTGGTGCCGTGTCGACTTATCCCTCGGACTCTCCCGCGGGCGCGCTCCAGTCCGAAATCGCGGGTCAGGAAGAGGCCGCAGTGCGCGAGGCGGCGAGAACGAGGGCGGTCGAGAACCTGACGGAAGCCTTCGGACTCGACGACGTGGGTGCCCGACGTCTCGAAAAGTATGCGGCCGACGACAACGGCCGGTACGCACCCGAATCCGTGTTGCAACTGCTCGGTCTTTCGGACTTGCCCGCGAAGGTCATCGACGGCCGCAAGTCCCTGTCCGATCAGCCCGGTTACGAGAAGTTCGATCCCTCGGCCGAATCCGAGGATGCACCGGATCCGGTGTCCGACCTCCACGCCTCCATTCGTCTCTCGGAGACGGCTCGGCGCGGGGGATGGGCCCTGGCCACCGCGGCGGGCGTCGGGCTCGGCGCGTGGATCCTGCGCAGAAAGAGATAGGGGGCTCTGTGGCCGTCTCAGCATCGGGGGCCTCGCGCCTCCGTCGATGGCTGGACGACGACGAGCACCCGAACTGGAAGCGTCCTGGTCCGAGCCGGCGCCAGATGCGCAACGACGTCGTGCTGGCCTTTGTGCTCGCGATCGCGGGAATCGCGAGTCTCGTGCTCATGTCGAGTTATGGTCTGGTCGCCGGCGGCGGCCCCCTGGGCCTTCCGGAATACCTGGCCGCGGGAGGCGCACCGCTGACGCTGATGCTTCGGCGTCGGTTTCCGCTGAGTACCCTGATCGCCTCCAGCGCGGTCTTCGTTCCGCTGTTCTACACCTCGTTCTCGGTCTCATTGTCCGTGGTGTTCCAGGCCAGCTACTTCGTGGCCATTTACACCGCGGTGGCCTGGGCGGTCCGCCGGCGCGCCACCTGGATCACCCTCCTGGTCATTACGATCATCTACACGTCGTGGCTGGTGCTCACGTGGGCCGCTTCCCCAGAAATCCTGGAAGAGCTCCAAGGCAACCTCGGGGAGTCCGCCGGTCCCATCAACCCCGTGGTCGCGTACACGATCTATTCGACGTTGCTCAACCTCGCGTACTTGTGTGGCGCGGCGGCTTTCGGACGCGGAGCCTGGCGCGCGGCCCTGCGGCGGAACCGACTCGAGCACCAGGCCCGGACCATCCGCGATCAAGCTCAACGCCTCGCGCAGAATGCCGTGGTGGAGGAAAGAGTGCGTCTGGCCCGGGATCTGCACGACTCGATCGGTCACCACTTCACCGGGGTCGGGCTCCAAGCGGGCGGCGCCCGCCGGATTCTGGCGGCGTGCGACGAGGGGACGGAGGTCCGGCTCGGCCCCGCGCAGGCGGGTCTGGTCCGTGAGGCCATGACGGCCATCGAAACCAGCACCCGAGAAGGGATCGGTGAACTCCAAACGGTCCTCAGACTGCTGCGAGACCCGGATGAGGCCGAGTCCGTGACCGGGGGACCGAGCGGGAGGACGAAGACCATCCAGGATCTTCCCGAGCTCGTGGCCGGCTACGAGCGCATGGGACTCAGCGCACGGTTGTCGGTTTCGGCCCAGGACCGTGCCCACCTCGACCATCTCGGCGAATCCCTCCCCACGGTCTACCATCATGGCGTCTACCGGATGGTCGAAGAATCACTGACGAACGTCCTCAAGCATTCGGACGCCAGCGAAGCCCAGGTGCATCTGACCGTGAACGAAGAAACCGAGGAACTCCTGATCGATGTCGTCGAGCACGGCAACCCGGTGTCGCACGCGGACGAGGACGTGGTCCCGAGCACCGGATCGGGACTTCGCGGGATGCAGGAACGCGCGTCGGTGCTCGGAGGGCGCGTCGAGAGCTCATCGCTGTTCCCCTGGCCGGGATGGAGAACCAAACTGGCGCTTCCCCTGCCCACCGACCAGCTTTCCCCGCGGAAGGACACCGTATGACTTCGCCGCTACGTGTATTCCTCGTCGACGACCAACACATGGTTCGCTCGGGGTTCTCCATGGTCCTCTCCGTGGAACCCGGAATCGACGTCGTCGGGGAAGCCCCGAACGCCGCGGATGCGCTGGAAAATCTGCGGCGCGAACCGGCCGACGTCGTGCTCATGGACATCCAGATGCCCGGCATGAGTGGTCTCACCGCGACACGCCACGTCGTGGACGAAGGGCTCGGGAAGGTCATCATGCTCACGACCTTTGACCGGTCGGATTACCTCTTCGGGGCCCTCGAGGCGGGTGCGAGCGGGTTCCTGCTCAAGACCGCCAGTGCGGAGGACCTCGTGACCGCGATCGAAGCGGTCGCCGACGGGCAGGCGCTGCTGAGTCCGGAAGTCACGTTGCCGCTGATCCGGCGCATCGTGGATCAGAACATGACACACGCCGATGGACACGGGGAAGGTCTCGCGGACGCCGAGGACAGCACCAACGCCGGGTCTTTCCCCGCACCGCTGTCGAACGACGACCTCGCCGTGCTCGAGACTCTCTCGGAGCGCGAGAAGGAAGTCCTGGCCCTGATGGCCGAAGGAAAGACGAACGGTGAGATCGCGGACCAGCTGTTCCTGGGGCTGGCGACGATCAAGACCCATGTCTCCCGCATTTTCGCGAAGACCTCCAGCCGCGACCGGGTGCAGGCCGTGATCTTCGCCTACCGGACGGGTATCGCCCGACCGGTCTGATCCCGCTCTCGCGGCGTGACGCACACGACGCACGAACCGGGGAGCGGTGCTGGTCATCATTGCACGGCTCTGGCATACTTGGTGGGTACTCGATGTGCGTGGCCCCTCTCACCGCGCAGCATTTGGTCCGCAGGTTCCTCACCGACAACCCCGCCCCACGGGTGTATCCGAGTGGGAACCGACCTTGTATAGATACAGGAGAGTCCACACAAGTGGCTGTAAAGATTCGTCTGAAGCGTCTGGGCAAGATTCGCGATCCCCGTTACCGCATCGTCGTCGCCGATTCCCGCACCAAGCGGGATGGCCGTGCGATCGAGGAGATCGGCATCTACCAGCCGACCGAGAACCCTTCGCTGGTCGAGCTCAATTCCGAGCGCGCCCAGTACTGGCTGTCCGTCGGCGCCCAGCCGACCGAACAGGTTCTGGCACTGCTCAAGCTGACCGGTGACTGGGCCAAGTTCAAGGGCGAGGGCTCGACCGAATCGACCGTTAAGCCGGTCGAGGGCAAGCCCGAGTTCCAGGTCCCGGAGAAGGATTCCGTGGTCATCCCCGAGGCCATCACTCCCAAGAGCGAGGAGAAGGCCCCGGCCGCCGAATCTTCCGAGGAGAAGGCCGAAGAGGCCGAGACCTCCGAAGAGTCTGCCGAGTAATTATGCTTTCCGAAGCTGTGGAGCACCTCGTCCGTGGAATCGTCGATCATCCCGACGACGTCCAGGTTCGTTCGCGGTCCGGCCGTCGTGGCCAGACCCTCGAGGTCCGGGTCAACCCGGAAGATCTCGGTCGCGTCATCGGACGTGGCGGTCGGACCGCGAAATCGGTACGGACCGTTATCGGTGCCCTGGCTGACGGCGAACAGGTGAGGGTCGATGTGATCGACACCGATCGTCGTCGATAGCAGGCGCGGCGGTATGATGCCGTGACAACAGGCCCGTTCCCACCCCGTGGTGGGAGCGGGCCTGTTATATTTCCGGTGTACGGTACGGGTCCTTTCGGCCCGTCAGAAAGGAGTCGAACCCGGTGCAGGTCCAGGTCGCAAGAATCGGCAAACCCCATGGGATCAAAGGGGAAGTCACGGTCCAGCTCTATACGGACGATCCCTCGACTCGGTTGGTGAGCGGAGCCACCCTGCGGATCGAACCTTCCACGCCACTGGCACCCTCGGGGCAGGTGCGCATCAGGTCGGCCCGGTGGAACAAGAACATCCTGGTCCTGGCGCTGGATGAAGTGACCACTCGCAACGATGCCGAAGCACTGCGGAACCACACGCTCGTAACGGACACCGAAGAGGTGGAGGACACCGAAGGCTACTACGAGCACGAGCTCATAGGCCTCGACGTCTACTCCGTACCGAGCCCGGATGTCACCGAACTGACGCATCGCATCGGCCGCGTCACCGGACTGACCACCGGCTCCACGCAGGATCTCCTGGCGGTGGAACTCGACAACGGTACCGAATCCCTGATTCCTTTCGTCGAGGAACTCGTTCCGGATGTGGACCTGGACCAGGGATTCGTGGTGGTCTGTCCGCCTCCCGGCCTCCTCGAACTGAACGCCGAGGCCGACGTCGAGACCGACACCGATGCCTCAGGCCGAGGGAACACCGAATGAGACCGCGTTACGACGTCCTGTCGATCTTTCCCGAGTACTTGCAGCCCCTGGAACTCTCGCTCATCGGCAAGGCCAGAAAATCTGGTCTCCTCCGCCTTTCCGTGACCGATCTTCGCGACTTCACGACGGATCGGCACCGGACCGTGGACGATACCCCGTACGGGGGCGGTGCGGGCATGGTCATGAAAGCCGAACCGTGGGCGCAGGCCCTCGAATCCGTTCTTGAGGCTCGTGGGGACGCGGACGTCCCGGACGAGTCCTCTTCCGAAGAGGACGGGGCGCACGACCCGCGTCCGCTGCTCGTGGTTCCGTCTCCCGCGGGCAACGTTTTCACCCAGCGCACCGCCGAGGCTTTCGCGCAGGAACGGCACATCGTTTTCGCCTGCGGTCGTTACGAGGGCATCGACGAGAGAGTTCTGGACTGGGCCGGGGAGAGGTTCCGCGTCCTGCCCGTGAGCCTGGGAGATTATGTGCTCAACGGCGGGGAAGTGGCCGTCATGGCCATGATCGAAGCCACCGCGCGGCTGCTACCCGGCGTCATCGGCAACCCCGAATCGTTGGTCGAAGAGTCGCATTCCGACGGTCTGCTCGAGTACCCGGTCTACACCAAGCCGGCGGTGTGGCGTGACCGGGCGGTCCCGGACGTTCTCCTGTCCGGAAACCACGCGGTCATTGCGCGCGCAAGGAGGGACTGGCAGGTCGAGCGGACCGCCCGGCGTCGTCCCGACCTGATCGAGGCCCTGGACGAGTCTGCCCTGAACGCGCGAGACCGTTGCGTCCTCGACGCCGCATGGTCCGAAGGTGACCAGGACAATATCGAATAGTTCGCGACGCCGCCCGATTCTGTGGAAGTTGCACCCGCGGTGTGGCAAAATAAGAAATCGCGCCGTGTTCGGGCACGCCCCTGCCGCAGGGGGAAGAGCGACCAAACGGACACAGGCACCGGGACACCAATCCTGTCCCGGCTGAAACACCACTTCGGAAGCATTCTCGGCACACGTCGGGAGCCTCCGTCGCAGCAATCGGCCAGTGGCCTGCGGCATTGACCGAGGAGAAAAATCGTCATGCAGACTCTGGATTTCATCGACCAGAAGAACCTCCGCACGGACATCCCTGACTTCGGCCCGGGTGACACGCTGGACGTTCACGTCAACATCACCGAGGGCAACCGCTCCCGTGTTCAGGTCTTCCGCGGCTTCGTGGTTGGCCGACAGGGGGCGGGCGTCCGCGAGACCTTCACGGTGCGCAAGATTTCCTTCGGTGTCGGCGTCGAGCGTACGTTCCCGTTGCATTCCCCGATCTTCGACAAGATCGAGGTTCGTGCTCGCGGTGACGTTCGTCGCGCCAAGCTGTACTACATGCGCGATCGCCACGGCAAGGCCGCTCGCATCCGCGAGAAGCGCGAATCCGCATAAGGTTCTTGACGAACTCGTCGCAGGCCGCCCCGGCGGCCTCGGACACCAAGCGCCGGCTCCCTCCGAGGAGCCGGCGCTTGGTCGTGGTGGCCCTTGCCATCGCGGTGCTGATCGTGATTCTGGTGCGCAGTCTCGTGCTGGAAATCTTCTACATACCTTCGGGCTCCATGGATCCGACCCTGCGCAACCACGACCGGGTCGCCGTCTGGCGACCGGGAGCCGATGACCCTCGGCGAGGCGACGTCGTCGTCTTCGACGGGAAAGGGTCGCTTGCCCCATATGATTCCGGCGCCAACTGGCTGACCGAAACCGTGTCCGACCTCGGTTCGTGGCTCGGTCTGGGAACCCGGCAAGGTGTGTACGTCAAAAGGGTGATCGGGGTTGCTGGGGACCACGTCACGTGTTGCAGTGCTGACGGTCGGATCACCGTCAACGGAGAGCCGTTGAATGAGCCCTACATTGCGCCGGGCGACAAGCCCTCCGAAACCCCGTTCGACGTCGTCGTCCCGGACGGCCGCATGTGGGTCATGGGTGACCATCGGTCGGATTCGGTGGACTCGAGGTCCTTGATCGGGTCGCCTGGCGGCGGGCTCATCAGGACGAACAAAATTATCGGCAGGCCGGTGGCCGTGCTGTGGCCTCTGGACCGGATGACCAGAATTGACCGCTGAGGCGCTGATCGTCAGTAGACTGTTTCAGACCGAAGCACGTGAGAGAAGGACACTTCCATGACACCAGGCCAGCATTCGGCATCGGGCGACTCAGCGGACGGCACCGTGGATCCGGCGTCGTCGTCCTCGCGTGCCTCGCGGCGCAAAAAACCCCAGGAAGAACCTCAGGGTCTGTGGCCCAAGGTCAAGGAAGTTCTTCTGGTCATCGTTTACGCACTGATCATCGCGTTCCTGGTCAAAACATTTCTGGTCAGAGGGTTCTATATTCCCTCGGGCTCGATGGAGAACACCCTGCAGCTCAATGACAGGATCTTCGTCAACGTCGCGGGCAACTATTTCAAGGACCCGGATCGCGGCGACATCGTGGTCTTCAAGGACTCCCAGCACTGGATCCCAGAGAACCAAAATCCTGCGAGCACCAATCCCGTGCGCGAAGCGCTGTCCTTCGTGGGCGTGCTTCCGGACTCCTCCCAGAATTACCTCATTAAACGCGTGATCGGTAAGGGCGGCGACCACGTGAGCTGTTGCTCGTCCGACGGCAAGGTTCAGGTCAACGGCAAGTCCATCGACGAGTCTTCGTATCTGTATCCCGACGCGAAGCCTTCGGATTTCCCCTTCGACGTGACGGTCCCGGACAACCAGTACTTCGTCATGGGCGACCACCGCAATGCCTCGGCCGACTCCCGGTACCACATTGCCGAGGGCAATGAATTCGTGAAGAACAAGGACATCGAGGGCAGGGCATCCACGATCGCCTGGCCCATCAGCCGGTGGACGTGGCTCAGTTCGCCGGAGGACGTCTTCGGCGACATCCCCAGCCCCGAGGCCAGCCACAGCGGTCAGTGATGCCTGACGACGTGACACGCACGACGAGCGACCTGACCGTCGAGCAAGGGCTTTTTGAACGCGGATTCGCGGGCGTCGTCGGTATGGACGAAGTCGGACGCGGGGCGTTGGCCGGTCCCGTGACCGTCGGGGCCAGCTGGGTTCCCGCATCCGCCACTCTCGAGGTCCCAGGGCTGACCGATAGCAAAGCCCTGACGCCTTCGCGGCGCGAGGCCATGGTTCCGGAGATCCTCGAGTGGGTCCAGGTCGCCACCGGGTCGGCCTCACCGTCGGAAATCGATGCCCTCGGGATGACCCAAGCCCTGCGGCTTGCAGGCTTACGAGCCATCCAGGCGTTGGCATCGAGGGTCGGAGAACCCCTCGTCGAATCCTCGGCCGTCCTCCTGGACGGCAAGCACGATTGGCTGACCCGTGTACCGGACCTGTTGTCCCTGGCCGACCCCGACCCGGTGGACCGGCTCCTGAACGGATCGGGCCGGTCCTGGGATCTGCCGGTGACGATGCAGATCAAGGGCGATGATCGGTGCGCGAGTATCGCCGCGGCCAGTGTGGTTGCCAAGGTCGAACGTGACGCCGAAATGATCGAATTGGCGTCGGACCATCCTGCGTACGGTTGGACCGGCAACAAGGGATACGGATCCGAGCCGCACCGGAAGGCTTTGTCGGCTCAGGGGCCGTGCCCCCTTCACCGTCTCTCCTGGTCCCTGGGCGCTTCTCCTGACATGGTCGCCCGCGCTTGGGCATTGCGGGGCTGATCTCCCCGATTCGGTGATTCTCGAGTGGAGCAGACGCCCTGGTGAGGCGCTCCGGGTCCGCGCACTCTCCGAACGGTTGGTCCACTGCGCGTCACGTTGTGGCCGTTTACCGGCCCCTGTCCACACCTGTGCGGCGTACCGGGCATCGGGCTCTGGCCCATGCCGACTCCAGATGCACTCTTGCATCAGGAGGTACACCATGAATTCACGAGCAGCGACCGGCAGGTGGGGAGAAGACCTGGCCGCCGTGGTCATGCAAGTCCGTGGGTGGAGCATTCTGCACCGGAATTGGCGCCCGAATTCGGCCGCCCATGGGCTGCGTGGAGAGCTGGACATCATTGCGCGGGAGAACAACTTCTATGTGGCCTGCGAGGTCAAGACTCGGTCCACCTTGGCCTTCGGGCATCCGTTGGAGTCCATCGATGAGAGCAAGGCTCGTCGCCTGTGCCTCTTGGCCAATGCATGGGCCGTGGAGGAAGGGATTCCGCCCTCGACGATGAGGATCGATGCCATCGCGGTGATCGGCGAGCCGAACACGTTTTCCTTCGAACACCGCCGCGGTGTCCTCTGATGGGATTCGCACGTACGTATTCCGTCGCTCTGCTGGGCCTGAACGGACACCTGATCGAGGTCGAGGCGGACGTCGGAGGGACACTACCGGCGTTTGTGCTACTGGGACTCCCGGATGCCACGCTCAAGGAGTCAAGGGAGAGGATCCGTTCCGCCGCGAAGAACTCGGGGGCGCCGTTGACTCCCCGCAAGGTAACGGTCAGCCTGACGCCGGCAACGTTGCCGAAGACGGGTTCGGGATTCGACCTGGCCATTCTCATCGCGGCCCTTCAGGCCTCCGGGCGGTGCGGTGCATCCGGGGACTGCGTCTTCCTGGGCGAATTGGGCCTGGACGGTTCGCTGCGGCCGGTGTCCGGTGTCTTCCCTGCGGTGAGCTCTGTCGTTCGAGCAGGTCACCGGAGGGTTGTTCTGGCATCTGAGAACCTGCCAGAGGCCGAATTGGTCCCGGGGGCAGAAGCACACGGGTTCGAGGCACTGTCCGAGGTTCTCGAGTGGTTGGGGGCAGACCCGACAGATTTGGTGAAACCTCCCATACGGCGCGAGGTCCAGAAAGCCGAACCCGTCGTGCGCCCGAAGTCCGATCTGGCCGACGTCGTCGGACAGGCCGAGGGTCGGTGGGCCCTGGAGATCGCCGCGGCCGGCGGGCACCACCTGGCCATGATCGGACCGCCGGGAGCCGGGAAGACCATGCTCGCCGAGCGATTGCCGGGGATTCTTCCGCGGCTGGACGCGCAGGCGACCCACGAGGTCACGGCCGTCCACTCGGTCGGAAACCAGAATTCACGGGTCCGCAGGTTGATCACCGACCCACCGTGGGAGGCGCCCCACCATACGGCCTCGGCGGCAGCGATCGTCGGCGGTGGCAACGGAATTCCCCAGCCGGGGGCGGCTTCCCGCGCCCACCATGGCGTCCTGTTCCTCGACGAGGCCCCGGAATTCAGGCGCGGCGTGCTCGATGCCCTGCGTCAGCCTTTGGAATCCGGGTGGGTCGTGATTGATCGTGCCCGGGCCTCCGCGCGTTACCCCGCGAAGTTCCAGCTGGTTCTGGCCGCTAATCCGTGCCCGTGTGGTCGGTCAGGCGGCATGGGGGACCGGTGCACCTGTTCTTCTCGATCACGAAGGGCGTACTTGGCCAAATTGTCCGGCCCTTTGTTGGATCGAGTCGATCTCAGGATCGCCGTCCCCAAATTGTCCGCTGCGGATCTCGCGAGTCGCCAGGGTGCGGAGACCTCCGCGAAGGTCCTGTCTCGCGTGACCGAGGCACGTCGAACGGCCGGTGAACGTCTGGCTCCGTGGGGAATCTCCACGAATGCGCAGCTGCGCGGCACACATTTGAGGAATGAGCTCAGACTCCCGGCTCCCGCGCTGACGTCGCTCACCCGGCTGCTCGATCGCGGTGAGACGACTCTCAGAGGCTGCGACAGGATTCAACGGGTCGCATGGACCCTCGCCGATCTGGAGGGCTGCGGAACCCCTCGAGCGGAGCACGTCGATGCCGCGATCGGTCTTCGCATGAACGCGGGAGCGTTGTCTTGACGTCGTTAGCACCAGTACATACGTCACTGATCGAGGAGAATCCATGGAGCACCGACCCGAATCAGCAGCTCATGACGCCGCGGAGACCCATCCGGGCACGGAGGTATCCCAGGACCGAGAGGCCAGGAACGCCAGGATGCAACTGATGCACCTCCTCGAACCCCAGGACTGCGTCGGAATGGCCCTGGTCGAGGCCTTCGGCCCGATTCATACGCTTCGTATCGTTCTGGAGCACCGGGACCTGGAGCCTGAGGAGTACGCGGCCATCAGCGAGATGAGCAGCGACGCCATGTCGACATTGACAGGACGAGGGTGGGAGCGAGCCAAGGCCAGGTGGGCTGCACGCACTCCACTTGATGATCCCGAGCGCATCGAGGGTCTCATGGCCGCCCGCGGCGCGTGGCTCGTGACCCCTGAGGACCCGGACTGGCCCGTAGCGTTCGGGGACCTCGGCGCCCAGCAACCGCTGGCGCTCTGGGGTCGTGGCGACAGGAACGGACTGCTGAGGCCTGCCGAGGAGAACGTCGCAATCGTCGGGTGTCGGGACTCGACGCCCTACGGAAAGTCTGTGGCCACTCGCTTGGCGGGGGACCTCGCCGCGTTGGGATACGGGGTTCTTTCGGGAGCGGCCTTCGGGATAGATGCGGCGGCGCACCGTGCCGCACTGGAAGCCTCAGTGCATGAGCCTTCTACCGTGGCCTTTCTGGCCTGCGGCATTGATCGGTCCTATCCGAGAGCTCACGCGGACCTTCTCAGCGAGATCTCGGAATCGGGCCTGGTCCTGACCGAAGTCGGTCCCGGATGCAGCCCCATGAGGCACCGGTTTCTGCAACGCAACCGGCTCATTGCTGCCTTGTCCTGTCTCGTGGTCGTTGTGGAGGCGGGCTGGCGATCCGGGGCGCTGAACACCGCTCACCACGCCCTGGACATGGGGCATGAAGTGGCCGCGGTCCCGGGCTCCGTGTTCAGCCCCCAATCGGCAGGATGCCACCGGCTGATCGCCGAGACCCCCTCCCGAATCGTGACCTCCACGAGGGACGTCACCGGCTTGGTGCAAGCGCCCGTCCTGCCAGGGGCTCCGGCCGGAACCGGGCGGCCCGATCAGGGGCAAGGAGCACCGAGCGAAGTCCGTAGACCGCAGGATGCCGGGGACCGCTCGATGATGGGCCTGACCCAGATCCAACAACTCGTGCTCGATGCGCTCCCGGTGGGGAAACACGTGCCGGCGGAGAAGCTCTGCGCGGTCGCGGGTCTCGGGATCCGCGAAGTGATCCCGGCCCTGGCCCAGCTGGAAGCTTACGGACTCGCAGAAATGCGTGAGAACCGGTGGAGGATGAGCCGACCGTGACGCCTCGTGAACAATGCCAGCAAGCGGACTGCGGGGCGCGAGCAGATCGGTACAGTAGAGCAAGTCCCCTGGACACTGACGAAGGATCACGGAGGCAGAGATCATGACGTCCGCAACGGTGGAGGACCAATCGGTCTGCATTCACGTCACGGCGCAACGCAAGGCGGACGAGATCGAAACCGTTCTTGTCCGCAACGGTCTGGATGTTCGTCATTGCCCCACGATCACGACCACTCCCGTGCTCGAGGACCAGGACCTCCTCGAGGTGACCAGAGACATCATCCGGGCGAATCCGGATCTGGTGGTGGTGAGCACCGGCATAGGGTTCCGCGGTTGGATGGCGGCCGCCGAGTCGGCGGGGCTCAAAGAGGAACTGACCAAGAGTCTGGGCGGCGCCATGATTCTTGCCAGGGGAGCCAAGGCCCGCGGTGCCGTGGTCGGTGAGGGTCTGGAAACAGCGTGGGTTTCATCGGAAGAGACGGCCGCCGACGTCGCCGACCATCTCCGGGGACTGGATGTGGCCGGTCGGTCCGTCGTCGTTCAGCATCATGGAATGGGCGCGGACGGCCTCGACGACGTCGCACGATCGCTAGGCGCGTCCGTGACCCCCGTGGTCACCTATAGGTACGCACCAGCGACAAACACCACCGACATCGACCGAAGCATCAGTGAGTCCGTGACCGGCCGACCCGTGGGAGTGCTCTTCACCTCGGCCGGGGGAGCCGAAGCATGGTTGGATCGAGTTTCGACGACGGAGATCGATGCTCTGGCGAGGCTGTCCGCGGCAGGAACCACCGGTCTTTTCGCGGTCGGCTCGGTCACAGCACAACCGCTCGTCGACGCCGGACTGACCCCCATCATTCCTCACCGGTTCCGGCTCGGAACGCTCCTGAAGAAGGTCATCGAATGGTCCGAAAGGATTCAGGAGGAACACGTTCAAGGGGAAGAGCCGTGAGTACACGCGAGAACCGGACGGATCAGACAGAGCTGAATGAGGATTTTGCCGAAGCGCTCGGCGCATTCGAGAACTATCTGCTGTACGAAAAAGCGCGCAGCCGAGAAACCGTGAGAGCCTACACCTCCGACCTGCACAGTCTCTTCGTCTCGGCCCAGGCTCGCGGAACGACAAGCGTCCGGGAGATTGACCTTGACCTGCTCCGCACCTGGCTGGCCGAAGGCTACGACCGTGAGGAATCCAGGGGAACCATGGCGCGCAAAGCGTCGAGTATTCGGTCCTTCTTCTCCTGGGCGGAAGGTCGGGGACTCGTGGCGTCCAGCCCGGCCGCCCGGCTCAAATCGCCACAAGGTCGAAGGAGTCTCCCGAAAGTCCTCTCGACCCAGGACATTCGGGAGATCCTTGGCATTCTTTCTGCCGATCTTTCGGAAAGCCCAGGCGACCCTCAGGTGCTCCGAACCATCGCCGTGATCGAGCTGCTCTACAGCGCTGGATTGAGAATTTCTGAGCTGTGTTCGGCGGACCTCAACAGCATTGACCAAGAACGACGAACCGTCAGCGTGGTGGGCAAAGGGAACAAACAACGCACCGTGCCTCTGGGGATCCCGGCCATGCAAGCCGTTCAGGCCTGGATCACCCAGGGAAGGACCCACTGGGTTCGGGGAAACCAGACCGCGCTGTTCCTGGGCCCCAGGGGCCAGAGGGCAGGGCAGAGGCAGATCCGGGAGGACCTCAACGCGATTCTGGCACGAGCGACGAGCACGGGTGCATCCGGGGCACACGTATTTCGGCATACCGCAGCAACACATATGGTGGACGGCGGCGCGGACATCCGAGCGGTCCAGGAAATGCTGGGGCACTCGACGTTGGCGACCACGCAAATCTACACGCACGTCTCAGTCGACCGGCTGGCCCAGTCCTACCGTCGCGCGCACCCTCGGGCATAGGCCGGCTCGGACGGACGACCCATGGAATGAACTGAGAATTCGCCGGGTATCGGGCCCTTCCTCTTTGTGCGGAGAGGCAACATCAGGCACAATGGTGAGCGTTGAGAATCTCCTCACACGTGGAATCTCTGGACAGATCGTAGGGGAAGACGCATCTGTCGATTGCAGGGAGCTACCGTGAGCAAGATATTGACGCAGGGGGTTTTGCACGTTCACGCGGCCCCACAAGCTTTGTGCCCTCACATCCGGTGGGCACTCGAATCCGTGGCTGGACAGTCAACGGATCTCCAATGGTGCGCTCAGACCGCTACCGTCGATGAAGTGCGCACAACTCTGGAATGGGAAGGCCCGCAGGGGACTGGCGCCCTGATCGCCTCCGCGCTCGGTCGCTTGAAGAATATCCGGTTCGAGGTCTTTGAAGAAGCCAGTCCTGGCGCTGACGCCGGCCGGTGGGCGTACACCCCCGAATTGGGCATCTTCTACTCCATGATCGACGCCTCCGGAAACACCGTCATCACCGAGGACCGAGTCCGGTACGCCTACGAGGCCGCACGAGGAGACCCGAACGCACTGTTGCGGCAGTTCTCCCTGGCCTTGGGGGAAGCCTGGGACACCGAGCTCGAGCCTCTTCGGGCCTGCGCCACGGAACCCTCGAACATTCGTTACCTGCACCGGGTAGGTTGAGCCCGAACGGCCCCTCCGACGTCTTCCGGAGAGGGCCCTGACAAAGACTTCCCGCGCCGCAACGCTCAAGGGACGACAACGCCCGGACAGGAAACCCTGTCCGGGCGTTGTCGTCAGTGGGCGGGACACCGGTCGTCGAGGACCGGTCGCCACGGGAGTTATCAGCCGACGGACCGGAAGGCCGCGACCGAGTTGTGACCACCGAATCCGAACGACGTCGAGAGTGCAACGATTTCGCCCGAGGGCAGATCACGGGCCTCCGTGACGACGTCGAGGTCGATCTCCGGGTCCTTGTTCTCCAGGTTGATGGTGGCAGGAGCCTTGCGGTCCTTGAGGGCCATGACGGTCATGACGGCTTCCAAGGCTCCGGCGGCCCCCAGTAGGTGTCCTGTCATGGACTTGGTCGCCGAGACCGCGACCTGGTCCGTATGGGACCCGAGAGCGACCTTCAAAGCCGTCGCCTCCGCGGGGTCACCCACGGGGGTCGACGTCGCGTGGGCATTGACGTGAACCACGGAGCTCGGGTCGATCTCACCGGCTCTCAATGCCTCATTGATGCTTCTGGCCGCGCCGGAACCCTCCGGATCGTTGGCCGTGATGTGGTAGGCATCCGAGGACACCCCCGTCCCGGCCAATTCGGCGTAAACGCGGGCACCGCGCGCCTTGGCGTGTTCCTCGGACTCGAGCACCAAAGCTGCCGCGCCCTCACCCATCACGAAGCCGTCGCGATCGACGTCGTAGGGCCTCGACGCGCGCTCGGGATCGTTGTTGCGCTTGGAGAGTGCTTGCATCTTGGCGAAGGAGGCCATGGTCATCGGGTGGATTGCGGATTCCGTGCCGCCGGTGATCACGACGTCGGCCTTCCCGCTGCGAATGAGGTCGAGCGCCACGTGCAAGGACTCGGTGCTGGAGGCGCACGCCGAAACCACGGTCTGGGCTGCCGCCCGGGCCTTGTGGTTGAGGGCAATGGCCGCCGTCGAACCGTTGGGCATGAGCATGGGGACGGTCATGGGCAGGATGCGACGAGGCCCGCGGTCGCGCAACGTGTCCCAGCTGTCGAGGAGCGTCCACACGCCCCCGATGCCGGTTCCGAAGGAAACCGCCAGACGTTCGGGATCGAGCTCGTCGGCTGCTTCGGCGTCTCCCGCGCTGAAGCCCGCGTCCTGCCACGCCTGGCGCGCGGAAATGACGGCGAACTGCCCGGAGGGGTCCAGACGCTTGGTCTCGACCTTGGAAATGAACTCGGAATCCTCGACCGATTGGGCAACCCTGCCGGCGATGTACACGGGCAGATCGTACTGGGAGACCCAGTCGTCGGTGATCGCCTTGATACCGGAGACACCCTGGACAGCGTTCTCCCACGTCTCGGTCGCGGTCCCGCCGATCGGGCTGAACGCCCCGAGGCCGGTGACTACTACTTTCTGACTCATCTCACGTCTTTCTCGTGTCCGCCCGAGTGTACAGGCCGTGGTCCGCACCGGACGGCCTCTCCTCGGGCGGGTAAATACTTGGGGAGAAGCCAGGGCGCGGTGCCACGGAGCACCGCGCCCGAATCAGCATCTATGAGGAGGCGTTCGCGATGAAGTCGACGGCCTCGCCCACGGTGGTCAGGTTCTTGACCTCTTCGTCCGGAATGGTCACACCGAACTTTTCCTCGGCGTTGACCACGATGGTCATCATCGAGATCGAATCGATGTCGAGGTCCTCGGTGAAGGACTTCTCGAGCTGAACGTCCGAGGTCTCGACGCCGGTCTCCTCGTTGACGATCTCGGCCAGTCCGGCGAGAATCTCGTTCTTGTCAGCCATGATGTGTACTCCTTTGATTCATGATCACGCGAGCTTTCCTGCCGCGTGGGATTCTGGCGGCTCCTGGGGGAGCCGGGGTGTTCCCGCGTTCGCGGGCTTGATCCGGTATTCACTGTATCGTTTCGAGACCTGACGCGCGGTAGATCTCCGCGCCCGACGTGCAGGGATTTGCGTCTCATCGCCGCGCGTCGCGGCGGATCCCGGTGATGAGCTCAGGGAAGGACCACAACCTGAGCGGCGTAGACCAGTCCTGCACCGAACCCGATCTGAAGCGCGAGCCGTCCGGAGAGCTCGGGATGCTCGTCGAGAAGTCGCCGTGCGGCCAGGGGAATGGACGCCGCCGAGGTATTGCCCGCGTCGGCGATGTCCCGACCGACCACCACATGGTCAGGCAGTTTGAGCGTTTTGACGAGTTGGTCGATGATGCGCATGTTCGCCTGGTGGGGTACGAACACGCTCAAGTCCTCCGGAGAGACACCGGCCTCATCGAGTGCTTGTCGAGCGACCTTCGCCATTTCCCAAGCGGCCCAGCGAAATACCGTGGGGCCATCCTGGTACAGGGTCGGCCACACCTTCTCGTCCTCTTGGACGGGATCGTTGATCCAGTCGCGGTTCCTCAATTCGAGCAACGAATGAGTCATGCTGATGGTTTCCCACTTGGACCCGTCCGATCCCCAGACCGTGGGCCCGATACCGGCTTCCTCCGAGGGGCCGACGACGACTGCACCGGCCCCGTCGCCGAGCAGGAAGGAGATGGAGCGCTCGGAATTGTCGATGAAGTCGGAGAGTTTCTCGACCCCCACGACGAGCACGTTCCTTGCCGCCCCAGCCCGGACGAGGGCGTCGGCCTGTCCGACCCCGTAGCAGTACCCGGCGCAGGCCGCCGAGATGTCGTAGGCCGCCGCGGGGGAGACGCCGATCTCGTAGGCCAATTTGGCGGCCAGGGAAGGAGTTGCATACGGATGCGAGACCGTAGAAACGATCACTCCGTCGATCTCCTCGGGAGGTACGGCCGATCGCTGGAGCGCGTCCCGCGCCGCCGTAACGGCCAAATCCATGACAGAGGTTTCGGCGTCGGCACGGTGGCGGGTGCTGATGCCGGTCCTGGTGCGGATCCACTCATCGGACGAGTCGATCCACTCGCAGACGTCGTCATTGGTCACGACCACGTCGGGTCGCGCCGTGCCGAGGCCCAGGATCTTCGAGAACTTCTGTACGGGTCTGGTATTGAGAGTCACCACGATGGTCTCTTTTCCTCGTTGGCCTGGACCTTATTCGGGGACGACGTCGTCCAGTTCGTCGGGTGAATTCAGCGCGGTCGCGGGCACGCCCTTCATTCCGCGCTTGGCCAGCCCGACCAGAGTACCTGCCGGCGCGAGTTCCACCATGTTGCTCACGCCCTCGTCGACCATGGTCTGCATGCAGAGGTCCCATCGCACCGGACGCGTGACCTGGTCGACCAGCGACTGCATCGCCGCGGCGCCCGAGGTCACCGGCTTGCCATCCCTATTGGACAACAGCGTGGTCACCGGTTCGTGTGCATGGATTTCGCGGGCGACCTCCTGCAGAGGACCGACAGCAGGGCGCATGTGGGAGGTGTGGAAGGCACCTGCGACCTTCAGGGGGACCACGCGCGTCTTGGCCGGAGGGTTGTCCACGAGGGACTGGATCTTCTCCGCGGAGCCCGCGGCCACGATCTGACCGGGACCATTGGAATTGGCGGCCGTGAGGCCCGCATCTTCGATCGCGGAACGAACTTCTTCTTCCTTGCCGCCGAGGACAGCGGCCATACCGGAAGGCTCGGCTGCCGATGCCTCGGCCATGCCGTTCCCGCGGACCTTGATGAAACGCATCGCGTCCTCAGGCGAGATGACGCCGGACAGCGCGGCGGCGGTCACTTCTCCGACCGAATGCCCGGCCCAGAGCACTGGGCGTTCCCCGATGCGCTCGACGAGCAACTCGCCGACCACGATTCCAGCGGCCACGATCAACGGCTGCGCGATCGCGGTGTCCTTGATGGTTTCCTCATCGGCTTCCGTGCCGTAATGAATCAGATCGAGCCCCGCCGCGTGGCCCAGAGTCGAGAGCCTTTCGGATACGCCGTCCAATTCCAGCCACGGGGTCAGGAACCCGGGTTTTTGTGAGCCCTGTCCGGGGCAAAGTATCGCTAACACGCTGTCCAGCATTCCAGAATCCTTCTTGTCAGTCACGTCACGTCAAAAAAGCGCTGCGGTCGGACTCTGCGAGAGAGACCGACCGCAGCGCAGTCGTCGTTGATCAGGCGTCGCCGCCGGCGGTACCGCTGGTCCCGGCGTTCACGTCGAACAGATCGTACTTGTCGATGGCCTTGGCGGGGATGTCGGCGTCGATTTCCCCGCGTTCCGCCAGCATCTCGAGGGCCCGAACGACCATGGAGTGGGCGTCGATGTGGAAGAACCGGCGTGCACCCGCACGCGTGTCGGAGAATCCGAACCCGTCGGCACCGAGCGTCGCGAACTCGTTCGGGAGGAACTGCCGGATCTGGTCGGGAACCTCCGAGACGAAGTCCGAGGAAGCCACGATCGGCCCGACCGCCCCTTCAAGCTGCTGGGTCACGAAGGGAACGCGCGCGTCGTCCTTCGGTTTCAGCATGGATGCGCGTTCGGCTTCGAGGCCGTCCCGGCGCAACTCGTTCCAGGAGGTCACCGACCACACATCGGCGGAAACCTTCCAATCCTTGGCGAGAAGTTCCTGGGCTTCAAGTGCCCAGGGAACGGCCACGCCGGAGGCGAGCAACTGGGTCCGCGGCCCGTCGACATCGGCGGGCTTGAGCAGGTAGATGCCTCGGATGATGCCCTCGACGTCGACGTCGGCCGGCTCGGCAGGCTGTACGACCGGCTCGTTGTACACCGTCATGTAGTACATGACGTTGTGGTCCTCGTCGCCCGTGCCGTACATGTGTTCCAGGCCGCGCTTGACGATGTGTGCGATCTCATAGCCGTAGGCGGGATCGTAGTGACGCACAGCCGGGTTGGTCGCAGCAATAACGGGCGAGTGCCCGTCCATGTGCTGCAGGCCTTCGCCGGTCAGGGTCGTCCGCCCCGCCGTGGCGCCAATGATGAATCCGCGGGAGAGCTGATCGGCCGCGGCCCAGAAGGCGTCGCCCGTGCGTTGGAAGCCGAACATCGAGTAGAAGATGTACACGGGCACCATCGGAATACCGTGTGTCGAGTAGGAAGAACCCGCGGCGGTGAACGCCGCGGTCGCCCCGGACTCGTTGATGCCGACGTGAAGCAGCTGTCCCTGAGCGGATTCCTTGTACGCGAGCATGAGCTCGCGGTCCACCGACAGGTAATTCTGGCCATTCGGGTTGTAGATCTTCGACGTCGGGAAGAACGAGTCCATGCCGAAGGTGCGTGCCTCGTCGGGAATGATCGGCACCACGTGCTTGCCGAATTCCTTCTCCCGCATCAGGTCCTTGAGCAGGCGGACGAACGCCATCGTGGTCGCGGCCATCTGCTTGCCGGAACCCTTCTTGGCGACCGAGTAGGCCTTGTCGGAGGGGAGTACGAGTTCGCGCTGGGAACCATCACGGTGGGGCACGAAGCCGCCGAGCTCCTTGCGGCGCTCGAGCATGTACTTGATCTCGGGGGAGTCCTTGCCGGGGTGGTAGTAGGGAGCCCCGTAAAGATCCTTCTCGAGCTCTTCGTCGCTGATCGGGATGCGCAAACGGTCGCGGAAGACCTTCAGGTCATCGAGGGTCAGCTTCTTCATCTGGTGGGTCGCGTTGCGCCCCTCGAAGTGGCTGCCGAGGCCATAGCCCTTGACGCCCTGGGCCAGGATGACCGTGGGGCGGCCCTTGGTCTCCATGGCCTGCTTGTAGGCGGCGTAGACCTTGCGGTAGTCGTGGGCTCCGCGCTTGAGCGCCCAAATGTCCTCGTCGGACATGTCGGAGACCATTTCCTTGGTCTCGGGGGAGCGACCGAAGAAGTGCTCGCGGATGAACCCGCCCGACTCGGCCTTGTAGGTCTGGTAATCGCCATCGAGCGTCTCGTTCATGATGCGAACCAGCTCGCCGTTCTCGTCCTTCTCGAGGAGCTCGTCCCACTCGCGGCCCCACAGGACCTTGATGACGTGCCAGCCGGCACCGCGGAAGAACGCCTCGAGTTCCTGAACGATCTTTCCGTTGCCTCGGACGGGTCCGTCCAGGCGCTGGAGGTTGCAGTTGACCACAAAGGTCAAGTTGTCGAGCTTGTCGTTCGCCGCCAACTGGAGCGCGCCGCGCGATTCGGGCTCGTCCATCTCACCGTCGCCGAGGAACGCCCAGACGTGCTGCTGGCTCGTGTCCTTGATCCCGCGGTTGTGCAGATATTTGTTGAACTGTGCCTGGTGGATCGCGTTCAGAGGGCCGAGGCCCATCGACACGGTCGGGAACTGCCAGAAGTCTTCCTTCGACCGGGGGTGAGGATAGGAGGGAAGCCCGTTCTCACCCTTGGTCTTCTCCTGCCGGAAGCCGTCCAGTTGCTCTTCGGTCAGACGACCCTCGAGGTAGGCGCGGGCGTAATTGCCCGGGGAGGAATGGCCCTGGAAATAGACCTGGTCGCCACCGCCCGGGTGATCCTGGCCGCGGAAGAAGTGGTTCAGGCCGACCTCGTACAGCGTGGCCACACCGGCGTAACTGGAGATGTGACCGCCGACGCCGATTTCCGGGCGCTGGGCGCGATGCACCATCACGGCGGCATTCCAGCGGAGCAGCGCACGGTAGCGACGCTCGATTTCTTCATCGCCCGGGAACTCCGGTTCCTGGTCCACGGGGATGGTGTTGACGTAATCCGTGGTGGTGACGGTCGGGACCTGGATGCTCTTGGCACCTGCTCGCTGGAGGAGACGTCGAATGATGAATTGTGCACGTTCTGTGCCCTGGGACTCGACCAAGGCATCGAAGGCCTCGATCCATTCCGACGTCTCTTCGTGGTCCTGATCCGACAGGCCCAGGGTGAGGGCGCTGAGGATGTGGTCATTCGTCTCTGAGGGAGCCACGTTGAACCTCTCTTTGTCGATGTGAGGAGAAAGCTCACATCCCGGAAGGGATGATAACGGCAGGCACAACTCGACCCACCTGGGCTTTGCCCCTATGGTGTCACACCTCGACGAATCACAATGACTCCTGACCCGATTCGAGCCAGCTCTCCCGGTGTCATGGCGGCGTCGATCCGCATGGAATGAGGGTTTTTCGCGATGGACAGTGTTCGGGATCACGCGCCGGTCCCGAGTACTTGATAGTGTGGGCAATCCAGTGTTGGCTTGGTGTCAACACCATTGCGGTGTACCCATCGCAATGCTCGGTCCGGAGGATGTCCGGACCGATCCGATAATCAGGAGGAAAATACGTGAGCGAGACCAAGACCGCCGGCGATCGTCCGGCTGTCCTGCTTGGTTTCAAGGATGGGGATCTCATCCAAGAGTTCGGCTATGACGACGACGTCGACTTCGCCCTGAGGGACGATCTCGAAGACGTCACTGGTTCCGAACTCCTCGACGAAGAAGACCAGGAAGTCGTGGACGCCGTTCTCTTCTGGTGGAGGGAAGGCGAAGGTGATCTCGTGGACGCCCTCGTCGACTCACTGACCACCCTGGACGAGGGTGGCGTGGTCTGGGTGATGACACCCAAAGCGGGTCGTGACGGACACGTGGCGCCAGCCGACATCCAGGAAGCCGCGCCGACCGCTGGCCTCAAGCTCACGACGAGTGCGCAGGTCAGCGATGAATGGTCGGCCACGCGTCTGGTAACAACTCGTTTCTGACGCCGAAGAGGTGTGTCGAAAGACACTGTCTGGACGGGGCCTCTCAAGTTTGGGCCTCTGTTCAGCTCATGTACTGTAATCAATCAGATCGGGTGCTGGCCGCTGGGCAAGTGGCCCACTCGGTTGTCAAGGGTCTTTAGCTCAGCTGGTAGAGCGCCACGTTTACACCGTGGATGTCATCGGTTCGATCCCGGTAGGACCCACCAAGGAATCGGTCGGACACCGCCTCAGGGGTTCGGCCGTTTCGCATTTAACGCGCGGGTCGCCTCGCATCCGGTTGGGCCCGCGAACGGGTCCGTCGCGCCGTCGTCATCTTGGGTCGATCTGTCCGCCAGAGGCGATACCCTCCAGATTTTTGGGAGTGCCCCTGCTCGTCGGACCGCGATTGCGCGTAATCTGGGCTCATGGCAGTTGATAGCACTTCTCCCCAAAATTCCGAGGCACAATCAGGCAAGGCACAGATCGGCGTCACCGGCCTGGCGGTCATGGGCGCGAATCTGGCGCGCAATCTGGCGCGGAACGGGTACACGGTCGCATTGCACAATCGCACCATTGCGAAGACCGACGAACTGTTGGACAAGCATGGCGATGACGGAGACTTCATCCGTACCGAGACCCTCCAGGACCTGGTCGATTCCCTGGAGCGCCCGCGGCGCATCCTGGTCATGGTCAAGGCCGGAGCCCCCGTGGATGCCGTGATCGAGAACCTGATCCCGTTGCTGGACACCGACGACATCATCATCGACGGCGGCAACTCCTACTTCAAGGACACGATCCGCCGCGAGAAGGAGTGCGCCGAGCACGGGCTCCACTTCGTCGGCGTCGGCGTCTCCGGTGGTGAGGAAGGCGCGCTCAACGGCCCCTCGATCATGCCGGGTGGATCCAAGCAGTCCTACAAGTCTCTCGGTCCGATGCTCGAAAAAATTTCGGCGAAAGCCGACGACGGCGCCCCGTGCTGCGCCTGGATCGATACCGATGGCGCCGGTCACTTCGTCAAGATGGTCCACAACGGCATCGAATACGCGGACATGCAGGTGATCGGTGAAGCCTTCGATCTGCTTCGTTCCGTGGCCGGGATCGAGCCACAGGACCAGGCCGAAGTGTTTCGGACGTGGAATACCACTGACCTGAACTCCTACCTGATCGAGATCACCAGCGAAGTTCTTTCGCAGACGGACGGCAGGACCGGAAAACCCCTGGTCGACGTGATCGTGGACCAAGCCGGCCAGAAGGGAACGGGTCGCTGGACGGTCCAGTCCGCGTTGGATCTCGGTTCCCCTGTGTCCGCAATCGCGGAGTCGGTCTTTGCTCGCGCCTTGTCCTCGTCGAATCCCGAAGCCCGCGAGGAGGCCCAGCAGAATCTTCCCGCGGGGCTGATCTCGACGACCGGGGTCGCCCAGGGAGATCCCGAGTTCATTGAGGACGTGCGCAGGGCTTTGTACGCGTCCAAGCTGGTCTCCTACGCCCAGGGCCTGGACATGCTCTCCGCCGCGGGCGAGGAGTTCGGATGGAACCTCGACCTGGACGTCATCGCGTCGCTGTGGCGCAATGGTTGCATCATCCGGGCGGAGCTGCTCGGCGAAATCATGGCGGCCTACAAGGGCGACAACGCGCCGGTCAACATGCTTCTCGCACCGGGGTTCCAGAGCATCCTCGAAGACCTGGTGCCGTCCTGGCGCCGCGTGGTCAGCAAGGCGACCGCCTTGGGTGTTCCGGTACCGGTCTTCTCATCGGCACTGTCCTACTACGACGGACTGCGCCGTGATCGTCTGCCGGCCGCACTGATCCAGGGGCAACGCGACTTCTTCGGCGCCCACACGTACCAGCGCGTGGACGAGGAGGGCACGTTCCACACCCTGTGGTCCGAGGACCGCTCCGAGGTCAACAGTGCCGGGGAAAAGGCCCCGGCACCGGTGGACCGGCAAACCAAGTAGTCCTATCAGCAAACGACGTCGCCCCCAGCGCGGGGTTACCGGGGCGGGGGGGCGGGGGTGTGGGGACTGTGGGCCC
>JAKDJD010000046.1 GCA_030454085.1 Kocuria sp.
TTTTGGTAGTGCCTTCACGGTTCTGCCCGGGACTTTCTACCCAATAAAAACAAACATGTTTGCGGGCCCCCGGCTCGGGCGGCCCCCGCCACAGGCAGGTTCCGGCGATGCTGGCCTCAGCCCTTGAGCTTGTTGCCAATGTTGCGAGCCGCATCCTTGACCTTCTCCGCGCCGTCCTTCACGGCGGCGCCAAGCTGGTCGCCCTTTCCTTCATTCTTCAAATCATCATTGCCCACAGCTTCGCCGACTTTTTCCTTGGCGTTGCCGGTGGCATCCTGAAACTTGTTGTTGGCTTTGTCCTCGATACCCATATGGGACTCCTTTCATTGGGGTTCCCTCAGGAATCATCCGAGGGACAAGCAAGAATGACCTCAGGAAGAAGAATTAGTCCTTCTTGCCGAACTTGTCGCTCAGCGCATCCTTGGCCTTGTCGACATGCTCGTCCTTGACGGTGTCCTTGCCGGTCTTGTCGTTGACGGCGTCCTTGCCCTTGTTCAGAGCGTCGCCTGCCTTGTCACCAATATCGAAACCCATAATCGGCTCCTTTCATCCCGGCGATCCATACTCTGTCAGTGATGCGAATCGCCACTTGCCTTCGACATTAGGGCAAATGGCGGGTGATGTGAACCGTTGGTGCGGAACACGGTCCGTTGTTCACCCCTGGCAAAACGTCATGCACCAATTCCTAAGAATTCCCCAGGTTGTTGTGAGACGAAAGAAAGGTTGTTCAGTTTTTGTGGTGCTGGCGTCCGGGGAGACCGAATTACCGCTTGGCGCGGTAGAACTGGTCGGGCCATTCGACGTCCTGGCGCAACTCCTGCGCGGCCCTGAGCACCCACCGAGGATCCCTCAGCGCCTCGCGAGCCAGGCTGACGGCGTCGGCCTGTCCCGTGGCGATGACGTGCTCGGCTTGGACCGCATCCGTGATGATGCCGACCGCACTCGTGGGCAGTCCGGTTTCGCGGCGGATGTGCGCCGCGAATTCCGTCTGGTACCCGGGAACCGGGCGCACCTGGGGCTGGGGCAGGTTTCCACCGGACGACACATCGACCATGTCGACACCCAAAGCCGCGGCCTGCCGGACGAACTCGGTGATGTCCGCCAAGTCGGCGTCGTTGGCCTCACGGGCTGCGTCCGTGCCCGCATCTTCCTTCCAGTCGACAGCGGAAACCCTGAGCATCAACGGCATATCGTCGGGGATCGCCTCGCGGACCCGGCGGACGACCTCGAGGGGGAACCGCATCCTGTTCTCGAGGTCGGCTCCGCCCCAGCGGTCATCGCGCGTGTTGACGTCCTTCTGGAGGAATTCGTGAAGCAGGTAGCCGTGGGCGGCGTGGATCTGGACGGTGTCCACCCCGGCGGCGACGGCGCGGCGTGCCGCATCACCGAAAGCCTGGGCGGTCTCGAGGATCTCGGACTCTGTCATCGCTCGGGGAGCATCGAACGGGCCGAAGGGCTCGTCCGTGGGAGCCAGCGTGGTCCAGGCGCCGTCGTCCGGGCTGAGAGATCCTTCCGGGTAACCGGGCAGGGCGTGGTATGTGGAGGCCTTCCGTCCGGCATGGGCCAGTTGGATCCCGAATTTCGCACCCTGACCGTGGGTATGCACGAAATCTGCGATGTGCGCGAACTCGCGAGCCTGGTCGTCATTCCAGAGGCCCAAGTCCCCTGGCGAGATGCGTCCCTCGGGAACAACGCCCGAAGCCTCGGCGATGATCAGTCCGAAGCCCCCGGTCGCGAAGGATCCCAGGTGCATGAGATGCCAATCGGTAGGGATGCCGTCGTCGGCCGCGCTGTACTGGCACATGGGAGCGACGAAGGCACGGTTCTTGAATTCAAGACCGCGCAGGGTCAACGGCTGGAAGAGATACGAATACGCCATGGGGTCGCCTTTCGAGGGACGGTGTGTTGCAGAATCCGCCCATCGCAACTTGGGACGACGGGCTGTTATTCCCTTGCACCGCGCCCACGGCCGTCACTGTCGCGCATCGCACACCCTAGGGCGACCCACGCGACATCACGTTTTGATAACGACCCGCGTGCCACCTTGTGAGGTGTACTCGCGAGTGTTTTATTTGAACCCGTCGATATCGACGGATGTGTGCGCACATCCAATATTCCGCCGCATGCGCCTGCAATGCGGCGGAATCGAGGGAATGAACCACGTGAGCCAGGCACGGGGGCGGATCGGACGAGTACCGCTCCGTCCCCGCTCTCGCGTGCCGGGTAGCCTGCGGCCGGGCTCTCTGGCTCCGCGTTCTAGAGATCCCGGTTCGCGGGACGCCCCGGGGCCAGCGGCAGGAACACCGGTTTCTCATATCCTCGATCGGCGAAAGCGTCCGCGACGGCCTGGGCCGTCTCGGCCACGCGCTCGCGGGTCGTCAGGGCCAGAACGGCGCCGCCGAATCCTCCGCCGACGAGTCGCGCACCCAGCGCACCGTGATCCAAGCATGTGTCGACGGCGACGTCGAGCTCATCCCGCGACGCACCGAGGTCGTCCCTCATGGATGCGTGCGAGGTCGTGAACAGTTGTCCCAGCTCCCGCCATGTTTCCGGTGTGGTGGGGGTTCGATCCGTGAACAGGGTTCGGGCCCGCTCAACGAGCATCATGTCCGTGAAGACGTGTTTGGTCCAGCCATAGAGCTTGTCCTCGCCCAGGCTCTCGAGGACACCCGGAACCCGCGCGCAACGCTCGAGCGTTTCCGCGACGGTCGATTCCCGTGCCCGGCGTGCCTCCTCGGTATCAAGGTCCGGGAAGCCCAGCTCGTCCGGAAGAAGTTCACGCAAGTTCTTCGCACCCGTGGCCTGTCTGAGATCCTCACACGTATTGCGGCGGCTCGAATACTGCCCGTCCGCCAGATCGTGGGGTGCGCGGGTGTCGATCACAAGGAAGGCCAGCCCGGCCCCGGTCACATTGACGTCCACGGGTTCGATCGAGAAGTCACGGAAGTCGACGACCATCGCCTGCCCGGGAAGCGACCGCAACGATGTTGTCTGGTCGAGGCCACCGGTTACGGCTCCCGCGACCTCGTTCTCTGCCCGCATACAGACTTGGGCGAGGCGAGCACGGAGGTCGTCATTGTCCGGGCCGCAACCACCGACCGGGAGCGGCTCGAGGGATGCCTCGGTGCGAAGGGGACAGGAGAGTTCGAGCAGAGCCAGCGCCGTGGAGCACTCGAGCGCCGCAGAGGAGGAGAGGCCGCCACCGACGGGAACGGTGGAATCGATGAGAAGATCCGCTCCGAAATCCGGGGGCAAGGAAATGTCCTCGCCGCCTTCCTGAGTCATCGACCAGGCGACGCCGCCGACGTATCCGAACCAGCCGGAGACCGTGCCCGGAGCGATCTCGCGTAGGGGGCGTTCGACCGGGGTGGGCATCTGCAAGGACTCCGCGTGGAGGATGCCGTCACGCCGCAGTCGACCTGCGATGAGGGTTCTGTACGGAAGAGGGGTGGGGAAACAGGACCCACTGTTGAAATCGACGTATTCGCCCAGGAGATTCAGGCGGCCAGGCGCGGACCAGATGCCGTCCGGTTCCGATCCGTACCTCTCGATGAAAGCCTCACGCAACGATTCCACCTGCGCGGTGTGGTCCGGCAAGGTGGCCCACTGGGCCGCGATCGAGGCCTCGGTCATGGAGTTGTACCTGAATTCTTCTTCTCGGCGACGTGATTCGGCGAAGAGCCGGGCTGCGCCCGACCACGGCACTCGCTGCGGACTGCCTGGTTCACTGGGCGCGCTATACATTGTAGGGCGAGGTCCCGCCGTCCCCGTTACTGTTCGGAAGCCTCGTCGAGAACACCCCGAATCACAGCCCGGACTCCGAACTCGCAGGCGCGCGCGTCCTGGACGCTCCGGGCGCCCGAATCATCGGCCGGCACGGAGGACGCCTCGAGCCTGAGTCGGTTGTGCTCCGTCGACACGAATCCCAGGACCGTGTGCAGGACGGTTCTGGCCGCCCAATCCGCGTGGGTCGGGCTGATTGCGCCGCGCTCGAAGGTCTCCCGCATCGCCACAAACGAGGAGACGGACTCCTGGTCCGCAACTAGGGCGATTCCGATGACGTCCGCACCGTCCTGGTAGCGCAACACGGACTCCCTGGCCGTACGGGCCAGTTCGACGACGGTCTCGGTGACCTCGCGCTCGCTGACCTTCTGTGCGTGAGGCGAATCCTCCGGGGCGATCCGTGAGACGTCCGGAGTGGGCCCAAGCATCCTGCCCGCCAGACGGGTGAGTAGCTCCTGCTTGTTCCTGACGTGGTAGTACAGCGCTCCGGGGGCGACGCCGAGCTCTGTGGCGAGCCTGCGCATGGACAGGTCGCCCAGCCCGTAGTCGCTCAGCAGCGACAGGGCTGTTTCGAGGATGCGTTCACGGGTGAGGGCCACGGGACGAGTCTACCGATTCGATTCCCGTGCCCCTCGACCCGGTCCCGTCAACCTCAGGCGGAGAGTGCTTCGGAGACCGCCGCGTTGAAGGCGTCGATGTCGTTGGGGTTACGGCTCGTGATGAGGTTGCCGTCCACCACGACCTGCGAGTCCTCCCACGAGGCACCGGCGTTGATCAGGTCGGTCCGGATGGACTCGAACGACGTGAGCCGTCGACCGCGGGCCAGCTCCGCCTGAGCCAGGATCCACGGTGCGTGGCAGATCGCCGCCACGGTCTTCTCCTGATCGAAGAAGGCTCGGACGAATTCGGTGGCGCCTTCGGCGATCCGCAGGGTGTCGGCGTTGATGGTGCCGCCGGGCAGAACCAGCGCATCGAATTCCTCGGGCTTCGCTTCGGACAGCGGCAAGTCCACGTCGAAGGAATCGCCGTGGTCCCAATCGCCGTTCATCGCCGTCAGCTTGCCCTCCGCGGGCGAGACGATCACGGTCTGGGCGCCGGCGTCGTCGAGCGCCTTGCGCGGCCGGGTCAGTTCAACTTCCTCGACGCCATTGGTCAGAAGGAATGCGATTTTCTTGCCGGACAGGTCTGACATGGTCCGATACCCCTTTGCTGTGTGGTGTTGTCGACACCAATCTAAGGCTCGGACGATCTCTTGGGAACAGGTGTGCGCTCAGAGCCAACCGCCTGGTGATGGCCCGGAACACGCGAACCGTCATTACTTGAACAGTGTTCAAAAACACGGTTCAATGCATCCATGCACACTTCGTACACGGAACTCGCTCACAGGATCGCGGAAGGTCACCGGTTGACCCGCGACGAGGCCCTAGAACTCCTTTCGGCCGACGACGCAGCAACCTTCGACGTCGTCCACGCCGCCTCCACCCTGCGACACCAACACTTCGGCAACACCGTCAAGGTCAACTACCTGGTGAATCTCAAGTCCGGGCTGTGCCCGGAAGATTGTTCGTACTGTTCCCAACGCCTCGGTTCGGCGGCCGAGATCCTCAAGTACTCGTGGATCAAGCCCGAAGAGGCCGTGCGCCAGGGGAGTCTGGGCGTGGTCGGAGGGGCCTCTCGCATCTGCATGGTCGCGAGTGGCAAGGGGCCGACCGACCGCGACGTCGACCGTGTGTCACGCATGATCGAGGGGCTCAAGGAATCCAACCCCGACATCGAAGTGTGCGCGTGCCTCGGCATCCTGAAGGACGGCCAGGCCCAGCGGCTGAAACAGGCCGGAGCGGACGCGTACAACCACAACTTGAATACTTCCGAGGACCACTACGCCGAGATTTGCTCGACGCACTCCTTCTCAGAACGCGTTGCGACCGTGAACCAGGCGCACGACGCCGGACTTCAGGCCTGCTCGGGTCTGATCGTCGGCATGGGGGAGAGCCCGGAGCAGCTGGTCGACGCCGTGTTCTCCTTGGTTGAACTGGATTCCGAATCGATCCCCGTCAACTTCCTGATGCCCTTCGAAGGGACCCCCTTGGAGGGAACCTGGGAGCTCACTCCGCTGAAGTGTCTGAGGATCCTCTCCATGGTTCGTTTCGCGGCTCCCGACAAGGAGATTCGCATGGCGGGAGGGCGCGAGATGCACCTGCGCTCGTTGCAGCCGACCGCGTTGCGTGTGGTCAATTCGCTTTTCCTCGGTGACTACCTGACGAGCGAGGGCCAGTCCGCCGTGGACGATCTCCGCATGATCCAGGACTCGGGGTTCGTGGTCCTCGGGGCGGAGGATCGGGACCTCGTGGCCGAGCACGAAGCATACCTCCAGGCACATCAGCAGGAATTGTCCGATGCGGATGCCGGTGCCGAAGAAGCCTCGGCGCCTGCCCAAGCCGTGGCACCCTGCGGGCAGGCCGCGAGCTGTTCGAAGGGGAGCGGCGAATCGGGATCCGTCCCCCTGACCATCCGACGACGCGGCGTCGGAACCTCGGTCGCCCCGAATGCCTGAGACGGAATGAAGCCACATCGAGCCGAGGTGGCATTCGCGTGCACGAATTCGGTCAAAATCTGCACAAGGATGCCACTTCGGCGTGGGGAACGAGCGATCGTGTGACGCGCGCGAAGTAGTAGTCCGATAAAGTGGTCCCACTGTGGATTTCTTGATCATCGTCATCGTGATTCTGTTGGTGACCCTCGTCCTCGTGGGGGTCGGCGACAGATTCAACCTGCCGTGGCCGGTTCTGCTGACCCTCGCGACGGCCGCGATGATTTTTATCCCGGGCGTTCCGAACGTGAAGGTCCAGCCCGAACTCATTCTGCCGATCTTCCTGCCGCCCCTGTTGTGGGCGCTCGGCCAACGGGCCAGCTGGCAGATGTTCCGGACCAACTGGCGCGCTATCGTGACCTATTCGGTGGTCCTGGTCACCCTCACCATCCTTGCGGTCATGTGGACGTCGATGGTCTTCATCCCCGGGATGACGGTCGCGGCGGCCGTCGCGATCGGCGCCGCCGTCGCTCCGCCTGACCCAGTCGCCGTGGAAGCCGTGTCGGAGCCCGTGGGAATCCCCCGGCGTATCGTCGCGACGCTCCAGACCGAGGGGCTCTTCAACGACGCCGTCTCCTTGGTCGCCTTCCAGGCCGCGCTCGCAGCCATCACGGTCAACAGCCACCTGTCTGCGCCGTTGTTGGTTCTCGAATTCCTGTACACGGCCGTCGCCGCCGTGGCGATCGGTCTGTTTTTCGGGTGGCTCGGCGGCGTTGCACGTCGTCACCTCAACTCGAGCGTCGCCCGGTCCGGGCTGACCCTGATTATTCCGTTTGCCGTATATATCGCTTCGGAAGAAGTGCATGCTTCCGGCGTCATTGCCGTGGTGGTCGCGGCCGTCCAGATGTCCAGCACGATGGGCGATCTGGAACCCGAGGACCGACTGACTGGTACCGCATTTTGGGAAGTCATCGAAATGTTGATCACCGGCGTCGCCTTCGGCCTGATCGGGCTTCAGGTGCGTCAGGTGATCATCGATGCCGGGGACCGCATTGGGGAGATGATCCTTCACGGAGGCATCATCGCCGCGGTCGTGATTCTGCTCCGCCTGGCCTGGATGGTTCTGATCGTGGCCTTCAACCACGTCAAGAAGAGCCAGCCGATGACCCCTCGGTCCCTGGGCGAGGCGCTCGTGATGACCTGGTCCGGAATGCGCGGACTCGTGACCTTGGCCCTGGCCCTTTCCCTTCCGGCCGAGGGATTCGGATTCCGTTCCGAGGTCCTGGTGATCGCGACGATGGTTCTGTTGTTCACCATGGTTTTCCCCGGTCTGACTCTGCCGATCCTGGTCAAGATGCTCGGACTGGATCGGGAGGACCAACAGGACCGCCAAGAGCGCGAGCTGCTCGAACGGGCCCGGCACGCGGCCATGCAAGCCGTGCGGCAGCACTCTGAGGATGCGCCGCCGGAAGTCGTGTCGATGGTTTCCGACATCTACCGGCGTATGGTTCCGAAGAGCCCGCAAGAGGTCGAGAACCAGGAGGTCTACGAGGCGCAGGTGGCAGAGAGGAACAAACGGCGGAAGCTCTTCGCCACCATGAGAGACACCGCCCTCAGCGCGGCCCAGGACGAAATCATCAGTGCGCGCTCCGATCGAGGCGTGGATCCGGCGACCGTGGACCATGTGCTCCGCAAACTCGATCAGATGTCGGCGGTCCAGAATCCCGACATGGCTACGATCCTTCCCGGTTTCCAACCGGGTTTCACGTCCTCGCCACCGGGCAAGACCCAGGACAGGGCCCAGCCCTCAACCCGGAAGACACCACGGTCCGACGCCTAGCTGTTGCTGGCCGTGACGTTGTCTACACGTCTTGTAGGGGCACAGGCTCAACCTTGTGACAGCTTGTGAGTGCGCTGCTTGACGCCCCCGACAATCTCGCGCATAGATCATCGGGCCTGCGCCCTTGTGGTTCCCTAACGTCGAGGTGGAAGGAAGGTGAGCATGGAGCGACTGAACCAGGCGATCGCATCGGTTGAGCATCAGCTCGTTGAGGGCGAGGGCGAGGTCGATGTGTGTCGCGCGAGCCAGATAGCGTTGATGTCCGAGCACCATTTCCGGCGGATGTTCTCCACCTTGGCGGGCATGCCACTCTCGGAGTACGTGCGGCGGCGGCGTATGACGCTCGCGGCTGCATCGGTCGTTTCGGGACAAGAAGCGTTGCAGGACCTCGCCGTCCGGTTCGGATACGCCTCTGCTGATGCGTTCTCGCGCGCATTCAAGGCTGTCCACGGCATCGGCCCCGAGGGCGCACGTCGGCCAGGAGCAGTTCTCCGGTCGCAGCCGAAGCTCACCTTCACCATCACGATCGAAGGGAGCACGACCATGAACTACCGCATCGTCGAAAAGGACGAGTTCACGCTGGCGGGGCTATGCACCCGCATCCCCCTCATCTATGAGGGGGTGAACCCGACCGCAGCAGAGTTCGTCGAGAAGATCACGGAGGAGCAGTGGGCGAAGGTCGATGATCTTTCCGACCAAGAGCCTGCTGGGGTGCTCAGTGTCCACGATGCGATCTCTCCGTCGCGCGAAGAAGGCACCGAGTTGGACTATTACGTCGCGGCCGCAACGAGCAGGCCGGTTCCGGACGATTTCGACCGGCTCGATGTGCCCGCGATGACGTGGCTTGTCGTGGAGTCGAACGGCGCGTTCCCCGCTGCGTTGCAGGAACTCTGGCCGAAGGCATTCGGGGAGTGGTTCCCCGCGAACCCGTACCAGAGTGTCCCTGGCCCGGAGATGGTCGTCACGGATTTCGTCGATCACGAGCAGACGCACGGCCGGTACGAACTGTGGATTCCCGTCGAGAAGACGCCAGCCTCCTGAACGCCTGGCCTCGATGCCTTGTCCCCCGGTGCGACCCTCGCACCGGGGGGCAACTTTCTCCACAGGAATGATATGCCCCACGCCAATGCCCCACTCACGACCGAAGGCCGATACCGACTGATAGAACGCTGCCGTACCCGCCCATTTCGCATGTCGCTGCCGAGATGGGTATCTCCCGCGCGACCGCGTCGAAATGGGTCAGCAGATACAAGCGCTTCGGCGACATCGGCCTACTCGACCGCTCCTCGACACCACGATGCCAACCATCCGCAACGGACTCCGCCACGATCGTCCAGGTCGAATCGATGCGGCGACAACACAAGTGGTCGGCAGCGCGAATCGAGTTCGAACTCACACGCGAAGGCATCGCGATCAGCCGTCGCACGGTGTCCCGCGTGTTGCTCCAGCTCGGCCTCAACCGGCGCAGGTTCATCGACCCGAACGGCGAGTCAAACCGAGAACCGCAGCGGATCGTCGCCGAACGCCCCGGCCATATGGTTCATGTCGACGTGAAGAAGGTCGGTCGCATCTCCGACGGCGGCGGCTGGCGCGTCCACGGACGCGATAGTCCTCAGGCTCGCGCGGTCGAGCGAACGAAGAAGCGCGGCAGCCGGAGCGGCTACGCCTACCTCCACTCCGCCGTCGACGGACATACCCGCCTTGCCTACTCCGAAGCCCTCGACGATGAGCAGGGAACGACTGCTGCTGGATTTCTCGAACGCACGAAGACATGGTTCGCAGCCCACGGCATCACCGCGATTGAGCGGGTCGTCACCGACAACGGCGCGTGCTACCGATCCAAGGTTTTCGCAGAAGCGGTGCTCCCGGCACGGTATCAGCGAATCACACCCTTCACGCCGCGCCATAACGGGAAAGTTGAGCGGTACCACAGGATCCTCGCCGAAGAGTTCCTCTACGCCCGAACCTGGCGCTCAGAACAAGAACGAGCTGACGGGCTTGTGCTCTGGAACCTGCACTACAACTACCACCGGCCGCACGGCGCACACGACGGTCAACCACCAGCATCGGCGGCTCCCAGTGCTGTCAAGAACGTCCTGGCCTCATACAGCAGGCACAGCGGGCCATGATGAAATAGGAGTATGAATTATCGCGTCTTCCTCACTCCCGCGTATCTGACCTCTTTGCTCGTGCTCCTCGTGGGGGCCGTTCTCATCACCGCCCACCTGGGAATCCTGGGGTGGATCCTGGTTCTCGCAGGGGTCGCCCTCAACGTCGTGGCGTCCATGGTGAGCCACAATCGCGAGGAGCTCCGCCGTGCCGAAAGTGAGGGCAAGACCCCGGCGTCGTAAGGCTCCGGAGGCCGCCTGATCTTCGAGCGAGGGCAGACAGAAGAAGACCCGGGGCCGCGACATCGGTCGCGACCCCGGGTCGAAGTCTTCCGTGCCTCCCTAGGGCCTAATCGTTGAGCAGGCGTTCGCGCACGCGAGCGAAAATACGTTCCACGGATTCGGCCTCTTCGACCGTGACGAGGTCCGCGACGAGCTCCTCCACGTGGCGTCCGTGCATCTCACGGGCCTCGAGGAAGACCTCGAGACCGTGATTCGTCAATTCGGCGAACGCGGCCCGGCCGTCCGATACGTCCTCGATGCGACGCAAAATTCCCTTGTCGCAGAGGACTCCGACTTGATAACTCAGCCGTGACGGGGAGAAGACCATGATGTGGGCGATATCTCCGAGCCGCATGCGGTTGTCGGGCGCGTTGTACAACAACTGGCAGACGTCGTAGTCGGCCAGGCGCAACGGTGTGTCCTTGCGGAGCAACTGATCGAGGCGGTTCGTGAGCATCTGCGATGTCTCGAAGAACTGTCGCCACGAGGTCTTTCTTATTCGTGCATCAGTATCAACTGGTTCCTGTTGCAACTCTGTCACGTGATTCCCCCTTGGTGGTCCTATTGTGCGCGGAGCCATCCGTCCCGCGCGGCAACGCGAGGTGACGGCTATGACGCCACAAATTCAAAGAGTACTAGCATTTCTTCTCGTCAAAGCATTCGCTTCACAGTGTTATGTGACCATCCTGTGAGAGCGTCCGGATCCGGAAACGGGTGTAATACCCCTAGTCAGAGCACGATTCAGCGGTCCAGGAAAGCGAGGACCGCACGTACGCGCCGATTTCCGGCATCCGTATCCAGGCCCAGCTTGTCGAAGATGTTTCCAATGTGTTTGGCGACGGTCGCGGAGGAAACATAGAGTTCCTGTTCGATTTCCGTGTTCGCTTTCCCCTCGGCCATGAGTTTGAGAATCTCAAGCTCCCGCGGCGTCAGCCGGTCCATGGCGGTGGATCTGCTGTCCGCAGCCGCATTGCCCATGAGGTGTTTGACGACGTCGGGGTCGATGACGGTCCCGCCCTCGGCCACGGTCTCCAGGGCGCGTGCGAAGTCCTCGATCTTGCCCACCCGGTCCTTGAGCAAATACCCCAGGCCCGAGGAATCCGAGGAGAACAGCTCGCGGGCGTACGCCGACGCAATGTACTGCGAGAGAACCAGGACAGGGAGCTGCGGATACTTCGCTCGAAGCGAATGTGCGGCTTGCAATCCGTCCGACGAGTTGTTCGGGGGCATGCGGACATCGGTGATCACGACGTCGACCCCTTCCTCGCTCTGGGCCTGGTCCACCGCAGTCAGCAGCCCGGGGGCATCCCCGACCTCACGGATCACCTCGTGCCCGAGGCGTTTGAGGACCATCACGAGCCCTTCGCGGAGGAGGGTCGAATCTTCGGCGAGAACGATGCGCACGGTGCCCTTTCTGGGGAGACTGCTGTGTCGGTGGGGAAGGCTGGTGATCTAGGGGTGATGGATGGTGGCGGCTTCGTCGTCGGCCGCGGGTCGGTTCTCCCCCAAGGGTATCGACCCGTAGAGCGTGGTCGGGCCGCCCAAGGGTGAGACCAGCCGGACGCTTCCGTCCATGGTCTGGACACGCTCGTTCAGGCCAGAGATCCCGCCGCCCGCGCTGGAGTCGGCGCCACCCTGGCCGTTGTCCGTGATCTCGATGGTGAACACGTTGTTTTCCGTGTAGGCGGTGATCCAGATGGTGTTCGCGGTCGAATGTTTGAGGGCGTTGGTCACGGCTTCGCTCGCGATGTAATACGCGGTGCGCTGGATATCCTTCGGGAGTCGGTCTTCGGCCCGGTAGACAAGTTCCACCGGAAGCATCGAGTGCGTCGCGAGCTCCTCGAGGGCTGCCCGCAGGCCGTGGTCTTCCAAGACGGCAGGGTAGATTCCTCGAACCGTGTTCCGCAGCGTCTGCAGGGCATGGTCCATCTGCTCCTGGGCGCGGGAGACCTCGTGTCGGGCGGCGTCGACGTCGATACCCTGCCTTTCGAGGGATTGGAGCTCGAACTCGGCCATTCCGAGCCTCAGGGTCAGGTTCACGAGTTCCTGCTGGACACCATCGTGCAGGTCCCGTTCAATGCGCCGTCTCTCCGACTCGAAAGAGTCCATGATGCGTGCCCGGGACGAGGTGAGTTGTCGGACCTGGCGCTCGATCTCCTCGGGCCGGGGACTCAGCAGGGTCTTCGAGACGGACCCGGTGGTCGCGGCGACCAGGCCGTTGATGTAGGCGAAGACGATGAGCGCCACAAGGGCGACGAGCGGGAATTTCCACCAGTCCTCGGGCGTGATGTCGCCGTGGATGACGAGACGGAGGAACGAGAAGATACCCGGGACCTCGCCCCTCGACAACGTTCTGTGGAGGGACCCGGTCAAGAACCACAGACCGGCCATGCTCGCCAGGGTGAAAGCTTCGAAGAACAACAGGATCGTCGAAAAGATCCCGAAGACCCCGGCGACCACGAGGGCCAGCACGTTGCGCCAGGAGGCCGGCTCTCGATACCTGGTCTTGACCCACTCCATGAACGGTCTGAGGGGCATGCTCACATTGGCCTGAGGAACCTCCGGGAAGCCCAACATCCACAGTCGGCCGCGCTCAATGTATCCGAACCACAGCCCAATGATGGGAAGGAGCGCGAGTGCCAGCACCGGGAATCCGAAGAAGGTGATGCTCAGGACAGAATCATTCGTCGAGACGAGGCCGACGAGCGTGAATGCGGCCACCATCGCGACGAGGAACATCATGGGCTGGAGAAGGAGCGCGCACAGGGCAACCCACGGGCCCGAAGAGACGAGGTACCAGGGGCTCGCCAGCTTGCGCCACATCGATGCTTTCATGGTTCCTCTCGTTGACGTCCGTCGCTCGTGCGGGAGACGTTACCCTGTTCGTCGCGTCCGGGCCGACCCTGGAAGTGCCCGATGACTTGGTGGGCGAAGGTGCTGTGGTCGAGACGGATTCGCCGCCACCAGCGGGAGCGGGCTCTTCCGGGGTCGGCCGGACGCTACATTTCCATGGTCTCGCACACCCGTGCCGGGATCAGTGGGGAACGCTCTGAACCCGGGGTAGAGCTGGCTCTACCCCGTCGGATCCGGCGGGGACAACGGTTCGGATCCGGTCGCCGGACGTGCGCAGACCCGAGCGCCCAAGCCGAAGAAATCCGCAATGACATCGGCGGCCACGAACGCTCGAGTGCCGGGTCCGAGACTCGCGACGACGTCGTGCGGTGCGGGAACCACGTGCCCCATGCCGTGCACCGTCCACAAGTGCACCGGTTCTTTGCCTCGCTCCGACCATTCGGACACGACAACGCCGTGGTGGGGATGCTTCTCGGACGGGGAGGTACTGATCCCATTGCGCTCGGCGAAGTAGCCGGCGGATTCTGGCGCCGACAGGACGGCGCCGCGGGATTGCTTCCCCCAGAGTGATGCCTGGCCTCCGGCGTAGGGTGCCAAGGGATCCGCCGTGCCGTGGATCGCGAGCAGGCGAACGGGCTTCGGAACAGTGGGCAATCCGTCCGCGAGCAAGAAATTCTCCGGGGTGGGTTGGGTCGCTGCGATCGTCGCCGCGCCCGACAAGAGTTTGGGCGCCTCATGGATCAGCCGGAGAACCATCTGGCCGCCGTTGGAATACCCGACGGCGAAGACCCTGGTCGGATCGATGTCGTGCGTCTGTCGGAGTCGTCTGATGGTGGCCGCGGTGAAGGCGACGTCGTCGATCCCGAGTTCACGGGACCGGAAGTCTGCGCCCACGCGGGAATCGTTGAAGTGCCGCTCAAAGCCGTCCACGTACGCCATCACGGCTCCGGTGCGGGCAGCGACACCGTCGAAGGTTCCGGCGGTGAATTTGCGGAAGACCCGGGAATTCTGCTGCGACCCGTGGAAAAGGAGCACGAGCGGTGCTTTCTCCTCCACATGGCTCGGCGCCACGACGGTCAGGGTGCGCTCGCGCCCCTGGAGCCCGATCGACTCTCGGCTCACGGTCAGGGAAGTGCTCACCGCATCATCGTACGTTCGGCGCACACAGAACGTGAAAGCTCGCGTCATCACCGAATCACGCCGAGGCGCGTTCGGGTATCCATCGAAGCGTCAGGGCCGGGTGCCGAAGATTCGGATTTCGATGCCGTCCGGATCGTGGAGAAGAAGCACGTTGCCGTTGGGGGTTGCATCGGGGACACCATGGCCCAGGCGTTCGAGATGGTCCTTCCAAGCCTCGAGCTCTCCCTGGTTCGGGACATACAGGGACAGCGGGTCGAATCCGTGGATCCCCTGGGCGACCTGCGGATTCTGGCGGAGGGCGATCGAGAGGAAGGGTTCGCCCTCTGGGGAGGACAGCGTCCCGGCGAGACCGCGCACCACACCGTCGTCGTCCCGGAAATCCCTCTGGACCCTCAGACCCAGCGTCGATTCGTACCAGTGACGACTGCGCTCTATATCGGTCACGGGAATCTTCACGTGGTGGACTCCGGACAGTGCTGGGGTGCTCATGCGACTCGACTCCTCGGGCGTGGATCGTGACCACAGGCTACTGCGAAAGCCGGTTGGCCGACAGGGGTCGGGGCGCCCCGATCCCCAGTCGCGGCCCGCTCACCGTGATCAGCCGTTCAGGAGATCCTCGAAAGGAGTGACCTTGAGCGGAGGAAGCCCGTTGCCTCCGGCGAGGGAAGGCGACGCGGGCTCCCGTTCCGCCGTCACCGGGTCGGTCTCGCCGGGGTGTTGGCCGCCGAGCCCCCACGTGATGCGGTCCGCCAGCTCGGTTCCCGCCCGGTCGATGCGATGCTGCAACGAACTGTCCGCGCCGAAATCATCCGTGGCGGCAAAAACACCGGTGGGAACGACGTCGGCGCGCAGGTACGCGAACAGCGGCCGCAAAGAACTCTCGATCACGAGCGAGTGCCGAGCGGTGCCGCCCGTGGCCGCGACGACCGTGGGGACGCCGACCAGGTCGTCGTCGTCCGTCAGGTCCCAGAAGGACTTGAACAGCCCGGTGTAGCCGGCCTTGAACGTTGGCGTCACCGCGATCAAGGCATCCGCGGACCGGACGCTGTCCAGCGCACGGCCTACCTCCCCCGAGGGGAAGCCCATGGTCATGTAGTCCGCGATCCCGTGCGCCAGGCCGCGCAGGGAAACGGTCTCGACCTCGACCTCATAGTCTTCACGCCTGAGCCGAGCGAGCACCGAATCCGAGATCCTCCCACCCAGAAGGGCGGTCGACGACGGTTCGGACAGACCGGCTGTCACGACGACCAGCTTGGCCTTACGCATGATGCTCTCCTTCCTGAACCTTGCGGGCCTCGGCGACGCGCGGATGCACCGGGGCCTCCGGGACCTCGGGGTTGTGCGAGGTCGCATACTCCTTGCGGAGCTCCGGCAGGACCTGCTCGCCGAACATGTCCAACTGCTCAAGAACCGTCTTGAGCGGCAGGCCGGCGTGGTCGACCAGGAACAACTGGCGCTGGTAATCACCCGCGTACTCCCGGAACGACAAGGTCTTCTCCAGAACCTCCTGCGGCGAACCCACGGTCAACGGGGTCTGGTCCGTGAACTCCTCCATGGTGGGGCCGTGGCCGTAGACCGGTGCGTTGTCGAAGTACGGACGGAACTCGCGCCACGCATCCTGTGTCTTCTGGCGCATGAAGAACTGCCCACCCAGACCGACGATCGCTTGTTCGGCCTTGCCGTGGCCGTAATGCTCATAGCGCTCGCGGTACAGATTGATCATCTGGGCCGTGTGTTCCTTGTTCCAGAAAATGTTGTTGTGAAAGAAGCCGTCACCGTAATAAGCCGCTTGTTCCGCGATCTCCGGCGTACGGATGGACCCGTGCCATACGAACGGCGCGACGCCGTCGAGGGGCCGAGGCGTGGAGGTGAACGACTGCAACGGGGTGCGGAATTTGCCCTGCCAATTCACGACGTCCTCGTTCCACAGACGGTGCAGCAGGTTGTAGTTCTCCACCGCCAGGTTCACGCCCTGTCGGATGTCCTTGCCGAACCACGGGTAGACCGGGCCGGTGTTCCCGCGCCCGAGCATGAGATCCACGCGCCCCTCCGCAAGGTGCTGGACGTATGAGTAGTCCTCGGCCAGACGGACCGGGTCCATCGTGGTGATGAGGGTGGTCGACGTCGAGAGAATCAGATTCTCGGTCTGCGCCGCGAGGTAGGCCATGAGCGTGGGCGGATTTCCCGGGGCCACAAACGGCGGATTGTGATGTTGACCGGTCGCAAACACGTCCAGGCCGATGTCCTCAGCCTTCTTGGCAATTTCGATGGTGGCCTTGATGCGTTCGTGCTCCGTGGGAGTGGTGCCGTTGGTGGGGTCCTGGGTGACGTCCCCGATCGTCATGATTCCGAGTTGCATGGTGACCTCCTGCTGGCTGGTTCGGGGCCGGCGCTGCCGGCATGACCCGTGGGGGTTTGGGCGAATCATCCTCCACAACACGGTTACACTTCCGCTTATTCCCGGCAAAAATTATTTGAAGCGTAAAGCAAGTCTGGGGCGGGAGGCGGTGGCCGGGAGCGCACGGGATTGCCACCTCGACCGGGAGG
>JAKDJD010000047.1 GCA_030454085.1 Kocuria sp.
CAACCCATGCACCGGGATCGCCCTCCCATCCCACAAAAATTCCCCGTGGGCCGGTCGAATACCCACCACACCCCAGGTCACCCCGATGCCCCCCCCCCCGGTCGTTCGTGGCCGCCCATGTCGTTCTCGCGGCAGCGGCGTTCCACGGGCTCAGAGCATCCGAAATTGTTGGTCTCCAACCACGGGACATCACGCCACCCATCCTGAAAAGACGGCGACAGATTCGCAGGATCAGCCGCGGCGTAGTTGAGTCCGTTCCCCCGAAATATGGTTCCTACCGGGATATCCCGCTCCCCACGGAACTCGCGGACTTCTTGCTGTGGCAGGCAGAATCGGTAGGTGCCACAAGGACAGACTGGCTGTTCCCCGGGAACGTGTTGGGAATCCCGATATCGTATGCGTCCGTCCATGACCTTGGACGTGTACTCGCATTTGTGGGAGACCTCAGCTGACGAGGTGCTGGACGCTACGACCCTGTTGATGACTTCCGTGGCCACAGACCAGTCCGCATTGAGTCCGCAATCTACCGGGATTTAGCCGAGATTAGAGGGTGCTGGGGTCTGTGCAGATCTTTGTTTTCCGGGTGGCCGGGGGTACCGGGGATCACCGGGGTACCATGCTGGAAATTGACAGCAAGTTTTGAGACGAATTCGAAAAATCGGGCCCTGACCTCTGAGCCGGCCTCGTTAGGATGAATGCAATACGCGCACAGCCCGTTCTGTGCCGACCCGACCCCGAGGACTGACTTGTGAGCACATCCAGCGTCGACCCCGCGCCGAGGCACAGCGACAGGACCACGCTTCCGTCGACCAATCAGCCGCAGGAGAGAAGCTTTGCATGGCTGTTGATCATCACGGGCGGCATCGGCTTCATCGCTTCCGCTGCCCTCGTCTTCGAGAGGCTCCAGGTCTTTCTCGACGCCGGCCACAAGTCCAGCTGTGACATCAACGCGCTGCTCAATTGCGGCACCGTGATGCGCACGCCCCAGGCTGAGCTCTTTGGATTCCCGAACCCGTTCATCGGTATCGTCGCCTACGCGATCGTTCTGACCATTGGCGCGGCAATCTTCGCGGGCGCCAGGTTCGCCAGGTGGTACTGGATGAGCATCGAGGTCGGCGTCTTGCTGGGATCCTTGTTCACCTTCTGGCTCTGGTACCAGACCACCTTCCAAATCGACGCACTGTGCCTGTACTGCATGGTGGTCTGGATCGTGCAGACGGCCCTCGCGGTCAACGTGACGATGCGCAACATCCGCACCGGGGTGATTCCGGTGTCGCCCCGCGTGGCTGAGACGCTCCCCGCCTGGTCGTGGTTCCTGGTCGTCATGATCCTGTTGGTCCTGTTCGGAATCATCTTCATCCGATTCTTCTCCAACATCCTCTCCATGCTCTCCTGATGCCGGTGCACGATGCCGTGGCATGAACCGGCTCATGCGAAGAAAGCCCCATCCGTCGACGACGGGTGGGGCTTTCTTCGGTATGTGCCGTCTGCGTACGGGTGGCCATGGGGCGGCGGAGCCGGCCCCGACGACGTCGGCGCAACTCAGATGACGCAACGCCCCCGAAAGCGGACCGTCGGGAACGGCCCGTCGGGGGCGTTGCGTGTTCACACGGGGCTGGGCGCCCGGCGGCGGACTAGCCGAACCAGATGCCGATCTCGCGCTCTGCGGATTCCAGGGAGTCCGAGCCATGGACCAGATTCTTCTGGACCTTTTCTCCCCAGTCGCGGGCGAAGTCACCGCGGATGGTTCCCGGGGCCGCGGCGGTCGGGTCGGAGGGACCCATCAGCGTGCGCACGGATTCGATGACACGATCGCCCTCGACGACGGCCGCCACCACCGGACCGGACATCATGAATTCGAGCAGCGGCTCGTAGAACGGCTTGCCCTGGTGTTCCTCATAGTGCTGTTCGAGGACCTCGCGGGACGGGGCCACCAGCCGAAGATCGGTGATCTTGTAACCTTTGGTCTCGATACGGGCCAGGATGGCACCGATCAGATTGCGCTCCGTCCCATCGGGCTTGACCAGGACCAACGAACGTTCGGACATCTGTGCACTCCTAAATATGGGGTATCTCTCCGCTACCGATCCTATCTGGGTCGTACAGGCGCGTCGGCATGACCCCGATCTCATTCAGCACCGAGGCGCCGAAGGACACGGTTCCCGCGATCACGGACCGGTCCCCGATGGTCTCGAGCAGAGTCTCCCGCTGGACGAATTGCAGTGCCTGCTGAAGGCCGGCGGGCAGCTCATAGTCGAGGTGATGGGACTCCAGGGGCACGAATCGGTGCTCGATTCCTCGGCCGTCGAGAAAATCCGCGAGGCCCAGGATGTCCTTGGTCGTCGGAATCGACCAGTACACCGTGTCGACGCTGCCCCACCGGGACTCGGCCTCGCTCAGTGCAGCGGCCATGCCCACGGGATCGATGCACGCGTCCAGAAAGAACTCGGTGCCTTCCGCCGTGCGACAGAACTCCGCACGTCCCGGTCGGCACAGCTCGATTCTCCCGGTCCAGGGCTCTCGGCCCAGGCGTCGCGCGACGTCGTCCGCCAAACGCTCCCCCAGACCATGATTCTGGGACAGAAAGTCCCCGGACGGCACCTCGTGGGCCGAGACGTTCACATGATCGCACGTCTGACGAAGAATCATGGACGGAATAGGCGACTGGGGAACGCTGATCACGTGGTCACCGGTCCGGATGAGGCCGAATTTCTCTCGTGCGACATGAGCCAGAGTGGGTCCGAAAACGTCCAGGTGCTCCGGGAAGACACTCGTGAACCCGACCGCCACTCGGTCCAGGACCGAGATTTCGTCGTGGGCGCCACCCATGCCTGCCTCGTGCACGATCACCTCGGCGCCTGCCGCTTGGAGCATCGCGTGGCCCATGATCGTGAAGATCCCTGTTGGCGCCAGATAATTCCCCGGGGGAACGCCCAGGCTGGAGACGGCAGCATCGACGCGACGCAACCAGCGGTTGTACTCCGCGGCTCCGATCACCGTGCCGTCCAGGGCGAACCGGTCGAGATTGGACACCGTTCCGGGCGAGGACACCAAACCTGTCCTGAGTCCCGCGGCGCTCAAGTATGCGGCGGCAACTGCGGCGGCCTGTCCCTTCCCCTTGGAGCCCGTGACGAGCACGGTCGGGGTCTCTTGGGAACCGCCGAGTGCCTCAAGGAGTGCGTGTGCGGCGTCGACGTCCCGGGTGCTGCCGACACTCTTGTCGGACCACGAGCCGAAGACTGCTCTCGATTCAAGATCCGTCTCGATCAGACTCGGATCCGGTGTACCGGCGGAACCGCCTGCCCAGTCCATCCTCAGCTCTGTCCGTGCGTGCGCTCCCACTCCTGTTCGGCCTCCCAGCGCTCCTTCTTCTCACGGTCGATCTTGGTGCCTGTGACCATGGAATACCACCAGGCCGCCATGAAGCAGAGACCGATCACGAACATCGCCGGAAGCAGGAAGCCGGTCGCCACCAGGAGGAGTTGGAGAATCCAGCCCATCGCGTAGCCCCACGACTTCCGGAGTACAGCACAGTTGTAGACAAACGCCGCGGCAAGGACCAGACCGCCAACCATGACCGAGACCTTGGCTCCGGTCCCCGAGTGAAGATGCTCGAGCCCGAAATACGCCAGGGTCCCGAAGAAGACCACGAAAGCCTCGAGCAGAAGGACCGTCGAAGCGAACATGACCTTGACCGATCCCGGCTTCTTGACCTGTCCGGGTCGCCATTCGCGCTGTGCCTTTGTCAGGCGTGCCATCACAGTCTCCTACTGTCCGAGCAGTACACGTGCTTCGCCGACCACGGTGATCGACCCGGTGATGAGAACCGCCGCATCGAGCTCCTCACGGGTGGCCGCGTCGGAGATGGCCGCGACCGAGGCATCGTCGATGCGCTCGTGGACCTCGACAGCGTCGTCGTCGAATCCGGCCGTCAGGGCGAGATCGCCGAGTTCCCCCGCCGGAATCGCCCGAGGTGACGTCGACGCGGTCACGTACAACCGCGTCTCGAACTCGGTCGACTCGGCGAACTGTTCCCTCATGACCTCCAGGATCCCGAGGGCATCCTTGTCACGCAGAATCCCGACAACGATGTTGAGCTGGCGGACGTCGAAGGACTCGCGTACGGCAGCGGCCGAGGCCCTCATACCGTGCGGGTTGTGAGCGGCGTCGAGGACGACGACGGGCGCCGTCCGGACGGTTTCCAGTCGGCCGGGCGATGTCGCCTCTTCGAATGCGGTGCGGATCAGGTCGATGGACAGCTCCTTCTCGCCCCCGCCCAGTAGCGCCTCGACCGCGGCCACCGCCAAGGAGGCGTTCTCCGCCTGGTGCTCCCCGAAGAGGGGAAACGCGACCTCGGGATAGCGACCCGCCAGACCCTGGATCGTGATGACCTGGCCGCCGACGCCGGGGACCCGTTCGGTCACGCCGAACTCGACTCCCTCGAAGCGGAATTCGGCCTCCTCGCGCCTGGCCCGGTCCAGCAGTACCTCGGCCACCGACGGCTTCTGTGCGGCCGAAACCAGGAAGCCGCCCTGAGAGATGATTCCGGCCTTCTCTGCCGCAATCTCCTCCACCGTGTCCCCCAGCATGTCGGTGTGGTCCAGGTCGATGGGAGTCACCACGGACACCTGGGCGTCCGCGACGTTGGTCGCGTCCCATTCCCCGCCCAGTCCTACCTCGAGCACCATGATGTCCACGGGAGCATCCGCGAAGACCGCAAAGGCCAAGACTGTCATGGCCTCGAATTCGGTCAGGGGTACCTCGCCCTGTTCGCCCAGCTGCCGATCGACCATCTCCAGGTAGGGCCGGATTTCGTCCCAGACGCGCACGAAGGTCGCGTCGTCGACGGGCTCCCCATCCACGCAGATGCGCTCGTTGACGCGCTCGAGGTGAGGCGAGGTGTACCGCCCGGGCCGGAGATCATGGGCCATGAGCAACCGCTCGACGAGTCGAGCCGTAGACGTCTTGCCATTGGTTCCGGTGATCTGGATGACCGGCGCACTGTGTGCCGGGTCCCCCAGAAAATCCATGGCAAGACGCATGGCCTCGAGCCGTGGCGCCATCTGCGATTCCGGTGCACGCCCCCTCAGCTCGGCATAGATCGATTCGACCGAGAACGCCGCATCCCTGAGGTCACCCGAATCATCGGCCGCCGGGTGCGGCCCGTCCGGTTCCTCGTCCAGGTCTGATTCCTCGGCGTCCTCGATGTCCTCGGGGGTCAGCGGGCTGAGTTCGTCGGGCAGTTCCTCGGAACCGTCCTGCGAGTCGTCGTCATCTTGGAAAGGCTGGTCGCTCATGCATCACTCTCTGCGGATTCGGTCGGGACCGTCTCGACGGTCACCGAAGATTCGGACGCCGTCTCGAGGACGAGGTCCTGGGTCAGTGTCTCCCCGGAAACGAGTTGTTCGTTCTCGCGGAGTGCATCGAGCACCTCGTCTGCGTCCCGGACCACTGTACGGATCCTGTCCGAGACCTGCAGACCCGCGTCCTTCCGAGCCTGCTGGATCACGCGGATCATGTCTCGGGCGGTTCCTTCGGCTCGAAGGGCGGGAGTCAGCCTCGTGTCGAGCACGATGAAGCCGCCGTCGATCACGGACACGGCCCGATCGGCGTTCTCGCCTTCGGCCACCACCGTCTCGAGCTCGTACTCCCCTTCTTGGAGGGACAGAGGCTCGTCGAGCGTTGAGCCCCCGACGACCACCGTGCCGTCTGCGTCGATGTCCCAGTCGCCCGCTTTGGACGCCTTGATCGCAACCTGCACCAGCTTGCCGAGTCTCGGCCCGGCCGCCCTTGCATTGACCTTGAGGCTCCGGGAAATCCCATAGGACTCTGCCGAGACCTCCGCGGCGTCGAGAACCTCGACCCTCTTGATGTTGAGTTCGGAGGCGATGATGCTCGAGAAGGTCCCCGCGAGTTCCTTGCCGCGCGGAACGGCAACGGTCATGGACGCCAGCGGTTGGCGTACGCGGATGTTCTCGGACTTCCGCAAAGCCGAACCCGCCGAGCAGATGGCCCGGGTGGCTTCCATCGACGCGATGAGATCCTGTTCCTGGGCCAGTACACCCTTCTGCGGCCAATCGGTCAGGTGCACGGACCTTCCGCCGGTCAGCCCGCGCCAGATGGCTTCGGTCTCCATCGGCAGCAGGGGCGCCGCAATACGGCAGACGGTTTCGAGGCACGTGTAGAGGACATCGAAGGCAGCGATGTCCTCGTCAAAGAAACGTTCCCGGGATCGACGAACGTACCAGTTGGTCAACGCGTCCGCGTAGACCCGCAAGTGCTCGCACGCCGCCCAGACATCGTACCGGTCGAAGTCCTCCGTGACCTCTTCGATGAGCTGCCGCGTCTTGGCCAGGATGAAGCGGTCCATCACGTTCTCGCACGAGTACCGGAAACGGGCGTCGTAGCCACGGCCGTCGAAGGCGGCGTTCGAGTACAGCGCGAAGAAGTGGTAGGCATTCCACAGGGGAAGCATGACCTGCCGGACTCCCTCGCGGATACCGCGCTCGGTCACGATCAGGTTGCCGCCTCGGAGGATCGGCGACGACATCAGGAACCAGCGCATCGCGTCGGATCCGTCCCTGTCCAGCACCTCGGTCACGTCCGGATAGTTTCGGAGCGACTTGGACATCTTCTGCCCATCCGACCCGAGCACGATGCCGTGGGAGATAACGTTCGTGAACGCCGGGCGGTCGAACAGGGCCGTGGCCAGGATGTGCAGCGTGTAGAACCATCCCCGCGTCTGGCCGATGTATTCGACGATGAAGTCGGCCGGGTAATGGCCTTCGAACCAGTCCTTGTTCTCGAACGGATAGTGGACCTGGGCGTAAGGCATCGATCCCGAGTCGAACCACACGTCGAGGACATCCGAGACGCGACGCATGGTCGACGCTCCCGTGGGATCATCCGGGTTCGGACGAGTCAGTTCGTCGATGTAGGGCCGGTGGAGATCCGGTTCGCCGTCCTTGTTCAGCGGTAGGCGGCCGAAGTCGGCCTCCAGCTCGGCCAGGGAACCGTACACATCGGTACGGGGGTAGTTCGGATCGTCCGAGACCCACACCGGGATGGGCGAACCCCAGTAACGGTTACGGGAAATCGACCAGTCACGAGCGTTCTCGAGCCACTTGCCGAACTGGCCGTGCTTGACGTTCTCCGGGATCCAGTTGATCTCCTCATTGAGTTCGACCATCCGGTCCTTGAACTGGGTGACCGACACGTACCAGGACGTGATCGCGCGGTAGATCAGGGGGTTCCGGCACCGCCAGCAGTGCGGGTACGAGTGGACGTACGAGCTCTCACGCACGAGCAGTCCGTTGCCGCGCAGGTGGCGCACGATTGGGGTATTCGTTTCGAAGACCTGCATGCCGACGACGTCCTCGAGCTCCGTCCCGTTGAACAGGGGCAGCACCCTCGCACCCTCGTCGACGGTCAGGATCACCGGGATTCCGTACTTCTCGCAGGTCGCCTGGTCGTCCTCACCATAGGCCGGAGCCTGGTGGACGATTCCGGTGCCGTCCGTGGTCGTGACGTAGTCGGCCACGAGGATTCTCCACGCGTTCTCGGTTCCGAACTTCTCGGCGTCGGTGAACGCGTCGAAAAGCGGCTCATACCGGATACCCTCGAGGTCCTTGCCGAGGTAATGGGCCTCGACGGACTCCCGCGCCGAATCCGCATCCTCGTATCCGAGGTCCGTGGCGTAGTCCTCGAGTCGCTCGGAGGCCAGCAGGAAACGCTCGGCCTTGGCAGAGGTCCCGTTGGGGCCGGCGGGAAGGGCAACGTAATCGATCTCCGGACCGACCGCCAGCGCCAGGTTGGCGGGAACCGTCCAGGGGGTCGTGGTCCAGCCAATGGCGGCGACTCCGGCCAGTTCGCGGCTGGCCGGCGTATCCCCTTCCTTCAAAATGAACGTCGTCGTGATCGTGGGGTCCTGGCGGTCCTTGTAGACGTCGTCGTCCATCCGGAGCTCGTGGTTGGACAGCGGGGTCTCGTCCTTCCAGCAGTACGGAAGGACGCGGAATCCCTGGTATGTCAGGCCCTTGTCGTGAAGGCGTTTGAAGGCCCAGATCACCGACTCCATGTACTCGACATTGAGCGTCTTGTAGTCGTTCTCGAAGTCGACCCAGCGGGCTTGGCGGGTCACATATTTTTCCCACTCGTCGGTGTACTTGAGGACGGCAGAACGGCAGGCATCGTTGAACTTGTCGATGCCCATTTCTTCGATCTGCTTCTTCTCGGACATGCCGAGTTGTTTCATGACTTCGAGCTCGGCGGGCAGGCCGTGCGTATCCCATCCGAAGCGGCGATCGACCTTGTTGCCGCGCTGCGTCTGGTATCGGGCGACGAGATCCTTCACATAACCGGTGAGGAGATGGCCGTAGTGGGGCAGACCGTTCGCAAAGGGGGGACCATCGTAGAACACGAATTCGTCCGGGGTGCCTTCAGCACTGTCACGCTGCTCGATACTGTGCTGGAAAGTCCCGTCCTCGCTCCAGTAGTCGAGGACTCCTTCTTCCAGTTTCGGGAAGGAAGGCGAGGCCGGCACGCCACCGGATGCTGCGTTGGCAAAGTCGGTGGAGGCCTTGGGGTAGTGAGTGCTCACGTGGTCATCCTGGATCTCGAAGTCGAACATTCGTTTGCGTCAGGACGCCGTGACGACGCGGTACCACCTCACTTGCCGTGAGAGCTGGGACGACCCGCGGTGACCCAGAAGGTCACCGCGGGGGTGTCTCAGCGGCCACGGCCGCTTCATGACGGCTGTCTCGGGCCTACCCGTCCGGGTCTAGTGAGGCTGTATCTATTCCGTGATTTCCCGCGCCGCAACGCCGAATGGGACACCACAGGTACTGCCCGTTCTTCCGGATTGCTCGCCGGTGATGGCCGGGTCTTCGCACTGCATATCAGTCTAAGCAGTTGGGCGATCCCTGTCTAACCCCTATCGCCCACGACTTCGGAGCCGGTCTCCTGGTACCTCACGCGCCCCTCAAAGACGCCGATTGGGCTCCATCGCACCGGAACAGACGTGAGTCCCCAAGTGACATCCGGGCCGGTCAACGGCCTAGAATCGAGGGCATGACGACTCCCGAACAGCGCAAAGCAGCCAACCGGTCCGCCCTCGTCCAGGGAACCGCGCTGGCCGCCATGGGCGCTCTGCATTTTGTCCGTCCTGAGCATTTCGATGCTCTGATTCCGTCCTCCCTTCCGGGGTCGGCCAGGGCCTGGACCCTCGGTTCTGGCGTGGCCGAACTCGGGGTGGCCGCGCTCTTGCTCAACCGCCGCACGCGACGCTCGGGCGGCCGGGCCGCGGTTGCTCTCTACCTCGGTGTATGGCCGGGCAATTTCCAGATGGCGTGGGACTACCGCCACAAGGCCCCGCTTCCGAAACTGATCGCTTGGGGACGGTTGCCCTTGCAGTGGCCGATGATTTCCTCGGGCCTGCGCGTGGCCCGGCACGCGGCCTGAGCCGAAAGTACCGGCGCACCTCACGGATAATCGGGTGCCAGGCGAACGACGTCGCCGACCACGATGACCGCGGGCGCGGCCACTGAGCGCGCTTCGCAACGAGCGGCAATGTCGGACAAGGTTCCGAACGTGGTCCGTTGCTCGGGCGTCCAGCCGCGCTCGATCACGGCCGTCGGCGTCGAATCCGGGCGCCCTGCCGCAATCAGCCGTTCGGCGGTCTCAGCGAGCCGCGTGACGCCCATGAGCAGCACCAGGGTGTGGTCCGTGCCGGATGGCGCGGCGTCCAATTGCTGATGTCCGGTGATGACCGTGAACCCTGTAGCAGCTCCCCGGTGCGTCACGGGGATGCCTGCCGCCGCCGGGACGGAGATCGCGGATGTCACCCCCGGGACCACCTCGGTTTCGATCCCGTGGGACGCGCAGTACTCGACCTCTTCTCCCCCACGACCGAGGACAAAGGGGTCGCCGCCCTTCAGCCGCACGACCCGGGCACCGGTGCGGGCCTGGCGCACCAGGATCTCATTGATCTCGGACTGCGGCACCGGGTGATGCCCGGCTTTCTTGCCCACCTCGATGATGACCGCGTCCTCCCGGAGCCGAGCCAGAACGTCCCGCGGGCCGAGACGGTCGGCGACGACGACGTCGGCCATGGCGAGCAAGAATCTCCCCCGGACGGTCAGGAGCTCGACGGCCCCGGGACCGCCACCGACGAGGGCCACGGTTCCAGGCGTCTGGGCATCGTCGATCGTGACTCTCCCGGATATGGGGTCCACGGGGGCCGTCCCGGATTCGAGGGCCGCATCCAGCCACGCCGCGATGCGTCGTGCCCGGCGAGGGTCCTTGTTCGCGTTGACTCCCACGGTGACGCCGTGCGACTTGGCGACGCTGGGGACCCACGCCGTCCCCGCTTCGGGGTCTCCGCCCTTGACACAGAAAATTCTCCGGCGAGACGCCTCCTCCGACACGAGGTCCTGGGTCGCGGGGTCAGAAGTGTGGGTCAGAACGAGCCACACGTGGTCCAGGTCCGAAGAGCCGAAGGCTCGAGCCCGCCAACGCAGTTCGCCGCGCGCGCTCCAGTCGCGAATCTCCTGGCTCGCGGTCGGGGCGACGACGGTCACGAGGGCCCCGTCTTCGAGGAGCGGGCCGATGCGCCGGGTGGCGACGGGGCCGCCGCCGACGACGAGCACATCCAGTCCTCGCAGCTGCAGTCCGAGTGGATAGGTCATGAGTCCCGGGTTGTCAGCCCTCGTCCTCGAGCCAGTCCTCCAGAGGATCCTGGGCGTCGACGACGTTGGGGGCCGCTATGCCTGCCCCCAGGGTGTCTCCCGAGGTCGGATCGATGACCAGAAAGGCGCCGGTTTGTCGATGATGTTCGTAATCCTCCACGGGCAACGGGGTTGCCGTTCTGATCGCCACGGATCCGATGTCATTCAGCTCGAGAGCATCGGCCGGGGCGTCCGTGAGATCCGTCAGGTCGAGCCGCGCGTGCACCTCCTCGACAAGAGCCTTTACCGTGGCGGCCCCGTGTTTGACGAGAACCTTCGCTCCGGGGGTGAGCGGCTTGTCGTTCAGCCACGCGATTCTGGCACCGAATTCACGGTGTCCGGTGGGTGCGGACTCGGCGGCGGCGAGCATGGACCCGCGGGCCAAATCCAATTGGTCATCGATCTCCAGGACGACCGACTGGGGCGATCGGGCCGAGTCCACGCGTTCCGTGCCGCTCCACATGCCGGTCACGCGGGTGGTCCGGTTGGTTCCGGCGACGGCGATGCTCTGCCCCACCCTGATCGAGCCAGCAGAGATTTGCCCTGCGTAGCCCCGGAAGTCGCGGTAATCGTCCTCCTCGAGACCGGGGGCCAGGGACCCCTGCGGCCGGATCACGGTCTGCACAGGCATGCGAAACGGTTCACTCGCTTGGAGGGAGCGATCCCGGTCGGGCAGCTCCTCCAGGAGCTCGAGGAGCGTCGGGCCGGTGTACCACGGGGTTCTGGCAGATGCGGTCACCACGTTGTCGCCCTTCAGAGCTGACACGGGGACCGTCAGTGCCCCGTCGATCCCGAGCTCTCTCGCCACACGATCGATGTCGGCGGAAATCTCTTCGTACACGGACTCTGCGTAGTCCACGAGGTCAATTTTGTTCACCGCGATGATCACGTGCGGGACTCGCAGGAGCCTGGTCACCGCCAGGTGACGTCGGGTCTGTTCAAGAACCCCGTTCCGGGCATCGACCAAAAGCACCACGGCGTCCGCGGTCGAGGCGCCCGTGACCGTGTTCTTCGTGTACTCCACGTGACCGGGGCAATCGGCAAGGATGAAGTTGCGTGCATCGGTCGCGAAGTAACGATAGGCGACGTCGATCGTGATGCCTTGTTCGCGTTCCGCCCGCAGGCCGTCGGTCAGCAGAGCCAGATCGATCTCTTCGCCCGAGGCGCCGAAGCCTCGCTCCGCGGATGTTCTGGCGACGGCTTCCAGTTGGTCGGCCAGGATCGCCTTCGAATCGAAGAGAAGCCTGCCCACCAGGGTGGATTTGCCGTCGTCGACCGAACCGGCCGTGGCGAAACGAAACAGAGTCCTGGTGCTCCCGCTCGAGGCGGCGAGCGTGTCGGTGATCGTCATCTAGAAATACCCGTCTTTCTTGCGGTCTTCCATGGCCGCTTCCGAGATGCGGTCGTCCGCCCGAGTCGCACCCCGTTCGGTCAGGGTGGACACGGCGACTTCCTGGACCACTTGGGAAGCGTCCGCGGCCGAGGACTCGACGGCACCCGTGCAGGACATGTCCCCCACCGTCCGGTACCGCACAACCCGGCGCTCGACCTCCTCTCCGGGACCCGGTACGGAAACCGTGCCGACCGCGCGGATCATTCCGTCTCGCAGGAAGGTGTCCCTCTCGTGGGCATAGTAGAGACTCGGAATCTCGATGTTCTCGCGCTCGATGTAGCGCCAGACGTCCAGCTCCGTCCAATTGGACAGGGGAAAGGCCCGAACGTGCTGACCCGGCGTGTGACGGCCGTTGTAGAGGTTCCACAATTCGGGGCGCTGGCTGCGCGGATCCCACTGGCCGAAGTCGTCCCGGAGGCTCAGTACTCGTTCCTTGGCGCGTGCCTTGTCCTCGTCCCGTCGTCCTCCGCCGAAGACGACGTCGAAACGGTTGCTCGCGATCGTGTCCAAAAGCGGAACCGTCTGCAACGGATTGCGCGTCCCGTCCGCTCGTTCCTCGAGTTCTCCCCGATCGATGTACTCCTGCACGGACCCAACCACCAGGTGGGTTCCCAGCCTTTCGACGGCCCGGTCCCGGAACTCCAAGACCTCCGGAAAGTTGTGCCCCGTGTCGATGTGCACCAACGGGAACGGAAGCCGTCCCGGGAAGAACGCTTTGGCGGCCAGGTGGGCCATCACCACGGAGTCCTTGCCTCCCGAGAACAGCATGGCCGGCCGGTCGAACTCCGCTACGACCTCACGAATGATGTGGATCGACTCGGATTCCAGGATGTCCAGGTCAGTCAGGGGACGGACGTCGGCATCCGACTCCGCGAGTGCCACGGACGGTCCGCCCCTCCCAGGGGAAATCTCAGTGGTCATAGAGGCATTCGTTCCTTCGCTCTTCCCGCTCACAGGTGTATCCCGCATTCCGTCTTGGACTGACCCGCCCAACGGCCGGCGCGCGGGTCCTCTCCCTCGGCCACGGGCCGGGTGCACGGCTGGCATCCGATCGACGGATAGCCGTTGGTCAGCAACATGTTGACCGGCACGCTGTTCTCGTTCGCGTAATCGACCAGGTCGTCGAACGACCAGGTCGCCATCGGGTTGGCCTTGACCAGGCCGTGGGAGTCGTCCCAGGCGACCAGTGGTGTGTTGGTGCGTGTGGGAGCCTCGTCCCTCCGTACTCCGGTGAACCACAGCTTGTAGCCCGCAAGGGCTTTGTTGAGTGGTTCCACTTTCCTCATCCGGCAGCACGCGGTGGGGTCCGAAGCGAACAGATCCTTCCCGTACTCGCGATCTTGTTCCTCGACCGTCAGCTCGGGCTTGAGATCCACGATGTTGACGTCGAGGGATTCCTGCACCAGGTCACGGGTACCCATGGTTTCTGGGAAGTGGTATCCGGTATCAAGGAAGAGCACGTCGACGCCGGGAAGGTGCTCGGCAACGAGGGCGGGAAGAACGGCGTCGGCCATGGAACAGGCGACGGCCACGTCGGAGGTCTCGAAGTTCTCGGCGACCCAACGGATCACCTCTTCCGCGCTGGCTTCCCAGTCCAGACGGTCCTCGGCCCGATCCGCCAGAGTGCGAAGGTCATTCTCGGTGTCGGTGGTCATACCAATTCCTCCTCTTCCGCGTTCTTGGCCCACCGGGCGAAGGTCTCGCCTTCCGCCCGGGTGTCGATGTAGCGCCGGATCAGACGTTCCACGTAGTCGGAGACGTCGTCGGAGGCGACTTTCAGGCCGCGGACGGTCCGTCCGAGTTCTCCCTCGGCATCATTGCGGTAGTTCGCGAGCCCGCCACCCAGATGAACCTGGAACCCGGAGGTCTGGCCGCCCTCGCCGTCGGGAATGATCTGTCCCTTCAACCCGATGTCGGCCGTCTGGATCCGGGCGCAGGAGTTGGGGCAACCGTTGACGTAAAGACTCAATTGTTCCGGAAGCTGATCCCGCACATCGGCCAATCGCTCTTCGAGCTCGCCGACCACCCGCTCGGCGGTGTTCTTCGTTTCGACGATCGCGAGCTTGCAGAACTCGATACCCGTGCACGCCATGGTGTCGCGCCGGAAGACCGACGGAGACGCCGACAGACCAAGCTCCTCCGCCTCGGCGACGAAGTTCTCGACCGATTCTGCGGGCAGATCGAGAACCACGAGCTTCTGGTACGGCGTCGTGCGCAACCGCGCCGAACCGTATTTTTCCATCAGATCGGCGAGCCCTGTCAGCAGGCCTCCCCCGACTCGACCGACCATCGGGCTCAGGCCGACGTAGTACTTGCCGTCCTTCTGCAGGTGCGTTCCGACGTGATCACCAGAGTGCTTCGGGGCAGACGGCTCGGGCCCATCCGCGAGGGCATATCCCAAGTACTCCTGCTCGAGCACCTCGCGAAACTTTTCAGGCCCCCAATCGGCCATCAGGAACTTGAGCCTGGCCCGATTGCGCAGGCGCCGGTACCCGTAGTCCCGGAAAATCCGGATCACCCCGTGCCACACCTCGGGGGCCTGCTCTTCGCTCACGAAGGCCCCAAGCCGCACGGCGAGTTTCGGATTGGTCGAGAGCCCTCCACCGACCCACAGGTCGAATCCGGGGCCGTGCTCGGGATGTTCGACACCGATGAGCGAAATGTCGTTGATCTCGTGGACGACGTCCTGACTCGGGTGACCGGACACCGCGGTCTTGAACTTTCGCGGCAGATTGGCCAGGTCCGGATCACCGACGAACCGCTCTTTGATGGTCTCGATCACCGGCGTCGGGTCCAGGATTTCGTCCTCGGCCACACCGGCCAGAGGCGAACCCAGAATCACTCGAGAAACGTCACCGCACGCCTCCGTGGTCGACAGTCCGACGTTCTCCAGCCGTCGCCAGATCTCGGGCACGTCCTCGACCGAGATCCAGTGCATCTGGATGTTCTGTCGGTCGGACACGTCCGCGGTTCCGCGCGCGAATTCCTCAGAGATCCCGGCGATCGTGCGCAACTGTTCGAGGCTCAGCTGACCGCCGTCCAGGCGGATCCTCATCATGAAGTACCGGTCTTCGAGCTCGCGGGTCTCCAGCTTGGCCGTGCGGCCGCCGTCGATACCCGGCATGCGCTGCGTGTAGAGCCCCCACCAGCGGAAACGGCCGTGAAGGTCATCGTCGGAGATCGCATCGAAGCCCTCATGGGCGTACTTCTCCTCGATGCGACGGCGCACGTTGAGCCCGCTGTCCTCGAGCTTGAACTCCTCGTTGTGGTTCATCGGCTCGGTGCCGTCGATCTTCCACTGGGCGTTCGGCTTTTTCGCACGAGGTTTGGCGCTCGCGCCGCCGTCTTGGTTCTCCCGTGTCTGTGCAACCATGCATGGAACTCTAGGAACAGTACGGCTCTATCCAAAGCTCCGTCTCAACACGCATCAACACAAGGACTTGCAGAGTCACACAGTGCAGTGCATCGCCCGATCCACGGCGATGCCCGCCACGGTGTCGAAGGAGTCGGGGTCGCCGACATCGAGCAGGGTCCGAGTGACGCCGTCGGCCCCAGCCTGGTGCAAGCGGTCCTGGAAAAAGCCCGGGGCGAGGATGTACGAGGAAACGAAGACCCGTGGAGCACCTCGATGGCGGCATGCCTCGATGGCCGCCGGAACCGTGGGGTCGGCCGCAGCCCCGAAGGCCACGTCCACCCGTTGACCCAGGACGCGCTCGAGATTCCTCGACTGGGTCCGGGCATCGTCGCCTCCGGCGGCGACGGATGAGCCGACGACGGCCATCACGACGCCGTCGCCCTGCTGCCACCCGGCTTCTCCGAGACGTCTGGCCTGAAGATGTGCAAGTCGCTCGGAAGGGCCCAACGGGTCGGCGATCCGGACCCGGTCCCCGCACTCGCCCGCCCCGGTCGACTCCC
>JAKDJD010000048.1 GCA_030454085.1 Kocuria sp.
CTGATTGGCTGGAACGGCGCCGCGGCTCGGGCGAGTGCGCTCCGGGACCTGCCGTTTTTGTGGCGAGGCGGCGGTTTTGTGCCGTACTGCTCGCGAGGTGGCAATCTCGTACTGTTTTTCCCACGAGGTGGCAGTTTTGGGACAGATTGGGTCGGATCCAGTCCCAAGACTGTCACCTCGCGCGCTTGCCCGCACGAGACTGCCATCTCGACCCGCGGCCCTCGCCCCTGAGCATCCGCCAGCCCGCGCGAACAATCCACCCACCCCGTCCATTTACATAGTTAGGCAAACCTTAGAGATCAAGGACACAAATAGTGCAGTTGTGCATTTTTTGCAGAACTGCATAAGATGCATAGGTGCAAACGACAGAACCATCCCTTCGCGAACGACGCCGGGCACGGACGTGGGACTCGATCCACGCGGCCGCGCGTGAACTTGCGTCAGAACGCGGAATCAGGCAGACCACCGCGGAACTCATCGCGGAGAAAGCTGGCGTCTCACCGCGAACGTTCTTCAACTACTTCGCGACCAAGGAAGACGCCGTCATGGGGCTGCGTCCCCCTCAGATGACCGAAGACATGTTGGCACAGGTCCAGGCGGATGAGTCGGGGGGCCTGCTCGCGCAGGCGGCCCGACTCCTCGCCAGCGTCCTGTACGACTCGTTCGCCAGTGACATCAGGGGGATCATGAACGAGCTCACCGAAGACCGGGATGACATGCGGCAACGCATGAAGATCCACATGCTTCGGTGCGAGCAGGAGCTCAAGGACTTCCTGCTCGCCATGGACTGGGCCGTGTATCAGGAAACCGGCCGGTTCGTGCGTCGTGAAGACGAAAACAGCGAGCCGGAACCCGAGCAGGAAGAGCGCATCCGCGCGATCGTCCTGATGGCCACCGCTGTTCTCCGTTACGTCGACTATGGCACCCGAGCTTCCCGGGATGAGTTTGCCGCATCTATCAATCGCACCGTGACACTGTTCTCCACCATGATCAAGGAGCCTCGTTGAGCACCACCTACACACCGCGTCACGCCGTTGGGGGTGGCAAGAGCGGAGCCGGAGCGGCTCAGACCGATCCGGCCTCACCCGCAACCGGGGAGATGCCATCTGCTCACTCGGCCCAGAAGGGCGGATTCGGTCGCCCCACCCCCAACACCAATATTCTCCTGCTGTTCATCGGCCTGATGATCATCATGTTGATGTCCTCACTGAACCAGACGGTTCTCTCGCCGTCCCTGCCGACCATCGTCGGTGAGCTGAACGGCGTCGAGCACATGAGCTGGGTCATCACCGCATTCATCATGGTCTCGACCATCATGATGCCGGCATACGGCAAGCTGGGCGACCTCTGGGGTCGCAAACCCATGTTGATTTTCGCGATCATCGCGTTCGCGGCGGGTTCCGTGACGGGCGCCGTCGCCCAGGACATGACGACCCTCATCATCGCCCGTGGCCTCCAAGGGCTCGGCGGTGGCGGCCTCATGATTCTGTCCCAGTCCGTGATCGCGGACGTGATTCCCGCCCGTGAGCGCGGCAAGTACATGGGTGCCCTGATGGGTGTCTTCGCGTTCTCCTCGGTCGCGGGCCCGCTCCTCGGCGGTTGGTTGACCGAAGGGCCCGGCTGGCGCTGGGCGTTCTGGATGAATATCCCGCTCGCCGTCATTGCGCTCTTGGCGACGATCTTCCTGATTCCCCACACCAACAAGGAAGCCGGCGCTGAACGTCGAAAGATCGACGTCTTCGGCATGGCCTTCCTCGGCGCGGCGACCGCATGCCTCGTGCTTGCGATGACTTGGGGCGGCAACCAGTACGACTGGGACTCGCCGACCATCATTGGCCTGCTGATCGCGGTTGTCGTCTGCGTGGCCATCTTCATCCCGATCGAATCCAAGGTGACCGAGCCGGTCATGCCGCTGGCCCTGTTCAAGGACCGCAACTTCAACCTGACCACGATCGCCAACCTGTGCATGGGCATCGGAATGTTCGGTGCCGTCGGTTACATGCCGACCTACATGCAGATGGTCCTCGGGGTCGACGCGACGCAGGCGGGACTGCTCATGATTCCGATGATGGGCATGTTGCTCATCACTTCGATTACGGTCGGATTCATCGTGGCCCGGATCGGTCGGTACAAGATCTTCACTGTCGTGGGTTCGGTGCTGCTCGCCCTCGGGCTGTTCCTCCTCTCCCACCTCGAGGTGGATACCCCGGCCTACATCATCTGCATCTGCCTGGCGGTCATCGGTCTGGGTCTGGGCATGTCGATGCAGCTGCTGACCCTGATCGTCCAGAACTCCTTCCCGATCAGCATGGTCGGAACGGCGACGGCGGCGAACAACTTCTTCCGTCAGGTCGGCGCGACCATGGGGTCGGCCCTCGTCGGCGGCCTGTTCACCTCCCGCCTCAAGGATTTCCTGCAGGACCGCATGCCGCCTCAGGCCATGGCGGCCACCGGTAGCGGCGGGTCCAACTCGCTGACCCCCGGCCTCGTGGAGAAGCTGCCCGGCCCGATCAAGGACGTCGTGATCGGCGCGTACAACGACGCTCTGGTTCCGATCTTCCTGTGGATCGCACCGTTGGGCATCCTCGCCGCGCTGATTCTGCTGTTCATCCGCGAGAAGGCGCTGGCCACCAGCGTCTCGGACTCGGGTCGGACGGGTGACATCTCCGAGGAGGGCGCCGACGACGCGGGCCATGCCGAGCCGTCGACCTCCGAGCAGGGTGCCTCGGACGACCAGGAGTCGGAGGCCTCCGGTCCCCGCCACCGTGCTCCGGGAGAGGAATCGGAGGAAGAGGTGCGTCCGCGAACCGGCGAATTCCCTCTCCCTGAGACCGGCTCCATGATGCAGGTCAACCGGAAGTAGCTGAGTCCCCGAGCCCGATACCGGGTTCGCCCCCCTGCGTGGTGACACATGACGCCGCCCGCTCGCGATCCTTGGAGATGGCGAACGGGCGGCGTCATTGCTGTGCGAGGGCCTTCAGGTGCGAGGGCCTTGCGGCATGTTCCGTAATTACAATTTCCGCGCTGCTGCAAGGGTGCGTGGGATCGATCCACTTCGGATATTCCGCAGGGGGCATATGGCGCGTGGGTCGCAAATGCCGTCATGACAAGGGGTAACTTCGGCGGGTTGGGTCAAAAAGTAACGGATCGCACACTTTCGGGTATTACCATGGACCCATGATCTTCAAGGCGGTGGGCGAGACTCGGCCGTATCCTGAGCATCCGTTCAAGGACCGACGAGAGTGGGCGATGCTCGCCCCGTGTCAGGTCAGGCTGGACCAACTGACGACGACGCAGCGAATGCTTGATCTGGCGACCCTCTTCGGTGAGGAGGCCACCTTCTATGGCGACATCTTTCCGCACGTCGTGAAGTGGAAAGGTCGCCTGTACCTCGAAGACGGAGTGCATCGCGCTCTGCGTTCCGCCCTGCAGCACCGGCCCGTGATGTACGCACGCATTCTCGACCTTGATGACGGATCGGGGAATCCAGAGGCCTAGTGAGCGACGGAAGCTGAGTGCAGACTGGCAGGTCACTGTGATCTTGCCTTCCCGGTCGTGATTTGGTGACATCCGGTCCTATACTGTCGATATGCCTCGTATCTCCGCACCCTCCAACGCCGCGCAACGGGAGAACACCCAGAATGCGATCCTGAAGTCTTTCGGTGAACTCCTCTATACCCGCGGCCTGACCGGGCTGACCATGACTCACGTTGCCAAGAACGCGGGGATCGGTCGGACGGCCGTGTACAACTATTTCGCCGATATGGGTGAGCTGCTGGTCGCTTACGCGTTGGACGAGACCGAGCGATTCATCAACGACCTCCGCACGGAGCTGACCAGCGTCACGAATCCCGTGGACCAGCTCGCCGTCTACGTGCGCATGCAGATCGAGGACATGTCCCGCAGGCATCTCCCGCCCGGACCCGCGATGCGTTCGGTTCTTTCTCCCGAGGCCTTCGCGAAGCTGGGCGACCACGTGGGAGAGCTCCAGGCGGTGCTCGCAAGGATACTGACCGCGTGCATCGACCAGGGCTACCTGCCGCCGTCGGACATCACCGAACTCGCGCAATTGGTCCACGGCTCGCTCAGCTCGGCCGCGGACCGGGGCAAGAACGAGGAGGACGAGGTCCGCAACGAGCGAATCCGACACACGACCTCGTTCATCCAGCTCGGGCTCGGGGCGCAGTTCGACGCCGACGGCCGCCCGGTCGCCGCCTATGCGGATCGTGTGAGGGAAGAAGGCGCGAGGCTCCGTTCCGTGGCCTCCTGACTATGGGCATCCTGAACGACAGAACGCCGTGAGCGGAACGAGCCGCCGGGTCCATCGCTCTGACGAGCGGTCGGGCCGGCGGCTCGTTTGCGTCAGGAGGCCTCGTTGACCTGCTTCAGCGTGTCGAAGGGTGCATGGGAGCTGATGCGGGCCTCGATCCCTCGGGTCACGAATGCCTTGGCGTTGCGGGCGGCCTGGAGCGGCGTCGCCCCCTTGGCGAGTTCGGCCGTGACGGCGGCAGCCAGAGAGCAGCCCGCCCCGGCCACTGCGACCTCTCCGATCTTGGGCGAGGAAAGTATCTCTGTGGTCTCGCCGTCGTAGAAGACGTCGACGGCGTCCGGCCCCTCGATCCTGACCCCGCCCTTGGCCAGAACGGCGGCACCCGACCGCTCGTGAATCCGCCGCGCGGCCTCTTCGAGATCGGCGACGTCGTTGATCCGGTCCATCCCCGACAGGGAGAGAGACTCGAAGTGATTGGGCGTGACGAAATCTGCCAGCGGAAGAATCTTTGAGGTCAGGGCCTTGTCCGTGTCCAGAGCGGCGCCCGGTTCCTGCCCCTTGCAGATCAGCACCGGGTCCAGCACGATGTTCTTCGGGCTTTGCCGGCGCAGCGTCGCGGATACGGTGTCGATCGTGTCGGGAGACCCGAGCATCCCGATTTTGACCGCGTCCAGGTCGTACGCGGTCGTGTTGACCTCGAGCTGGTCCGCCAGCGTCTGCTGGTCGATCGGGAGGACACGGTGGCCCCAGTCGTTCTTCGGATCGAAGGAAACGATGCACGTCAGCGAGAGGCACCCGTAAACCCCGAGCGCCTGGAACGTCTTGATGTCCGCCAAGGCGCCCGCACCGCCCGTGGCCTCGGAACCTGCGATGGTCATGGCAACGGGAGTCTGAGAAGTTGTAGTCATACCTCCATTATCCAACCGCCGGGTAAGATTTTCACGGCTCGGGTGGCAGACGAGCCCTGACGGCGCTCGGCGCCGCATCGGAACAGTCGAACCACGGTTTCCCTGCTCGGGGCGAAGCCGCGTCAATACAGATTGGTGACCACAATGCAGTCCACCCCCACAGGGCCCGGCACGCCGGAAACACCCGGCCACGACACAACACCCGGTGCGCCGAACGGACCGACGTACGCGAGACATCCGAAAACATACTTCGACCTGCTCCTGGCGCTCTACTGTGTGCTCCTGATCCTCTCGAATATCGGCGCCACCAAAGGCGTCGCCTTCGGGCCGATTCTGACCGACGGAGGATTCTTCCTCTTTCCGCTCGCGTATGTTCTAGGCGACGTTGTCACCGAGGTCTACGGGTTCAAGGCCGCACGCCGAGCCATCATCACCAGTTTCTGCGCCGGGGCCTTCGCCTCCCTGAGCTTCTGGATCACGATCATGCTGCCCTCTGCGGACTTCTATGAGAACCAGACAGCCTTCGAAACGGTTCTCGGTCCGGTCCCCAGGATCATCGGTGGATCGTTGCTCGGATTCCTCGTTGGCCAGCTCCTCAACGCATGGATCATGGCTCTCATCAAGAAATGGACCCGCGAGCGGTTCATGTGGGTCAGGCTCATTGGTTCGACCCTCGTGGGAGAGTTCGCTGACACCCTGATCTTCTGCACGGTCGCGGCGCCGATCCTCGGCATCCAGCAGTTCGGCGACTTCGCCAATTACGTGGTGATTGGCTACTTCTACAAGTGCCTGATCGAGGTCGTCCTGTTGCCGATCACGTATCCGACCATCGGATGGTTCAAGAGGCACGAACCCACGTACCCCGGCGCGGTCAGTCGGTGAATCCGGCGATCTCGCCGATGTCCATGAGATAGGCGAGTTGCGCCTTGAGCGTCTTGACCGCCGGGCCCCGGACCTCTTCCGGGACATCGGCGTATATCTCCGCCGCCAGGGTCGAGGCGGAGGGGCCCAGGTCGTCGTCGGAGGCCTTGAGGCGCCTGCGGAGATCATGGATGCGATTCAGCCTGTGGTCCAGGAGGCGCTCGCAGGCCTCCTCGAGGAATTCGCCGTGGGGCCCGTGGGCGGGGAGGACGGTGAAACCGGGTTCGTCCTTGAACACGCGCAGCGTGTCCAGGTAGTCCTCCAGGTCGCCGTCCGGGTAATCGAGCATCGTGGTTCCGCGGCCGAGGATGGTGTCGCCGGTGAGGATCATGCCGTCGTCGAAAATGCTCAGGCAGATCGAATCCGCGGTGTGCCCGGGAGCGTGCCACACGCTGATTTCCACGGGAACGTCTTTGAGCACCTCCTCGTCCTGGAGCCGGCCGGCCCCGATGCACAATTCCCGGTCCCAGGCCCGCACGGGGGCTCCGGTCAGGTCGTGCAGCGCGGGGACGTTTCCGACGTGGTCCTGGTGCCAGTGCGTCACGACGATGAGAGCGACATCGACCGCCGCCGCGATCGCTTCGGCATGGTGCTGGTCGGCGGGCCCCGGATCGACGACGACGGCGCGCGGCTTGGGTGCCCCTGGTTCGGGCGGGAAGGACTCGCCCAGGTCGCCGATGACGTAGGTGTTGGTCCCTTCCAAGGTCATGGCGCTGGGGTTGTCGACGGTCAGGAATGCCGTGTGGGCGCTCGTTCGAACCCACGCGTGCGATTCCGGCACGGGGGACGAAGACATGCAGCTCGAAGAAGCACTCATGGCACTAGTTCATCACACCTCGCCTCGGCACGCCTGTCTCCGGCCCGGAAACCTCGCGACATCTTGCGGTTTCATCGGGAATCGTCCCGTCGCGGTCGGGCCGCAGGGGGCGAGACACCTGATCCCATCGGGTCCTCCCGCGAAAAGGCGCCTGTCATGAAGCGAATACCGATGGTCGGCAGGACCGTGTTGCGCGCGTGGGCGCGGCACCGACCCGCTCGTGTGGCGTGACCGCGTGAATTCGCGTGATAATAGCTGAACAGTTGCTCGCATCACGGAGGAAGGGCCTCGGCCGCTCTATGGACAAGACTACGAAGGACGGAGCTCTCGCGCGCTCGTTGTCCCATGAACAAATGACGATGATTGCCCTCGGCTCCGCGTTGGGCACGGGCCTCTTCCTGGGGTCGGGCGCGGCCATCGGTGTCGCCGGCCCCGCGGTGATCATTTGCTACGCGATCGGTTCGTTGATCGCGGCCATCATCGCCTGCGCCGCAGGGGAGATGGCGGTCAAATATCCCGTCCGAGGTGGCTTCGGCACGATGGCCGGTCGTTTTCTCGGGCCCTTCGCGGGCTTCATGACCCGTTGGGCCTATTGGGCGACCACGGTGTGCGTGGCCGGTGCCGAACTCGTGGCCGTGGCGACGTACCTCAAATTCTGGTGGCCCGAACTGCCGCTGTGGGTCGGGATCCTGGTGTTCGCGCTCGTCATCGTCTTCCTGAATGCGTACAGCGTGAAGTCCTTCGGATTGGTCGAATTCTTCCTTTCCGGGATCAAGGTCATTGCGGTCATCGCCTTCATCGTCATCGGTTTGATCATTGTCTTCTTCGGTCTGCCGAGTCACCCTGCCGAGGGGATGCGTCACCTGACCGAGAACGGGTTCATCCCCAACGGACCGAGCTCGATCTGGCTCGGAATGGCCGTGGTCATGTTCTCTTTCGGCGGCGTCGAGTTGATCTCCATCTCGGCCGCGGAGGCGAAAGATCCCGTGCGGTCGGTCCGCAGCGCGGGGAAGGCAACGATCTGGAGGCTCGCGACGTTCTACGTGCTGGCACTCTTCGTGGTCATGGCACTCATGCCCTGGTCCGCGGCCGCCGGCACCGGGGACTTGTCCTCGAGTCCGTTCGTGATGGTTTTCTCGGAGGTCGGGATCCCGGCGGCTGCTGCCGTCATCAATTTCATCGTTCTCATCGCCGCACTCTCCGCGGCCAACGCCAATGTTTACGCCGGGACACGGCTCATCCATTCGCTGTCCTACCAGGGCATGGCGCCCCGCGCGCTGCAACGGACGACGCGGCTCGGCAGCCCGGCGCGGTCGCTCGCCATGTCCTGTGTCGGCATCCTGGTGGTGATCGTGCTGGCCCTCGTGACCGAGAATGTCTTCCTGATCATGATGTCCGTGATCACCACGTTCATTCTGGTGGTGTGGATGCTGATTCTCGGTTCCTACGTCAGCTACCGACGGAAGAACGGTGCCTCCTCCGAATTCCGGCTGCTGGGCGGGGCGCCGACGGCGGTACTCGGAATCCTCGGGCTGGTCGCAATTTTCGCCGCCGTGCTCTCGAGCCCCGACATGCGTCTCCCGGGCTTCGTGGCACTGTGCTTCTACGCGTTCCTGACGGCCGTCTACTACTTCTTCGTCCGTCGGTTCGTCGGCAGTGACATGGACGCATTCGACGAAGCCGAGGTGGCGACGAGCGGATAGCCGTTCCCGGCGGCGTCGTCGCCCGGAATATCGATAGGCTAGTGATATGAGTTCGCGAATCCTGACTGTGGAAGTGCCCCTTCGCTGGGGCGACATGGACGCCTATCGGCACATCAACAATGTCGAGATGGCTCGGATCATGGAGGAAGCCCGTGTGGCCGCGTTCGGTCCCCCTCCCGCGGCACCCGGCGCCGAGCTCACGGATGCTCCGATCCCGCTGTTCACCCAGTTGCCCAGCGGCACCCAAGCGCTGGTAGCGGAGAACCACATCAAATACCGCGCCCCGCTGTCCTACAGTCGGCAGCCCGCCAAGGTCGAGGTCTGGGTCGAGAAGATCACCGCAGCGAGCCTGACCATCGAATACCGGATCTATGATCCCCAGAGCGGCGTGCGGTGTGTGGATGCCTCCACCGTGCTGGCATTCTTCAACGAACCCACGAGCCGGATCGTGCGCATCTCGCCCGAGCAGCGGCAACTCCTCGAGGAGACTGCTTCCTGAGGGCCTGAAATACGTCGTCGGATCGACGTGGTGCTTTCCGGCCGAGGTGGCAGTTTCGTGCGTGTCCGCGTCGCGGGCGGAGGCGCACCGGGCCCGGGCCGAGCATCCGTTTCAGGTGCTTTTCTCCGGCCGGCGTGCGGGTCGGTGGTCGCGTTGAGGGGGTGTCGCCCGATGGGGTGGCATCTACCCCTCTTTCGAGAGGGTTCAACCCCCACAAGGGAGAGGTAAGCGCCACTGGATCGGGTCAACGCCTCCGATCCGGGCAGCGTCGACCATCGCAGAGGGTCAGGCCGTGGTGACCCGGATGATCGAGGTGCCCAGCCCCGCCCGACCGCCGGGAAGCCCCTCGACGTCGGCGAATTTGGGGGTGTTCGTGACCACGACCGGCGTGATCAGGGAGCACCCGGCCTCCGTGATGACGTCCCGGTCGAAGGTCAGGAGCTTCTGGCCCGTTTCGACACGATCCCCCTTGGCAACCTCCGGCGTGAACCCTCGTCCGTCCAGACCAACGGTGTCGATGCCGACGTGGATCAGCAGCTCGACGCCCGAGTCCAGCCGAAGACCGAGAGCGTGGCCCGAAGCGGGCGTCGCGATGATCGTTCCGGACTGGGGTGCGACCACGGTATTTGCCGTTGGCGTGACGGCCACACCCTGACCCAGCTTCCCGCCCGCGAAAATCGGGTCGGGTACCTCCGACAGGGCCACGACGTCGCCCTCGAGCGGCGCCCCGACGGTCACGGCGTCGTCGTCCTGGGGCGAGCCCGGCTCTCTGGTCGCCGCTTCCTGCCCCCGGCTCTCGGCCCAGGGCTCAGTGGCGACCCCTGCGCCTGTCGCGTTCGTTGCCGTGGCCCCGCCGGAAGAAACGGCGGCCGGCGTCGGCCTTGAGGCTTCTGGTTCATCCGCGGCCGCACGGATCCTGTCGCCGGTCGGGACCTCGCCGGTCGCGACGCTCTGCTTGGCCAAGTCGGTCTCCCGCTGCTCCCGAGAACGGAACCCGAAGACCAAGACGCCGGCCAGACCGCCGAAGAAGGCTATGGCCAGGCCGATGGCGAAGAGCGGAATCGGCTGCATTGCCGGGATCGAGAGCAAGGACGTGAAAGCGAAGGCGTAGGAACGCACGCCGAGCCAGGAGATCAGGCCGCCCGCGATCATCGCCGGCACCAGGATCAGCGGAAAGACGCGCTTGTACCGGAGGACGACGCCGTAGAGCGAAGGCTCCGAGATCCCGCCGAGAAGCCCCGAGACCGCGGCGCCCGTGGCGACCTGGCGAAGTTCCTTGTCGCGGGCCGCACGAATGGCCACGCCCGTGACGACCCCGAAGACCGCGAAGTTGTAGGCGGCCATGGGGGACTGGATGAAGTCGTACCCGAGGGTCGAGAGGTTCGAGATCATCACGGCGTTGAGGGGCCAGTGCAGGCCGAGGGGAACCATGAACAGGTACGACCCGGCGACGACGACCCCCACGATCGCCGGATTGATGTCATTGAGCCACTGGAACACGTTCGAAATGCCCAACCCGAGGTTGATGCCGATCGGACCGATGATCAGCGCGGTGAGGGGAACCATGATCAGGATCGAGATCATGGGAACGAAGACCATGTGCAGCATGTTCGGAATGATTTTCTTCAGCAACCGTTCCAGCGGCGCCAGGACCGCAACGGCGAACAGCGGCGGGAAGACCTGGCCCGTGTAGTTGAAGAGGTACAGGGGAACGCCCCAGTCGCCGATGTGGAAGAGCGTGATATGCCCGGCGTCGCCAGCCATCGTGGACAGGCCACGGAACGCATCCGTCATGAGGGCCGCCGGGATCGCGGCCCCGACCCACATGTTGGCCCCCAGCCTCTTCGCGGCCGTCGCCCCGATGAAGACCGGCATGAAATTCAGAACCGACATGGCCGCGCCGAGGAGGATGAACCAGAACGGGAACTGTGAGCGCCACGTGTTCATTAGGTCCTCATTGGCGGCGTCGTCGCCCACCTTGGGGCCATTGACCAGGTCTACGGTCACGTTCTGCCCCGCGAAATTGGTGTAGTGACCGAACACGCCCAGCTGCTGGAGCAGCACGATCAGCGTCAGGATCATCGAGGAGCCCAAGAGGGCCCAGAGGACTGGGCGGAACGAGTCCGAGAGAACATCGAACATTCGGGTGATGATTCCGGCCTTCTTCTCGCCGGAACTCTCCGCACTCTTCGACCCGCTCGACGACGATCCGGCCTCCCGGTCCATGCCGGGAAGCTTGGTCATCTCGGTGTAGACCTCTGAGACCTCGTTGCCGATGACGACCTGGGTCTGGCCTGCTTGCTCGATGACCGAGAGGACACCGTCGGTCTTCTCGATCTGCGACTTGTCGACCTTGGTCCTGTCGCCGATGGTGACCCTGAGACGGGTCGCGCAGTGGGTGAAATAGTCGACGTTGTCGGCCCCGCCCAGTCCGTCCAGAACGGATTTCGCCGTCTTCTTGTAGTCCACAGATGACTCCTTGATGCATCGACCGACAGTGGATGCCGATCGTCTTAAGACACAAAAAAGACCCGAGCCGCACGCCACCACCACGACCACGTCTTCGCGTACGACGGGTCACGAGGCGCCATTCCCGACAGCGAATGTTCGGGTCAGGCCTCATGGTGAAGCCACCGGGACGGTGCCCGGTGATGCGACTCAGGTCTTGCCTGCTGTTCCAGTAACAACCCTGAGGTCTCGACGCTGCGCGCCGAGCCGAGAATGACACTACCGGCTGGTCGTAACCTGCGCAAGGATGTAGTGCCGGGGAAATGTTGGCAGGTCATAACCTACGGGACCCGGGGTTTCGCCGCTCGGTGTCGCCAAACCGTGAAGTGGCAAAGTTGTGCAGATTCGGTCCCGCATCGGGCACAAGACTGCCCCTCGCGCAGGAGAGAGAGTCAGACCTCGCCGGAGGCGACGCCCGCCCGGAAGGCCTCCGACTGGTGCTTGCGCATCCAGGACCGGTGCACCCAATAGTTCCCCTCGATGAGCGCGCTGCCCGCCACGGCACTAATCAAGGAGGCCCAGAGGAGGTTCGCTTCCGGGACCTGGAACTCGTGGTACATCAGCGACCACGGGATGATCAGCACGAGAATCAGGGCGGCATACATCGCCAGCAACAATCCGCCTCGCGCAAGACTCAACGGTCGGGACCCCACGCACAGGATCCACAGGCCGACCAGGACCAGGACGATGAAGTTCGCCGTCTGGATCTGTTGCTGCACCTGGAGGCCGCTGGGATCCAGATGCTTGGCGTAGAAATTCACCGCGACGATGCACAGGGTCACGACGACGGCGCTCGGCAAGGCAAAGTGCAATGCCCTGCGCAGGAACCCGCCGACGTACCGGCGGTTGTTGGGAAGCATGGTCAGGACGAAGGACGGGCCACCGATGATCAGCAGGTCGGCCGTGGAGTACTGCCTCGGCAGGAAAGGGAACGTCCACGCGAGGAGCCCCAGGACCACGCCCATCATCACGGCGAAGCTCGTTTTCGTCAGGAACAGATTGGTGACCCGCTCGATGTTCGCAATGATTTTCCGGCCCTCCGCGAGGACCGAGGGCAACCGCGAGAATTTCCCGTCCAAAAGCACCAGGCGGGAGACGGCTTTCGTCGCCGGTGCCGCGTTGCCCATGGCGATCCCGAGGTCTGCGTGCTTGAGGGCCAGGGCGTCATTGATGCCGTCACCGGTCATGGCGACGACTCGGCCCCGCTCCTGGAGCCCGGACACCATGTTCTTCTTCTGATAGGGGGAGACCCTGCCGAAAACGTTGTGGGCCAGCGCCGCTTCGACGAGTTCCGGGCCGTCGTCGGGCAGCCGAGACGCATCTACTGCACCGTTCTCGGCGTCCATTCCGGCGCGGCGGGCGGCGGCGGCCACCGTTGCGGGGCTGTCTCCGGAGAAGACCTTGAGATCGATTCCCTGCTCCGTGAAGTACCGCAGGGTTTCCTCGGCGTCGTCGCGCACGTGCTCGCGGAAGGTCAGGAGTGCCACCGGGCTCCAGGCCTCGGGCAATTTCTGGATGGGGCGGGCGTCGTCGTCCCTGGCCAAGGCGTCGGCCCTGGCCAGGACCATGGTTCGGAACCCCTCGGAGGCCAGAGCGCTCGCCCGGTCGAGATTGTCGGTGTCCTGGAGGAGCACCTCGGGAGCCCCCAGGATCCAGGCGCCGGTACCCGGGAACTCGACGCCCGAGAACCTGTTGGCCGACGAGAATCCGAGCACGCCGCTCGGTTGCTCTTCGGGGCGCCTCCGGAAGTCGTGGGCCAGCGCCGCGGCGGTCGGGTTCGCGTTCTCGTCGTGCCCAAACCAGGCCAGAGCTTCCTGGGCGGCATCGTCGAGGCCCTCGTGCGTCCCCAGGCCGTGGGCTCGCGCGAACGTCACCCCGCCTTCCGTGAGGGTGCCCGTCTTGTCGAAGCACACGGTGTCCACCCTGGCGAGGACCTCTACCGCGGGTTGCTCCTGGATGAGGACCTCATCGCGTGCGAGCTTGACGGCCGCTACGGCGAAGGAAATCGTCGTCATGAGGGCCAGCCCCTGGGGGACCATCGACGCGACCGAGGAGACCGCGACGACGAGAGCGTCCTTCCAGTCCCCGCTCGAGAATGCTCGATGCCATCCTCCGACGGCCTGCATCTGGCCATTGAGCACCACCAGAATGATCGGAACCAGCGCGATCGAGATCCATTTGACCACCCGCTCCGTCGCGGCCCGGAGCTCCGAATTGATCGGGGCAAACTGACGGGCTTCCTTGGCCAACCGGGACGCATGGGACTTGTCGCCGACGGCCGTCACACGGACCCTGCCCGAACCGCCGACCACGGAGGACGCGGAGTACACCCTGTCGCCGGGTCTCTTGACCACGGGGTCGTTTTCCCCGGTCAGCAGTGATTCATCGAGATCCAGCCCGTCGGCGGCCAGGACCTCGGCGTCGGCCGGAACCTGATCGCCGCGCGAGAGAAGAAGGACGTCGTCGAGCACGATCTCCTCGAGCGGCACGGCCGATGCGGCCCCGTCGCGAAGCACTCTGGCCGGGTCCCGGCGGAGCAAGGCAATTTTGTCCAGCTGCCGCTTGGCCGAGAATTCCTGGATGAACCCGATGATGATGTTGGCGAGGGCCGCGAGGGAGAAGAGGAGGTCGAGCCAGCGTCCGAGGAGGATGATGACGACGGCGCATGCGCCCAGGACGAGGTTGAAGAGCGTGAACAGATGGGTCCGGACGATGGCCCATACGCTGCGGGAGGTCGTGTTCGGCTGGACGTTCGTCAGGCCGTGCTGGGTGCGTTCCCGGACGTCCTCGGCTGACAGCCCTTTTCGGGCGAGGTCCACATCATCGGCGCGCGCAAGCCGGGGCGGGGTGTCCTTGGTCCGACTTGGCATCAATCTCCTCGGGGGTTCGCGGCGTGCGGTATCCAGTTTACGGGCGTGTTCCGCGAAGTCGGAGTAGACCAGGCTCTACTTCGGGTTTCCTGGTTCTTGTCGAGGAGATCGGGTGTTATGGTCGGGCTACGCCTTTGAAAGTGATACATATTACATTCACTGCGGGTCGCTCGACGTCCGCGGCCTTCCATCGCCCCGCAACAGAACGGACAATCCATGGACACCATGTACGCGGCAGTCGTCCTCCTGGCTTGCATTGCCCTGGGCGAGTTGGTCTCGTCCCTGACGCGCGCACGAATACCATCGCTCCTGGTGGCCATGCTCGCGATGGCGGCGTTGACCCAGACCGGTGTGTTCCCGGCGTCCATCGCCAAGGCCTCGATGTTCGTCGGCATGGCGACCATCATGCAGCCGGCCATCATGGTTCACATGGGCACGCTGTTGCCGATCGCTTCGTTGAAGAAACAGTGGCGGCCCATCGTCATCTCGGTGGCCGGAATGGCCTGCGCGACTGTCCTGATCCTGCTGGTCGTGGGGCTGGTCTTCGGATACGGGACCGCCGTGGCCGGTACGGGACCGTTGGTCGGAGGGATCGTCTCGACCCTCCTGACCACCGAGGGGCTCAGTTCGGTGGGGTTGACCACCTTGGCCACCATTCCGACCCTCGTGCTTATGCTGCAGGCACTCCCCGCGATGCCTCTCACGGCGCTCTTCCTCAAGAGTCACGCGCGCCGCCTGATCGACAGCGGTGAGGTCCGGGTCGAACGAGACCCTGACACCGGGGCGATTCAGCTCTCTCCCGAAGCGCAGGCGGAAGCAGATCGTAAAGTCCGGGTCAAACTGCCGGCGTCCATCCGGGAGAACCAGTTGGTTCTTCTCTTCATGGTCGTCGCAGGCGGAGGGCTGGCCATGTACCTGCAAGGACTCACGGGGGTCTCCTACAGCATCTGGGGGCTGGCCCTTGGCATCGTGTGCGTCTGGACCGGGGTCCTGCCCCGCGCGTCTCTCGAGAAGGCCAGCGGATTCTCCCTGGGCATGGTGGCCATCATCATCGTGGTCGCGGTGCCGCTGATGGAAGCGTCCCTCTCGCAGATCGTGACCTCGCTGGGAGCGGTCCTGCTGATCTTGGCCACCGGCATGGTGGGGATACTGATCGGTGGTGCGGTCGCGACGAAGCTCCTCGGGTGGGACCTGCGCTTGGGCATGCCGGTGGCGTTGACCGCGATGTTCGGTTTCCCCGGGGACTACCTGATCACCACGGAAGTTGCCCGGACATCCTCGGACGACCCCGAAATGCAAAAGTCAGTTCAGGACAGGATCCTTCCACCCATGCTGATCGGCGGATTCACCAGCGTCAGCGCCGGATCGATCGTGATCGCATCGATTCTGATCAAGACGTTGTGACGCCACCGTAGGGTGTCCGACGGTGTCATGAAATGGGGCGGGGCCCCCCCCCACCGCCCGGGGCGGGGGCCCCCCCCCCCCCGGGGGGGGGGGGCGCCCCAGAGATTTGGGGAGGGTGCCGGC